>NZ_JBIBZI010000002.1:350478-919685 GCF_043084105.1 Streptomyces sp. NPDC014676 | reverse complement strand
CCGCTACGAGCGCAAGGCCGACCACTTCCTCGCCTTCACCAGCATCGCCTGCACCCTCATCTGCTACCGCAGACTCACCAAATGAGATGAGCTCTAACTCGCTGACACCGCGCGACCTACCAAACACCCCCGACGGGACAAAACGCTCTTTCACACCGCCTTCTGTGAAGGCGGTGTGGGGAAGCGGTGGTCGAGTCGAATCCCATGCCCTGACCGCGCGAGCGGGATGGCGTCCATGGGCGCTATCACGTGTTGTGCCCGACCTCGGCAGGACGGTCCGAAGACGGGTTCACGAGCCTGACGGACCCTCGTGGAGCCGTACGGTGGCGGCGATTTTTCGCACGGTCGCGTCCGGTACCTCGTCGGTCACGCCCTTGGCCCCGAAGAACGACCAGGAGACCAGGTCGCCTTCGGTGTTCTTGAAGGCGAATGTTAGTGCTTTGCCGTTCGTTGCGCACTTCTTCGTTTTCTCCACGCCTTCGGACCAGGCGGTGCCCAGAGCGCCTTCGATGCCGGAATTCGTGGTGAACGGCTCAACAGCGGCCGACTTCACCTTTGTCTTGTCGGGTTGGGTGTACCGCCCGTACACCCAGGTTTTCGGGTCGGCGGCGGCTGTTTCCTCGGTACTCCGGGCATCGCTGTTGCGCCTGGAGCCCGTCGCGGCCAGCGGTGCGTGCTCCAGATCGCCGTCCCTGTCCTCGTCCGAGCTGCACCACTCTTCCTGGAGGAAGGCGGGGGCGCGCATCGCGATCAGCGGCTTGTCCTCCGGGTCGTTGTTCTCGGAGGCGTACGTGACCCAGTCGGTGGACTCGGGTGCCCACTGCGGCGGGACGTCGAACGCGATTCCCGCGCTCGGGTTCACCACGGTCTTCCAGCCCTCGACCGTGGCGGTTTCGGTGTCCGTGCGCTGAGGGTCACCAGAACTATCCTGGGACGAAACGGACTTGGTGGGCCCCGGGCCCGCTTCGTTGTCCTTGCTGCCGCCGAGCAGGGCGTAACCGGTCACCACCGCAGCGACCACGACGGCTGCTGCTGCCATGACGGCGATGAGCTTGGTACGGTTTCGGCCGCCGCCTGTCGGTGGAGGCGGTGGCATGCCGGCCGGCTGCGTCGGCACGTTCCACGGCTGGAGCTGCTGGTACGGGTTCGCTTGCTGTCCGGCCGGGGGCTGCTGCGGGCTCTGCCCGCCCCCCAGCGGCTGCTCTCCTGACCACATGCGCCGAAACAATACGGCGGTCAGCTCTGACGCCTGGCCGGGGGGTGAGGCTCCCTGCTGCTCGGAAGCAGGCTTATCAGGGCCACCGACCTCTGCATTCATGTCAGCGAATTCCTGGAAAACGCCCGACAAAAGTTCACTGACGCCGCGCTGTACGAATTCCTTGTGTCCGCCTTCGGCCCACTTGGCACTGCTGACGATCTCCGGACAGCCCCGGCTGGTCGATGCGCCACGTCGGCTTCAGCGCGTGTCTGAGGGGAGCGAGGCGACGAACCGTTTCCACGAGCTCCCCCTGAGCATCACGCACCCCGTAGTGACGTATGCCGTGGCGTCGGAACAGGGAATGGCGGAAACAGCCAGCTCGTTCGTGTTCTTGTTGAACACCAGTGAGTCTCCATGGCTGTGGTGGGCGGTTCGATCCCAGTCGGGGCTATGAGCTGGAGCGGGTGAGCGTCACCGCCGTCTCCGTGAGCGCCGACACCTTGAACACGATCCCCGCGAACTCCACCGGATCGCCGACGCGCATGTTCTCATACGCGGCGACCGGGATCGCCGCGCAGTTCGCTGCGATCCCGGCTGTTCCCGCGTCGGTGTCGAGGTACGAAACGGTGAGGGACAGGCCCGTGGGGAAGCGCTGGACTCCACCGTTGCCGACGAGGGACAGCTTTTCGCCCTTGGCCGGGAAACCGGCCGCGGCGGCAGCAAGAACGTCAGGGTTGGTCGTGAAGCACAAGGGAGCGTCCGCGGAACCGCCGACTGCCTCCAGGGACTTGGGTACTGCGGCGAGCGCAGCCTTGTCCGCGGTGGCCTTCGGTTCGAGTACGACGCGGTAGGAGCAGATCTGCCGGACGGTGTAGGCATGGCCGGAGACGGTCACCTGCCCACCGGGCCCGACCGTCCACTGGTGCTGGCCGGACTCGTACCGGTCACCCTCACGCAGGGTCGCCTTGCGTGTCGTGCCGTCGGCCTCTGCCTCGGCATATTGCACGCCTTCACCGCCCGGCAGCCGGAAACCGCCACCGCGCAGGACGTGCAGTCCGTCCTGTGGCGCCTCGCCGACACACACCGGGCCCTTGTCCTCGGCTGCCGCCTGCGTGGTCGCGGTAGCCGTCGTCGGTGTCCCGTCGCCCCCGCTGGAGGACGATCCGCAACCGGCCAGCGCGAGCAGGGTCAGCGCGGAGCCTGCGATGCGGTACCTACTCACCGGCCTGTGCACCGGTTTCCTCCTTCATGTCCTTCACGCCGTCTAGGACACGTTCCAGGACGACGCGGGTCCGGTATTCGAACTTCGCCGCCCGTCAGGCGTCCTCGGTGATCTCCACCATGCGCCTGGGGACCAGCTCGTCGTACTCGGCGATGAGTGGTCCGTCGCGGTTGACCTGGATCCGGCCGTGCGCCGACGGCTGGGTGAAGATTGTTACCACGATCCGGTGCATATGGCCCTCATTCCCGCAGGTGCCGCTCAGCGGGACCGGTGGGGCCTACGAGGAACCCGCACCACGTGATTGCCCATTCTTCGAGGTGGGCGTGAGCTGCGGTAGCCGCGGGGTGGCACGAGATCGGTGCGATCAGCGGATCGTCAACGGTTGATGGCTTGGATTTCTTGAACAGTCACGTCCTGGTCGTTGCCGAATGTGCCGTCGGGGAGGGTGCCGCTCTCCCCGGTGGTGCTCTCCCAGGTGATCTCCCAGGTCACAGTGGCCTGCAACTCATAGGGCTCCCCGCCGGACGCACGTAGATACGTGATTCCGCACGGCGGGTCCTCGTCGGCCTTGCCCTTGGCGTACGGCGCGCCGATGGAACCGTCGTCGTTGATGGCGCACTCACCGGAGGCGGGGAACAGCGTGGCGTCCTTGGTGCCCGGTTCCAGTTTCAAAGAGACGGGTTTAGCCGTGGTGGTCGAGGAGAGGTTCCAGCCGCCGACGTCCAGGGTCGCGGTGACGGACACCTCGTGGAAGTCGGTCTTGTCCAGCCAGGCCCACGTCGGAAGGTTCACTTTGGTGACGTCCTCCGGCCGGAGTGTGACCTCGGTGTCGGGAACCTTGATCTCGTTGTAGGCGAGCTGGGCCAGGGTCTCCGCGTCGATGGCGTTCTCCACGGGCGGTTCGTCACCGTTGTCGACCCAGAAGTCGGCCTCGCCGCAAGCCAGATAGTCGTCACCCTCAAGGCGGTCCCAGTCGTACACGGCGCCCCAGAACATGCCCTCCCCCGACTTGTCCTTGTTGAAGTCCTTGTAGGGCTTTCCGTCGACATAGCGGGCGGTTTCACCGGCGTAAGCCTCACCGGCACCACTGAAGTGCCCCACGTTCCAGCGCTTCTTGAACTCCTTCTCGTACTCCTCAGGAGTCCAGAGCGGTTCGTACCAGCAACCGGGCGGATCGTAGGTACCCACAGGGGCCGGCGTGCCCGTCGACTCGCCCGAGCCGTTTCTGGACGTGTTGAAGGTGACTTGCGAAGTGATCGTCCGGTCTTTGGCGCCGCCGCTCGCGTCGGTCTCACCACCGCGGGAACCTCCGAAGCCGGTGCCCGCGTGCGCCGTGCCGGTTGCCACGAGGGTGCCGACGGACAGCGCCAGAACCAGAACCACCGTCCTGCCCGCCCTCACGGTGTGCACTTTGTGCTCCCACGCTGCGAGTGAGCCTCCGTGGTCACCCAGACACCCATGTCGTTGAGCTTCAAGCGGCTCAGGTAGTACACGTATGAATCGTCCGAGGGCGCGCTGCGATCGACCTTGCCCGTCTTGCGGAACTTGTTGAATGCCTTGCTCTCGTCCGCGCAGAGGGTGACTGCTGCCGTTTTCTTGCCGGACAGGCTGACAGTCGGGGAGTAGTAGCGCGTGGTGCCGGTGATGGTGGCGTCGTGGTCCACGAAGGTCTGCACCCACTTCGCGGCACCGACGAGTGCCTCCCCTTCGTAGTAGAACTCCAGAGCTGCGGAGTCGGGTTCGCCGTCCGTGATGGCCCTGTTGACGGCCGTCATGGACCGGCCGGCATCCGCGAGGACGGCGTCCTTGACCTCGTCCCCCGTTTTCCAGCCCTCGAAGGCTTCCTTGACATCACTGGGAAGCGACAGGTCGGGGCGATCGACGGAATCGGAGGCGCTGGGCGAGGCGGACGTCTTCGTGTCGCCGGTGTCAGCACCGGCGATCTGGTCGTCGTCCTTGGGCTTGTCGCTCCCGCTGCCACAGGCCGTCAACAGGAGGGCTGCGGCAGCGGCGAGCACGGTTGCAAGGGGCAAGGCGCGGCGCTTCAAGAAGGGCTCCCCGTGAGACAAGGTTCAGTCAACGCATAGACGCTATCGAGGGCACCAGGAGACACACCAGGCCGCCCCGGTCTCAGAGTGCATGTACTTGTGAATGTAAGTACGCAGACCGGAGAGGACCTGTGTGCGGGTTGCTTCTGGAGCGTCAGAGTGTCGAAGGGGATCCTCAGAGGTCTCCGCTGTTGTCGCAGGCCGCTTGGCACAGTGCTGCGGTGCCGGCCTGTGCGGCTCATCCCGGTGATGGAGGGCTTGACCAGCGGGGCGGCGCCTGTACTCATTTCGCTTCCGGCTCTCGGTGCGAAGTTGCCCCTTCACCGGCACTTCGTCGCCTTCATCTCGACATACACCTTGGACGCCTGCCACAGGTCCTCACCCGTGGGAACCTTCAACATGATGATTCTGAAGTGGTCGTAGTCCTCGATGCTGGGCTCGGTCTTGAGGACCTTCCCGGTCTTGATCTCCTTGCCATAGAACTTGCTGGAGTCCACGCAGAACGCGACCTCCACTGAGGTGCCGTTCGTGGCGGATCGGGTGGTGGCCTGGTAATGACGCCGAGTGCCGGTGGCGGTCCAACCGCCGTCGACCCTGTCGCCGATCTGCGTCTGCGCGTAGCTCAGCCCTCCGCCCGTGGAGTAGGCGGTCACAGCCGCGACCTTGGACGTGCGCTTGTCGACGCCGTGGTAAATGGCGCGGACGTAGTTCGCCGCATCCTCCATCGCCGCCGCCTCGTTCTTGTCCTTGGGCTCCTCCCAGTCAAAGACCAGGTTCATGTCCTTGGGCAGGGACACGTCCACGCCGTCCGGCTTGTCCTCCGCCGGTGCTCTCAAGGGCGCCGCCGACTTGGTCGGCTTCTCCGTCTTTTGGTCGGCGCCGGCGATCTTGTCGCTGTCGCCGGACTGGTTGTCCCCGCCTCCGCAGGCCGTCAGCATCAAGGTCGCGGCGGCGGCGAACGCGGCGGCAACGGGCAAAGTACGGCGCTTCACAGTGAGCTCCCCGTGAGACAAAGGTTCAGTCAAGAGCGCAGACGCTAGCCATGAGGTTGCTGGTTTCGCCAGAGCGAACTATCCCGGGAGCCAGGGTGTTCCGGTTGTTCGGCGACATTTTCGTGATGAGCTGTGTTCTGATCGTGTCCAGGTGATCGACAGGACCGGACGCCTCGATGCGCTGCCTCCGGAGCCGCAGCTACCCGTGTGCATGATTCCGCCCGTTATGGCGCGGGCACGCGCACGGGGATACGCCAGCGAACAGAGGAGCGGTTCCCCTCAGTCGCCGACCAGGAGCAGGAACAGCCGGGCCGGCCGGCCCGAAACCGCGCCCGCCTTGCCTTGGCCAGCCATGATGCCGGTAGGAGGTGAGCTGCCGTGTCGGTGGTGAGCGAGCTGATCGGGCGGGGTGCCGTACCCGAGGGGTACAAGGTCGAGGTGTTCGACGGCAGGGTGATCATGACGCCACAGAGCCCGGAGCGGGACTGGACCGTTTCCGATGTCAAGGACGCGGTCAAAGCCTCCGGCATCGCGCGGGAGCGTGTCTTCGGTGACGTGCTCATCACGTTCCCCGGGGAGAACGACGCCGCGCCGGATCTGACGATCGTCGACTTCGATGCCGAACGCCGGAAGAACAGCTACTCGTGTCTTGACGTGCTGGCGGTGGTCGAGGTCCCGTCGGAACCGGAGGACGAGAAGGACTACGTCCGGAACGTCCGGAAGTATGGTCGCTTCGGGATCGACTTCTACATGATCGCTGATCCCTTCAAGAAGATGGTCACCTTGATGTCGGAGCCGCACGCCTCGGGATACGGGCGGGTCGCCGAGATCCCGTACGGCGAGCCGGTCGGCTTCACACTGGCCACCGGGGAGCGGGTCGTGATCGACACGGGGACCTTCCCGACGCGCGATGCGGGTGGAGCGTGACGTCGGGCTGGTCCCGGGCCGACGCGGGTAGTTACGACGATGTCGTCAGGGTGAGCCCTCGGACACGAAAGATGTGGCTGAGAGGGCGGGGCCACGTGGCAGTGAGCACATCCGGGGCCAGTGCGGGCGTCCGGCGGCAGGCCCTCGTGCCGGACCGTGTGCGAGGGACGATGCCCGAGCACCCATCGGCCGTTGGACTTGCAGGCCAGGCTCGATCAGCCCGCTTGCGGTGTCGCCGCGAATTCCTCGGCGGCCGGGAGTAGGTCGGTGACCAGTTGCCAGACCTCCTTGGCGGAGGGGCCGAACGGTGATGGCTCGAAGTCGTCAGAAGGTCACTGGAAGATCTCCAGCCAGTTCAGCGACCTGTTGAGGAAGGCGCGAACGGCCCCGCCCCGGGTGAGGTTTCGGGTGTTGACGCCGACCAGCACGGCGGCCAGCGCGAGATCGGTGGCGTCGGCCGGACCGAGGACGGTGAAGGTGGCCTTCTTCCGCGCACCGCTGCCCTGCCGGCCGGTCCGGATCTCCACCCCGTCGCGGACCAGGGCGCGGTCCCGGTGCCGACGGCCGGTCGCGAGATAGCGGTACTCCCGTCCGGCGACCCGCAGACGCAGGGCCCGTCCGGCTCTGGTCTGCGCCCAGCGGTTGCGCTGGATACGGATTCCGGATCCGCCGACGCTGAGCTGTGCCATGTGGAGGGACGGCTTGCGTCCGTAGGCCCAGCCGTCGAAGGAGATGGCGGGGACGGTGTCCCCGCTGACCTCGGTGACATGACGGTCGCCGTGCCGCCTCGCCGGGTAGACCACCTCGATCCGCCCGAACTCACCTGCCGTTCCCCGGTACCCGAACCTCCAGGACAGCCGGTCGCCCGACCGGTCCTCCCAGTGTTCGAGTACGTAGGTGTGCCGCTGCATGGTTCCTTCCCCTCGCGCCGCTCGGCGCGGATGTGCCGTCACCGGCGTCAGTCGAACGGGTTGAGGGCGCTGCCGAGTTTCTTCGCGCCGTCGGATATGGCCTCGCCTGCCTTCTCGGCCTTGTCCTCCTTCCACGCCTTGCCGTGGTCCATGGCCGCCAGGTTGGCGACTCCCCAGGCGGTGGCGCCGGCGGAGCCGACGATGCCGGCGCCGCGGATCCATCCGGCGGCCTTCACCGCGTTGGCGAGACCGCCGCGCTGGGCGACGCGGGGCAGGTTGGCCTCGGTGGAGGTGGGCAGTCAGAAGGGCCCCTTGCGCATGTATCCGGCGAGCATCGCCGCCTCGTCGGAGCCGGCGAGCGCGCTGGTCGGCACCCGGGTCAGCCAGCTCCCGGCTTTGGGAATCCGGGACAGTTTGTCCCAGTGGCCGTTGATCATGCGGGCGGTGAAGGTGCCCGGCACGTTCAGCACCTTGGATGCCTTGAAGTACGAGATGAGCGACTTGCCGCCGAGCAGCGCCGTGGTCGACGACGTGAAGAACGCGGACAGGTTGGCGGCCCCCTCAATCCGAACCGACCTTGACTCCGGCCGAGGCTACCCATCGCCCGCGACAACACGTGAGGCACGTGAGCGACGTGGCGGGAGGAGGTGATCGTGGCGTGGGCAGACGGACCGGAGTCTCGGTTCAACGGTTGACGGCCTGAATTTCTTGGACGGTGACCGCCTGGTCGTTGCCGAACGTGCCGTCGGGCAGGTCGCCGCCCGCGCCGCCGGTGCCGGTCCAGGCGATCTCCCAGGTGATGGTGGCCTGGAGGTTGTAGGTTCCGTCGCCGGAGGAGCGGAGGTAGGTGATTCCGCAGGGTGGAGTCCGGTCGGCCTTGCCCTTGGCGTAGGGCTCGCCGATGGAGCCGTCGGCGTTGATGGTGCACTCGCCCGAGGCGGGGTAGGTCTCGGCGTCGTCGGTGCCCGGCTCCAGTTTGAGGGAGACCGGCTTGGCGGTCGTCGTGGCCTGGAGGGCGAAGCCGGGGGCGGCGATGGACGCCGTGGCCTGGACCTCGTCGAAGACGGCCTTGTCGAGCCAGGCCCAGGTCGGCAGGTTCACCTTGGTGGTTCCCTCGGGCTTGAGGCTGACCTCGGTGTCGGGCAACTGCATGTGCTGGTAGGCGAGGGCGGCGAGTATCTCCGGGGTGATGGCCTCCTCGTACTGGGGCGGCGGGGCCTCGCCGTTGTCGACCCAGAAGGGCAGGTCGGTGCAGGAACTCCGCTTGAGGAGGTCGGGTTCGTCCGGGTTCTCGACGGCGGCCCAGAACATCCCCTCGCCGTCCTTCTCGACGTTGTAGTCCTTGTAGCCGGGGGTGTCGGTCCAGCCGTAGTCGTCCTCGTAGTGGCGCTGCAACTCGCTGAGCGCCGCGCCCGCGTGGCCACCCATGCCGGGTGCGCTCATCTGGCTCTCGATGTCCTTGGACATCTTCTTCTTGAAGTCCTTGGCGCCGAGGTACGGGGCGTACCAGCAGGGCGGTGGCGTCCAGTTGACGTCGGAGGACGTCACGTTCCCGGTGCCGCCGTTCTTGGCGACGGAGCCGGAGTACTGAATGCGGGCGGCGGCGTAGATGCCGGTGTCGTTGCTGCCGCCCGACTGCTCGGTGGTGGCTCCCTTGTCGGAGCCCACCGGTTTTGCCGCGTACGCGGCTTCTGGGAGAACAATGGTGCTGAGGACCAGCGACAGCATCGCGGTGCCGATGAATGTGCGAAGTGATCCCCTCACTGGCACTTCGCCGCCTTCGTCTCGACGAACACCTTGGACGCCTGCCACAGGCCGGTGCCGGTGGGGTACTTGACCATAATGATCTTGTAGTGGTCGAAGTCCTCGATGCTGGGCTCGGTCTTGAGGACCTTGTCGGTCTTGATCTCCTTGCCGTAGAACTTTCCGGCGTCCGCGCAGAATGCCACCTCCACCGACTTGCCGTTCGCGGCGGACCGAGTGGTGGCGTCGTAGTGGCGCAGTGTGCCGGTGGCGGTCCAGCCGCCGTCGATCCAGGCGTTGATCTGCGTTTCTGCGTACTTCAGCCCGTCACCGGTGGCATACGCTGCGACGGACGCGTCCTTGGACGTACGTTTGTCGACGCCCCGGTAGATGGCCCGGAAGAAGTTTGCGGCGTCGTCCATGGCGGCCGCCTCGTTCTTGTCCTTCGGCTTCTCCCAGTCGAAGACCAGGTTCATGTCCGCGGGCAGGGACACGTCCACGCCGTCCGGCTTGTCCTCCGCCGGTGCTCCCGAGGGCTCCGCCGACTTGGTCGGCTTCTCCGTCTTTTGGTCGGCGCCGGTGATCTTGTCGCTGTCACCGGACTTGTCGTCCCCGCCTCCGCAGGCCGTCAGCATCAAGGTCGCGGCGGCGGCGAACGCGGCGGCAACGGGCAAAGTACGACGCTTCACAGTGGGCTCCCCGTGGGACGAGACGTTTCCAGTGCGGTGACGATATCGGTGGGGTTCTCGGTTTCACCAACGCGAACTGTCCAATGAGCGGACCGAAATGACAGTCGCCGGGTGCCTGGACGGGGCGTACGGCGGAGAGCCGCTCCGTCTACGCTGCGGTCGTGGTCTTCATCTCGCACCGCGCTCTCCAGGGCAGCCGTGGGCACCGGTTGGCCGTCGGCGTCATGCTCTTCCTCTTCTGGGTCTTCCTGGCCGTCGGACTCACCGCCGCGGCGGTCGCGAGCCGGGTCGGGTGGCCGGCCCGGCTGGGGTTCGGTGCCGGAGCCGTCTCCGCGTATCTGCTCGTGTGGTGGAGCGCCCGGTTCTGGTGGTCGGCCTTCTGCCAGGGGCGGCGTGAGGAAGCGGTGGCCGAGCCGGACGCCTGGCCCTGGCTGTTTCCCCCGGTGGTCGGCGGTGTCGCCCTCGCTGTCTCCGGAGCGGGGATGCTGAGTCGCGGGGACGGCAGTGGGTGGTTCGGGCTGGGGTTCGGCCTGGTGCTCGGTGGTCCTTCCCTCACGATGATGGTCCTGCAGGTGGGGGAGTGGTTCTCCGGGCAATCGCGCCGCGACCCGGTCGTGCCCGCCCGGCCCGTCGAGCCGCCACGACCGCGACGGGACTGGGGGCCGATCGGGAGGTGAGCCCGGGTGCGAGGACGGCCTCCGCGGCTCTCCGCGGTCAGGCCGCGTGGTCCTCGAAGCGGAATTCGGGGCTGGTGCGCGGGTCGATGCGGGCTCCGGCCTCGAGCGCTGTGGCCAGGCGCTCGATCAGCTCAAGAGTGGGGTCGACGGCGCTTTCCTCGATGGCTTCGATGTCCTCTTCGGGGAGCGCCGCACGTCGGGCCAGCTCCGCTGTTGTCCAGCCGAGGGCCGAGCGCCGGTCGTAGACCGCTTGGGCGAAGTCCATGCGGCGGCCTGCGGCACGGTACGCGGGGCCCTCACGGTGTTCCGGCGGGACCTTCCAGCTGGTGTGGTATCCGCTGCTCATCAGGCCTCCTCGTCCCTGCTGTAAACGTCGTGCTCACCGGCCGGTGCGTGTTCCGCCTCGCATTCCTTCCTTGCTCGCTGCGCACGCACGGTTTCGTCCCGCTCCCGCATCCTGGTCTTGCGGAAGACCGTGAGGAGGATCGCGCGGCGTTCCCGAGCAAACCAGTAGGTGACGCGCACCGGCCCGATGCGTAGCTCTCGTAGGCCGTCGCCGAGGTGGCCGGCGAGAGGGAAGGGCAACGCGGGGCCGTCGGTGGCGAGCCGGTCCGCGAAGCGTTCGACGGCTCGGTAGTCCGCATGCGAGAGGGTTTCCAGCCAGGCGCGCACCTCCGGCTCCACTTCGATGATGCAGAGGCCCGGGGCCGGTGGTTCCGACATGACCGTTCCGTTCGTGGCGTGGGTTCGTGGACACGTACGGCGTCCACGCAATCGGGTGACCGTCGACCTGAGGGCCGGATTACCCGACAATCACCCGATCAGGGATCAGTCGACCGTCCCCGCCTTCCGTGCGTTCACCACGAGCCGCGTGAGTCCGTTGGAGCAGAGGTGACTGCAGGCCGTCCGAAGCCCCGTCGATGTGTCAGCTCAGCTTTTTGTTCTGCGCCTTCACCACCGCCGGCGGCAGTTTCGCGTCGCTGGGCCTGCTCTGGGCGATGGAGAAGCCGTTGACCGAGGAGTAGACGGCGACTGACGTGGTGCGGTTCAAATGGAGGGCTCCTCAGGGTGTTTGTGTGGTGTTGTCCCGTGCGTCCCGTCGTCACCGGTCCGGGCGGAGTTCATGGCATGACCGTCCGGCGTCCTCGTGAGTGAATCGTGCAGGGCTCATGTGCGGTGCGTAAGGGGCCGTATGTCATGCGTGTTCGGCCGGGTGGGCCGGCGGTTCGCTCGAGCACAGGTGGTGGGCCGGTCCCAACTGGGTTGTTCAACAGTGAAATTGCAGATGGGTAACGGTGTGCGGAGTGAGGTCCGTGAGGTGGGCTCCGCCTTGAGGGGCTTATGTGTGGCTGATACGGTGCGATGGCTTGACACTCACCACAGCGTTGGCTATTTGCCCTGGTCGGGCAGGTAGGTCCGACCCGTCGTGCATGTCCGTGCGCGAGTGGACGTGGGTGAAGTGTCGGGAATCTCAGGGAACGTGGCAGACATCGTCTTGGGTGTACGGGGAGCGGTTGCGTGAAGATCCAAGAGCGTACGGGGGCGGGCGCCGGCCGTTCCGCGGCACCGGCCGGGCCGGCGGTCGGTGACCGGCTTCCCACTCCGCCCCGCGAGCGCAAACCGGCGTTGGCCGCGCTGGCGGTGCTGCTGATCCTGGTCGGTGCGCTCGGTGCCACGATGCTCGTGCTGCAGGCCGGGGACCGGATCGAGGTCGTGAAGATCACCCAGGAGATCCCGGCCGGGCAGAAGGTCACCGATGCCAACACCACGTCGGTCATGGTCGCCGAGGACCCGAACATCCACTACGTGGAATGGAATCAGCTCGACGCCCTGAAGAAGCTCAAGGCCGTCAGCACGATCCCGGGCGGCGTCGTCGCCGTCGGTGAGATGTTCGGCGACGAGGCCAAGGTCCCCGAGGGCAAGGCCCTCGTCGGGCTCTCCCTCAAGAAGGGGCAGTACCCGGCCGATCTGGAGAACGGTGACACCGTCGCCGCCTACCGCGTCGGCGGTACCTCCGGCTCCGGCTCCGACTCCGACGCCGGCAACGGTTCCTCCGGCTCCGCCGGCGGTGGCAACGCCCTGATCGTGGACGAGGCGCGGGTGAACTCCGTACCGGCAGAGCAGAGCGGCGACCTCGTCAGCAGCACCGACAAGCCCGTGACGGTGCTCGTCGACAGCGCCGACGCCGCGGCGCTCACCCAGGCCGCCTCCAACGGCGAGGTGGCTCTCGTCCTCGTTCCTGGCAACTAGAAGGCGGCACCCGACCCATGGCCCTCATCGCCCTCGCCGCCGACAAGGGTTCCCCCGGCGTCACCACCGCGGCCGTCGCTCTCGCGGCGGTCTGGCCGCGGAGGGTGCTGCTCGCCGAGACCGACCCGGCGGGCGGTGACCTCGTGTACCGCAGTGCCGCCGCGCACGGCGGGCCGCTGAACCCGAACACCGGGATGCTGTCCATCGCCGCGACCGCGCGGCGCGGGCTGGTGCCCGACCAACTCTGGGACCATGTGCAGCCGTTGAGCGGTGGGCTCGATGTGCTCGTCGGGCTCGGGATCGCCGAGCAGGCCGCCGGGCTCGCCGGGCTGTGGCCGACGCTCGGGCACGCCTTCGCCTCGCTCGGCGACTCCCCGCACGCGCCCGCCGACGTCATCGCCGACTGCGGGCGGATCAGCGGGGACACCCCGGCCGTGGAGCTGTTCCCGCACGCCTCCCTCGTCCTGCTCGTCTCGCGTACCGAGCCGGAGGCGCTCGCCCGCGTACGGGACCGGGCCGCCGCTCTCGCCAACAAGTTGCACGGCGGGCCGCGCGGTGCCGCGAACCTCGGCAACCCGGTGATCGGCGTCGTCCTCGTCGCCGACACGGGCAACGCGGCCAAGCTCGCGTCCCAGGTCAACGACATGCTCGTGCACGCGCAGACCGGTGCCCGGGTGGTCGGCACCCTCGCCGACGACCCGGCCGGTGCCGAGCAGTTGGCCGGGCGCAGGCGCGGCCGGCTCGACAAGTCGCTGCTGATCCGTTCGGCGCGCAAGGTGACGGCCGACGTGTACCAGCAGTACGGCGCCGCGTGGGCGGCCCAGGCCCAGGCGCAGGCCCAGGTCCAGCAGCCGCCCCAGGCGCACGGGGCCGGGCGATGACCGCTGTCGACCATCAGCTGGTCAAGCGGTTCCGTCAGGAAGCCGGTGACCGGATCGCCGAGCAGCGCCGCCTCGACCAGGTGGGCGGCGTCACGCCGATGTCCACCGAGGACGAGCGGCAGTACGCCCGTGCCGTCATCGCCCAGATACTGGAGGAGTACGCCCGCGCGGAGATCAACGCGGGCCGTACCCCGCCGGACGCCGAGACCGAGGAGCAGTACGCGGCCGCCGTGCACGCCGCGCTGTTCGGGGTCGGGCGGCTCCAGCCGCTGCTGGACGACCCCGAGGTCGAGAACATCGACATCAACGGCTGCGACCAGGTGTTCGTCGGCTACTCGGACGGGCGCGAGGTGCGCGGTGACGCCGTCGCCGAGACCGACGAGGAGCTCATCGAGCTGATCCAGGTGCTGGGCGCGTACTCCGGTCTGTCGTCCCGGCCCTTCGACTCCGCCAATCCCCAGCTCGACCTGCGGCTGCCGGACGGTTCGCGTCTGTCGGCCGTCATGGACGTGACGCGACGGCCCGCGCTGTCCATCCGGCGTGCGCGCATGGGCAAGGTGTTCATCTCCGACCTCGTCGGCAACGGGACGCTCACCCCCGAGCTGGGCCACTTCCTCGCCTGCGCCGTCCGGGCCCGCAAGAACATCATGATCGCGGGCGCGACCAACGCCGGCAAGACGACCCTCCTGCGCGCCCTCGCCAACGAGATCGCGCCGCAGGAGCGGCTCATCACCGTCGAGCGGGCGCTGGAGCTCGGGCTCGACACCTTCCCCGACCTCCACCCCAACGTCGTGGCGTTCGAGGAGCGGCTGCCCAACTCCGAGGGACAGGGCTCCATTTCCATGGCGGAGCTGGTGCGCCGGTCGCTGCGCATGAACCCCTCCCGCGTCATCGTCGGTGAGGTGCTCGGCGACGAGATCGTGACCATGCTGAACGCGATGTCCCAGGGCAACGACGGTTCGCTGTCCACGATCCACGCCAACAGTTCCAGCGAGGTCTTCAACCGTATTTCCACCTACGCGCTGCAGGCGACGGAACGGCTGCCCATCGAGGCCAGCCAGATGCTGATCGCGGGCGCGGTGAACTTCGTCGTGTTCATCCAGCGGCGCAACGACTACCAGAGCGGCGGCCGCCTCCAGCGCATGGTCACCTCCGTGCGCGAGGTCAACGGCGTCGACGGACGCGTGCTGTCCAGCGAGGTGTTCGCTCAGGCCCCCGACGGGCGGGTCACCGCGCACGCCCCCATAGCCTGCCTGGAGGAACTGATGGCCCACGGCTACCGGCCCAGCGGAACGTGGGGGTGAGCCGGTGATGCGTACGACCACCGAACTCGCCGCGCTCGACTCGCTCGGCGCCATGGGCGGGTTGTTCTCCACCACCGTGCTGTACGCCCTCGGGTGCGGCGTCGCCGTCGGCGGCGGACTCGCCCTGCTCGCCGTCGCCGTACGCGGACTGCCCGCCAAGCCCGAGCACGAGAGGCAGAAGGCGAGCGAGCGGGCGAACGAGCTGGTCCGGTTCGCCGGCCGGCGCGGCTCCCTCGCCGCGCTCGTCGGCCTCGCCGTGCTGCTGCTGACCCGCTGGACGGTCGCCGGCATCGCCGCCGCCGTCCTCGTCTTCTTCTGGGACCGCCTCTTCGGCGGGGCCGGGGAGGAGAAGGCCGCGATGCGGCGCGTGGAGGCGCTGGCCTCCTGGACCGAGTCGCTGCGTGACACCATCGCCGGCGCGGTGGGCCTGGAGCAGGCCATCCCGGCGTCCGCGCGGGCCGCCGCGCCCGTGCTGCGCCCGCACCTCGACGCGCTCGTCGACCGGCTGCGCTCCCGCACCCCGCTGCCCGAGGCGCTCCAGCAGCTCGCCGACGAGATCGACGACGCCTCCGCCGACATCATCGTCGCCGCCCTCATCCTCAACGCCCGGCTGCGCGGACCCGGTCTGCGGCAGGTGCTGGGCGCGCTCGCCAAGTCGGCGCGCGAGGAGGTCGACATGCGGCAGCGCGTGATGGCGCAGCGGGCGTCGACCCGGCGCTCGGTGCAGATCGTCGTCGCCGTGTCGATCGCGTTCGTGCTCGGACTGTCCATCTTCAACCGGGATTTCGTCGAGCCGTACGGTACGGCGGTCGGACAGCTCGTACTGGCCTGTGTCTGCGGCCTGTTCGCGCTCGGCTTCTGGTGGCTGCGCAAGCTGTCCACCATCGAGACGCCCGAACGGTTCCTGGTGCGTGACGAGTCGGCGGTGCGGTTCGTGCGTCCGCGTACGCCCGCTGCCGTGCCGGGTCAGCAGCAGGCGCCGCTCCAGCCGGAAGAGGGGGTACGCCGGTGAGTGACGAACTGACGATGCCGGTCGTCGTCGGCGCGGTCCTCGGACTGGGCGTCTACGTCCTGGTCCGCGCGCTGATGCCGACCAAGCGCAGTGCGCTCTCCCAGGTCGCCCGGATCGACGCGATGCGGGCGCGCGGTACGGCGTACGAGTCGGCCCGGACGACGGAGCGGGACACCGGCCGTTTCGGCTCGCTGCGGGCCGAAGTGGGCGCGCGGGTCGCCGAGTTGTATCTGCAGCAGGGGTGGGAGCAGCGTTCGTTGCGCGCGGACCTCGCCGTGCTGGAGCGCAGCTGGGAGAAGTTCCTGGCGACCAAGGTGCTGCTGGCGGTCGCGGGTCTGTTCTTCGGGCCGTTCCTCTTCGCCATCGTCTGGACGCTCGCCCTCGCCGACAGCCCGATCATCCCGGTCTGGCTGGCCCTGCTGTGTGCCGCGCTGTTCTTCTTCCTGCCCGACCTGGAGGTACGCCGGGACGCCGCCGAGAAGCGGCGCGATCTGCGCCGGGTGATCGGCGCGTACCTGGACCTGGTGTCGATGAGCCTGGCCGGCGGGCGGGGCCTGCCGGAGGCGCTGATGGCGGCGGCCGAGGTGTCCGACGGCTGGGCGACGCAGCGCATCCGCAACGCCCTCGCCGACGCCCGCATCACCGGCATCAGTCAGTGGCAGGCGCTGGGACAGCTCGGGGAGGAGCTGGGTGTGGAGGAGCTCAAGGACCTCTCCGCGTCGCTGGCGCTGGTCGCGGACGACGGCGCCAAGGTGCGCGAGTCCCTCGCCTCCCGCGCCGAGACCATGCGGCACCGCGAACTCGCCGAGATCGAGGGCAGCGCGGGTGAGAAGTCCCAGTCGATGCTCGTGGCACAGCTCCTGCTGTGCGCGGGGTTCCTCGTGTTCCTGATCTTCCCGGCGGCGATGCGGGTGTTCCAGGTGTGAGAACCGCGACCCCTGAGCCGTACGTCAGAACTTCCGTGAACCGAATTCGAGAGGACAACGCGTCATGAACGGACGTACCTTCCACACCGGCATCCCTGCCGTGGACTTCCTGGTCACCTTCATGCGGGCCCGCGTGGAGCGCGCCCGCTCCGGCGAACTGGACCGCGGCGCCTCCGCGGTGGAGTGGGTCATCATCTCGGCGGTCGTCGTGGCGATCGTCGGTGTGGTGGCCGCCATCATCAACACCGCGCTGAGCGACGGCGCCAACAAGGTCGGCGACTGCATCAAGGGCGCCAACGCGAGCGGCACCTGCTGACGGCCGTCACTTCTCCCACGGGGATGTCGGTGCGCGTACGCCGCTGGGTACGCCGACGGGTGGAGGCCGCCTCCGCCCGCGGCGATTCCGGCATGACCGCGATCGAGTTCGTGTTCCTCACGCCCGTCCTGTTCTTCATGATCTTCGCGACGGTGCAGTTCGCGCTGTACTTCTTCGCCGATCACGTCGCCCAGGCGGCGGCGCAGGCGGGTGCGCGCAAGGCGCGTGCGACGGCGGACGCCCAGCCGGGCGGCTGGCGGGGCGAGGCACGGGGCGTGGTGGACAGCTACATCCAGCAGCTCGGCCCGCAGCTGGTGCTGGGCCCCGACGTGAAGATGCTCCAGCCGGAGCAGAACACGGTGGGCGTGGAGATCACGGCGCGCATCCCGACGGTGTTCCCGGGCCTGGATCTGACGGTGCACGCGCAGTCGGTGGGGCCGGTGGAGCGGTTCGTGCAGGAGGGGGAGAACTAGATGGGGTTCCCCCTGGGGGACGGGCGGCGGAGAGAAGCGGACGACCGTGGGCTGTCCACGGTCGAGGTGGTCATCCTCGCACCGGTGATGATCATGTTCATTCTCGTCCTGGTGGCGTTCGGACAACTGGTCGACGGACGTGGCGCGCTGGACGGTGCGGCGCGGGACGCGGCCCGTGCGGGCTCGATCCAGAAGGACCACGGTACGGCGATGGCTCAGGCACGTGCGGTGGCGGAGGCGAACCTCGCGGACGTCTGCTCCGGTCCGGTGAGCGTCGTACAGACCAGCCAGGGCTTCGAGCCGGACACCATCTTCACGGTCGAGGTGAGCTGCGAGGTGCGGGGCCTCGCCATGCTGGGCCTGGACATCCCGACGACCCTGAGCGCGAGCTTCAGCTCACCGCTGGACCCGTACCGGAGGACGGCGTGAGAGCGGCGCGCGCACGTATGCGGAGCTGGCTGTCGGACCGCCGTACGCGGCTGGACGACCGCGGCTCGGGCGCCGGCGCGGTCATCATCTTCGCGCTGGTGTTCCTGTCCCTGGCGGCCTTCGTCATCGACGGCGGGATGTCCATCTCCAAGCGGGAGCGCGCGGCGGACATCGCGGAACAGGCGGCCCGCTACGCCGCCCAGGACATCGACCGCGAGGCGCTGTACGACGACGTGGGCGGCCCGGCGCCGATCAACTACGAGAACTGTGACGCCCGGGTGAAGGCGTTCGCCCGCGAGATGGACATGTCCGGTGCGGACATCGCGGCGACCCGCTGCGTGGCGGCGACCGTGGACGCGGTGGAGGTCGAGGTGCAGCTGACGTACGCGCCGGTCTTCACGGGTGTGTTCTACGGCGGGGACGTGGTGGTGCGCGGGCAGGCGGTCGCGGAGAACGAGGTCGGCTGAGGCCGCGGCCGGCGCCGCCGCCAAACCTCCCGCGGACCTGCACACCGTTCACCGCGGGGCCGCACGGAAAAGGGACGGAGCGCGCGGATCGGCCCGGGCGCGGGGAGCGTGCCACCGGAAGCCCTCCGTGACCGGTGGGTAACGTGAAGGTACGGGCCTTTTCCATGACCGCATTCCCACATTCATGGATTCGACGGCGCGGCGGGGGTGTGCGTCGGTCGTGCGCCGCTGGTCGGCCGTTCCACGGCGTGCTTGGATCAGTGCGCGGCTCCCCGATCCCATTGTTCCGGATTCCCCCACCCCGGATTTCGGGCGTGCCTTTCCGCTCCCGTTCGTCGAAACAGAAGGGAAAGACCTGTCATGAACTTCGTCCCCCAGGTCGAAACTGCCGAGATCTCCGACGCGGACCTGGACAACGTCTCCGGTGGGCAGTCCGTCTCCGCCGGCATCGACGCCGGTGTGGCCGTCGTCGCGGACCACGGGTCCTTCGGCGTCGGCGTGTACGCCGAGACGGGCCCGCTCTGCGTCTCCGCCGGTCTCGGCGCCTCGGTGGCCCACGAGGGCGCCGTGCGCACCACGATGCTCTGAGTACCGCTTCCGACGTGAGCCGGGGCCCGGTCTGTTCGCAGACCGGGCCCCGGCTCATTTGTCTCCGAGCCCGTCCCTGCTGCCTGACTTGAGGGATTCGACGAACGTGTGGAAAGCGGGGGTCGGGAAGGAGAGGGGGCCGTGGGTGGGGTGTTTGGAGTCGCGTATGGCGATTCGGGTGTGCAGCGGTGCGATCTCCACGCAGGTGTTGCCGTCGCCGCCGCCGGAGAAGGAGGACTTCCGCCAGTGCAAGGGCTCGGTCATGGCTCGTCTCACAGTTCCTTCGACAAGTGGTGGATGAGCTCCAGCGAAGCCGCGGGGTCCAGCGACGCCCTCTCCACTTTACGGAACAGTGTTCGAAGTTGGTTGAGTTGAGGTTCTGCGTCGATGAAGGCGGTACCGGTAGGGAAGTCCCGCAGCACGGTGTCCAGTTGGGGCACGGGACCGCATGCGTGCATCATCGAGGCGTCGGTACCGGCGAAACCGTCCTGGTCGGTGGGAATGACGCGTACGGTCGCGTGACCGTCCTCGATCTGCGTCAGGATCCGGCGGAGCTGCGCCTGGGCCACCCGACGGTCGGCCACGCGGACCCGGAGGGCGAACTCATGAACGATCGTTTCGTACGGTGTCGGGTTGTCGCCCTCGATCACGGCGCGCCGTCGCATCCGGTGTTCCACGCGAGGCACCAGTTCGCTCTCGGGTAGGCCCGGCATCATGTAGGTGTACACCGCGCGGGCGTAGTCAGGGGTCTGAAGCAACCCGGGAACGTGCGTGATCACGATTTCGCGCAGGGCCGTGGCGTGGTGCTCGACCTCGGCGGTGTCCAGGAACACCGGGGGCAGTACACCCCGGTACTCCTCCCACCATCCGCGCGTGCGGTCGGTGGCCATCGCGACGAGTGCGTCGATCAACCCTTCGTTCGTGCAGGCGTAGTGCGCCGCGAGGCGACGTACGCGCTTTTCGCTCACACCCGCGACACCGGACTCGATCTGGCTCATCTGTACGGAGTCGGCGCCGAGCAGCTCCGCGACCTCTTTCGACTTCATGCCCATCGCCTCGCGCAGTTTGCGCAGCTCGGCGCCCAATCGCACCCTGCGGGCCGTGAGGTGTCTCTTCGGTGGCAACTCATGCCTCCTGGTCCCAAGTGCCTGGCCCACGTACCTCGTTCGAGGGTCAGAATACGGCAGGCGCTTGCAAGTTCCTAAAGTTAGGAAATACCGTCGGTGACGTGCCGTACACGGTGCGGAACTGTCCGGTGCCGGAAGTGCACCGCTTCGTCACGCCTTGACGGAGCGGCGGTGCCACCGGTCGACATCCTCTTCTTTGAGCGGAGTTCACGCATGCCCGAAAGCGAGCCCATCGACTCGGCGACCTCCTGGGAGTACACCCTGTCCATCCCCAACGACCCACGTGCCGTGACCATCTGCCGCCGCACACTGCGGCTGATCCTCACGATGCACGGCCTGATCGGCCTCGTCGACACCGCCGAACTGCTGGCGACGGAGCTGGTCGCCAACTCCGTACGGCACACGAAGGGGCCGGCGGCGCTGCGCGTGCGCTGGGCGGACGGTGTGCTGCGGATCGGCGCGTGGGACACGGACCCGGAACCGCCCGAGCCGCCGGTGTGCTGGGAGCGGCTCGCCGAGGCGGAGGAGGGGCGGGGGCTCGCTCTGGTGCGGGCCTGCGCGGACCTCTGGGGCTGGCAGCCCCACGCGCGGGACGGCAGCCGAGGCAAGTACGTGTGGTGTGACCTCGCGGCGGCCTGACACGTTGATCACACAGGCCGGGAAGAGGGTCGGGAAGAGGGCCGGATCGAGGATCGTGCCGTGATGACGCTGCGCATCCTGGAGTGGCGGGGAATTCCCGTGCCCGACGTCGTACGGGAGCGGGTCCAGGCCTGTACCGACCTCGATCAGCTCGAACTCCGGGCCCAGCGGGCCGTTCACGCCACCCGGGCCGAAGACCTGTTCAGCGGTTGAGCGACCGGTCCTGTGGTGCCGTCGGGGAAGTTGCGGCGGGAGGAGGCCTTCGACTGGGGCCGTTCGAGTCAATAAGATCCCCGTAGGCTCAGCAGACCCTCCTCCCACACGACCCCAGGACACCCGCCATGCCGCGACGCCGCAGTCCCAGCCCGTCCAGCTCGACGGCTCCGAGGAACCGGACGCCGCAGCCGGTGCGGGTGCGGCGACGGTCGTTCGGGGACTTCGTCAAGGCGTTCCTCGCCTTCGTGGCGCTGGTCGCGCTGCTCGTCGGGGTGCCGTTCGCGCTGGCCGTGACCGCCGGCTGGCCACTGCCGGGCACGTTCGAGCCGATGGAGTGGCTCAAGCAGGACATCTCCGTCCAGACCTTCCTCTCCATCCTGACCTTCGTCGTCTGGCTCGCCTGGGCGCAGTTCACCGCGTGTGTGCTCGTCGAGATGAAGGCCGCGCTGTCGGGGGTCGGGGTGCCGGGGCGGATGCCCGGGGCCGGGCCCAGTCAGCTGCTCGCCCGGCAGCTCGTCGCCGCCGTGCTGCTCGTCGGCGCGACCGCCGCCAGCTTCACTCCGGGGATCGGCCAGCTCGGGCAGAGTCTGGAGGGGAACCAGCGGCCCGCCGTGGCCGCCGCCCAGCAGACCCCCGGGTTCTTCGCCCAGCAGCAGGAGCAGGCGGCCGGTACCGCCGCCGCGCTCACCGAGCAGGCGTCGCACGCCGAAGCCGCCGCGAGCAGTGGTGCCAAGCAGCGGGGCGACACGAAGTTCTACCGGATCCAGCCGCCCGAGGGACGTCACCACGACTCCCTGTGGGAGATCGCCGAACGGCACCTCGGCGACGGGCGCCGGTACAAGGAGATCTTCGAGCTCAACAAGGACCGCACCCAGCCCGACGGTTCCAAGCTGTCCGAGGCCAGTCTGATCCGGCCCGGCTGGATCATGGAGATGCCCGGCGACGCGCGCGGCGGCGACCTCGTCGAGATGCCGGACGAGGCACCCGAGGTCTCGCCCGAGGTGCGGCAGCAGATCCGTGACTACGACAGGACCGGGGAGCACGCGCAGGACGGTGGTGGCAGCGGCGGCGGTGCCGCCCATGTCTCCGTTCCCGAGCAGCGGCCCGCCCCCGCCCCCGCGAACGACGACGCCGGTCACCGGCAGCACGCCACCCCCGCCCAGGACTCCTCCTCCTTCGGCCTCCCCGAAGCCCTCCTCGCCGCGCCCCTCCTCGCCGCCGGTCTCCTCGGCGCGCTCGGGCACCGGCGCCGCCAGGCGCTGTGGCAGTCGGCGTTCGGCGGCATCGGCGGGCGGCGCGGGATGGAGCCGCCCACGCCGACCGGGGACGCCCTGGACGTCCAGGACGCGCTGCTGGTCGGCGCCGACCCCGAGGGCGTACGGCTGCTCGACCGGTCGCTGCGCGGGCTCGCCGCGTCCCTCGCCGCCGAGTCCCGCCCGCTGCCCACCGTCTACGCGGCCTGGCTCACAGGCGGCGACCTGCACCTCCAGCTCGCCCAGCCGTCCGGGAAGCCGCCGGCGCCCTGGCAGCCCGGACAGGACCAGACGTTCTGGACGCTCGCCAAGGACGACGCCGCACGGTACGAGGACGTCGACACCGCCGCCCCCTACCCCGGCCTCGTCAGCCTCGGCACCATGGACGACTCCCGGCTGCTGCTCAACCTGGAGTCCGTCCCCGGCATCGTCTCGCTGAGCGGCGCCGAGGCCGACCGGGCCGCCGTGTTCGCCTCCGTCGCCGCCGAGCTGGCCACCAACGGCTGGTCGGACCGGATGACCATCACCCTCGTCGGATTCGGCGAGGACCTCACCCCGCTCGCGCCCAGCCGGCTGCGCCACCTCGACGGCATCGAGGCGCTGATCGAGACCATGGAGGCCGAGACACGGCAGCGGCGCGGCGCGCTGGGCGCGGCCGGGCACGACTCCGTGCTCACCGGACGCACCGGCCCGGCCCAGCACACCCGTTGGGCCCCGCACCTCGTACTGCTCGCCGCCGAGCCGTCCGCCGAGGACGCCGTCACGCTCGCCGAACTCGCCGCCGACGCGAGCCGCCTCGGCATCGGCTACCTCGTCGGCACCGGCAGCGGCGAACTGCCGGGCGCCGCCTGGGAGATGGAGATCACCGGCGACGGCAGGCTGCTCGCCCCCCTCCTCGGTCTCGAACTCGACGCCCAGTTGCTGCCCGCGGCCCAACAGCGCGCGGTCGCCGAGCTGTTCTCCGACGCCGACCCCGAGCGCGGACCCGACGGACCCGGTGACACCCCGCCGTTCCTCGTCGACATCAGCGAGCAGGGGCGGCCCGCCGTCTACGCGCGCCTGGTCGGACCGTACGAGATCATCGGCCTGGACACCCCCGACGGCGAGCGCAGCGCCCTGCTCCACGAGGCGCTCGCGCTGCTGCTCCTGCACCGCGAGGGCGTCCACCCGCGCGTGCTGTCGTCCGCGCTGTGGCCGCGCGGCGTCACCGACGACGTGCGCGAGGCGCTGATCGAGCGGCTGCGCGCCTGGCTCGGCACCGACCCCGACGGCACCCCCCGCCTCGGCACGGACTCCACCGGACGGCTCACCCTCGCCAAGTCCGTCGTCTCCGACCTGGACGTGCTGCGGTCGCTGTACCACGAGGCCACCCAGGGCAGGGGCGTCGACAGCCGGGCCGTACGCGGCCGGCTGCTCACCGACGCACTGGTGCTGGTGCGCGGTCCGCTCCTCGCCGACCGGCCCGAGGGCCGCTACCGCTGGCTCACCCACGAGATCGTCGACGCCCAGCTCCCGCTGCTCGTCGCGGACACCGGACTCGCGCTCTCCGAGTTCCACCTGGAGAAGAACCGCGCGGAGAAGGCCATCGAGGCGCTGAACGCCGCGCTGCGCACCGCCCCGGCCGACGAGCGGCTGTGGAACGAGCTGCTGCGCGCCACCCACGCCCTCGACGACCCCGCACGGCTCACCGCCCTCGCCGCCGACCTCGTCGGCCGCGCCGGCGCCCGCGGGCTGCCGCCGCGCACCGAGGCGCTGCTCGACGAACTGCTGCCCACCTGGCGCGACACGGTCGCGGCGGCCGGATGACCGAGCATCTCGACGCCCTGCTGACCGTCGCCGCCGCGCTGTGGGGCGCGGTGGCCGGTGCGGTGCTGCCCCGCGCGGCCTACCGGTTCTCCGTCCCGTCGGGGGAGGAGTGGCGGACGGCCTGCCCGGCGGGGCACCCGGTCGGCGGCTGGCTCGGGCGGGCCCGGTGCGGGCCGTGCGCGGGACCGCCGTACGGACCCGGCACCGCTCCCGCCGTCGTCACCGCCCTCGTCTGCGCCGCCCTCGCCGCCACCACCGGCACCCGGCCCGAGCTGTTCGTCTGGCTGCTGCTCGCGCCCGTCGGCGTGCTGCTGGCGGTGGTCGACTTCCGGGTGCGGCGGCTGCCCGACCCGCTCACCCTCCCCTTCGCCGGGGCCGCCCTCGTCCTGCTCGGCCTGGCCGCCCTCGCCCCCGAGCACGCGGGGGAGTGGACCACCGCCCTGCTGGGCGCGCTCGCGCTGGGCGCCGGCTACTTCGTGCTGTTCCTCGTCAACCCGGGCGGCATGGGCTTCGGCGACGTGAAGCTCGCCCTCGGCGCGGGCGCCGTCCTCGGCTGGTACGGCTGGCCGACCGTGATGCTCGGCACCCTCGCCGGGTTCGTGTTCGGGGCGCTGTACGGGGGTGCCCTCGTCGTCGCCCGGAAGGCGGGACGCAAAACCGCGATCCCGTTCGGTCCCTTCCTGATCAGCGGGGCCTTCGCGGGGCTGCTGATCGGCGCGTACGCGGCCTGACGTCAACCGGCACAACCGGCTGACGTACGCTGGATCGGTCCGTCCACAACGCTTCCGAAAGGGACGCCGGTGACCGAGAAGGCCGACCTTCAGACCGTCCTCGACCGTGCCGCCGCCGGTGGGCGGATCACCCCCGAGGAGGCCCTCGACCTCTACCGCGACGCTCCGCTGCACGCGCTGGGCGCCGCCGCCGACGCCGTGCGCAGGCGCCGGTACGCCGGTACGGAGCACATCGCGACGTACATCATCGAGCGGAACATCAACTACACGAACGTGTGCGTCACGGCGTGCAAGTTCTGCGCCTTCTACGCGGCCCCCAAGGACACCGCCAAGGGCTGGACCCGCGACCTCGACGACATCCTGCGCCGGTGCGCGGAGACCGTCGAGCTCGGCGGCACGCAGATCATGTTCCAGGGCGGGCACCACCCTGACTACGGCGTCGAGTACTACGAGAAGCACTTCGCCGCCATCAAGAAGGAGTTCCCGCAGCTCGTCATCCACAGCCTGGGGGCGAGCGAGGTCGAGCACATGGCGCGGATCTCGGGCGTGAGCGTCGACGAGGCGATCACCCGGATCCACGCGGCCGGCCTCGACTCCTTCGCCGGCGCGGGCGCCGAGCTGCTCCCCGCCCGCCCCCGCAAGGCCATCGCGCCGCTCAAGGAGTCCGGCGAACGCTGGCTGGAGATCATGGAGATCGCGCACAACCTCGGCGTCGAGTCCACGTCCACCATGCTGATGGGGACCGGCGAGACCAACGCCGAGCGGATCGAGCACCTGCGCATGATCCGTGACGTGCAGGACCGCACGGGCGGCTTCCGCGCGTTCATCCCGTACACCTACCAGCCCGAGAACAACCACCTGAAGGGCCGCACCCAGGCGACCCTCTTCGAGTACCTGCGCATGATCGCCATCGCTCGGATCTTCCTGGACAACGTGGCGCACATCCAGGGCTCCTGGCTGACCACCGGCAAGGAGGTCGGCCAGCTCTCCCTGCACTACGGCGCGGACGACCTCGGCTCCATCATGCTGGAGGAGAACGTCGTCTCCTCCGCCGGCGCCAAGCACCGCTCCAACCGGCTGGAGATCATCGACCTGATCCGCAAGGCGGGTCGGGTCCCGGCCCAGCGGTCGACGACGTACGAGCACCTCGTCGTCCACGACGACCCGGCGAACGACCCCGTCGACGACCGCGTGGTCTCCCACATCTCCTCCACCGCCATCGAGGGCGGCACGGCCCACCCGGAGCTGAAGCTCCTGGCCTCCAACTGACGTCCCCGTGCTGACCCTTCACACCGCCGACGCCTCGCCCGAGGCCTCCGTCCTGGTCGACGGCGCGCACATCGCCGCCGTCGGCCCGTACGAGCGGTTGGCCGCCGGTCATCCGGACGCCCGGCTGCGGCGGTGGCCCGGCATCCTGACGCCCGGTCTGCTCAACCCCTACGGTCCGGAACTGCTGGAGCAGGCGTACCACCCCGACCCGCGCGAGGCGGACCGGCTCGGTACCGAGCCGGTGTTCGGGGAGCGCGCACGGACGCTCCTGGCCGCCGGACCGTCCGCGCGGGGCGCCAGCGCACGCCGCGGAGTACAGCGCATGCTGGCGCACGGAACGGTCGCGGTCGCCGGTGAGCTGCGCGGCCGCGAGGCCCTGGACGCGGTGCGCAGGGCCGGGCTCGCCCTGGCGGGGCGTCCGCCCGCACTGCCGGGGCCCGCGGCGCTCTCCCCGGTCCCTCTCGTGCTGCTGCCGGGCCTCGGCGCCGGGAAACCCGCGCGGTTCGCGGTGTTCGACGTGCCCGACCGGGACGCCCTCGTGCGGGACGGCGCGTCCACGTGCGTGGCCACCGTCGTGGGCGGCCGCCTGGTGTACCGGCGGCGCTGACCCGTGGTGACGCCGGCTCCGTGGTGACGCCGGCTCCGTAGGGGCGTGGCCCTCACCCCGCGAACGTCTCCCCGAACGCCCCGTCCTCCTGCTCCACCCCACTGCAATTGGTCAACGCGTCATCCGCGGAGGCGTCTTCCCCGCACTCCGTGTCCCGGAACGTCGACCACATCGACACCCACGCGATTCCCTTCTCCTCCGCGAACGCCCGCACCTCCGCCGCGTCCGCGAGCGTGAACGTCTCCCCCTCCACGTCGTTGACGCCGATCATCGAGGTGAGCGCCATGCCCCGCCAGACATCGGCCTCCGACAGCCCGAAGACGTCCTGGAGCTGGGCGTTCGCCGCCTCGGCGGAGGTGAGGGCGTACTCGCCCATGTCACCGTCGTAGGACTCGCCGTAGTTCATCGTCATGAGGTTGACGGTGGTGACCTGGGCGCCGTGGTTGTTCGCGGACTCCAGCAGGGCCAGTCCGTCCTCGTCGAGCCCGGACGGCATGACCGGAAGGGTGAACGACACCTCCAGGTCCGTACGTTCCTCCTGGAGCAGCGCGATCGCCTCCGAACGCAGGTCCACGGAGGCGGAGTCGGCGAGTTCGTCGCCCTCGATGTCGAAGTCGGCGCGGGTGGCGCCGGCCGCGTCCAGCGCGGTGCCGTACGCCTCCGCCAGTTCCTCCGCGGTGTCGCAGGTGGCCGCCAGTTCGTCCCCGGAGGCGCCGCCGAAGGAGACCCGGACGTCGGCGCCGGACCCGGTGAGCCCCGCGATCCGGGACGTCACGCTCTCGTCGTCGATGTCCTGGGTGCCGTTCCAGTACGGGGTGCAGCCGCTGCCGGAGGAGATCACGAACGCCAGGTTGTACGTCGTGGGGGAGCCCGCCGAGTCGGTGCCGGAGGCCGCCGAGACACTGACGTACGGGGCGTACGCGGTGACCGGCGCGGACGACGACGAGGCGGAGGGGGCGGGATCCGCCGGGGCCGCGTCCGTCGTGGTGCCCCCGGCGGAACAGCCGGCGGTGGCCGCGGCCAGGGCCAGGGCCGGGAGGAGGGCGAGCCCGGCAACGGACTTCAGTGGACCGCGCATCGTGCTCGTTCCCTTCATGAGACATCGGGTGGACGGCCAACGTGGCACACGGGTCTGTGCGCTTTCTGAGGATGTACGCCCGGTTCCCGGACCATTCTCAGGGGACGGAGAGGTTCGCGGCCTTCCCACGGGAGACTCACAGGGAACACCAGGTTTTCCCTGCACAACGGCCTCTACCGTCCGGGCCATGCATTCCGATCCCGCCATCGAAAGCCGCGCCGACGTGCGCGGCCGTCGCCGCAAACGCCGCAACGGGTCCGGCGAAGGGCCCGTCTTCGTCGACTCCTCCGGACGCCGGGCCAGGCTGCTGCGCCGGATCGGCCTGCTCCTGGGAACCGTCTGCGCCGGCTACGCGGTCGTGCTGGGTCTGACCTTCATGGGCATCGGCACCTCGGTCACGCCGGCCTCGCTGCTGCCGTTCGGAGGCGGACAGGGGCAGGCAGAACCCGGTGGCGGCGCGGGCCCGAGGAACGGGGTGGCCCCGACCGGCACCCCGCCGTCCCCGCCGGCCGGCACCCCGGGCGCCACCGCCGTCCCCACCCCCTCGGCGACGTCATGACCGCCGCGCCCCCCGCGCGCGGCCGGCGCCGCGCCCCCACCCGCATCGAGCGCGCCGCCGGGCGGGCCGCCGCACTGCACCGGCCGCGGGTCCTCCTCGCGCTGCTGCTCCTGCTCGCCCTGACCTGCGTGATGCTGCTCGACGGCTATCTGCGCGCCGAGGTCGGCGACGACCAGCGGGTCCGCACCGGGGCCTCGGCCTCCGAGGTGCCCGACGAGATCCTCGACGGCGGCCCGATCCTCTCCTTCCCCGGCGGGCAGGCCGAGACCGTCTCCGTCCCGGACAAGACGATCGTGCTCACCTTCGACGACGGACCGGACCCCACCTGGACGCCGAAGGTCATGGAGGTCCTGGAGGAGTACGACGTGCCCGGCACGTTCTTCGTGGTCGGCTCGATGGTGTCGCGCCACCCCGACATCGTGAAGGACCTGGTCGACCAGGGCCACGAGATCGGCGTCCACACCTTCACCCACGTCGACCTGTCCTACCAGAGCGCCTCCCGCGTCACCCGCGAGATGGAGCAGACCCAGCTCGCGCTCGCGGGCGCGGCCGGGATCACCACCACGCTGTTCCGGGCGCCGTACTCCTCCAAGCCGGACGCCATCGACAACTACAGCTGGCAGGTCTACCAGCAGCTCGGCGAGGACGGTTACACCAGCGTCTTCATCGACACCGACAGCGAGGACTGGAAGGAGCCGGGCGTCTCGAAGATCGTCGAAGGGGCCACCCCGGAGGACGGGGAGGGCGCCTCGGTGCTCTTCCACGACTCCGGCGGCGATCGCACGCAGACCGTCGCGGCGCTGGCGACGTACATCGAGAAGATGCGGGCGGAGGGGTACACCTTCACCACCGTCAGCGGGGCCATGGCCGAGCAGCAGTCCGCCGGCGGGTCCGGAGCGGGCGGGTCCGTAGCGGGCGGTCCCGGTGCCGCCGCCGGCGCTCCGTCCGGCACCGGCAATCAGCTCCAGGCCTCCCACCGCACAGCCACCGGCACCACCCTCTACGAGGGCAAGGCGCTCATCGCGGCCGTCACCGTCGCCGAGTGGACGGTGCCCGCGCTCTCGGCCGGCCTGGTGATCGTGGGCGTGGCCGTCATGGGGCGGTTCGGTCTGATGCTCGTCCTCGCCCGGCGCCACTACCGCCGGCGCAACAGACGCCGCTTCGGCTGGGGACCGTCCGTGACCCGGCCGGTCAGCGTGATCGTCCCGGCGTACAACGAGAAGGAGTGCATCGAGAACACCCTGCGGTCGCTGGCCGGAAGCACCCATCCGATCGAGATCGTCGTCGTCGACGACGGCTCCACGGACGGCACGGCGGAGCTCGCCGAGGCGCTCGGTCTGCCCAACGTCCGGGTGATCAGGCAGGAGAACGCGGGCAAGCCGGCCGCCCTGAACAACGGCATCCGCAGCGCCCGGCACGACATCGTCGTGATGATGGACGGCGACACCGTCTTCGAACCGGACACCGTGGGCCGTCTGGTGCAGCCCTTCGCCGACCCGTCGGTGGGCGCCGTCGCGGGCAACGCCAAGGTCGGCAACCGCTCCACGCTCATCGGCGCCTGGCAGCACATCGAGTACGTGATGGGCTTCAACCTCGACCGGCGCATGTACGACCTGCTGCGCTGCATGCCGACCATCCCCGGAGCGATCGGCGCGTTCCGCCGCGAGGCGGTGCTCCAGGCGGGCGGGATGAGCGAGGACACCCTCGCCGAGGACACCGACATCACCATCGCGCTGCACCGCGGGGGATGGCGGGTCGTCTACGAGGAGCACGCCCGCGCGTGGACCGAGGCCCCCCGGTCGCTGCGGCAGCTCTGGTCGCAGCGCTACCGCTGGTCGTACGGCACCATGCAGGCGCTGTGGAAGCACCGCGGATCCCTCACCGACAAGGGGCCCTCGGGACGGTTCGGGCGGGTCGGCATGCCGCTGGTGGTGCTCTTCCAGATCGTCACGCCGGTCTTCGCGCCGCTCATCGACGTGTTCACCGTGTACTCGATGCTCTTCGTCGACTTCAAGGCCGCCCTGCTGGCCTGGCTCGCGGTCCTGGGCGTGCAGCTGGTGTGCGCCGCGTACGCCTTCCGGCTCGACCGGGAGAAGTACCGGTACCTGCTGATGATGCCGCTGCAGCAGTTCGCGTACCGGCAGATGATGTACCTCGTCCTCATCCATTCCTGTGTCACCGCGCTGACCGGCGGCCGGCTGCGCTGGCAGAAGCTGAAGCGGACGGGTGAGGTCGGGATGCCGTCGGCGGGGACGGGCGGCTGATGGGGGCGCACCGCAAGGGGGCCGCACGGGACACACGGGCCGCACGGGCCGGACGCCCGGAACCGGCGGCCCCGGCCGGCCCGGCGGCCGCCCCGTCGTCCCCGGCCGGCCGTGACGGGTACTTCGACCTCCTGCGCGCGGTGGCCCTCGTCCGGGTGGTCGCGTACCACACCTTCGGCTGGGCCTGGGCGGGGATGGTCTTCCCGTCGATGGGGGTGATGTTCGGGCTGGCCGGCACCCTGATGGCCAGGTCGCTGCGGCGCCCCGCGCTCACGGTGATCCGGGGCCGGGTCCGCCGCCTGCTGCCGCCGTTCTGGTTCTGGGGCTTCTTCGTGGTCACCGCGATGCTGGTGCACGGCTGGGTGCCGGGGTGGCGGATCGTGTACTGGATCGTGCCGCTCGGCGACCCGCCGGGCAGCGCCTGGGCCGAGCAGGCCTGGGAGATCGTCTGGTACCTGCGGACGTACCTGTGGTTCGTGCTGCTCTCCCCGCTGCTGCTGCGGGTGCTGCGGCTGTCGCCGGTCGTGGTGCTGGTGCTGTCGCTCGCCCCGGTCGTCGTCCTCACGTACGTGTGGCAGCCGCCGGAGGGGCGGCTCGGCAGCGCCCTCACCGACCTCGCGACGTTCCTGTTCTGCTGGCTCCTCGGCTTCGCCCACCACGAGGGGGTGCTCGCGCGGCTGCGCCCCCTCGCCGTCGCCGTGGCGTCGCTCGCCGCGCTCGCGTACGGCGGCTGGTACGCCCTCGCCCACCAGTCGGAGTACGGCGGCACCTACGACCTGGACGACAACCCGCTCGCGCAGGCCTTCTGGTCGGCCGGGTTCGTGACGCTGCTGATGTACGCCAAGGAGTACGCGGGCCTCGTGGGACCGTCCCGCTCCCGGCTGGTCACCGTGTTCAACGCGCGTGCCGTGACGATCTACCTCTGGCACGAACTGGCGCTGATCCTGGCCGTGCCGCTGATCGACCGGTTCTGGGAGGTGCCCGCGTTCGAGAAGTACCTGCCGCTGGAGAGCCAGTGGTTCCTGTTCGGCGTCGGCTGGGTCCTGATCGGCGGCTTCGTCCTCGCGTGCGGCTGGGTCGAGGACGTCGCCGCGCGCCGGAAGCCGACGCTCCTGCCCGGTGGGCGGGCTGCAAGAATGGGCGCGTGACCCGCGCATCCCTGGACAAGCAGCCGCACGAAGTCGCCTCGATGTTCGACGACGTCGCGGAACGATACGACCTGACGAACGATGTGCTGTCCCTCGGCCAGGACCGGCGATGGCGCAAGGAGGTCGCGAAGGCCGTCGACGCCCGGCCCGCGCAGAAGATCCTGGACCTGGCGGCCGGCACGGGCACCTCGTCGATGCCCTTCGCCCGCGCCGGCGCCTACGTCGTGCCCTGCGACTTCTCCCAGGGCATGCTCCGGGTCGGCAAGCGGAACAACGCCTGGCTGCCGTACACGGCCGGCGACGCGACCCGGCTGCCCTTCAAGGACGACGTCTTCGACGCCGTCACCATCTCCTTCGGGCTGCGCAACGTGCAGGACACGGACGCGGCGCTGCGCGAGATGCACCGGGTGACCCGGCCCGGCGGGCGGATCGTCATCTGCGAGTTCTCGCACCCGACGTGGGCGCCGTTCCGCACCGTCTACACCGAGTACCTGATGCGCGCGCTGCCGCCGGTCGCCCGGTCGGTGTCGTCCAACCCGGACGCGTACGTCTATCTCGCCGAGTCCATCCGCGCCTGGCCCGACCAGCCCGCGCTGGCCGGACGGCTCCAGGGCGCCGGCTGGTCGAGGGTGGCGTGGCGCGACCTCACGGGCGGCGTGGTGGCGCTGCACCGGGGGTTCAAGGAGAGCTGAGCAGCACCGCGTGGGGCGGGGCGGGCTCCTCCAGTTCCCGCTGGAGTCCGCCCGTAGGGGGCACCGGCCCGCGCGGCTCGCGCACCCCTCCGCCGCCCTCGCCCTCACCGAAGTCGAACCACACGTGGACCACGGAGTCCCGCGGCACCTCGGTGCCGGGCTGCGGATACTGCCGTACGACGTAGTCGACGACGACGCGTTGGAAGTCCGCCCGGTCCGGGGCGTGCACGGACAGGCCCCGGGCCCGGGCCGACTCGCGCGCGTCCACGGCCATCAGTCCGACCAGGCGCGGCACGCGCACTTCGGGCGTCGGTGTCCTGGGTGTCATACGCACGGACGTCACCCCCAAGCGGTACCGGCAGAGTAGACCCGGTGCCGTGCCCGCCGGAAGCAGAAAGTGGCTTTCCGTGACAATTGATTACCCTGAGTGACTATAGGGTGTCGGGGTCAAGGTCCAGCCGGTAGCAGTGGCCCTCCTGTCGGGAGGACGGGATCGTGAACGTCTCGGCGAGGCGCATCCCGAGCCGCCGGGTGACCGCTATGGAACGGGAGTTGCGGGCGTCCACCATCGCCACCACGCCCGTCAGGCCCGCCGCCGTCACCCGCTCCAGGGTCTGCCGGGCCGCGGCGGTGACGTACCCCTTGCCCCAGTGCTCCCGCGCGAGCCGCCAGCCGATCTCGATCTCGCCCGTCGGGCCCCAGTCGCGCTCCCACGGCTGGGCGCCGGTGAAGCCGATGACCCGGCCGGACTCGTCGAGCATGGTCCACAGACAGAAGCCGAGCTGGGCGTCGTGCCGGCGCTGGCGGGCGGTGAGCTCCTCGTAGACCGACAGCTCCGCCGGCGCGCCGCCGTGGAACTCCATGACGTCCGGGTCGTCGAAGATCCGGTGCCAGGCGAAGGCGTCCTCGTGGGTGGGGACGCGCAGCCGTACGACGGGGAGAGCTCGGTTCACGGGGGCAGCCCTTCAGCCGGGTGATCACTCGTGCTGAATAGACTGCCCGTGTCCAGTGCCGGTCGGCACGCAGATTTCGAACTTGGGGAGATCCCGCCGTGACCGAGCCCCTCTCCGACAACACCGCCGATGTGATCGTCGTGGGCGCGGGGCCAGCCGGCTCCGCCACCGCGTACCACCTGGCCCGGTCCGGACTCGACGTGCTCCTGCTGGAGAAGACCGAGTTCCCGAGGGAGAAGGTCTGCGGCGACGGCCTCACCCCGCGCGCCACGAAGCAGCTCGTCGCCATGGGCATCGACATCTCCGAGGAGGCCGGCTGGCTGCGCAACAAGGGCCTGCGCATCATCGGCGGCGGGGTCCGCCTCCAGCTCGACTGGCCGGAACTCGCCTCCTTCCCCGACTACGGCCTGGTCCGCAAGCGCGACGACTTCGACGAGCAGCTCGCCCGGCAGGCCCAGAAGGCGGGCGCCCGGCTGCACGAGCGCTGCAACGTGAGCGGGCCCGTCATCGACGACCGCACCGGGCGCATCACCGGCGTGAAGGCCAAGCTCGGCGAGGACAAGCGGGAGGTCACCTTCCACGCCCCGCTGGTGGTGGCCGCCGACGGCAACTCCACCCGGCTGTCCCTGGCGATGGGGCTGCACCGGCGCGAGGACCGGCCGATGGGCGTCGCGGTGCGTACGTACTTCACCTCGCCCCGCCACGACGACGACTACCTGGAGTCCTGGCTGGAACTGTGGGACCGCCGCGGCCCGCAGGACCGGCTGCTGCCCGGCTACGGCTGGATCTTCGGCATGGGCGACGGCACCAGCAACGTCGGCCTCGGCGTGCTCAACACCACCGACTCCTTCAAGGAACTGGACTGGCGCGAGGTGCTCAAGGCCTGGTGCGCCTCGATGCCGGAGGACTGGGGCTACACCCCGGACAACATGACCGGCCCGATCCGCGGCGCCGCGCTCCCCATGGCCTTCAATCGCCAGCCGCACTACACGCGCGGCCTGCTGCTGGTCGGTGACGCGGGCGGACTGGTGAACCCCTTCAACGGCGAGGGCATCGCCTACGCCATGGAGTCCGGGCAGATCGCCGCCGACGTGATCGTCCAGGCCCACGCGCGGGCCACCCCGGCCCAGCGGGAGATCGCCCTCCAGCGCTATCCGCGCGTGCTGAAGGACACCTACGGCGGCTACTACACGCTCGGCCGGGCCTTCGTGAAGCTCATCGGCAACCCGAAGATCATGCAGATCGCCGCCCAGCGCGGACTGACGCACCCGATGCTGATGAAGTTCACCCTGAAGCTGCTCGCCAACCTGACCGACCCGACGGGCGGCGACGCGATGGACCGCATCATCAACGGCCTGAGCAAGGTGGCACCGAAGGCGTGACCGGCCGGACGGTTCTGACGGGGCGTCCGATCGTGATCATCGCGTAATACGCCGGTGGACAACTGACCGGCCGCGGCCGGGGTCGTACGGGACGTAACCACTCAGGCACGTCCCGTACGACGAAAGAGCCTTCCATGACACAGCAGGCACAACGGCGGACCGGGCCGCTCAGAGCCCTGGGGCTGGTGGCCGCCGCGAGTCTGGTCGCGGCCGGTGCCGCGGGCACCGCCCGGGCGGCCGACGAGCCCCTCCCCGTGACCATCACCGGCGAGGACCGGGTCGACCTGTCGCTGGGGTCCGGCAGCGGCGACTCCCCGGAACCGCAGATCGACCTGCGGCTGAATGTCCCGGGGGAGGAGTTCGAGGGCGACGGCGTCGTCCCGCCCGTGTTCACCGGCGACTACACGATCCGCATCGACGCCACCGGGCTGGAGGGCGTCGCCTCGGTGGACCTCCCCTGCGACGCCGACGGCCTCGTCGCCACCTGCACGGGCCGGGAGCTGTACGCCGGTCAGCAGTACAACCGCGTCGGCAAGATCCGGCTCGACCTCGACGACGACAGCGAGGCCGGGGACTTCGGCAGCATCAAGGTCACCGGCGAGGGCGAGGGGCTGGACTTCACACCGCTGGACATCGACGTGCTCGTCGGCGGCCCCGAGTTCCTGAACCGCACGCTGCCCCTGCCCGGTGATCTGAAGGCGGGCGACACCTACAAGGCCCCCGTGGGCCTGCGCAACGTGGGCACCCTGCCCGCCGAGGGCGCGGTGCTGCGGTTCCACGGCTCGCGCGGGGTGTCCTTCCCCGACTCGTTCGGCAACTGCGCCTACTCCGAGGTGACCACCGGCCCGCTGCTGCGGCAGGGCACCGACGTCATCTGCACGTTCCCGGACACCATCGACGCCGGTGCGGCGTACGCGCTCGCCCAGCCGTTGAAGGTGGGCACCGCCGACTTCGCGCTGCGCGACATCTTCACCTACTCCTTCACGGCCGTACCGCCGGGCGAGGCGGACGGCCTGCGCGAGGGGGAGGAGTACCGGCAGGGCAACGGAGTGGACCTGGAGCTGAGGCAGGTCTCCGACGCCGACCCCGCGGACTACACCCGGTACGCGGAGCTGGACCTGCCCACGACGAACACCTACGACCTGGAGCTGACCGGCGCCTCGCTGGACGCCGGGGCCGGCGACACCGTCACGGCGGAGATCGGCTTCCGCAACCACGGGCCGGCCTGGATCAGCGCCCTGCGGTCCGGCGGTGAGTCCTTCTCCTTCACGGTGGAGGTTCCCGAAGGGGCGACCGTCACCAAGGCCCCGGAGAAGTGCCGGGAGACCACCCTCGCCGAGGACGAGAAGGGCTACCGCTGCCGGGTGAGCACCCCGCTGCTGGAGGACGCCGAGTTCACCTACCCGTTCGAGCTGCGCGTCGACCGGGTCGTCGAGAACGCCAAGGGCGAGGTGGCGCTGCCGGAGTCGGGCGACCCTGCCGAGCCGAATCGCGCGAACAATTCGGCCTGGATCGTCCTGAACGGCTCAGATGGGCAGACGGACGGCGGAACGGGTCAGGACGGCGGCGGCGCCACGCCGTCCGCTTCGCCTTCGCCCTCGTCCTCGTCCGGTTCCGGGCAGGACGGCGGTACCGGTTCCTCCGGTTCCGGTGCGAACGGTACGTCCGGCGGCGTCCAGGGCGGTCTGGCGTCCACCGGCGCCGGCGGGACGGCGCTGATCGGCGGGGCGGCACTGCTGGCGCTGGGCCTCGGCGCGGGCGTGACCGTGCTGCTGCGCCGCCGGGCGCGGCGGACGGGCGGGGCCATCGCCTGAGAGGCGTGAGCGAGCGCCCACGCGGCGCGAAGCCGTGAGCGGCGCTGTGGGCGGCCGGGGTCCGGAGGGCGGACTCCGGCCGTCGGCGTCCGTACCGGGGCCCCGTGAGGGGCCGTCACGGGGCCGTACGACGCCCGGTGGGTGCGTATCGACGCCGCCAACCCGCCCGAGCAGCGGGATGATTCGGGCAATCGGGCGATCTCGGCCCGGTGTGCGGGAACACCGGAGGGCCGCTGCCCCCGAGCGGCAGCGACCCTCCGGCCCATGACGGGGCGCGGCTCAGAGCACGCGCACGGCACCCGACGCGGGGTAGCCGGAGAGGTCCTGGATGACGACGCCCTTGGAGGGGTTGGCCGCGTCCAGGTACTGGCCGCCGCCGATGTAGACACCCACGTGGTACGCGGAACCCTTGCCGCCCCAGTAGAGGATGTCGCCGACCTGGATCTGGGACAGCGGGATGTCGGTGCCGGCCATCGACTGGTCCTGCGAGACGCGCGGCAGGTCGACGCCGACCTGCTTGAACGCGGCCTGGACCAGGCTGGAGCAGTCCCAGGCGTTGGGGCCCGAGGCGCCCATGACGTAGGCGTCGCCCACCTGCGCCTGAAGGAAGGCGATGACCGTCGCGACGCTGCCGCTGGCCGGCGCGGAGGCGGTCGTGGTGGCGGCGGCGGTGGTGGTGAGGGTGGTGCGCTCGGCGCTGCGGGTGGCGCGCTCGGCGGCGGCCTTGCGGGCCTCCTCGGCGGCCTTCTTCTTCGCCTCGGCCTTCTTCTTGGCCACCGCGAGGTCGGCCTTGGCCTCCTTGGCGGCCTGCTCCGCGGCCGCGTCACGCTCGGCCCGCAGCTGGTAGTTCGCGGCGGCCTGCTGGGTGGCGTCCGCGGACTGGGCGACCTGGGCGGCCAGGTCAGCCGTCAGGGTCGGCAGTTCGAGGGTCTGCGTCACCGGCTCGGCAGCGTTCGCCGAACCCGACGCCCCGGCCACTGCCAGGGTGCTGAGGACGCCACCGGCAACGCCGGCCCGCATCGCCATCGTGGACTGGGCGGTGCGGCGGGGCTTCCGGTGGCTGCGTATGTGAGCGGTGTGGGACATGGGAACAACCGGTACCAGGGACTGCTTCATACCTTCAAGAAACGTGTGCTGCGCCACAGTTGTTCAATCGGGACTCCGAATCCCGGGCGTGTCGCTTTTTATTGACGCCCTAACGGACATTGCGGGCGTCCGTGATCGGCCCGTGATCACGTACTTTCATCGTTACGTCCGAATTGCCCCGCGCCTACCACTGGTGGGACTGGTTGGCCAACCCCTCCTCTCAGGCGCCTCTCGTGAATGTGGCGGAGGTCACGGAACGATTACCCGCACCGTCGCGTCCGAGAGCGCCGGCCGCGCCTCGGCCGGCCGCCGGGATCGACGTCCGGATCGATGCGGGCGTCGATGCGGACGTCGCCGGCCGGAGCGGCGGCCGGAGCGGGCTCGGGTCGGCGGCCGGATCGACGGCGGGACGGTGGCCGGGGCGGCGACCGGAGTGCGGGTCGGATCGCGCCGCCGGGACTTCGTGAACGCGTGCACACGTCCACATCCCGCCCCTGATCCCCCCCTGATGTGTGAACGCTCCTCTATCAAGAGATCGAGTCCAGCGCCAATTTGCATGCGCGGGAAGCCTCTTGATATGGAGACGGCTGCTCTGAGCTGCGCCGACGAGGCAAAATGTCACCTTTGGTGATCGCCTGGATGCTTGGCGTGTGAAGATCACCGCTCATCCGACTTCATGATCGTTCGTCAGGTGGTGGAGATCACAAAGCTTGTGCGATACCCCGTGTCGCAGATCACAGACCCGCAGGCATAGGATGCGGAGCGGTTGGGCTTGTGACCTGCTTCACATGTTCTCGATCTTCGCCGGGGCGGGCGTGGTTCGTGGGGCTGTTGAGGCGGGGCGAGCCCGACGCACCACCTCCCCCAGGGGCTCGGCTTCGCTCACCCCCGGGGGGACCCCATTGCAGTCAATGCCGACTGAGAGGAGCGAGGAGCGGTGAACGCGTATGCGCCCATCCTCGTACTGGGAGCCCTCGGGGCAGGCTTTGCGATCTTCTCCGTGGTCATGGCCACGCTGATCGGTCCGAAGCGGTACAACCGCGCCAAGCTCGAGGCGTACGAGTGCGGTATCGAACCGACCCCCACGCCGGCCGGCGGCGGGCGCTTCCCCATCAAGTACTACCTGACGGCGATGCTCTTCATCATTTTCGATATCGAGATCGTCTTCCTCTACCCCTGGGCCGTCACCTTCGACGCCCTGGGGATCTTCGGGCTCGTGGAGATGCTGCTCTTCGTGCTCACCGTCTTCGTCGCGTACGCGTACGTATGGCGGCGCGGCGGCCTGGAATGGGACTGAGGGGCCACTAGTCATGGGACTCGAAGAAAAGCTGCCGAGCGGATTCCTGCTCACCACCGTCGAGCAGGCCGCGGGCTGGGTGCGCAAGTCGTCCGTCTTCCCCGCCACGTTCGGCCTCGCCTGCTGTGCCATCGAGATGATGACCACCGGCGCCGGCCGCTACGACCTGGCGCGCTTCGGCATGGAGGTCTTCCGCGGATCGCCGCGGCAGGCGGACCTCATGATCGTCGCCGGGCGGGTGAGCCAGAAGATGGCGCCGGTGCTGCGGCAGGTCTACGACCAGATGCCGAACCCCAAGTGGGTGATCTCCATGGGGGTCTGCGCCTCCTCGGGCGGCATGTTCAACAACTACGCGATCGTGCAGGGCGTCGACCACATCGTCCCGGTCGACATCTACCTCCCCGGCTGCCCGCCCCGCCCCGAGATGCTGATGGACGCCATCCTCAAGCTCCACCAGAAGATCCAGACCTCCAAGCTCGGCGTCAACGCCGAGGAGGCGGCCCGTGAGGCGGAGGAGGCGGCGCTCAAGGCCCTGCCCACGATCGAGATGAAGGGGCTGCTGCGATGAGCGACGCGAACGGCGCGGGCGGGGCGAACGGGGTGAACCCCGAGAAGGACCTCTCCGCCGAGAACCTCCCCGGCCGGCGCGGTCAGGGCGGCGAGGAGATCCGCGTCCAGCGCGGCATGTTCGGCGCCGCGGGCGGCGGCGACACCTCCGGCTACGGCGGACTGGTCCGCTCGGTCCGGCTCCCGGGACCGGCGTCCCGCCCCTACGGCGGCTGGTTCGACGAGGTCGCCGACGAGCTGGAGGGCGCGCTGGAGGAGCAGGACCTGCTCCCGGAGAACGCCATCGAGAAGACGGTCGTCGACCGCGGCGAACTCACCTTCCACATCGAGCGCGAGCACCTGGTCCGGGTCGCGAGGACCCTGCGCGACGACCCCGCCCTGCGCTTCGAGCTGTGCACCGGCGTCAGCGGCGTGCACTACCCGAACGACAAGGGCCGCGAGCTGCACGCCGTCTACCACCTGCGCTCGATCACCCACAACCGGCTGATCCGCCTGGAAGTCAGCGCCCCCGACAGCGACCCGCACATCCCGTCGCTGTTCTCCGTCTACCCGACGAACGACTGGCACGAGCGCGAGACGTACGACTTCTTCGGCATCGTCTTCGACGGTCACCCGGCCCTCACGCGGATCATGATGCCGGACGACTGGCAGGGCCATCCGCAGCGCAAGGACTATCCCCTCGGCGGCATCCCCGTCGAGTACAAGGGCGCCCAGATCCCGGCTCCGGACCAGCGGAGGTCGTACTCATGAGCACTTCGCACGCCTCTCCTCGGGAGACCACCGAGGGCACCGTGTACACGGTCACCGGCGGAGACTGGGACGAGGTCGTCGAGACCGCGGCCCGCGCCGACGACGAACGCATCGTCGTCAACATGGGTCCGCAGCACCCGTCCACCCACGGAGTGCTCCGTCTGATCCTGGAGATCGACGGCGAGACGGTCACCGAGGCCCGCTGCGGCATCGGCTACCTCCACACCGGCATCGAGAAGAACCTCGAGTACCGCACGTGGACCCAGGGCACCACGTTCGTGACGCGCATGGACTACCTGACGTCGTTCTTCAACGAGACGGCGTACTGCCTGGGCGTCGAGAAGCTCCTCGGCATCGAGGACCAGGTCCCGGACCGGGCCACCGTCATCCGGGTGCTCCTGATGGAGCTGAACCGGCTCTCCTCCCACCTGGTGTGCATCGCCACCGGCGGCATGGAACTCGGCGCCACCACGATCATGATCTACGGATTCCGTGATCGTGAACTCATTCTCGACCTCTACGAGCTCATCACCGGGCTGAGGATGAACCACGCGTACATCCGCCCCGGCGGACTCGCCCAGGACCTGCCGCCCGGCGCGGTGGACCGGATCCGCGAGTTCGTGAAGACGATGAGGAAGAACCTCCCGGAGTACGACAAGCTCGCCACCGGGAACCCCATCTTCAAGGCCCGCATGCAGGACGTCGGCTACCTCGACCTGGCCGGCTGCATGGCCCTCGGCGCCACCGGTCCGATCCTGCGCTCCACCGGCCTGCCGCACGACCTGCGCAAGGCACAGCCGTACTGCGGATACGAGACCTACGACTTCGAGATCCCGACCGCCGACACCTGTGACTCCTACGGCCGCTTCCTGATCCGGCTGGAGGAGATGCGCCAGTCGCTGCGCATCGTCGAGCAGTGCCTGGACCGGCTCCAGCCCGGACCGGTCATGGTCGCCGACAAGAAGATCGCCTGGCCCGCCCAGCTCGCCCTGGGACCGGACGGACTGGGCAACTCCCTCGACCACATCAAGAAGATCATGGGCACCTCCATGGAGGCCCTGATCCACCACTTCAAGCTGGTCACCGAGGGCTTCCGGGTCCCGCCGGGACAGGCGTACGCGGCGGTCGAGTCGCCCAAGGGCGAGCTCGGGGCGCACGTCGTCTCCGACGGCGGCACCCGCCCCTACCGGGTCCACTTCCGCGACCCGTCCTTCACCAACCTGCAGGCCATGGCGGCGATGTGCGAGGGCGGCCAGGTCGCCGACGTCATCGTCGCCGTCGCGTCCATCGACCCCGTGATGGGAGGCGTCGACCGGTGACCACCTCTTCTTCGGAGCGGTCCGAGCGGGGCGTCAGCCTGGGCATGCCCGAACTGCCCGCACCCGCCTACCCGGACGACGTCCGGGCCCGGCTGGAGGCCGACGCGCGCGAGGTCATCGCCCGCTACCCGGACTCCCGGTCCGCCCTCCTGCCGCTGCTGCACCTCGTGCAGTCGGAGGAGGGCCACGTCACGCGCACCGGGATGCGGTTCTGCGCGGACATGCTGGACCTGACCACGGCCGAGGTGACCGCGGTCGCCACCTTCTACACCATGTACCGGCGCAAGCCGAGCGGTGACTACCAGGTCGGGGTGTGCACCAACACCCTGTGCGCCGTCATGGGCGGTGACGCGATCTTCGAGGAGCTCCAGGAGCACCTGGGCGTCGGCAACGGCGAGACCACCGACGACGGCAAGGTCACCCTGGAGCACATCGAGTGCAACGCGGCCTGCGACTTCGCGCCCGTGGTGATGGTGAACTGGGAGTTCTTCGACAACCAGACCCCCGAGAGCGCCAAGCGCATGGTCGACGACCTGCGCGCCGGCCGCCCGGTCGCCCCCACCCGCGGGGCGCCCCTGTGCACCTTCAAGGAGACCGCCCGCATCCTGGCCGGTTTCCCCGACACGCGCGAGGGCGCCGTCGAGGCCACCGGCAGCGCGGGCCCCGCCTCCCTGATCGGCCTGAAGCTGGCCAAGGGGGAGGCCGCGCCCGCGCGCGTGGTGCACCCGCGCGGGGAGGCGCCCCGGGACACCCCGCCGCACGAGCCGTCACCGACGGAGCACCTCAGCTCGCACGACGCGCCGCAGGACACATCGGCCTCCGACCCGGCGCACCCCGCCGGGCCCACCGCCGAGGAGGGGGAGTGATGACCTTGGCACCCGAACTCAAGGACATGAGCCCACAGAAGCTGCTCGCACCCGTGCTGTCGGCCTTCTGGGACGAGGACGAGTCCTGGACGCTGGACGTCTACAAGAGGCACGAGGGGTACGAGGGGCTGCGCAAGGCGCTCGCCATGTCACCGGACGACGTCATCGCGTACGTCAAGGAGTCCGGTCTGCGCGGGCGCGGCGGCGCCGGCTTCCCGACGGGAATGAAGTGGCAGTTCATTCCCCAGGGGGACGGGAAACCCCACTATCTGGTGGTCAACGCCGACGAGTCGGAGCCCGGAACGTGCAAGGACATTCCGCTCCTCTTCGCGAACCCGCACAGCCTCATCGAGGGCATCGTCATCGCCTGTCATGCCATCAGGTCGTCTCATGCCTTCATCTATCTGCGTGGTGAAGTCGTCCCCGTTCTGCGGCGGTTGCACGAGGCCGTGCGCGAGGCCTACGCGGCCGGCTTCCTCGGCGAGAACATCCTGGGCAGCGGACTCGACCTCCAGCTCACCGTGCACGCGGGCGCGGGCGCGTACATCTGCGGTGAGGAGACCGCACTGCTCGACTCGCTCGAAGGCCGCCGGGGTCAACCGCGGCTCCGTCCCCCCTTCCCTGCCGTCGCGGGCCTCTACGCGTGCCCGACTGTGGTGAACAACGTCGAGTCGATCGCGTCGGTTCCCGCCATCATGAACCGGGGCAAGGAATGGTTCCGCTCGATGGGAAGCGAGAAGTCCCCCGGCTTCACGCTCTATTCCCTCAGCGGCCACGTCGCCAACCCCGGACAGTACGAGGCGCCCCTCGGCATCACCCTGCGCCAGCTGCTGGAGATGAGCGGCGGGATGCGCCCGGGCCACCGGCTGAAGTTCTGGACGCCGGGCGGCTCCTCGACACCGATGTTCACCGACGAGCACCTCGACGTCCCCCTCGACTACGAAGGAGTGGGCGCCGCGGGTTCCATGCTCGGCACGAAGGCCCTGCAGTGCTTCGACGAGACGACCTGCGTCGTCCGCGCCGTCACCCGCTGGACCGAGTTCTACGCCCACGAGTCCTGCGGCAAGTGCACCCCCTGCCGCGAGGGCACGTACTGGCTGGTCCAGCTGCTGCGGGACATCGAGGCCGGCAAGGGGCGGACGGCCGACCTCGACAAGCTGAACGACATCGCCGACAACATCAACGGCAAGTCCTTCTGCGCCCTCGGCGACGGCGCCGCCTCGCCGATCTTCTCCTCGCTCAAGTACTTCCGCGAGGAGTACGAGGAGCACATCACGGGCCGTGGCTGCCCCTTCGACCCGGCCAGGTCGACGGCCTGGGCCGACCACCGTACGGAGGTGAACGCATGACGGTGACCACGAGCGCTCCCTCCGGAGGCGGAGAGGCGGCGGTCCCGCCCGAGGACCTCGTGACGCTGACCATCGACGGCGCCGAGATCAGCGTGCCCAAGGGCACCCTGGTCATCCGGGCCGCCGAGCAGCTCGGCATCGAGATCCCCCGGTTCTGCGACCACCCGCTCCTCGACCCGGCCGGCGCCTGCCGGCAGTGCATCGTCGAGGTCGAGGGCCAGCGCAAGCCCATGGCGTCCTGCACCATCACCTGCACCGACGGGATGGTGGTGAAGACGCAGCTCTCCTCGCCGGTCGCGGAGAAGGCCCAGAAGGGTGTGATGGAGCTGCTGCTCATCAACCACCCGCTGGACTGCCCGGTCTGCGACAAGGGCGGCGAGTGCCCGCTGCAGAACCAGGCGATGTCGCACGGCAACGCCGAGTCCCGCTTCGAGGGCAGGAAGCGCACCTACGAGAAGCCCGTCCCGATCTCCACCCAGGTGCTGCTCGACCGCGAACGGTGCGTGCTGTGCGCCCGCTGCACCCGGTTCTCCAACCAGGTTGCCGGCGACCCGATGATCGAGCTGGTCGAGCGGGGCGCGCTCCAGCAGGTCGGCACCGGCGAGGGCGACCCCTTCGAGTCGTACTTCTCCGGCAACACCATCCAGATCTGCCCGGTCGGCGCGCTCACCTCGGCGGCGTACCGGTTCCGCTCCCGTCCCTTCGACCTGATCTCGTCGCCGTCGGTGTGCGAGCACTGCTCCGGCGGCTGCGCCACCCGCACCGACCACCGGCGCGGCAAGGTCATGCGGCGGCTCGCCGCGCACGACCCCGAGGTCAACGAGGAGTGGATCTGCGACAAGGGGCGCTTCGCGTTCCGGTACGCGCAGATGCCGGGCCGTCTCGACACGCCGCTGGTGCGCAACCCGGAGGGCGAGCTGGAACCGGCGTCCTGGCCGGACGCGCTGCGGATCGCGGCGCAGGGACTGCTGGCCTCGCGCGGCCGCACCGGTGTCCTGACCGGCGGCCGGCTCACCGTCGAGGACGCCTACGCGTACAGCAAGTTCGCGCGGGTGGCGCTCGCCACCAACGACATCGACTTCCGCGCGCGCGTGCACAGCGCCGAGGAGGCCGACTTCCTCGCCGCGCGGGTGGCGGGCCGCGGCCGCGATCTCGACGGTACGGGCGTCACGTACACGTACTTGGAGAAGGCACCCGCGGTCCTGCTGGTCGGGTTCGAGTCCGAGGAGGAGGCGCCCGGCGTCTTCCTGCGGCTGCGCAAGGCCTGGCGCAAGCACGGACAGAAGACGTTCGCCCTGGCCACGCACGCCACGCGCGGGCTGGAAAAGGCCGGCGGCACGCTGCTGCCGGCGGCTCCCGGCACCGAGACCGAGTGGCTGGACGCCCTGGCCGGCGGCGTCGGCCTGGAGGGCGACGGGGCCAGGGCCGTCGAGGCGCTGCGGGGCGAGGGCGCGGTCGTCGTCGTCGGCGAGCGGCTGGCGGCCGTACGGGGCGGCCTGACCGCGGCCGTCCGGTTCGCCGCCGCGACCGGCGCCCGGCTGGTGTGGATCCCGCGCCGGGCCGGGGAGCGGGGCGCCGTGGAGGCGGGGGCGCTGCCGGCGCTGCTGCCCGGCGGCCGCCCGTCGACCGACCCGCGCGCACGTGAGGAGGTCGCCGCCCTCTGGGGCATGGCCGAGCTGCCGCACCGCTACGGCCGCGACACCGGACAGATCGTCGAGGCGGCGGCACGCGGTGAGCTCCAGGCGCTGCTGGTCGCGGGCGTGGAGGTCGCCGACCTGCCCGACCCGGCACGCGCGCGTGCCGCGCTCGCCGAGGCCGGGTTCGTGGTGTCGCTGGAGCTGCGGCCCAGCGAGGTCACCGCACTCGCCGACGTCGTCCTGCCGGTCGCCGCGGTCGCGGAGAAGGCCGGCACCTTCCTCAACTGGGAGGGCAGGGTCCGCATGTTCGAGGCGGCGCTCAAGCCCGACCAGATGACCCGGCGGGTCGCGCCCACCGACGCGCGCGTGCTGCAGATGCTGGCCGACGCCATGGACGTCCACCTGGGGCTGCCGGACCTGCGCACCATCCGCGCGGAGCTCGACCGGCTCGGTGCCTGGGACGGCCCCCGGGCCACCGACCCGCTGGAGACCGCGGGCGCGCTGCCCCGGCCGGCCGCCGGGGAGGCCGTGCTCGCCGGGCACCGGCTGCTGCTCGACCACGGCCTCCTGCAACGCGGCGACGAGGCGCTCGCCGGTACCCGGCACGCCGCCCACGCGCGCGTGTCGGCCGCCACGGCCGCCGAGGCCGGCGTCAAGGACGGCGACCTGCTCGCGGTGACCGGCACCGCCGGAACGGTCCGGCTGCCGCTGGCCGTCACCGAGATGCCCGACCGCGTGGTGTGGCTCCCGCTGAACTCCGTCGGCGGCGGCGTCGCCTCCGGCACCGGGGCACTGCCCGGCTCACTCGTCCGTATCGGCCCGGCGACGCCCGCCGACGAGGCCACCGAGGAGGTGGAGGCATGAGCCCGTACCTCGCCGCTGAAGACCTCTCGATGTTCGGCACCGACCCCTGGTGGCTGGTCGTCGTCAAGGCGGTGTTCTGCTTCGCCTTCCTGATGGTGACCGTGCTGATCTCCATCGTCATGGAGCGCAAGGTCGTCGCCTGGATGCAGCTGCGCATCGGCCCCAACCGGCACGGCCCCTGGGGCATGCTCCAGTCGCTCGCCGACGGCGTGAAGCTGATGCTCAAGGAAGACGTCGTCGTCAAACGCGCGGACAAGGCCGTCTACGTCCTCGCGCCGATCGTCGCGGCCGTCCCGGCCTTCATGGCGTTCGCGGTGATCCCCTTCGGCCCGGCCGGCAACGAGGTCTCGATCTTCGGCCAGCGCACCACCATGCAGCTCACCGACCTGCCGATCGCGATGCTGTACATCCTCGCGGTCGCCTCGGTCGGCATCTACGGCATCGTCCTGGCGGGCTGGAGCTCCGGCTCCACCTATCCGCTCCTGGGCGGCCTGCGCTCCTGCGCGCAGATGATCTCGTACGAGATCGCCATGGGCGCCGCGTTCGCCTCCGTGTTCCTGTACTCGGGGTCGATGTCGACGTCGACGATCGTCGGGGCGCAGACCGACCGCTGGTACGTCCTGCTGCTGCCGGTCTCCTTCCTCATCTACATCGTGACGATGGTCGGCGAGACCAACCGCGCCCCCTTCGACATGCCCGAGTCCGAGGGCGACCTGGTCGGTGGCTTCAACACCGAGTACTCGTCGATCAAGTTCGCGATGTTCATGCTCGCCGAGTACATCAACATGGTGACCGTCTCGGCCGTCGCCGTGACCCTCTTCCTGGGCGGCTGGCGGGCCCCGTGGCCGATCAGCACGTTCTGGGAGGGCGCGAACCACGGCTGGTGGCCGATGCTCTGGTTCACCGGCAAGCTCCTTTCCCTGCTGTTCGGCTTCGTGTGGCTGCGCGGCACGCTCCCGCGCGTGCGCTACGACCAGCTGATGAAGCTCGGCTGGAAGGTCCTCATCCCGGTCTCCCTGGTGTGGCTGATGCTCGTCGCCACCGTGCGGGCGCTGCGGAACGAGAACTACGACTTCGCCGACATCGCCCTCTACATCGGCGGTGCCGTCCTCGCCCTCCTGCTGCTGTCCTTCGTCGCCGACCTGTTCCGCGGCAAGGGGAAGGAGGCCGGGCAGCCCGCCGAGGGCCCGCCCGCCTTCGACCCCATGGGCGGCGGATTCCCCGTACCGCCGCTGCCGGGACAGGAGATGCCGCCGGTCCCGCGACGCCGCTCGCGCCGGGAGCGGGAGCTGATTGTCAGTGGTGCACCCGATACTCAGAGTGACGGATCTCCGGTCGGATCCACGGATGGAAAGGAGGCGTCCGATGGCTGAGGAGCCCAAGGGGACCGAGCCCGGTTTCCTGAACCCCGTGGCCGGCTTCGGCGTGACCTTCAAGGCCATGTTCAAGAAGCGGCTGACCGAGCAGTACCCGGAGCAGCGGAAGACCACCGCTCCGCGTTTCCACGGACGGCACCAGCTCAACCGCCATCCGGACGGCCTGGAGAAGTGCGTCGGCTGCGAGCTGTGCGCCTGGGCCTGTCCCGCCGACGCGATCTACGTCGAGGGCGCGGACAACACCGAGGAGGAGCGCTACTCGCCCGGCGAGCGGTACGGCCGCGTCTACCAGATCAACTACGCCCGCTGCATCCTGTGCGGGCTGTGCATCGAGGCGTGCCCCACGCGCGCGCTCACGATGACCAACGAGTTCGAGCTGGCGGACTCCAGCCGCGCCAACCTCATCTACACCAAGGAGCAGCTGCTCGCCGGTCTGGAGGAGGGCATGGTCGACTCCCCGCACGCCATGTACCCGGGCACCGACGAACAGGACTACTACCGGGGCCTGGTGACCGAGGCCGCGCCCGGTACGGAGCAGCAGGCGGCCCACTCCAAGGGAGAGGTGGTCCAGGAGGCCGCCTCCACCTTCGGCCCGGAGGAACCGGCGTCGGAGAAGGTGATCGGGCGATGACCGGGCAGCTCGCCGCCGCGGCGGCTCTCTCCGCGGGCACCTCCACCGGAGAGGCCGTCCAGTTCTGGATCCTCGGCACGGTCGCCGTGATCGGCGCCCTGTGCACCGTCTTCATGAAGCGGGCCGTGCACAGCGCGCTCTGCCTCGCCGGCACCATGATCATCCTGGCGGTGTTCTACCTCGCCAACGGCGCCTACTTCCTGGGCGTCGTCCAGATCGTCGTCTACACCGGCGCGATCATGATGCTGTTCCTGTTCGTGGTGATGCTCGTCGGCGTCACCGCGGCGGACTCCCTGAAGGAGACCATCAAGGGCCAGCGCTGGCTGGCCCTGCTGTGCGGGCTCGGCTTCGGCGTCCTGCTGATCGGCGGGATCGGGAACGCCTCGCTCAGCGAGTTCAACGGCATCGGCGAGGCGAACGCGGGCGGCAACGTGGAGGGCCTGGCGGCCCTCCTCTTCACCAAGTACGTCTTCGCCTTCGAGATCACCGGCGCCCTGCTCATCACGGCCGCCGTCGGCGCCATGGTGCTCACCCACCGCGAGCGCACCGAACGCGCGAAGACGCAGCGGGAGCTGGCCGAGCGGCGCGTCCGCGAGGGCACGTACCTGCCGCCGCTGCCGGCACCCGGTGTGTACGCCCGGCACAACGCGGTGGACATCGCGGGCCTGCTGCCCGACGGCACCCCGTCGGAGCTCACCGTCAGCAAGACGCTGCGGGAGCGCGGCCAGATCCGTGACGTGTCGCAGGAGGCGATCAACGACCTGCGGGCGATGGAGCAGCGCGCCGAGGAGCGCCTGGAGCGCACCGCGATCGACGCGCCGACCTTCAAGCGGGCCGAGGAGGCGTCGAAGTGAACCCCGTGAACTACCTCTACCTGGCCGCGCTGCTGTTCACGATCGGCGCCACCGGCGTACTGATCAGGCGCAACGCGATCGTCGTGTTCATGTGCGTCGAGCTCATGCTCAACGCCTGCAACCTCGCGTTCGTCGCCTTCTCCCGGATGCACGGCAACCTCGACGGCCAGATCATCGCGTTCTTCACGATGGTCGTCGCCGCCGCGGAGGTCGTGGTCGGGCTGGCGATCATCGTGTCCCTGTTCCGTTCCCGCCACTCGGCCTCGGTCGACGACGCCAGCCTGATGAAGCTGTGAGGGGCTGCTGAATCGTGGAGAACCTGATTGCGCTGCTGGTGGCGGCGCCCCTGCTCGGAGCGGCGGTCCTGCTGTGCGGCGGACGCCGGCTGGACGCCGTGGGCCACTGGATCGGCACGCTGCTCGCGGCCGTCTCCTTCGCGCTCGGCCTGGTGCTGTTCACCGACCTGCTCGGCAAGGGCGCCGGGGAACGCACCGTCACGCAGCACCTGTTCAGCTGGATCCCGGTGGAGGGATTCCAGGCCGACGTCGCCTTCCGGCTCGACCAGCTGTCGATGACGTTCGTCCTGCTGATCACCGGCGTCGGCTCGCTGATCCACCTGTACTCCGTCGGGTACATGGAGCACGACGAGCGGCGCCGCCGCTTCTTCGGATATCTGAACCTGTTCCTCGCGGCGATGCTGATCCTCGTCCTCGCCGACAACTACCTGCTGCTGTACGTCGGCTGGGAGGGCGTCGGTCTCGCCTCCTACCTGCTGATCGGCTTCTGGCAGCACAAGCCCAGCGCGGCGACGGCGGCGAAGAAGGCCTTCCTGGTCAACCGCGTCGGCGACATGGGCCTGTCCATCGCGATCATGCTGATGTTCCTGTGGTTCGGCACCTTCGCCTTCGGGCCGGTGCTCGGCACCCTGGAGGAGCCCGGTCTCGCCGGGCAGGCCGGCGAGGGCAAGCTCACCGCGATCGCGCTGATGCTGCTGCTCGCCGCCTGCGGCAAGTCCGCCCAGGTGCCGCTGCAGTCCTGGCTCGGGGACGCGATGGAGGGCCCGACCCCCGTCTCGGCCCTGATCCACGCCGCGACCATGGTGACGGCGGGCGTGTACCTGATCGTCCGCTCCGCGGCCGTCTTCAACGGCGCCCCGGACGCCCAGCTGGTCGTCACCATCGTCGGCGCGGTCACGCTGCTCTTCGGTGCGATCGTCGGTTGCGCGAAGGACGACATCAAGAAGGCGCTGGCCGGCTCGACCATGTCGCAGATCGGCTACATGGTGCTCGCCGCCGGCCTCGGCCCCATCGGCTACGTCTTCGCGATCATGCACCTGGTGACGCACGGCTTCTTCAAGGCCGGGCTGTTCCTCGGCGCCGGCTCCGTGATGCACGGCATGAACGACGAGGTCGACATGCGGCGCTATGGCGGCCTGCGGAAGTACATGCCGGTCACGTTCGTCACCTTCGGTCTCGGCTACCTCGCCATCATCGGCTTTCCGGGCCTGTCCGGCTTCTTCTCCAAGGACAAGATCATCGAGTCGGCGTTCGCCAAGGGCGGTACCGAGGGCTGGATCCTCGGCGCCTGCGCCCTGCTGGGCGCGGCCATCACCGCGTACTACATGACGCGCGTGATGCTGATGACGTTCTTCGGCGAGGAGCGCTGGCGCAACGCGCCGACGCCGTCCCCGGCCGCTCCCGACGTGGAGCCCGCCGCCGAGACGCGGGGCGAGTACACGCCGCCGCACCCGCACGAGTCCCCGAAGGTGATGACGATCCCGATGATCGTGCTGGCCGTCGGGTCGGTCGCGGGCGGTGCCTTCTTCAGCATCGGCGACCGCTTTATGCACTGGCTGGAGCCCGTCACCGGCCACGACCACGGTCACGCGCCGATCAGCGCGATGACGGTGACCGCCTCCACGGTCGCCGTGATGGTCATCGGCGTGGCCATCGCCTGGGCCCAGTACGGGCGCCGTCCGGTGCCGGCCGTCGCCCCGCGCGGGTCGCTGCTCACCCGGGCCGCCCGGCGCGACCTGCTGCAGGACGACTTCAACCACGTGGTCCTGGTCCGCGGCGGTGAGCACCTCACCCGCTCCCTGGTCTACGTCGACCACACCCTGGTCGACGGGGTCGTCAACGGCACGGCGGCCTCCATGGGCGGCCTGTCCGGGCGGATGCGCAGGCTGCAGAACGGCTTCGCGCGGTCCTACGCGGTCTCGATGTTCGGGGGAGCGGCGGTCCTGGTCGCCGCGACCCTGCTGATGAGGGCGGTCTGATACCGATGTCCTTTCCTCTGCTGACGGCGACGGCGGCGCTCCCGGCCATCGGGGCGATCGCCACGGCCGCCGTACCGGCCGCGAAGCGCACGGCCGCCAAGTGGCTGGCCCTGCTGTTCTCGCTCGCCACACTCGTGCTGGCGATCACCGTCCTGGTGCGGTTCGACCCGGACGGCGACCGCTACCAGCTCACCGAGTCCCACGCCTGGATCGCGGACTTCGGCGTGCGGTACGAGCTGGGCGTGGACGGCATCGCGGTGGCGCTGATCGCGCTGACCGCCCTGCTGATCCCCTTCATCGTCCTCGCGGGCTGGCACGACGCCGACCCGCTGGAGACGGGGAACAAGAGGTGGCGGCCGACGCAGGGCTTCTTCGCCCTGATCCTGGCCGTCGAGGCGATGGTGATCCTCTCCTTCGAGGCCACCGACGTCTTCCTCTTCTACATCTTCTTCGAAGCCATGCTCATCCCGCTGTACTTCCTCATCGGAGGCTTCGGGGACCGTGCGCACGAGCACGGCGAGGAGAAGGCGGCGACGCAACGGTCGTACGCGGCGGTGAAGTTCCTCCTCTACAACCTGGCCGGCGGTCTGATCATGCTGGCCGCGGTGATCGGGCTGTACGTGGTCGCCGGGAACTTCTCGCTCACCGAGATCGCCGAGGCACGGGCCGACGGCTCGCTGGACATGGCGACCAGCACCGAGCGCTGGCTGTTCCTCGGCTTCTTCTTCGCCTTCGCGGTGAAGGCGCCGCTGTGGCCGCTGCACACCTGGCTGCCCAACGCCATGCAGGAGTCCACCGCCCCGGTGGCCGTGCTGATCACGGCGGTCGTCGACAAGGTGGGCACCTTCGCGATGCTCCGCTTCTGCCTCGGGCTGTTCCCGGAGGCCAGCGAGTGGGCGACGCCGGTCGTCCTCGTCCTGGCGGTCGTCAGCATCATCTACGGGGCGCTGCTCGCGGTCGGCCAGCGCGACATCAAGCGGCTGATCGCGTACGCGTCGATCTCGCACTTCGGCTTCATCATCATGGGCATCTTCGCGATGACCAGCCAGGGCCAGTCCGGGGCGACGCTCTACATGGTCAACCACGGCATCTCGACCGCCGTGCTGATGCTGATCGCCGGATTCCTGATCTCGCGGCGCGGCTCCCGGCTCATCGCCGACTTCGGCGGTGTGCAGAAGGTCGCCCCGGTGCTCGCCGGCACCTTCCTGATCGGCGGGCTCGCGACGCTCTCGCTGCCGGGGCTCGCGCCCTTCGTCAGTGAGTTCCTGGTCCTGGTCGGCACGTTCACGCGCTACCCGGTGATCGGCATCGTCGCCACCTTCGGCATCGTCCTCGCCGCGCTCTACACCCTCGTCCTGTACCAGCGGACGATGACCGGCCCGGTGAGGCCCGAGGTCTCCGCGATGCCCGACCTGCGGGTGCGGGAGATCGCGGTGGTGGCGCCGCTGGTCGTGCTGCTGGTCTTCCTGGGCGTCTACCCGAAGCCCCTCACGGACGTCGTGAACCCGGCGGTGAAGCACACCATGTCCGACGTACAGAAGCAGGACCCCCGGCCCGAGGTGGAGGCGGCCAAGTGAGCGCAACAGCCGTCCACAGCCTGTGGACAACGGCGGTCGACCCGATCTCCAAGATCGACGCGCCGAAGATCGAATACGGGCAGCTCGCGCCCACCCTGATCATCGTCGGCGCGGCGGTCCTCGGGGTGCTGGTCGAGGCGTTCGTCCCGCGCAAGTCGCGCTACTACGCGCAGATGTTCGTCTCCGTGGTCGCGCTGGTCGCCGCGTTCGCCGCGGTCGTGGCGCTCGCCGCGGACGGCTACGGCACCACCAAGGCGGGCATCGCGGCGATGGGCGCCGTCGCCGTCGACGGGCCGGCCCTGTTCCTCCAGGGCACAATCCTGCTGACGGCCCTGGTCGGCCTGTTCACCTTCGCCGAGCGCCGGCTCGACCCGGAGGCGCACGGCAACCGGGTGGACTCCTTCGCCGCGCAGGCCGCGTCCGTACCGGGCAGCGACAGCGAGAAGAAGGCGGTCAAGGCCGGGTTCACCACCACCGAGGTGTTCCCGCTGCTGCTCTTCGCGGTCTCCGGCATGCTGGTCTTCCCGGCGGCCAACGACCTGCTGACGCTGTTCGTGGCGCTGGAGGTCCTCTCGCTCCCGCTGTACCTGCTGTGCGCGCTGGCCCGCCGCAAGCGGCTGATGTCGCAGGAGGCGGCGGTCAAGTACTTCCTGCTCGGCGCGTTCGCCTCCGCTTTCACGCTGTTCGGCATCGCCCTGCTGTACGGCTACTCGGGCTCGATGTCGTACGCCACGATCGCCCAGGTCGTCGACGGCACCGTCCCGGAGGTCACCCCGGCGCTCGCCGACACCATGGGCAACGACGCGCTGCTGCTGGTCGGCGCCGCGCTGCTGGTCATGGGCCTGCTGTTCAAGGTCGGCGCCGTCCCCTTCCACATGTGGACGCCCGACGTGTACCAGGGCGCCCCCACGCCGGTGACGGGCTTCATGGCGGCGGCGACCAAGGTGGCGGCGTTCGGCGCGCTGCTGCGGATCCTGTACGTCGTGCTGCCGGGCCTGCGCTGGGACTGGCGGCCGGTCATGTGGGCCGTCGCCATCGTCACCATGCTGGCCGGTGCGGTCGTGGCGATCACCCAGACCGACATCAAGCGGCTGCTGGCGTACTCGTCGATCGCGCACGCGGGCTTCATCCTCGCGGGTGTCATCGCGACCACGCCGTCCGGCATCTCGTCCGTCCTCTTCTACCTGGCGGCGTACTCGTTCGTGACGATCGGCGCGTTCGCGGTGGTCACGCTCGTGAGGGACGCCGGCGGCGAGGCGACGCACCTGTCGAAGTGGGCGGGGCTCGGCCGACGCTCCCCGCTGGTGGCGGCGGTGTTCGCGGTGTTCCTGCTGGCCTTCGCGGGCATCCCGCTGACCTCCGGCTTCTCCGGGAAGTTCGCCGTGTTCAAGGCGGCGGCGGAGGGCGGGGCGGCCCCGCTGGTCGTGGTCGGTGTGATCTCGTCGGCCATCGCGGCGTTCTTCTACATCCGCGTGATCGTCCTGATGTTCTTCAGCGAGCCGCGCCCCGGGGGCCCGACCGTCGCGGTGCCGTCACCGCTGACGATGACGGCGATCGCGGTCGGCGTGGCCGTCACGGTGGTCCTGGGCGTCGCACCCCAGTACTTCCTGGAGCTGGCGGGGGACGCGGGAGTGTTCGTGCGCTGACCCGGCCCGCCGACGGCGGCCCGGCACCCTTCGGGGAGCCGGGCCGCCGTTGTCGTACGGACGGGCCTGTGGACAACTCCGGGGGCTGTCGGTGCGGACCCCTATCGTGGAGGCAGTGGTCGAGGGACGGCTCACGGGGGCACGGTGACGGGCGGTAGTGACGGGATGACAGTGACGGAGAGCGAGGCACTGGCCACGCTGCACCGGGTGTTCGGGTACGACGCCTTCCGCGGTGAGCAGGAAGCGGTCATCGAGCACGTGATCACGGGCGGCGACGCCGTCGTGCTCATGCCGACCGGTGGCGGCAAGTCGCTCTGCTACCAGATTCCGGCCCTGGTCAGACCGGGCACGGGAGTCGTCGTCTCCCCGCTCATCGCGCTGATGCAGGACCAGGTGGACGCGCTGCGGGCGCTGGGCGTACGGGCCGGGTTCATGAACTCCACGCAGGACTTCGACGAGCGGCGCGTCGTCGAGGCGGAGTTCCTCGCCGGCGAGCTGGACCTGCTGTACCTCGCCCCGGAGCGGCTGCGGCTGGACAGCACCCAGGACCTGCTCTCGCGCGGCAAGATCTCCGTCTTCGCGATCGACGAGGCGCACTGCGTGTCCCAGTGGGGGCACGACTTCCGGCCGGACTACCTCATGCTGTCGCTGCTCGGCGAGCGGTGGCCGGACGTGCCCCGCATCGCGCTCACGGCGACCGCCACGCACGCCACGCACCGGGAGATCACCGAGCGGCTCGGCATGCCGGACGCCCGGCACTTCGTGGCGAGCTTCGACCGGCCCAACATCCAGTACCGGATCGTGTCCAAGGCGGACCCCAGGAAGCAGCTGCTGAGCTTCCTGCGCGAGGAGCACACCGGGGACGCGGGCATCGTCTACTGCCTGTCGCGCAACTCGGTCGACAAGACCGCCGAGTTCCTCTCCCGCAACGGCATCGAGGCGGTGCCGTACCACGCGGGCCTCGACGCGGGGACGCGCGCCGCGCACCAGGCGCGGTTCCTGCGCGAGGAGGGCCTGGTCGTGGTGGCGACCATCGCCTTCGGCATGGGCATCGACAAGCCGGACGTCCGGTTCGTCGCCCACCTCGACCTGCCCAAGTCCGTCGAGGGCTACTACCAGGAGACGGGCCGCGCGGGGCGCGACGGGCTGCCGTCCACGGCCTGGATGGCGTACGGGCTCAACGACGTCATACAGCAGCGCAAGCTGATCCAGTCCGGCGAGGGCGACGAGGCGTTCCGGCGGCGGGCGAACCAGCACCTGGACGCGATGCTCGGCCTGTGCGAGACCGTCCGGTGCCGGCGCGGCCAGCTCCTCGCCTACTTCGGCCAGGACCCCGACTCGGGGGCCTGCGGCAACTGCGACACCTGCCTCGCCCCGCCGGAGACCTGGGACGGGACCGTCGCGGCGCAGAAGGTGCTGTCCACGGTGGTGCGGCTGCAGCGGGAACGCGGGCAGAAGTTCGGCGCGGTGCAGATCGTCGACATCCTGCTGGGGCGGCGCACGGCCAAGGTCATCCAGTTCGACCACGACCAGCTCTCCGTGTTCGGCATCGGCGAGGAGCTGACCGAGGCGGAATGGCGGGGCGTGGTGCGCCAGTTGCTCGCCCAGGGGCTGCTCGCCGTCGAAGGGGAGTACGGCACGCTGGTGCTGACCGAGGCGAGCGGGGCGGTGTTGCGGCGGGAGCGGGAGGTGCCGTTGCGCAAGGAGCCGAAGAAGCCGGTGACCTCCCGGTCGGGCGGGTCGGGTTCGGGACGGGGCGAGCGCAAGGCCAAGGCCGCCGCCGCCGAGCTGCCCCCGGAGCTCGTCCCCGCGTTCGAGGCGCTGCGCGCCTGGCGCGCCGAGCAGGCCCGGGAGCAGGGGGTTCCGGCGTACGTCATCTTCCACGACGCCACGCTGCGGGAGATCGCCACGGTGTGGCCCACGTCGGTGGCCGAGCTCGGTGGGATCAGCGGGGTGGGGGAGAAGAAGCTGGCGACGTACGGGGAGGGCGTGGTGGCGGTGCTGGCCGGACTGGAGGGGCCCGACGGAGCCGCTTCCGGCCCCATGAACGCGGACGCGCCCGGCCCGGACACCGGTGGTCCCGGCACGCCCGGCCCGGACACCAGCGGTCCGCACGCTCCCGGTCCGGACGACTGGCCCGAGGAGGAGCCGGAACCGGACTGGACCTAGGCCGCCGGGACCGGGCACGAGCCGGCCGGGCTGCTCCGCACCCGTCCCGAACGCTCGCTCACGCCGCCACCGGAGGCGGCGTGCCACCGGGCGCGGTGCGCGGCCGGGCGGTGGGACGAAGAGTCCGGCGAGGTCCTCGCTCGCGTTGACCGGACGGCCCTCCGGCGCCGGACGCGTGCCGGACCCGTGCCGGCCGCGGGACCCGGCTCTCGGGGAGTGTCGGAACGGAAATCAGCGGTAGCGGGAAGATCTTGATTCCGGTTCGGTGACGTGCCCGTTCTGCCTCGCGGCTCGATGCCGGTGCCCTTGACCGCCTTGGCGGACCCAGTGTCACACCGCTGCCTGCCGACCTCATGCCGGGTGGATGAGGCGGCTTTCGTAAGCGAAGATCACGGCCTGTATCCGGTCGCGGAGTTCGAGCTTGTGCAGTATTCGCCCCAGATGGGACTTCACGGTCGCCTCCGCGAGGTACAGGGTGGCCGCGATCTCGGTGTTGGACCGGCCGCAGCCGACCTGGATGAGCACCTCGCGCTCACGGGCGCTGAGCCGGCTCAGCCGCTCGTCGCGGTCGGCGCTGCCGCCGTCGGGGATGTGCGGGCGGAAGTTCTCCAGCAGGCGGCGGGTGATGCGCGGGGAAACCACCGCGTCGCCCGCGGCCACGCTGCGTATCGCGGTGAGCAGTTCCTCGGGCCTGGTGTTCTTCAGCAGGAAGCCCGAGGCGCCGGCGTTGAGTCCGGCGAAGGCGTATTCATCCAGGTCGAAAGTCGTGAGGATCAGTACTCTGCTCTGCGGGGAGATCCGGATGATCTGCCGGGTCGCCTCGATCCCGTCGGTCCCGGGCATCCGGACGTCCATGAGGACGACATCGGGGCGCAGCTCGCGGGCGACGCGTACGGCCTGGATGCCGTCCGCGGCTTCGCCGACCGGTGCCATGTCGGGCTGGGCCTCCAGGATGGTGCTGAAGGCCATCCGGAGCAGTGCCTCGTCGTCGGCGATCAGGATTCGGATCGTCATGCGGACGCCGTCCCGCCGCTGTCGAGGAAGAGGCGGGTGTGGACTCCCCAGCCGCCGCCCGGAAGCGGTCCGGCCCGCAACTTCGCCCCGTAGGCGGCCGAGCGCTCGCGCATGCCGGGGATGCCGTGGCCGGATGGTGTGGCGCCGGGAAGCGGCGGGCAGGGGCCGTTGTCGGTGACGTCCACGGTGACGGTCTCGGCTGAGCACCGTATCCGGACCTTCGCGTGCGTGCCGGTGGGTGTGTGCTTGAGGGTGTTGGTCAAGGCTTCCTGCACCAGGCGGTAGACGGTCAGTTGTGCGGTGGCGGGTATGTGGGTGTGGCCACCCTGGACCTCGAGTCCGGTCGGCAGCCCGGCAGCGCACATCTGGTCGGCGAGGGCGGCCAGTTGTGCGATGCCGGGCAACGGGTGGCGCTCCGCGTCCGGTTCGTCGGTCCGCAGGATGCCCAACGAGCGCCGCATGTCGGTCAGGGCCTGGCGGCCCGTCTCGGAGATCTGGAGCATCGCGGTGGTGGCCTTGTCGGGCGACCGGTGCTGCGCGTAGACGGCGGCGTCGGTGAGCGCGACCATGACGGACAGGTTGTGGGTGACGATGTCGTGCATCTCCCGGGTGATACGTGTCCTCTCCTCGGCGACGGCCAGGCGCGCCTGCTGGTCCTGTTGTTGCTCCAGGCGTGCGGCCCGTTCCTCCAGGGCCGCGAGGTAGGCGCGCGTGGTCCGCACATTCACCCCCAGGACGGCCGCGGCGACGACCATCGCGGTCACCGCGACGAAGGGCGTCAGGAACGCTCCTTCCGTCGCCCAGCGCAGGCAGGCCAGCAGGGCTCCGCCCTCCACGACGGCACCGGCGACAAGCGTGCCGCGCCGGCCCGAGTTCGCGGCCACCGTGTAGAGAGCCACCAGCAAGGCGATGTCCGCCGGCAGTTGGACGTCCATCAGCCACTGGACGAAGGCCGCGGCTGCCACGGCGCCGAACACCGTGAGCGGGGCCCGGCGCCGCCACACCAGGGGCAGCGCAAGGGCGGCGGTGAGGGCCACGGCCACCGGGAGCTCCTGCGGGGCGCGCGTGGTCATGATGTTGAGCAGGAGCAGCGCCGGAAACAGCGAACCCCACACCACGGGCGGCAGCCGGAGGCCCCGGCGCCGGGCGGCTCTCCCCCGTCGCGCCGCTCGCACGGAGGCCAGGTCGGCGTACCTCGTCAGCCGTACGGCCGTCCTCGTCCGCCGCACGCGGTCCCGGCAGCGGGCCGGGTGGGCACTGCCCGGCTCCGAGGCCACCTCGGTCATGACACGTCCCTGTCGGTCTCAGCATCGTGGCGGCCCCGACCGGGGCCACCACCGTGTACAGCCGGGTCGGGTACAAGGAGCGCACACCCCGCGCCCTCCGGCGTGCACCGCGGCCCTGCCACGCTAGGCCGCGGGCCCGCGAAGCACATGAGCCCACCGTCTGACGGCACCGCGCCGACGTACGACCGCAGGATGAGTCCTGCTGCCTTCCACGGTCGCAAAGCGACCGTTCACCTGGCGTGCTCGACTGCGACTCCGGCCGCACACGAGGGCGACCCGGGACCGATGCGGCAGCGCGTACCCCGCGCCGAGGATGGCCGGGTGACAGAGATCATCACGGGACTGCAGATGTCCCCCCTGGAAATCCTCGCCTTGCTGGGTGCTGCCGCGCTGGTGGTGGCGCGCTGGCTTCCCCCCGCTGCCCGCCCACGCGTCACGATCGCGGCGGGGGCGGTTCTCGTGCTGTCCGCGATCGTGCTGAGTGTGGTGGGGATCCGCTGGCAGATGCTGCCGGTACTGGCGGGCGCCGCCTTCGCGTTGCCGTTCGCCGTCTCTCCTCTGCTGCGACGACGTACCGGCCGGCCGGCGTGGCGGGCCCGATGGTGGCTGGCGTTGCCGGGATCGGTGGCCTGCGTCGGCCTGATCGCCACGGGCCCGTCGGCCGCCTGGGCCTTTCCCGTCCCCGTGTTCCCCGAACCGTCCGGCCACTTCGCGGTCGGCACCCGCGTGACGCAGTGGACCGATCCGAACCGCCCCGAGACCGCCACCGCCGACCCGCACGACCGGCGCACGCTCGTGGTCCAGCTCTGGTACCCCGCGCGGAAGAGCCCCGCAGGCACGCAGCGGGCCCGGTACGTCGGACGCACGGAGCGCGAGGCGCGCACCGTCTCCGACGCCCTCGCGCGCTATGCAGGACTGCCCGGCTTCCTGGTCGACGGCGTCCCGCGGGCCCGCACCCACGCGGTCTTCAACGCTCCGGTGGCCGACAAGGGCGGACGGTTCCCGGTCGTGCTGTTCTCTCCCGGACTGGGCGGAGTGCGCACCCAGAACACCGCCTGGGCGGAGGAACTGGCCAGCCATGGCTATGTGGTCGCCGCCCTCGACCACCCGTACGACTCCGCCGCCGTTGTCCTCGCCGACGGCCGAACGGTCAACACCGAGATCGTCTCCACCGGCGACGACGACGAAGACAACGAACGGGCCGTCGAGACGACGGGAATCCGGGCCGCGGACCTCAGCTTCGTCCTCACCCAGCTGGGCCGTCCGGACCAAGGTGGGATCGCGGGCCCGCTGGCCGGACGCCTGGACACCGGCCGGGCCGCGGTGACCGGCCACTCCCTGGGCGGCGCCGCCGCCCTGCAGGCAGCCCGCCAGGACCGCCGGTTCGACGCCGTCATCAATCTGGACGGCTACCCCCGCGACCCCGATCCGCGCTCCTACCGCCAGCCGGCGCTCGTGCTCACCCAGGCCATCACCCCGGACACCGACCCGCGCTACATCCCCCGCCTCACCCAGGTCCTCAAGCTCAGCACCGCGACGAGCTACCGGCTCACCGTCCCCGGCGCCGCACACCTCACCTTCATGGACGCCCCCCTGTACCTGCCGCCTGTGCCCTCGATGGTCGGGTCCCTGGGCCGCGCCGAGAGCCCGCACGTCGTCGCTGCGACCACGCTCGCCTTCCTGGACACCACCCTGCGGCACGGACCCGGCGATCCGGCCGCCGTTCTGTCGGCCTACGGCGACCTCAGCGTCTACCGCCCGGACGACAGCCACTGATCCGCTGCGCCGCGGCAGCCGCGGCACGGCCGTTCCCCTTCCCGGCCGGAGCGCAGTCCGCTGCGCCGAGCTGGATCCCGCCGAGCGGGCCGCCCTCGACCACGGCGTGACCGTACGGCGCGGCCAGGGTTGCGCGCTCCGCGTCAGCGCCACCCCTTCCGTGCACCGCGGACTTCTCGCCCGCTGCCGATTCCTCGACGCCGCCCAGGACGCCCCGGTGGTCCCGCCTCAGTACAAGGCCCGCCGCGCGTACGAGAACTGCGTCAGCGTCCTTGTGGCCGCAACCGGATCATGACCTGGGCCGGCGGCTACCGCTTGTTTCCGTTCGGGTGCTCCCGGGTGCCGACCCGTCCGCCGTAAGCTCCCGCGCCGGGGCCGGGATCCGTACCGGTTCCGGTTCCGGCGCGGGCCGGGCCGGGCTTTCGTCGGCCCGTGCCCCCGGGAGCCCACGTCCTCACTATCTTGTTCGCACCCGGCGTCTGAACTCCTGCACCGCCGATGGACAGAAGGATGCGCGATGCAGATCCTGGTACCCGACGACCCCGTGTTCATCAGCAAGTTCACCGCGATCGAGCAGCCCCTGCTGCACCACCTGTACTACTTCTGCCTGCCCGACCTCGACAGCACCGAGGCCAAGCTCATCCGCACCGCCTACGACAGCTGGGACCGGATTCGGCAGTGCCTGCCCGCCCCCCTGCGGTGGCCGGAGACCACCGCGGCGGTCGGCCCGGAGCAGCACACGAGCGTGGGTTACGCCCTTCACGGCCCCGACGGCCGTGAGCTGCCCAGCCTGTACGCCGTGAAGCTGCCACTCGGTCACCTGTGCACCCTGCGGGCCTGCTGCGACCTGTTGCGGGAGGCGCGGACGAGGACCGACGACCCTCTGGCGGAGGCTCTCGACGAAGTGGCCGACCACGGGCCGGACCTCGTCGACGACTTCCGGCGTGCGGTGGAGGTGATGGAACTCAGTGCGCCCCGGCGTCTGCTGGAGCTGCTCCAACGGGTCTCGCCAGCCGGGCCGGTCACCTCCCTCGCCCTCGATGAGGCCCAGCGGACCGACTACCGTGACTTCTGCGGCCGCATCGTGTACGTCCTCAGCGTCGGCAACGCGTTCGGTTACTCCTGCCACCGCGCCCTGTACTGCTGACCGGGCTAGCCGGACTGGACGGACTGACCGGGCCGGCCGGGCCGGGGCTGCTGGGCCGGCGCCGGGTCCGCCGCGTGCGCGGAGTGCAGCACGGGGTGGCTGCGCAGCAGTTCCTCCGGCACGTCGAATCCTCCGACCAGCGTCAGCGCGTGGGGCTCCAAGGCCATGACCACGTCGTCAACGGCGTCGGGGAGCTGCAGCACCTGGTCCGCGGTGATCCGCCCCTGGGCCAGCAGGTCACCGCTGTGCGCGGCGATCCGGCGGAGGGCGAACAACCGGTGCAGACCGGTGAGCAGTTGCCGGGCCCGCGGGGTGTCCGCCTGGGCGGCCGCGTCGGACAGCGCCTGGCCGGCCAGGCGGTGGGCGTGTGCGTCGACGAGTTCGAGCGCGGGGGTGACGGTCGCGTTCCACCGCGCCAGAGGGGAGGGCGCCCGTCCGGTACGGAGCCGGGTGCGGGCCCGCTCGTGCCATGTGCGCTCGATGTCCGCCAGGAGGTCCTGGAGGTGCTGCGCGTCCGTCAGCGGGCGCTGCTCGGGCGGGATCTCGCTGACCGGCTTGAGTACGAGGCCACCGAGCAACATCTCGCCCGCGGCCTTGACCCAGATCACCTTGTTGTCGCCTTCGGCGGTGATGGTGCCCTCGTTCGCGGCGAGCTGGCCGGCGATGCCGTTGGCGAGGATCAGGCCCTGGGCGCCGCAGCGTTCGCGGCACTCGGTCATGATGGCGCGGGCCTGCCAGGTGATCCACCCCTTGGTGACGGCGATGAGCCGCTCGCGGTCCGCCACGTCGTCGTCCGGGGCTTCGGCCCACTGCCGGGTCACGCTGCGCTGCAGCAGTGTGGCGGCGTAGGCGGTGGCGGTGGCCTCCAGCAGCGGTCCGTGGTGGCTGCGGTGCGCGAACAGCGGCACCTTGTGCCCGCCGGTCATGCCGGAGGTGTGGCGGTTGTGGGCGTGGCGGACGGCGACGGCCAGGGCGTGGCGGGTGGTGCCGAGGCTGTAGGCGCTCATGCAGAGCTTGCCCAGGGTGACGCGGCTGATGGAGCGCAGGAACCGTTTGCGGGGGCTGCCGAGGCTGCTGGTGAAGTGCCCGTCACGGGTGAGGCGCCCGTGATCGCCCTGCAGCAGCGCGGTGTGGGGGAGCGGGACGTGGTGGAAGGCGGTGGCGCAGTGGTCGACGGGGCTGCTGGCGGTCTGGGGCAGCCGGCGTATCTCCACGCCGGGCAGCGGTATGCCGTGGGCGTCGTGCAGCGGGGTGAGGAACAGGAACACGCCCAGGTCGCGGTCGTCGACGAGGAGGCGGGCGGCGACCACGGCGTCCTTGGGCCCGCCCACGGGACTGGTGTTGGGCATCCACTTGCAGGCCTCGGGGCGGGGGGTGTGGAGGACGAAGCCGCCGGTGGTCCGGTCGAAGGTGCAGGTGGTCTCCAACTGGGCGGCGTCGTTGCCGTGGGCGAGTTCGGTGCAGAGGAACGTTCCGACGCGGGACATCCGGACGTACTCGGTCAGATCCCGTTCGTCGTGGTCGTGATCGAGGAGGCTGCCGAGGAATAAGTTGTAGTGGATGCTGGCGCAGGTCGCCATGCCGGCGTCGACGACGCCGGCCCACTCGTGCATCGCGCTCAGCGCGGCGGGATCGTCGGCGAAGGCCAGCGGGTCGTCGATGGTGCGATTGATCAGGCGCAGACGCTCGTAGGACAGCCGGATGCGCTCCTCGTGGGCGAGTCCCTCCTGGTAGGCGAACGGTGCGGACCCGAACAGCCGTTTCCAGGGGTGGTGGACGGCGGTGGCACGGTTGCCGAACAGAGTGGTGGCGAGTTTGTCCGGCACGTCTTGGTGGGGAGGGAGCTGAGTGTCGGTCACGGACGCACAAGCTACCGCCGATGATCATCATCGGACATCATGATCAACGCCACGATTGAGGAAGCCCCGGCGGTGGTATCTGCACTCCTTCCCGCTCCGTGATGCCTGAGGAGCGGAACGAATGTGCGGAGCCGACGGGGCCCCGGCCCGCGGTGGCCGTGCGGCGGCTACGGCAGGGCGGTCAGACCCGGCGCGAAGGTGATCAGCAGGGGGAGCAGGGGGACCAGCGCCGCCGCGGCCGTCGTCAGGGCGCGGTGGCGGCGGCCGAGGCGGGGCGGGGGTTCCAGGAGGCGGTCGACGCGTTCGCCGAGGAGGCGGTGGCTGGAGGCGCAGGAGAGGACGCCCCGGTGCTGGTTGAGCTCGATCAGCGCCAGCGCCGTGGTCAGGTGGCCGCAGCGGCGGGAGGCCGTGTCGTCGGCGGACAGTTCGACCAGGCGGTGGGTCTGCTCGCAGAAGTGCGCGAACAGGGGGACGCGGGGGAAACCGGTGGCCAGTGCGGTGGACAGGTGCAGCAGCCAGTCGTGGCGGGCGCGGGCATGGCCCCGCTCGTGGGTGAGGACGGCGTCGAGCTGGTGGTCGGTGAGGCGTTGCAGGGCGCCGGTGGTGACGATGAGCTGGGGCGGGCTGCCCGGCATCCACCAGGCGTCGGGGTAGTCGTCCTCCAGCACCAGCAGGGGACCGCGGGCCTCGGGGAGTCCGGCGGGCAGGTCGGGGGCGCGTTCCCGCAGATGGGCCCGGGACCGGGCGCGCCGGCGGCGGGCCTCGACCAGTTCGCGCCCGAGCATGGCCGTCGTCCAGGCCGCCCCGGACGCCAGCAGCACGGTGAGGGCGATGGTCCAGGGCGAGGCGGCGGACAGGTCGTACGCCGCGGTGACCGCGGGCGGGGCCGGGGCGAAGAGCTGGGCGCGGACGGTGCCGAAGACGGCGGCGGCTCCCAGGGCGAGCGCCGTGACGCAGCACAGCAGGACGGTGGCGACCAGGCACTGCCACACCCACAGGGCGACCACCGGTTCCCGTTCCGGCCATTTCGCCCGGGTCAGCGTCCGGGGGACGGGCACGGCGGCCGTCACGGCGACAACGCTCAGCAGGAGCAGGCAGACGGTCATGCCACGGGCTCCGGATCCTGTCGGAAGAGGGCGGCTTCGGGTCGTGCTGGGGGCGTGCGGGAAGTACGAGGGGAGCGCGGCGCGAACGCGCACACCGCCCGACGCCAAGTATGACGGCGAAGGGCGGTGTGAGTCAGGGGCCGTAGAAGATCGGCAAGGGCCGGGCGGGTCAGACCGCGGGGACCACCCGTCCCGTGACCTCGCCGAGGCCCACGCGGACGCCGTCCGGGCCCGGCGCCCAGGCCGTCAGCGTCACCACGTCACCGTCCTCCAGGAACGTCCGCTTGCCGTCGGGGAGTTCGAGGGGGTCGCGGCCGTTCCAGGTCAGTTCAAGGAGCGAGCCGCGTTCCCGCTCGGTGGGACCGCTCACCGTGCCGGAGCCGTACAGGTCGCCGGTGCGCAGACAGGCGCCGTTGACGGTCATGTGGGCGAGCTGCTGGGCGGCCGTCCAGTACATGGTGGAGAAGGGGGGTTCGGAGACGACGTGACCGTTGACGGTGACGGTGATCCGCAGGTCGTAGCCGCCGGGTTCCTCGGCCGCGTCGTCCAGGTAGGGCAGCAGCGCGTGGGTGCGTTCCGGCGGCGCGACGCGGGCCTCGTCCAGGGCGTCCAGCGGGGTGATCCAGGCCGACACCGAGGTGGCGAAGGACTTGCCGAGGAACGGGCCGAGGGGGACGTACTCCCAGGCCTGGACGTCGCGGGCGGACCAGTCGTTGAGGAGGCAGAGCCCGAAGACGTGGTCGCGGAAGTCGCCGAGCGGCACCGGCCGGCCCGGCTCGGACGGCACGCCGACCACGAAGCCGACCTCGGCCTCGATGTCCAGCCGGACGGACGGCCCGAAGACGGGGGCGGCGTCGGTGGGTGCCTTGCGCTGGCCGGAGGGGCGCACGACGTCGGTGCCGGACACCACGACCGTGCCGGCGCGGCCGTGGTAGCCGATCGGCAGGTGCTTCCAGTTGGGGGTCAGGGAGTCGGCGGCGTCGGGGCGGAAGATCCGGCCGACGTTCCGGGCGTGGTTCTCGGAGGCGTAGAAGTCGACGTAGTCCGCGACCTCGAAGGGGAGGTGCAGGGTCACCTCGGACAGCGGGTGGAACAGCGGCTCCACGGTCTCCCGATGCGCCGGGACGGTCACCCACGCCGTGAGTGCCCGCCGCACGTCCGACCAGGCCGTGCGGCCCGCCGCCAGCAGCGGGTCGAGGGTCGGACGGGCGAGGAGGGAGGCGTACGGCGAGCCCAGGGCGTGTGCCGCCGCACCGGCGTCGAGGACGTGGTCGCCGAGCCGGACGCCCACGGTCCGCTCCGACGAACCGGGGGGCGAGAAGACGCCGTACGGCAGGTTGTGCGGGCCGAAGGGATCGCCCTCGGGGACATCGAAGGGGGGCATCGGGTGCTGCCTCGCTTTCGTGTGCAAGTGCTCCACGTGTCCGTGGCCGTGCCACACGTTACGGGTGACACGGCGGTCTTGGGCAGAGCCGACGTGGTGGCGCCCCCCGCTTCCTCTTGCGTACCGGAAGTTATCCACAGAACGGGAGGCAATCTTGACGGAGCGGTGCGAACGGGGCGACTCTGGGCAGGTGCCGGAAGGCCTCGGGGAGGGGGCGTTTCCGAAGGCACACTGGGGGGCGGATGGCCATTGGGGAGGCCGGACCGCGCTCGGCGCGCCGGGGATCGCAGTCGAAACGGCTGGAAGAGACCATGCGCGGCCGGCTCGGCCGGGAATGCGTGTACGTGCCGTCATGCAGGTTCGGGCTGTTCGTGGCGTTGCGCCACTGGTGCCCGCCGGGCGGCAGGGTGCTGATGTCGCCGGTCAACGACGACGTCATCTTCTTCGTGGTGCTGGCGGCGGGACTGCGGCCGGTGCAGGCGCCGTTGAACCCGTTCGACGGGACCATCGACATCGACGCCGTGCCCGAGGGGACATGGGGCTCGCTGTCCGCCGTACTGACCACGAACCTGTACGGCAACCCGGACCCGGCGCCGGAACTGCGGGCGCGCTGCGACGCGTTGGGCATCCCGCTGCTGGAGGACGGGGCGCACGCGATCGGCAGCGAGGTCGGCGGGCGGCCGGTCGGGGCCTGGGGCGAGGCCTCCGTCTTCAGCCTTTCCAAGCATGCCGGCGCCCAGGCGGGCGGCATCCTCGCGCTCGCCGACCCGGGCCTGGCCGAGGCGGTGCGGGCGGCCTGCGACGAGCTGCTCACCCCGCCCGGGGCGGCGTCCGAACTCGCCTACGTCTTACGGCCGTACGCCGAGGCCGCCGTACGGGGGCTGGGACTGCGGCGGGCCGCCTGGGCGGCGCTGGGACTGCTGGGGCTGACGGAGCGCGACGGGATCAGGATGCCGCTGCGTCCGGAGGCACTGGCCGCGGCCGCCGGCGCGGCCCCGGACCTGACCGCGCACGATCCCTGGGTCCGCGTCGACATGCACACCTACCGCCTGCGGTCGGGACCGCTGCGGCTGCGGCGGATCCGGCACCGGCTCGGACGGCTGGACGAGGTGCTCCGGGCCTGCCGGGACGGCACCGAACTGCTGCTGTCGACCCGGTGGGCCCGGCCGGGGGAGAGGGGCCGGGCACAGCCTCTGTTCCGGGTGCCGCTGCTGGTGGCGGACCGGGACGCGGCGATGGCGGCACTGGCCCGGCGCGGGATCGTCGTCGGCTATCTCTACGACCCGCCCCTCGACGACTACGCGGGGAAGGACTTCACGGATCCGTCGCCCGCGCCGGAGGCGGCCCGCTGGTTCGCGCGGCACGCGCTGCCGGTGGACCCGCTGCGGGCGAGGGAGGCCGTCGACGTGCTGGAACGGTCCGGTGTCCGGCCGGCCGAACCACCGGAGGACCTGACACGGCCGGGGACACCGGTCCGCGAGCCGGGAACACCGGCCGATGAGTCGGGAGCACCGGCCCACGAGGGTGGGGCCGGACCGTGACCGACACCCAGGTGCACGAGCCCGCCGCGGCGCGCGCCGACGGCGGGGACCGGCCCGCCGGGAGCCCGTCCGGCTCCGACTCCCTGTTCAAGAACGCCTACTTCCTGATGCTCAGCACGGGCGTGTCCGCCGTCCTCGGCCTGGGCTTCTGGCTCGTGGCCGCCCGCTACTACTCCGAGGACGCCGTCGGCCAGGGCTCCGCCGCGATCGCCGCGATGCGGCTGCTCGCCAGTATCACCGCGACCACGATGATCGGTGCCGTGGTCCGCTTCGTACCGCGGGCCGGCCGCGAGACCGGACGCCTGGTGTGGGGCGTGTACCTGGCGAGTTCGGTGGTCGTCGCCCTGGCCGCGGGCGTCTTCCTGCTCACGCTCGACCAGTGGGGCCCCTCCTACGCCCCCCTCGGCACACCGGTGGCCGGGGCGCTGTTCGTCGCGGCGTGCGTGGCGTGGGCGCTGCTCACCCTCCAGGACGGCGTGCTCACGGGGCTGCGCAAGGCCGAGTGGGTGCCGGCCGGGAACGCGGTGTTCTCCGTCGGGAAACTGGTCCTGCTGGCCGTCTTCGCGAGCGCACTGCCGGTGCTGGGCATCTTCGTGTCCTGGGCCGTGGCCATCGCGTTCTCCACCCTGCCGCTCGGCTGGCTGGTCTTCCGCCGGCTCATCCCGCGCCAGGCCGCCGCCGACCACGACGTGGAACCGCCCGGCCTGCGGTCCATGGGCCGCTTCCTGGCCGGCGACTCGCTCGGCGCGCTGTTCAGCCTCGCCATGATCAATCTGCTGCCCGTGATGGTCGCGGTCCGCTTCAGCGCGGCGGAGAACGGCTACTTCTACGTGGCGTACACCGTCGGCGGCACGATGGAGTTCATGGCCATCAACATGGCCGCGTCGCTCACCGCCCACGCCTCGCACGATCCGCGCCGGCTCGCCGACGGCGTGCGCGGGGCGCTGCGCCGGATGACGCTGCTGCTGGTGCCGGTGGTCGCGGTGCTGGTCGTCTTCGCGCCCTGGATCCTCACGCCGTTCGACGCGGACTACGCCGAGCACGGCTCGACCGTGCTGCGGCTGCTCGCGCTCGGCGCGCTGCCCCGCGTGGTCGTGGAGCTGTACATCGGGGTGCTGCGGGTGCAGGGGCGTACCGGTGTGCTCGCCGTGCTCCAGGGTGCGATGTGCGCGCTGGTACTGGGCAGCGCGACCGTGCTGTTCACCCCGGCGGGGATCGCGGGGGCCGGATGGGCGGTGCTGATCAGCATGACGCTGATCGCGGCCGTCTCGGTGGTCGGGCTGCGTGCGGCGCTGCGTGAGAGGACCGGCGGGCCCGTGGAGCGGTCCGCCGCGGCCCCCGGCTACGGCACGCGCTGGGCCCGGCTCAACGCCACCGCCGGATACGGCACGAACTGGGCGCGCCGGGCGGCGTACGAGCACAAGGACCCGGAGGGCGGCGAGGACGACGAGGAGACCGTCACGCTGTTCATCGGCCGCCCCGGCTACGAACGGGAGGCCCTCCAGGCGGACACGGTGGCGCTCATCGCGCGTCCGCCGGCCCCGGACGAGCGGGGGCACGGCGCCGGCGGCGAGGAGCGGTCGCCTCATGAGGAGACCGGTGTCCGGGAGGAGACGTCGGGGGAGCCGGACCGGGGCGGGGGCCCGGCGGAGGACGGGGAGAACCGCGCGCACCCGGCGGTGTCCTCGGGGGAGAGGCGGGTATCGGCGGAGGCGAACGACGCCCCCCGGGCCACCGAGGCGCCCCTCAGCGCTCCGCCGCGGACCGGACATCCGAGTCCCGCTGGGTTATCGAGTCCTGGTGGGCCGCCGGGCTCCGCTGGGCTGTCGAGTCCCGCCGGGCCGCCGGGCTCCGCCGGGTCACCGAGCCGCGCCGGACTGCCGGACCGCGCCGGGTATGCGGACTCCGCCGGGCCGCCGGGCTCCGCTGGGCTGTCGAGTCCCGCCGGGCATCTGGACTCCGCCGGGCCGTCGGCGCCCGACCCCGCCCCCGACCGCCGGATCGTGGGAACCCTCTGGGCCCTGCTCGCGCTCGCGACCCTCGTCTTCTGGTTCTCGATACGCGGACTCCCCCGGTCCGGCGGCGCGGGTGAGCCCACGGGGCGTCAGATACTGGAGGGCCTCCCGCTGTCCGCGTCGGCCGCGGGAGGAGTGCTGCTCCTCGTCTTCGTCGCCTCGGTGACCCTGCTCGGACGGCCGGTCCCCTGGCTCTCCGGTCTCGCGCTGACCTCCGCCCTGCTCGCCCTGCACACCGCGCCCGTCGTCCTCGGGTGGCGGCCCGAGCCGGTGGACGGGGCGCTGTACGCCGACGCGGCCCGCTTCCTCGCGGAGGCGGTGGGGCTCGACGGACCCGCTGCCGTGCTGCGGTGGGCCCCCTTGGTGTTCCAGTTGCTGTGCCTCGTACCGCTGTGGCTGCTGCTCACCCGCGCGGGCGAGCGGCCGGCGTGGCCGGTCCGCTGGGGCGTGCTGTATCTCGCCGGGGTGGCCGGCTGGGTGTTCCGGGAGGCACTCGCACCGGTCGCGCCGCCCCTGCTGGTCACGCTCCTGGGGCTGCTGCTGCTCAGCCGCGCGGTGCCGGCGGTACGGCTCGCACGCCGCGGCGGACAGGATGGCCCTCCCGGCCACTGAGCGGCCGGGAGGGCCGGGCACCGGCCACCGCTCAACGGGGCGGCACGGGCTGCTGGAAGTACTCGTTCCGCCCCGCTTCCCGGTAGCCCTCCAGCCCCGGACCGGCGTTGACGGTCAGATCGCACTCCGGCCTCTCCGAAGTCGGCCGGTTCCAGTGCACCAGGGCCTTCACCTCGGGAAGCTTCTTCACGGCGCCGGGGATCTCGGCGTACCAGTCGCGCTGGCGCCCCGGGTCGTCGGCGTCGGGCGCGGTGGCGAACTCCGCCAGCATCACCGGTCTGTCGTCGGTGATGTTCGCGCGCAGCCACTCGTAGCTGGGCCGCTGGCTGCGCAGGAAGTCCTTCCAGTCGGTGGTGTCGTGGCAGCCGTAGTAGTTGTACTGGTCCATCGCGATCCAGTCGACGTACTCGTCCCCGGGGTAGAGGGCCTTCATCTCCTTGGCGCTGCCGAGGTAGCCGGAGACGGTCCACACCCACACGACGTTGTCGGCGCCCAGTTCACGGAACCGGTCGTGGAGATGGCGGTACGCCGCGACGAACTCCGCCGGAGTGCCCGCGCCCTCCTTGATGCGGGCGTCGGTCTCCTGGTCGAAGGAGAGGAGGACGCGTTTGCCGTAGGCCTTGAGGCGCCGGATCTGCGGGTCGATGATCTCCTCGTCGTACTTCCCCGAGGCGATGTTCCTCCAGCCGAGCTGGGTCTCCGTCCAGTTCTCGTGGTGCGGCTCGGTCCAGACGGTGGACTCCCAGGCCAGCATGAGCAGCCGGTCCTCGCCGAGCTCCTGCTCGTCGGGGGTGAGCAGCTGCCCGTCGAGCTCGGTGCCCGACATGTCGTGGTAGTTGTAGACGAGGTCGAGCCTGCGGCCGATCCGCTCCTCGAAACCGAGCACGGCGTCCTTGAGGGAGCCGTTCGCCGCGTACGGCACATACGCCCCCCACCAGGCGCCGCAGGGCGGAACCAGCGTGTCGGTGGGGGCGCAGGGGCCGGTGGGCAGTTCGCCGGAGGCCGCGTTGCCGGGCAGGCCCCGACCGGAGGGGTCCACGTCGTCGGGACGGCCGGCCCAGAACCCGAGCCCGGTCAGCAGCGCGGCGACCGTCAGGACCGTCAGCAGGACGACCGCCGTGTGACCGCGCCTCGCGCGCACCGCCTCCCTCAGCCCGCGCCACCTGGACCGCTTGCGCGGCTCGCGCGGCCGGTGCGGCCCCGTCATGTGCCACCGCCGTCCGCGGGCCTGCGCCTGACGCGCTCCACCGCGCCGCGCCGGGCGGCGGGCAGCGGCAGCCCCGGCAGGGCCGCGACGACCGTGGTGAAGACGGCGAGCGAGACGAGGAAGGCGGTCGCCGAGAACCCCTCCACCAGGAACAGCGAGGTGGCGGTGAGCACACCGAGCGACAGGCTGATCGGCGCGGCGAGCGCGACGGCCTCCAGCCTGGCGCCGGTGGCCAGGCCGCCCGGCTGCGGGTACAGCGCCGCCCAGCCCGGACCGAACAGGGTGAACACCAGCACCGGGATCCAGCGCAGCGGCGAGGGGCCGGGGACGGCGGTGGCGGCCAGCGCGAGCCAGCCCGAGGCGCCTATGAGGACTCTGACGTGCGTCCCGGTCACCCGCGGGCTTCTGAGGCCGCGGGCCGCACCGGTTCCGGAGGAGCCCGTGGAGTCGGTGGAGTGCGCGGAGTCGGTGCTGCTCATGGGGTGGCCTTCGACGTCACTTCGATCACCTTGTGGTCGTTCCTCGGGCGGCCGGGCGGTACTCCAGCACGACCCCGTACGCATGGTTCTCGACGGTTCGGAAGAGAGGTGAGGCGGAGAGTTTCGTGCGCAGCGTCTCGAAGCCGCCGGCCGGCAGCAGGCCCTCGCCGGCGGTGTAGACGTCCTGGGTGCGGGTGAGGATGACGTACGTCCTGGTGCCCGGCGGGATGCCGTCGGCGAGGTAGCGGGCCGGGTCCTTCAGCATCCGCTCGTTCTCGGGCAGTTCCTGCTCGGCGAAGAACCAGTGTTCCAGGCGGTCGTACCGGTGCAGCGCCTGCGGGAAGGAACCGCTGGTGGAGAGGATCAGCGAGCCGTCGGGGGCGTTGTCGAGGGTGCGGGTGACCAGCGCGGTCTCCTCGGGCGGGGTGTAGTACATCTTCTCCTTGCCGTAGTACGACGGCAGGAAGCCGGCCAGGAGCACCAGCAGAACGGCCGGCAGGGCGACTGCCGCGGCTCCGCGCCGCAGCGCCCGCGCCCGGCCGCGGCGGGCGTTCGCGGCGGCGGGCACGAGCGCGGCGGCGGCGAAGAACGCCGCGCCCGGCAGGCCGAACAGATAGACGCGGAACAGCATCTCGCCGCCGTAGTCGTTGACGGCGAAGAGCGGGACCGGGGCGGCGGAGACCAGCAGCAGCGGCAGCGCGCCGCGGACCAGCCGGCGCCGCAGCACGAGGGCGGCCCCGGCGAGCGCGGCGACCGCGAGCACCATCAGCACGTTGGCCGTCCCGGCGAGTTCGGGTCCGGGCCCGGTCAGCTCACCCGCGTACCCCGCGCGGGAGTTCTGCGTCAGTTCGCCGATCGACTCCTTGAGGGTGGACAGCGTCTCGACGAACAGCGGCCGCCCCATGGTCAGGTCCCAGGTGAGCATCAGCAGCACGGCGACGGCCAGCAGCCCGTAGTTGCGGTAGCGGCGGGTGAGGCTGAGCGCGAACAGGCAGACGCAGAGCATCACCGGGGTGAGCTGGTGCGTGGCGTTGACCGCGGCGATCAGCGGGGCGAGGATCACCACGCAGACCGCGCGCTGCCGGGTGCCGGTGGGCGCCGGTACGGCCGCGGCGGCCGGGTCGAGGAAGGTGCGGTCGCGCAGCCGCCCGGCGGAGCCGGGGCGCACGAAGTGCCGCAGCACCACCGCGATGACGGTCAGGTGCAACAGGTACGCGAGCCCTTGCGGGGCGAAGTAGTCCTGGCCCACCCAGTTGGCGAGCTGGAAGATCCACACGGCGGTCCACACCAGCCGCCAGTCCTGGCAGAAGGTGCGGTAGATCAGGACGAGCACCGGCATCGTCAGCAGGCCGAGGACGATCGGCGCCCAGTTGGCGTACGCGGCGGCGCTCTCCACGCCGAAGGCGCGCACCAGCCCGGCGTCGAGCGTGAAGAAGCCCGGCCACTGGTCGTACGCGGACATGTTGCCCGACAGCGCCGCGCCGGGCCGCAGTTCACCGTTGGCGAGCAGCGTGTCGACGACGGCGTCGTGCTTGGAGGCCCACGGATAGCGCACGGCGTCGTACAGCATCGCCGGTGGCGCCTTGAGCGCGAACAGCAGCGCGGCGCAGTGCGCGGCCGGCCACCAGGGCGCGGTGCCCGCGCGCCGCAGGCTGAGAATGAAGCCGGCGGTGAGGACCAGCAGCGACAGGTGGTAGGCGGCCGGGAGGCGGTCCAGCAGGCCGTAGTCGCCCATCTCCCGGAAGCCGATGCGGGGCAGCGCGTAGAACCACAGTCCGGCGGCGAGCAGCAGCGTCAGCAGCCCGGCGTCGGGCGGGCCGCTCGGGACCGGCCAGGATCCGCGGCCACCGCCGGAGTTCCCTCCCGGCTCCGTCGGGCCGGTGGCCGGCTCGGGGCTGGGCAGCGCGCTGCTCTCAGTGGTCGGTGCGGGCACATGTTGTTGCACGCCGAGACTCCCCTCCCCCGCGACGAGTATAGGAATTACCGCTGCTTTTCACACCAAAAACGTCGGACTCGCCTGTGCGGCGGAAGCGGTCCGGTACCTTCCGCGCGGCCCGTCCCGTGGTCACGTCCGTTCGTCCCCCTCAGCCGGCGAACACGGGCCGGCCGCGCAGGACGGTGCGGGCCCGGCGGTACCACCGCCAGCCGACGGTCTTCGGGCCGTCCCGGTACGGGGCGGTCCGCGCGCCGTCGCCCGCCAGCCAGGCCTCGACGTCGGCGACGGTGTGGCCGCGCCGGACGATCAGCCGGGCGATGCGGTAGCGCTCGTCCCGGTCCGAGCTGAGCGCGTGCCGCACGGCGGTCGCCGTCCGGTAGCCGGCGCGGGCGGCCATGGCGCGCACCCGGGGGCTGTTGTAGCCGTGCGGATAGGCGAGGTGGGGGACGGGGTGGCCGAGGGTGTCCTCCAGCACGGCCTTGGAGTCCAGCAGTTCGGCGCGCAACCGCCGGGTGGTCAGGGTGTCGAGCTGGGCGTGGGTGACCGTGTGGCTGCCGATCTCCATGCCGGAACGTTCCAGCTCCACCGCCCGGTCCAGGGTCATCATCGGGGCGGGCGGCAGCAGGCTGTGGCAGCCCGGGGTGATGGCGCCGGTGGTGAGGTACGCGGTCGCGGGCAGCGCGCGCCCGGCCAGGGCGTCGGCGGTGGGTCCTGGCAGGTCGGCGAAGCCGTCGTCGAAGGTGAGGAGCACCGGCCGGGGCGGCAAGGGGGCCCGCCCGGCGAGGTGTTCGGCGAGGGTGCTGATGGTGACGGGGGTGCGGCCGCTGTCCACGACGGCGTCGAGATGGGCCGCGAACTCCTTGGGCGTGACGGTGAACTCGGCGATCCAGTCCGGCGGATCGTCCATCACGGCGTGGTAGAGGAAGACGGGTATGGCCGCGGTCATCCTCTCCCCCTCCCCGGTGCCCGCCGCGCCCGCAGGTATCCGAGCGGCCCGTACAGCATTCCCCTGCGCTGCAGCCGCGACAGCCGGCGTGGCCAGGGGTGGGTGCGGGTGTCGTGCGCCCCCGGCGCACCACCGCCGTCCGTGTCGCGCACCTCGGTCAACGCGCGGGCGTGCGCGAGGCCGCGCGGCAGCCGGGCGAGGAACGCGGGCAGCAGCGCGGGCCGGTTGACCAGGAGCGCGGTGAGGTAGGCGGTGAGGCCGGCGCCGTAGCCGTACGCCTGGGTCTCCAGGTCGGCCCAGGTCTCCCGGTGGTGGTGCCACACCAGCGCGTACGGCGTGTAGTGCAGCAGGTGTCCCTGGGCGAGGACGCGGACGAACCCGTACAGGTCGTCGCCGCCCCGCGCGGGTGTCCCGGCGCCGGTGGCCGGGTCGAAGCCGCCGACGGCCCGCAGCACCTCCGTACGGAAGGCCATGTTCGCCCCCGAGCCGAAGCGGCCCGCGGTGAAGGGGAACAGCGGCTCGTCGCGGGGCGGGTCGCCGGGGTCGTACGTCGTCGGCGTGAAGCCCTTCGCGAAGCCGCCGTGGCTCTCCAGCAGGACCTGGGCCGGGGTGCGCAGCCGGGCGGGCAGGATCAGGCCGGTGGCACAGCCGAGCCGCGGGTCGGCGGCGAACGGGACGGTCAGTTCGGTGAGCCAGCGGGGATCGGCGACCACGTCGTCGTCGGTGAACGCGATCACCTCGCCCCGCGCCGCCGCCAGCCCCCTGTTGTGCGCGACGGCGAGTCCGGGCACCGGCTCGCACACGTACCGCACCCGCTCGCCGTACTTGCGTTCCACCAGCTCGCGGGTCTCGCCGGTCACGGGCGCGTTGTCGACGACGACGACCTCGAACCGCGGGTGCTCCTGCGCGAGCAGCGAGTCCAGCGCCCGGGCGAGCTGCCCGGCCCGCTCCCTGGTGGCCACGACGACCGAGGCGTACGGCGGCTCCCCGCCGCCCGTCGCCTCCACGCCGCCCGTCGCCTCCACGGCCCCTCCCGCCACCGCGGCGGCGGCCTCCGTCAGCACCGCCCGCGGGTCCGTGCCCTCCGGTACCCGGGTCAGCAGCGTCCCCACCGGGCGACCCGCCCGTCTGACCAGCAGGAACACCTCGCCATGGGTGATCGGCGGGCTGCCCGGGCCGGGTCTCGGCGCGGCCTCGTCACCGTCCAGGTCGATCTCGGCGACCTGCACCGCGCCGATGGCCAGGAACCGCCGTATCTCCTCCTGCGTACGCGCTCTCCGGGACACCTGTCTTCCCCCTCCCCCTCCTCCTCACGACTCACGGCCGGCGCAGCCGTGCCGCGCCCTTCAGGGTCCGTGCCGCCAGCGCCGCCAGGCGCGGACGGGCGCGGACGAAGCCGTGCGCGCGGCGCGCGGGTTCGCGGCTCAGCCAGTGCAGCGCGGCGCCCGCGCCCGGACGGGTCGCCGCCCCTTCGTAGACGGCGAGTTCGCCGGTCTTCAGCGAGTCCTTGTACTCGGCCGGACCACGCCCCATGTCGAGCAGGCCGATGCCCTCGGCCGCCGCCGCCTCGGCCATCCGCAGATGCAGCACCAGACCCGGCGAGTACTTCGCGAACTCCGGGTCGTACGCCGGGAACCAGCAGGCCAGGACGGACGCCGAGCGCAGCCCGAAGTGCGCGGCGACGGGGCGGTCACCGGCGTACAGGACCGACAGCGTGCCCGCGCACTGGGCGGCGCGGGTCTCGGCGAGCCGGCCCACGAGCCGGGCGATCCACTCCCGCGCGAACCGGTCGCGCCGCCCGGTCCTGCGGTACTGCGCCGACTTCCACTCCATCAGCGTGCGCAGCGCGGCCGGGTCGCGCTCGTCGAAGACGAACCGCACGGCTCCGGCCCGGCGGCCCAGCCTGCGCTCCTTGGCCAGCGTGGTCTTCAGGAACTTCGGCGACTGGGCGCGCAGCACCGACTCGTACGTCTCGTAGCCCTTCTCCACGTCGATGACGTAGGTGGCGTGCTCCTCGGCCGCGTACGGCACGAACAGCCCTTGGTCCGCCTCCAGGTTGTCGAAGGCGAAGCTCGACACCGAGCAGCCCCGCAGCAGTTCGTCCGTCTCCAGGGCGACACCGGGGCCCAGGACCGCGCCCTGGCAGTCCGACACCCCGAGCCCGATCGCCCGGCCCTGCCCCAGCGCGCCCCGCTCGTACGGCAGGAAACCCACCGGTTGCGCGCCCTCGTACAGCACCGCGACCCGGGCCCGCGGGCGCACCCGGGACACAGCGACGGTGAACTCCGGTTCCATGAACGGGTTGCGCGGTGCGTCCGTCGCGGCGCGCAGTTCCCGCCAGCGCTCCCGCTCCCCCTCGCCGAGCTCCCCGGGCCTCAGCACACGCATGCGTCCACTGCTCACCTGACCCCCCGATCAAGTCCCCCCTGGACCCTTGGAAGGTACCGCCCCGGACCGGGCGGACGGTAGATAGCGGACCATGTTCTTGCCAAACGGGGAAAGAGACCTGAACCGGTCCTTACCCGGCGCCGAGAGAAGGGGAACCGTACCGAAAGCGAATGCAAACGGGCACGGTGAATCGGACCGTCGGGTTGTCCGTATTCTCTGATCATGGCCGCACCCACCGCGTATTCACTCATCGCCACCGACCTGGACGGGACGCTGCTGCGCGGCGACGACACCTTCTCCGACCGGTCCCTCGCCGCGCTCGCGCGGGCGGAGCGGGCCGGCGCGCGGCACCTGGTGGTGACGGGGCGGCCGGCCCCCAGAGTGCGGTCGCTCCTGGACAACCTCGGCTGCACGGGGCTCGCGGTGTGCGGACAGGGCGCGCAGGTGTACGACGCCGGCGCGCACCGGCTGCTGTGGTCCGTGACACTGGACCGGGAACTGGCGGAGACGGCGCTCGGCAAGATCGAGGCCGAGGTGGGGGAGGTGTACGCCGCGGTCGACCAGGACGGGGCCGACGGGCTGACGCTGATCGAGCCCGGCTATCTGATGCCGCACCCGACCCTGCCCGCGGTACGGGTCGAGCGGCGGGCCGAGCTGTGGGACCGGCCGATCAGCAAGGTGCTGCTGCGCCACCCGGACCTGTCCGACGACGCGCTGGCGGCGGCGGCCCGGTCGGTGGTCGGGTCACTGGCCACGGTCACCATGTCGGGGCCGGGCACCGTGGAGCTCCAGCCGTGCGGGGTGACCAAGGCCACGGGGCTGGCGCTGGCCGCAGAGCACCTGGGGCTGAGCCCGGCGCGGACGATCGCCTTCGGCGACATGCCGAACGACATCCCCATGTTCGGCTGGGCGGCCCACGGCGTCGCCATGGCCGACGCGCATCCCGAACTGAAGGCGGTGGCGGACGAGGTCACCACGTCGAACGAGGACGACGGCGTGGCCGTCGTCCTCGAGCGACTGTTCGGCGGGGCGGTGACGCTCGCCCGTCAGCGGGTGGCTCAGTACGCGCCGAAGACGTTGTCGATGGAGCCGTAGCGGTCGGCCGCGTAGTTGCAGGCCGCCGTGATGTTCGCGACCGGGTCGTACGGGTCGAAGGCGGTGCCGGGCACGTGGTAGGCCGCGAAGGTCGGGTCGATGATCTGCAGCAGGCCCTTCGACGGGGTGCCCTTGGCGGCGTTGGAGTCCCAGTTGTTGATGGCGTACGGGTTGCCGGAGGACTCGCGCATGATGTTGCGGTGGATGGCGTCGTAGCTGCCCGGGATGCCGTTCTGCGCCATGACGTCCAGCGACTCGCGGATCCAGCCGTCGAGGTTGTCCGGGTACGCCGTCGCGGGGGCGGCAGCGGTCGTCGTCGGCTCGGTGGTGGCCGCGAAGGCGCCGGTGGCGCCGAACAGCGGCAGGGCGACCACGGCGACGCCGGTGCCGGCGACGGCGAGGGAGCGGGCGAGGCGGCGGCGGTGCTGACCGAAAGCAGGCATGTCTGGGTTCCTCTCCTACGCCTGCGAGGTGAGCTGTCGGGTTCGGGCGGGAGAGTGCCCGGCCGTGCCCCTGCGGGCATGGCTTCACCCCTAGCCGTCCCGGCGCGATGTCCGGTGCGGCGGCTTACCTGGGTCCCCCACTCCTGCCGTCTTGAGTTCGTCGTCGGATGTGATGCGGGCGGCGGCAGGATTAGGCGTCCACCCGGCAGGCCCGGAACGTATGCGAGAGCACATGTCGGGAACAAGTGCGAGCATCACGGAAGGCGCCGTTTGATCTTTCGATGGGGCTTTTGGGGTGCTTGATCCTTTGCTGTCGCCAAGGGTCAACTCGGCGGCGGGGGAAGGGGAAAGGTGGGTGGTGGCGGACGGCGGGGGTACCGGATCGCGCGTGACTCACTTCACTGGGGATTGCCTGTGAACGCATTTTTCGCCAAGGGGAATTAGCTCGGCATTTGCGGCAAATCGGACGTCGGGGCGGGCAGGATGGTCCACGTGGCGAGGCGGGGCCCGGGGGCCGGGCCGAGGAGTGGATCGGTACGTCCGGGAAAACAGAAGAATGTCCGTTGTTATCAACCGATCAAAAGCACTCCGCTCCCGACCCCGTACCGCCCTGCCCGTAACCCCGGGCGCTGGCGGTGATCGAAACGTGACCGGATACGCTGACTTGAGTGATGGCAGCGACCTATCGACATTCCGTGTAACCGCCAGTGGACACCAGCAGACAGGAGACCCCTCGTGACCGTCGTCGGGCCGTTCGGGCTGAGCGTGCGGGACCAGGCTCTGGAAGCCGATGTCCAGGCCGGGATGACGGCTGTCGAGGAAGGGCTGCTCGAGGCCACCAAGAGTGAGGTCCCCTTCATCACGGGAGCCGCCCAGCACCTGGTGCGGGCCGGCGGCAAGCGGTTCCGCCCGCTGCTCGTGATGCTCGCCGCCCAGTTCGGCGACCCCTACGCGCCCGGTGTCGTGCCCTCGGCCGTGGTGGTGGAGCTCACCCACCTGGCCACGCTGTACCACGACGACGTGATGGACGAGGCCGATGTGCGGCGCGGCGTCGCCAGCGCGAACGCCCGCTGGGGCAACTCCGTCGCGGTCCTCACCGGCGACTTCCTCTTCGCGCGGGCCTCGCACATCCTGGCCGACCTCGGCCCGGAGGCCGTGCGGGTGCAGGCCGAGGCGTTCGAGCGGCTGGTCACCGGGCAGATCCTGGAGACCGCGGGACCGCAGGACGGCCGCGACCCGGTCGACCACTACCTGGACGTGCTCGGCGGCAAGACCGGCTCGCTGGTCGCCGTCGCCTGCCGGTTCGGCGCGATGATGTCGGGCGCCGACGAGACGGTCGTGGACGTGCTGACCCAGTACGGCGAGCGGCTCGGAGTCGCCTTCCAGCTCGCCGACGACGTCCTGGACATCGCCTCCGACTCCCACGAGTCCGGCAAGACCCCCGGCACCGACCTGCGCGAGGGCATCGCCACCCTGCCCGTGCTGCGGCTGCGCGAACGGGCGGCCCGGCTGGGTCTCGCCGACGACATCGCCCTGTGCGAACTGCTCGACTCCGACCTCACCGACGACGCCCGGCACGCCGAGGCGCTGCGGCTGCTGCGCGCCCACCCCGCGCTGGAGCAGGCCCGCCGGGACACCGTGCGCTACGCCGAGGAGGCGCGCGCGGCACTCGCCCCGCTGCGGGAGTGCGAGGCGAGGACGGCACTCGTGCAGCTGTGCGACGCGGTGGTGCACCGCGCGGGCTGAGCCGGCCCGAACTCTCCCCCGACCCCTACGGGGCGGGGGAGGGAACCGCCCTCCGTGTCATACCCCAGCAGTACGTGGAGTTGCGTCCGGGGGCTGACGAATCCGCCTGCCAGATTTGGTCAGATGGACCACGACGGACAACACCACTCCTCACCGATTCGGGTGAGAATGGCGGCTCAGGGTGAAACTGGTGCGAGGTCACGAGACGAAAAGCCGCCGCCGACCACGGAGGTAGGGCACACATGGCACCGTACGAATCCGACGACATGACGACCGCGCGGGAGGCCGACGAGCCGCGCGCGGGGCGGCGCAGGGCCGCGCGGTACGTCGTCCCGGTCACGGTGATGGGAGTGGCGGCCGCGACCATCGGGCTCGTCCCCGCGATCGCCAGCTCCGGCGACCCCGACCTGCCGGAGATCACCGCCGCGCAGCTCATAGAGAAGATCGCGAAGTCGGACGTCGAGCGGTTGTCCGGCACCGTGAAGATCACCACGGACCTCGGTCTGCCGGACCTCGGCGGCCTGGAGGACAGTCTCATGTCCGGCGCCGCGGGGCAGGGCGAGGACGGCGGCTCCTCGGCCGACCCGTCCGCCAAGCTCGCTGAACTGGCCTCCGGCACGCACACCCTGCGGATCGCGGCCGACGGCCCCGACCGGCAGAAGGTGTCGCTCCTGGAGAACGCCGCCGAGTACAGCCTGATCCACAACGGCAAGGACGTCTGGGGCTACGACAGCGGCTCCAACGAGGTCTACCACGGCACCGTCGACGCCTCCGGCGAGAACCGGGAACAGCAGCCCCCGGCCACCCCGAAGGACTTCGCCGAGGAGGCGCTGAAGTCGGTCGACGACACCACGTCCGTGACCGTCGACGGCACCGCCCAGGTGGCCGGCCGGGACGCGTACAAGCTGGTCGTCAAGCCCAGGCAGTCCGGCTCCACGGTCGGCGCGATCAGCATCGCCGTCGACCACAGGACGGGCATGCCGCTGAAGTTCACGCTCACCCCGTCCAGCGGCGGCGCGGCCGTCGTGGACGTGGGCTTCACCCAGGTGAGCTTCGGCAAGCCGGCCGCCTCGACGTTCGACTTCACCCCGCCCAAGGGCGCCAAGGTGACCGAGGACGGCGAACTCGAGCAGGGCGGGAAGCACTCCGGGAAGCCGGAGAACGCCCCGAAGTCCGAGGAGGGCCTGGCCAAGGGCCTCGACGGGCTGAAGACGCTCGGTGAGGGCTGGAACTCCATCGCCACGTTCGACACCGGCGGCGAGGGCGGCCTGCCCACCGGCGAGGAGGCCGGCGGTGACCTCGGCGGCTTCCTCGGTTCCCTCGGCGACCAGGTCAAGGGCGACTTCGGCACCGGCACGGTGTTCAGCACCCGCCTGGTGAACGCCCTGATCACCGAGGACGGCAAGGTCTACGTGGGCACGGTCACCAAGGACGCGCTCGTGAAGGCCGCCGACGCGGGGAAGTAGTAAGGCGGCCCGGGACCTTACGACGTGACAGGGAACGAGGGAGCCGATGGGTGAGGCGTCCGCCGGCGAGCACGCGGGTGAGGGAGTCATCACCACCCGCGCGCTCACCAAGCGCTACCGCGGCGGACAGCTCGCCGTCGACGGTCTGCACCTGACCGTCCCGGCGGGCAGCGTCTTCGGCTTCCTCGGCCCCAACGGCTCCGGCAAGACCACCACCATCCGCATGCTGATGGGCCTGATCGAGCCGACCTCCGGCACGGCGCACGTCCTGGGACGTCCCATGCCGCGCTCCGCGCGCGCCGTGCTGCCCCACGTCGGCGCCCTCATCGAGGGCCCGGCCCTGTACGGCTTCCTCTCCGGCCGTGACAACCTGCTGCGCTACGACGCCGCCGACCCGACCGCCGACCCGCGCACCCGGCGCGCCCGCGTCGCCGCCGCCCTGGACCGGGTGGGCCTCACGGCAGCCGCCGGCAAGAAGGCGAAGGCGTACTCCCTCGGCATGAAGCAGCGCCTCGGCCTCGCGGCCGCCCTGCTCCAGCCGCGCCGGCTGCTCGTCCTGGACGAGCCCACCAACGGCCTCGACCCGCAGGGCATGCGGGAGATCCGCACCCTCGTGCGCGAACTGGCCTCGGACGGCACCACCGTCTTCCTCTCCTCCCACCTCCTCGACGAGATCGAGCAGGTGTGCACCCACGCCGCCGTGATGGCGCGGGGCCGGCTGATCACCCAGGGACCGGTCGCCGACCTGGCCGCGGGCGCCCGGGGCCGGCTGGCGGTGACCACCCCCGACCCGGCGGACGCCGCCCGGGTGCTCAAGGAGCAGGGGGTCGCCGATGTCGTCGTGGACGGGGAGCGGGTGACCGGCGAGGTGCCCGGACGCGACCTCGCCGAGGTGAACGCGGCACTGGTGACGGCGGGCGTCCGGGTGCGCGGCTTCGGGGTGGAACGGGCCTCGCTGGAGGACGCGTTCGTGGCGCTGACCGGGGAGGGCTTCGATGTCGCGGGCTGAAGCGGTGCGCGAGGTGAGCCCGCTGTGGACCCTGGGCCTGTTCCGCAGCGAGCTGCTCACCACCTTCCGGCGCTGGCGCACCCTCGCCCTGCTCGGGGTGCTGGCCGCGGTGCCGGTCCTGGTCGGCATCGCCGTACGGATCGAGACCGGTGACGGCTCGTCGGCCGGCGGCGGGGGCGGCGGGGGAGGGCCGGCGTTCATCTCGCAGATCACCAACAACGGCCTGTTCCTCGTCTTCACCGCGCTCGCCGCCACGCTGCCGTTCTTCCTGCCCATGGCGATCGGGGTCGTCGCGGGCGACGCCGTCGCGGGTGAGGCGAACGCCGGCACCCTGCGCTATCTGCTGGTCGCGCCGGCCGGCCGTACCCGCCTGCTGCTCACCAAGTACGCGACGGTCATGACGTTCTGTCTGGTCGCCACCCTCGTGGTCGCCGTGTCGGCGCTGATCACCGGCGCGCTGCTGTTCCCGCTGGGCGACCTCACGACCATCTCGGGCACCCGGATCGGCTTCTCCGAGGGGCTGGCCAGAGCGCTGCTGATCGCCCTGGTCGTCGCCGTGTCACTGATCGGGGTGGCGGCGCTCGGCCTGTTCGTCTCGACGCTGACCAACAGTGGCATCGCGGCGATGGCGACCACCGTCGGGCTGCTGATCACGGTCCAGATCGTCGACCAGATCCCGCAGTTGCACGCCCTGCACCCCTACCTCTTCTCCCACTACTGGCTGTCCTTCGCCGACCTGATGCGCGAACCGGTCTACTGGGACGACCTGACGAAGAACCTCGGCCTCCAGGCCCTCTACGCGGCCGTCTTCGGCTCGGCGGCGTGGGCGCGGTTCACGGCGAAGGACATCACCGCGTAGGGAAATGCGCTGGCACGGGCCGGCCAGGTCGTGTGACGGTTCGGTCCATGGGCAACTCACGGGCGTACCCCGTCCTGCGGACCACCGACGCGGCCGAGGCGTACCGGCAGGCCAAGCGGTTGTGCGCGCTGCTGGAACACATCGAGGACAAGGTATGGCTGTTCGCCGAGATGCGGACGCCCGGGGACGCGCGGCGGATGGCCGAGATCGTCCCCGGGGCCGAGTTCGACTACGAGGACGTCCGCACCGACCCGGCAACCGGTGACTTCCTCTTCTTCGACCTCGACGTGACGCGACTGGACGACGCCGGGCTCCAGGAGCATCTGCCGCTGAGCTTCCTGGAGGACGTCGGACGCGGGGACGTCGAGGAACGGTTCCTGGCCGCCCTGGGCGAGGGAACGGCGGTCATCGAGTGGAGCGGCCGCTGGCCGGACGACCCGGAAACGGACTCGTACGGGTATCCGAAGTACGACGGGGTCCAGGTGGTGTTTCACGGTGACAAGGCCCAGTACGGCGACTGGACCGAGGAGCACACCGTCTTCGTCCACGTGACCAAGTTCGGTGATCTTCCCCGCGCCCGTAAGCTCGCGGCCCACATCGGCGGCGAGGTCTTGGGCGAGGCGCAGCTCGGCTGGTGAGGCGGCGCCGGTGTCAGCCGGCCTCGTACGGGAAGCGGGCGAGGGGCGCCTCCTGGGCGAAGAACGTCTTGGCCCGTGCCAGCGCCTCCGTGTCCTTCAGCACGTCGCCCGGCTTGCTGCCGTTGCCGAGCAGGACCCCGCCGAACCGCATCCCCATGTACGCGGCCGAGTTGTTCAGCGTGCCGACCAGCGGGTCGGCGACCTCCGGTTCCTCGTGCGCGAGTGCGGTGACGCCCCACAGGGTGCGCCCCGCCAGGGTCGCCTTGAAGTCCAGCCCCGGGGTGCGCAGCCAGCCCGACCAGTGGTCCAGGTAGCGCTTGGTCTGGGCGGAGACCGAGTACCAGTACAGCGGTGAGGCGATCACCACGTCGGTCGCGGCGAGGGTGGCGTCCAGGAGGTGGGCCACCGGGCCCTCGGTGGGGCGGACGTGGTCGCTGTCGTGGCGCAGGTCCTGGAAGTCGGGCAGGGGATGGGCGGCGAGGTCGATCCACTGCTGCTCCACGTCCGGGGGCAGTTGTTCGGCGGCCCGGCGGGCCAGCAGTTCGGTGTTGCCGTCGGGGCGGGCGCTGCCCAGGACGAAGAGGAAACGACGAGTCATGACCATCCCCAGATACTCGGCGTGCGTAAATTACAGGCATCTGCATCATATGCGTATGCATCTATATGTCAAAGGGGTGGCATGCCACAGGGGCGGCGCGGCCCCACGGGCCGTTCAGCCGGTGGTGGTGCCCCCGCGCCGTTCCGCCTCCGTCGCCACCGCGAGCAGCAGATCCTCCCGCCCGTGCGGTGCCACCAGTTGGAGCCCCGCCGGGCAGCCGTCGGCGCCGAACCCGGCCGGGAGGCTCAGCGCGGGGTGCCCGCTGACGTTGAACGCCCAGGTGAGGGCGGTCGAGTAGACCTCGCCGGGGCCGTCGTGACCGTGCGGTGCGGTGGGCGCCGTGGGGGTGAGCAGCAGGCCGGCACGGGCGAAGAGGGCGTTCAGGCGCCGGTCGTTCTCCGCCCGGATCCGGTGGGCGTCGGCGGGGTCGGCACCGGGGGTGCGCAGGGCGAGCCAGGCCGGGGCGGGATCGAGGAGCCGCGCCGGCGGCGAGGGGCGTACGAGCCGTACGAGCCCGGTGTCGACCAGTCGGCCGGCCGCCGTACGGGCCAGGGCGACGGGTTCCGGGTCGGGGCAGGCGAAGCCGAGGTCGGGGGACCAACAGGCGGCGATGGGGAAGGGCGCAGGGGTCCCGGGCGCGACAGGGAAGGGCGCAGAGGTCCCGGGCGCGACGGGGAGGGGCGCAGAGGTCCCGGGCGCGACGGGGAAGGCCGCAGGGGTCCCGGCCGCGACGGGCCGCCCCGACATCACCCGCCACCAGGCCGCCGCGTCCGAGGCCGTGCGGGTGAGGACCCCGGGCGCCGCGAGGCCCGTACGGTCGGCCGAGGGGAGACGGCCGTTCGTGACCTTCAGTCCGACGGTCCCGCACCACGCCGCCGGGATCCGCACCGAGCCCGCGCCGTCACCGCCCGTCGCCAACGGCACCAGCCCGGCCGCCACCGCCACCGCCGCCCCGGCCGAGGAACCGCCCGGCGTACGGTCCGCCCGCCACGGATTGACGGTACGGCCGTGCGCCCCGAGCCCCCAGGTCTGCCAGGGTGTTCCCGGACCGGGCACCGACGTGGCGCCCACGGCGACACCACCGGCCGCGAGCAGCGGCTGCGCCGCGCGCAGCCCGTGCCGCCCCTTGACCGCGACCGGCACCCCGGCCAGCGGCAGCCGCTCCCCGGCGGCGACCCGTGCGTCCACCCCGTCCGCCCGCCGCAGCGCCTCCTCGTCCCACACCTCCAGGAACGCGCACAGCTCCGGATCGGCCCGCCCGATCCGCTCCAGCGCCTCCGCGACCACGTCCACGGCCCGCCGTCGCCGTCCGCGCACGGCGGACGCGATCGCCTCGACCGAGGCGGTCGCACGAGGCCCGTACTCCTGGCTGTCCGGCACACCCACCCCCTCGAACGGTCCCTGCCCCCACGGTAGATGCCCGAGGGGGCAGCGAGAACGTGGCGCCGGCCGGGCCCGCAGCGGTCCGTGTTCGAAGGCCGCGTGGCCTTCGGTTCAGCGCGTCGCGCCCACCAGGCGGGCCAGCGGCTCCGTCTCACGGGGCGGCCGGCCGGTCAGGTCGCCCAGGCGCCACTCGTTCACCCAGGGCACGCGGTACACGTCGATCACCGACTCGATGAGCCGGATCCGGTGGGTGAGGGGGCGCGGCAGCCGCCCCGGCGCGTCCGCCACCAGGACCACGGCGTCCAGGCCGAGCCCGTGCGGCGCCTCGCCGCGCCGGACCGTGTCCACCACCGGGAGCACGGCGTCCAGACCGGCCGCGTGGGTCCGGGCGACGAGCAGCACCGACGGCGGGCCGTCGGAGCCGGGCCAGGCACGTCCGCTGTCATGACCGCCGTAGACCGCGGCGAGCGTGGAGACGCCCGCGCCGCCGTGCAGGCCGACCCAGGAGAAGCGCCGCGCCGCCGCCCGCGCGAGGGCGGGCTCCGGCGGGGCCGCCTCCGGCACCGTCACCGGCCCTCGGATCCAGATCTCCGGTCCCTGTCCCATGTCCCTCTCCTGCTCGCCGCCTCGATCTTCATGCCGCCGGGCGGACGGGAAACCCGCGCGGGCGGCCGTTGGGACGAGCCTGTGACAACGCGGTGACGTGAGAAGCGCGGGCGAGCGGACAGACTCGGCGGTAGGTGTACGACCCGAATGAGGGAACGATGTCTCGACTCAGCCGCGAGAAGAAGCGGGAACAGCAGCAGGCCGCACATGCGGCGAACCTTGCGGCAGCACCGATCGACGTCCATGTCCCCGTCGGCGGGGCGGACACGCGCGGGGCGTCGGTCGGCGGGGTGACGGTGATCGCCGGGCCCGGCGAGGAGATCCAGCAGGCGGTGCTGAACCGCCTCCACCGCATCGCCCTCGCCTCCGGTCACGCCGTCCTCGCCACCGTGCACGACGAGCGCATCGGCTGCGTCGTCCCGCTCCGCGTCGACCCGGACGGCTCCAGCCACTTCACGGCGCAGCCGGTCCTGACGGCACCGGCGCGGGAGCCCGACACGGACCGGCCGACGCACCTGCTGCGCCCCGCACCCGGACCGGCGCCGGAAGGGACGTCCGGACCGGATCCCGTACGGGACGCCACCCCCACCTTCAAGCTGCGCCCCGTGCCCGAGCCGGAGGCTCCCCGGGACGCCGTCCCGACGTTCGAACTGCGGGCCGTACCCGGGGCGGCGGAGGTCACGCCGCCCGGCACGGTCGCGCCCCCGACGGGCGAGTTCGGCCCGCCCCCGTCCATGGGCGCGAGGCCGCACCCCGACCCCGGAGCCGGCCGGCCCCGGGCGCACGGGACCGGACCGTCCCCCGAGCCCGTGCCCGTGCTGGATCCCGATCCCAAGCCCACCCCGCCCCGCGGTTTCGACGCCGTGGCGGAGGCGGTGCTCGGTGACGAACCCCCCGCCGCCGGGGAGAGCCTGCTCGCCGAACCCATGGCCCGGGTCAACGACGCCGTCCGGACGGGCCGGATCGACACGGCGGCCCGGCTGGCCGAGGAGACCGTCGCGGAGGCCTCGGACACTTTGGGCCCGGAGCACCCGGAGGTGCTGCGGCTGCGCGAACTCGCCGCGTACATCGCCTACCTGGCCGGTGAACCGCTGCGCGCCTTCCGGATCTCCCTCGACCTCGCCGTGATCTGCCGCCGCACGGGGGACGCGGAGGCCGCCTACGGCAACGTCCGCAGCGCGGCGACCGCATGGCGCGCGGTGCGCGACCCGCTGCTCGGACTGGAGCTCGGGCACGAGCTGATCGCCCTGTGGACCGAGCTCACCACCGAGGACGGGCCCGCCGCCGACGAGATCGAGGAACTGGAGTCCGCCCGCGCCCGCATGGGCCGGCTGACCGGACGCGCCCGCGCCCAGCGGTCCTGAGGAGCCTCTGTCGCAGGGGGCCTCGGGGACCCCGGAGGAAATCGGGCGGAACCCCTAATGCAGGCAGAATTCATTGCCCTCCGGGTCGGCCATCACCAGCCACCCTCCGGAAGGCTCCTCCACCCGCCGCAGCACCCGCGCGCCGAGCCCCTCCAGCCGCGCGAGCTCCTCCTCGCGGCGTCCCGCACCGGGGTGCAGATCGAGGTGGAGCCGGTTCTTGACCGTCTTCTCCTCCGGTACGCGCTGGAACAGCAGCCGCCGTCCACGGCCGGTGCCGCTCTCCTCCTCGTACGGGTCGTCGGGGTGCCGTACCGCGGCCAGGTCGCGCCAGGCCCGGCGGTCATGGGACTCGACGGTCAGCTCGGCCGGGACGGCGCCCGCGGCCAGCAGTTTCTCGATGAGCGCGCTGTTGTCCTCCACCACGTACCGGAGGGCGGCGGCCCAGAAGCCGGCCTGCGCGTGCGGGTCGGCCGCGTCGATGACGACCTTCCAGTGCACGGGAGTGGCCGGTGTCGGTGTCTGCGTCATGCCTCCAGTTATAAGACCGGGCTCTGACAACGCCCGTTCTACGGTTTGGCCTCCAGCGTGCCCGCCTCGGCCGCGGCGGGCACGCTCCCGGCGGTCGGAGCCGCGCCCGTCACGTCGGCCGGGACGCCGCCCGCGCGCACGCCGGTCCTCCCGGCGAGCGCGCGGGCGGCCCGGCGGGCGGTGCGCAGCGCGTCCCAGGTGAGGAGGACGAGCGCCAGCCACACCAGCGCGAAACCGGCCCAGCGCTCGGGCGGCATGGCCTCCTTGAAGTAGAGGACCCCGAGCAGGAACTGGAAGACCGGTGCCAGGTACTGCAGCAGGCCCAGCGTGGACAGCGGCACGCGGATCGCTGCGGCGCCGAAGCAGACCAGGGGGAGCGCGGTGACGATCCCGGTCGCGGCGAGCAGCGCGGCGTGCCCGGCCCCTTCCGCGGCGAACGTGGAATCGCCCCGGGCGCTCAGCCACAGCAGGTAGCCGAGGGCGGGCAGGAACTGGATCGCGGTCTCGGCGGCCAGCGACTCGACGCCGCCGAGGTTGACCTTCTTCTTCACCAGTCCGTACGTGGCGAAGGAGAAGGCGAGACAGAGCGAGATCCACGGCGGCCGGCCGTAACCGACGGTGAGGACGAGGACCGCCGCGGCGCCCACCCCGACCGCAGCCCACTGTGCGGGCCGCAGGCGCTCCTTCAGCAGCAGCACGCCCATCGCGATGGTGACCAGCGGGTTGATGAAGTAGCCGAGGGACGCCTCGACGACGTGCCCGGAGTTCACGGACCAGATGTAGACGCCCCAGTTCACGGTGATGACCGCCGCGGCGACCGTGATCAGCGCCAGCCTGCGCGGCTGTCGCAGCAGCTCGCCGAGCCAGGCCCAGCGGCGTATGAGGAGCAGGGCGGCGGCCACGAAGAGCAGCGACCAGACCATCCGGTGGGCCAGGATCTCCACCGCCCCGGCGGGCTTGAGCAGGGGCCAGAACAGCGGGACGAGCCCCCACATCCCGTATGCCGCGAAGCCGTTCAGCAGTCCTGTGCGCCGCTCTGCGGCCGGCTTCCCGGTCACGGGCCCCTCCTTCATGTCCGACGCGTGTCCTGATCTCCCGCGATGCCCGCGCACGCGCGCGGTGCTCGCCGGACGACGGTAACGCCGGACACCCCCGCGTGTCATGTCCGTACCGGCATACGGTCATGACGCGCGGGGGTGGCGGGGGCGGCGGCCCTCCGGGTCAGCCCTTGAGGGCGGCGGCGACGGCCTCGGCGAGCGGGGTGGTCGGGCGCCCGGCCAGCCGGGACAGGTCGCCGCTGTCGACCACCAGCTCCCCCTTCTCGATCGAGACGTCCACGCCCGCGAGGACCGCGGCCGTCGGCTCGGGCACCCCGGCGCCGACCAGGATGCCGGTGAGCGCCTCGGGCGCGACCGGGTTGTAGACGATCTCCTTGCCGGTCTGCCGGCTCAGCTCGGCCGCGTACTCGGCGAAGCCCCACGCCTCGTCGCCGCCCAGCTCGTACGTCTTGTTCTCGTGCCCCTCGCCGGTGAGCACGGCGACGGCGGCGGCCGCGTAGTCGGCCCGCGAGGCGGAGGAGACCCGGCCCGCGCCGGCGGCGGCCACGACGGCGTTGTGCGCGAGCACCGGGGCGAGGTTCTCGGTGTAGTTCTCGTGGTACCAGCCGTTGCGCAGCAGCACGTACGGCACGCCCGAGCCCAGCAGCGCCTCCTCGGTGCCGCGGTGGTCGTCGGCGAGCGCGGCGGTCAGGGGGCCGGGCGCGCTGGTGTAGGCGAGCAGGGCGACACCCGCGGCCTTCGCGGCGTCGATGACGACCCGGTGCTGGCCCACCCGGCCCTTGTCGAACTCGTTGCCCGAGATCAGCAGGACCTTGTCGCCGGGCGCGAACAGCCCGTCGAAGGTCTCGGGGGCGTTGTAGTCGGCGACCGCGACCCGCACCCCGCGGCCGGCGAGGTCCGCGGCCTTCTCCGCGCTGCGGACGACGGCGGTGACCTGCTCGGCCGGGACCTTCTCCAGCAGCTGGTCCACGACGTGACGGCCGAGGTGCCCGGTGGCGCCGGTGACGACGATGCTCATGGTTCGGAACTCCTGTGGGGTGCGTGTGCGGGTATGTCCCTCACCCTAGGAGTTACGCTAACTAATGGAAAGTACCCACTTTGAAGTAAGGTACTGGCATGGCGGTAAGTGATGGTGTCCGGTGGACCGACGGCGAGGAGATGTGCCCGCACCGGCTGGTCCTGGAGCATGTGACCAGCCGCTGGGGCGTGCTCGTGCTGATCCAGCTCCTGGAGCGCTCGTACCGCTTCAGCGAACTGCGCCGGGCGATCGGCAGGGTCAGCGAGAAGATGCTCACCCAGACCCTCCAGACCCTGGAGCGCGACGGCCTGGTGCACCGCGACGCCAAACCGGTCATCCCGCCCCGCGTCGACTACTCCCTCACCGGTCTGGGCCGCGAGGCGGCCGAGCAGGTGCGCGACCTGGCGCTGTGGACCGAGAAGCGCATGGCCGACGTCCTCGCCGCCCGGCAGGCGTACGACGAGACCCGGGCGCCGTAGAGAGCACCCGGGCCCCGTCCCGGCCTTCGGCAGGCGTCAGCCCACGACGGTCCAGGTGTCGCCGCCGGTGAGCAGGGCGGCGAGGTCGCCCTTGCCGTGCTGTTCGACGGCGGTGTCGAGCTGGTCGGCCATGAGGGTGTCGTAGACGGGCCGGTCGACGGAGCGGAAGACGCCGATCGGGGTGTTGTGCAGGGTGTCCGGGTCCGCGAGCCGGGACAGCGCGAACGCCGTGGTCGGGGACGCGGCGTGGGCGTCGTGGACGAGGACGTCGGCCTCGTTGTCCGCCGTCACGGTGACGACCCTCAGGTCACCGGTGGCCCGGTCGCGTACGACGCCCTTGGAGCCGTCGGTGCCGAAGCGGACCGGCTGCCCGTGCTCCAGGCGGATCACGGCCTCCTCGGCCTGCTGCCGGTCCTTGAGGACCTCGAAGGCGCCGTCGTTGAAGATGTTGCAGTTCTGGTAGATCTCCACCAGCGCCGTGCCGGGGTGGTCGGCCGCCTGGCGCAGCACCTCGGTGAGGTGCTTGCGGTCGGAGTCGACGGTGCGCGCCACGAAGGACGCTTCCGCGCCGATCGCCAGTGACACCGGGTTGAAGGGCGCGTCCAGCGAACCCATCGGCGTCGACTTGGTGATCTTGCCGATCTCGGAGGTGGGGGAGTACTGGCCCTTGGTCAGACCGTAGATCCGGTTGTTGAACAGCAGGATCTTGAGGTTGACGTTGCGGCGCAGGGCGTGGATGAGGTGGTTGCCGCCGATGGAGAGGGCGTCGCCGTCGCCGGTGACGACCCACACGGACAGGTCGCGCCGCGAGGTGGCCAGGCCGGTGGCGATGGCGGGGGCGCGGCCGTGGATGGAGTGCATCCCGTAGGTGTTCATGTAGTACGGGAAGCGGGAGGAGCAGCCGATGCCGGAGACGAAGACGATGTTCTCCTTCGCCAGGCCGAGCTGGGGCATGAAGCCCTGCACGGCGGCGAGCACGGCATAGTCACCGCAGCCGGGGCACCAGCGCACCTCCTGGTCGGACTTGAAGTCCTTCATCGACTGCCGGCCCTCGGCCTTGGGCACCAGCTGGAGAAGGGCGTTGGTGTCAGTCATCGATGGCCTCCTTCAGCGCCGTGGCGAGCTGCTCCGCCTTGAACGGCATGCCGTTGACCTGGTTGTACGAGCGGGCGTCGACCAGGTACTTCGCCCGGATGAGGGTGGCGAGCTGCCCCAGGTTCATCTCGGGGATCACGACGCGCTCGTAACGGGCGAGCACGTCACCGAGGTTGTGCGGGAACGGGTTGAGGTGGCGCAGGTGGGCCTGTGCGATCCGGCCGCCCTCCTTGCGGATACGGCGCACGGCGGCCGTGATCGGCCCGTAGGTCGACCCCCAGCCCAGTACCAGGGTCTTCGCCCCGTCCGGGTCGTCGACCTCGATGTCGGGGACGTCGATGCCGTCGATCTTCGCCTGCCGGGTGCGGACCATGAAGTCGTGGTTGGCGGGGTCGTAGGAGATGTTGCCCGTGCCGTCCTGCTTCTCGATGCCGCCGATGCGGTGCTCCAGCCCCGCGGTGCCGGGAATGGCCCAGGGGCGGGCCAGGGTCTGCGGGTCCCGCTTGTACGGCCAGAACACCTCGGTGCCGTCGTCCAGCGCGTGGTTCGGTCCCTGCGCGAACCGCACGGTCAGGTCCGGCAGTTCCTGAAGGTCCGGGACGCGCCAGGGCTCGCTGCCGTTGGCGAGGTAGCCGTCGGAGAGGAGGAACACCGGCGTGCGGTAGGTCAGGGCGATCCGGGCCGCCTCCAGGGCGGCGTCGAAGCAGTCGGCCGGGGTGCGGGGCGCGACCACCGGGACCGGCGCCTCGCCGTTGCGGCCGTACATCGCCTGGAGCAGGTCCGCCTGCTCGGTCTTGGTCGGCAGACCGGTGGACGGGCCGCCGCGCTGGATGTCCACGATCAGCAACGGCAGCTCCAGCGACACCGCCAGACCGATCGTCTCGGACTTCAGGGCCACACCGGGACCGGAGGTGGTGGTGACCGCCAGCGAGCCGCCGAAGGCCGCCCCCAGCGCCGCGCCGATGCCGGCGATCTCGTCCTCGGCCTGGAAGGTCCGCACACCGAAGTTCTTGTGCCGGCTCAGCTCGTGCAGGATGTCCGAGGCGGGGGTGATCGGGTAGGAGCCGAGGTAGAGCGGCAGGTCCGCCTGGCGGGACGCGGCGATCAGTCCGTAGGACAGGGCCAGGTTCCCGGAGATGTTGCGGTAGACGCCGGGCGGGAACGCCTTCGCCGCCGGGGCCACCTCGTAGGAGACCGCGAAGTCCTCCGTCGTCTCGCCGAAGTTCCACCCCGCCCGGTAGGCGGCGATGTTGGCGGCGGCGATGTCGGGCTTCCTGGCGAACTTCGACCGCAGGAACTTCTCCGTGCCCTCGGTGGGCCGGTGGTACATCCAGCTCAGCAGCCCGAGGGCGAACATGTTCTTGCTGCGTTCGGCCTCCTTGCGGGTGAGGTCGAACTCCTTGAGTGCCTCCACGGTCAGCGTGGTCAGCGGCACCGGGTGCAGGCTGTAGCCGTCCAGCGAGCCGTCCTCCAGCGGGCTGCTCTCGTAGCCGACCTTCTGCATCGCCCGCTTGGTGAACTCGTCCGTGTTGACGATGATCTCCGCGCCGCGCGGCAGGTCGGCGATGTTGGCCTTCAGCGCGGCCGGGTTCATCGCCACCAGGACGTTCGGCGCGTCGCCGGGGGTGAGGATGTCGTGGTCGGCGAAGTGGAGCTGGAAGGACGAGACGCCGGGCAGGGTGCCGGCGGGCGCGCGGATCTCGGCCGGGAAGTTCGGCAGCGTGGAGAGGTCGTTGCCGAAGGACGCGGTCTCCGAGGTGAAACGGTCACCGGTGAGCTGCATACCGTCACCCGAGTCCCCCGCGAACCTGATGATCACTCGGTCGAGCCGGCGCACGTCCTTCGCACCCGCCGCCGCGCGCTGCTCCTCTGCGACTGCTCCGTCGGCCTGCTCCGCTGTGCTGCTGACCTGGCTGGTCACTGAACTGGACCTCCTCGAGGGCGGCTGTCCGGGACGGCCTTCCCGCAGGCCTTCCCCGCATAAACCCTACGTCCGTAAGGGTCGCCTTCCCTGGGTCATTCGCATGTTGGACACGACTTCGAGACGTCCTCGCTCAGGAGTTGAGATAGGTGAGAACGGCCAGCACCCGCCGGTGATCGCCGTCGCTCGGGGACAGCCCCAGCTTCAGGAAGATGTTGCTGACGTGCTTCTCCACGGCACCGTCGCTGACCACCAGCTGCCTGGCGATCGCCGAGTTCGTCCTGCCCTCCGCCATCAGCCCCAGGACCTCCCGCTCCCGCGGGGTGAGCCCCGCGAGCACGTCCTGCTTGCGGCTGCGCCCCAGCAACTGCGCGACCACCTCGGGATCCAGAGCCGTACCGCCCTGGGCGACGCGCACCACCGCGTCCACGAACTCACGGACCTCGGCCACCCGGTCCTTGAGCAGATAACCGACGCCACGGCTGGAACCGGCGAGCAGCTCCGTGGCGTAGCGCTCCTCCACGTACTGCGACAGCACCAGCACGCCGACGCCCGGATGCGTCTTGCGGAGCTGCACCGCGGCCCGCACCCCCTCGTCCGTGTGCGTCGGCGGCATCCGCACATCGGCCACCACGACGTCCGGGAGCTGGTTCTCCCCGTCCAGCTCGGCGATGGTCTTGATCAACGCGTCACCGTCACCGACACCGGCCACGACCTCGTGCCCACGGTCGGTCAGCAGCCGGGTCAGGCCCTCCCGCAGCAGCACCGAATCCTCGGCGATGACCACCCGCACCCTGTCCTCCACGTCCCTCGGCCCCCATGCCCCTGATCCGGGCCCGCCCTCGTGGCGGCCCGGTCGTCAGGTCCAGCATTCCAGCATCCGGTGGGGGATGGGGCAGGGCAACGCGATCGGGGGTGCCGTCGAGGCGGGTGGGTACGAGTCCGCGGCTCGCGCCCACCCGCCGGTTCCGCCGGTTCCGGCTGCGGAGCCGGCCTGCCGGTCTCAGCCCGGTCTCAGTCCGTTCTCATCGTGCCCGCTCCGCCCGCCACGGCAGTTCGGCGGTCACCCGCGTCGGGCCGCCCGCGGGGGAGTCCACCACCAGGATCCCGTCCACCGCGTCCAGCCGCTCCGCCAGCCCGGCCAGTCCGGAACCCTCGGACACCTCGGCACCGCCCACGCCGTTGTCCACGACCTGGAGCATCAGCCGGTTCTCCGACCGCCACACCTCCACGGCCGCCCAGGTCGCCCGCGAGTGCTTGCTGATGTTCTGCAGCAGCTCCGAGACGGTGAAGTAGGCGATGCCCTCGATGGCCGGCGCGGGCCGCTCCGTCAGGTCCACCTCCACCCGCACCGGCACCGTGCACCGCGAGGCGACCGAGGACAGCGCGGCGTCCAGCCCCCGGTCGGTCAGGACCGCGGGGTGGATGCCGCGGGCCAGGTCCCGCAACTCCTGCAGCGCCGTCTTCACCTCACCGTGCGCCTCGTCCACCATCCGCGCCGCGACCCGCGGATCCTCCCGCAGCTTCTCCTTCGCCAGCCCCAGATCCATGGCCAGAGCCACCAGCCGGGCCTGCGCCCCGTCGTGCAGATCCCGCTCGATGCGCCGCAGGTCCGCCGCCGCCGTGTCCACCACGACCCCGCGGTCCGACTCCAGCTCCACCACCCGCGTGGCCAGCCGCGACGGCCCGAGCAGCCCGTGCACCATCACCCGGTCCACCATCGTCAGCGCCCGCACGATCCACGGCGTGGCGAGGGTGAACAGCAGACCCACTCCCGCGGTCACCGTGATCTCGAACGGGTTGTCCAGGTAGATCCGGTGATGCTCGTCGCCGTACAGCTGTATGCCGTCCTGCCCGGCGTACATCGGGAAGACCCAGAACCACAGCGGATACGTCAGCAGAGACCAGCCCACCGACCAGACGGTCACGGCGACGACGAAGGAGAGCACCGCCCACGGCAGTTGCAGCACCGCGTACAGCAGGGCCCGCCAGGAGGTGCCGCTCTTGAGCACGGCCCCGATCCACGCCATGAACCCCTGCCGCTTCATCCGCAGCGGCTCCGGCTCGGCCACCTCCAGACCCAGCAGCCCCCGCGCCCGCGCCCGCTCCACCGCCCCGAACCCGCGGCAGCCGGCGAGCGCCGCCGCCAGCACCGGGACGCCGAGGAACGTCACCAGCAGGCCCGCCCCCAGCGACACCATCGTGATCGCGTAGGTGAACAGCAGAACGCTGATCGGCAGGCTCAGCAGCACATACCCCAGCTCGCGCCAGGTGCGTCCCTCGACCGGCGCCCGCAGCGCGGCCGGCAGCCGGTGCCGCCGTCCCTCGGCGTGTCCGGGGTACCCGGACTCCGTGGGGAGCCCGTAGCCCTGTCCGTACTCCGTGCTCATCGGCGTCGTCCTTCTCCTCGTCCGGCGGCTGTGCTGTCGTACCTCCAGACTGCTCCGCCGCAGGTCGGCGGACCATGGAGTCCGTCGCAGTCTTGAGCGGGGGGTTTTCCCTACCCCCGGCCGCGGACGGACGCCTCCTTGGACGCCCTCTTGGTCCTGCCCGGCTCCTCTGCCAGGGCACCGGAACGGTCCCGCCACGGCAGCTCGGCCGTCACCGTCGTCGGACCGCCCTCCGGCGACTCCACGACGAACAGGCCGTCCACCGCGTTCAGCCGGTCGGCGAGACCCCGCATGCCCGTCCCGCCGTCCAGGCTCGCGCCCCCGCACCCGTCGTCCCACACCTGTATGAGCAGCCGGCCCTCCGACCGCCACACCTCCACCGCGGCGGACCGGGCCCGGCTGTGCTTGCTGACGTTCTGCAGCAGCTCCGAGACGGTGAAGTAGGCGATGCCCTCGATGGCGGCGGCCGGCCGCTCGTCCAGGTCGACCGTCACCCTCACCGGCACCGTGCAGCGCGAGGCGACCGAGGACAGCGCCGCGTCCAGACCCCGGTCGGTCAGGACCGCGGGATGGATGCCCCGGGCGAGATCCCTCAGCTCCTGCAACGCCAGCTTCACCTCGCCGTGCGCCTCGTCGACCATCGACGCCGCGGCGTCGGGATCCTCCAGCAGCTTCTCCTTGGCCAGGCCCAGCCCCATCGCCAGATTGACCAGCCGGGCCTGCGCCCCGTCGTGCAGATCGCGCTCGATGCGCCGGAGGTCCGCCGCCGCCGTGTCCACCACGACCCCGCGGTCCGACTCCAGCTCGGCGATGCGCCGCTCCAGCTCGTCGGAGGGCGACAGCAGACCGCGCACCATCGCCCGGTCGGCGTTGGCCAGGCCCCGCACGACGAACGGCAGCACCGGCCACAGCACGAACAGACCGGCCAGCGTGACGGTGAAGGTGAGGACGCCCCACGGCAGCCGTATGAGCTCGTACAGGACGGTGCGCCAGCCCACCGGGTCCTTGACCGCCATCCACAGCCGCGGCCAGACCCCGTCGGGACCGCGCATCGGCAGCCGGCTCGGCTCCTCCACCCGTACCCCGAGCAGCTTCCTGGCCCGCGCCCGCTCCATCCTGCCCAGCAGCCGGGAGCCCATCAGCCCGAGCGCGAGCAGCGGGAACCCGATCACCGTGACGGTCAGCCCGACACCGGTGAACACCATGGTCACCGTGTAGACGAAGCCGGCCAGCGACACCGGCAGGTTCGCCAGGAGGTGGGCGATCTCCTTCCAGGTGTGCGCGTCGTACGCGAAACGGGCCGGTGGCGGGCGGTCGCCGCGCTCGGCCGGCTCCGGGAGTGCCGTCACGGACGTGCCCGGATTCGGGAATGGTTCGGTCATGGGCACAAGCGTGCCCGGAGCCGGGGGCCCGCGCCATGAGGTGGACCGCCAGAACGCACTGAGGAAAACCCCACCCCCGCATGCCGAGCGGTGACGGGCTGCTTACGGTGCATTTATCAGGGCCTAGACTCCCGTGCGTACAGATCGTCGGACCGTGACGTTCACCGGCACGGATCACGGGCACGGCACAGGCATGGGCCAGGGCGCCGATCAAGGGAGTGAGGGGCGGACGTGCGGGAAACGACCGTCGTCGCGGCGGACTACTTCCAGTCCTACTCGGTCGTCGGACTGCTCGCCGTCGTCGGCCTGCTGTTCGTCGCCGTCGCCTTCGGGGCGGGACGCCTGCTGCGGCCGGTGGTCCCCACACCGGAGAAACTCCTGACGTACGAGTGCGGGGTCGACCCCGTCGGCGAGGGCTGGGCCCACACCCAGGTCCGCTACTACGTCTACGCCTTCCTCTACGTGATCTTCGCCGTCGACTCGATCTTCCTCTTCCCCTGGGCGACCGTCTTCGCCGCCGACGGCTACGGCGCGACCACCCTCGTGGAGATGTTCATCTTCCTCGGCTTCCTCGCCGTGGGACTGCTGTACGCATACAAGAAGGGCGTCCTGACATGGACGTGAACCCTGCCGCCCCCGAGCCCGTCCTGCTTCCGGAACCGAAGAGGCTCGGCGCGCTCGCCCGGCTGGCACCCGAGCCGATGAAGGTGGTCCTCAACTGGGGCCGCCGCTACTCACTGTGGGTCTTCAACTTCGGTCTCGCCTGCTGCGCGATCGAGTTCATCGCCGCGTCGATGGCCCGCCACGACTTCATCCGCCTCGGCGTCATCCCCTTCGCGCCGGGGCCGCGCCAGGCCGACCTGATGGTCGTCTCCGGCACGGTCACGGACAAGATGGCGCCCGCGGTGAAGCGCCTGTACGAGCAGATGCCCGAGCCCAAGTACGTCATCTCCTTCGGCGCGTGCAGCAACTGCGGCGGCCCGTACTGGGACTCCTACTCCGTCACCAAGGGCGTGGACCAGATCATTCCGGTCGACGTCTACGTCCCCGGCTGCCCACCCCGGCCCGAGGCGCTGCTCCAGGGGATCCTGAAACTCCAGGAGAAGATCGCACGGGAGTCGCTGGGGGAGCGGTACGGGTCCGCCACCGGCGGGGGGCGGCCCTCGGCGGCGGCGCTGCGGAGCGGGCTGGTCCGGCCTCCGGCGCCGTCCGGTGAGGGGGAGGGCCGATGACCGCGGTCGGCTGGCTCCCCGCCGGCGCCGAGGAGCTGTTCGGCACGGAGGCCACGGCGGAGGAGTCGTACGGCGTCCTGACCGTCGACGTACCGCCCGCCTCCTGGATCACCGCGCTGGAAACCGCGCGCGACCGGGTCGGCTGCACCTTCTTCGACTGGCTGAGCGCGGTCGACGAACCCGGCACCGGGTTCCGTGTCATGGCGCACGTCGCCGCCCTGGCCCCGGTACGGCGCCTGCTGCTGCGCACCACGGTGCCGCACGAGGCCCCCACGCTGCCCTCCGCCGTGGACGTCTACGCGGGTGCCGCGTGGCACGAACGCGAGACGCACGAGATGTTCGGCGTCGACTTCACGGGCCACCCGGGCCTGGACCACCTGCTCCTGCCGGACGGTTTCGAGGGCCATCCGCTGCGCAAGGACTTCGTCCTCGCGGCCCGGGTCGCCAAGGCATGGCCCGGCGCCAAGGAACCCGGGGAGTCCGAGCACGGCGGCCCCAAGCGCCGCCAGATGCTTCCCCCCGGCGTCCCCGACCCCAACGAATGGGGCCCCCTCAAGGGCCAGCTCCCCCCGGCCCCGGCCCGCCCGGCCCGAGGCACGGGCAGAACGGCGGCAGGCACGGCACGAGCGGCAGGAGACCGCCCCCTCCGCACCCGCACGGCGACGGAGGGCTCCGCGAGCCAGTCGGCCGCCCCGGAAGCCCCGGAAGCCCCCGCCCAGCCCACGACCCGGCCGCGTCGCGCCCGTACGGCTGCGGAGGGTTCGGCGAGCCAGTCGGCCGTCGAGTCCTCCGCCCAGCCCCGCCGCACCCGCACGGCTGCGGAGGGTTCCGCTAGCCAGGCCGCGGAGGCGCAGCCCGAACCGACCGTTCCGACCGCCGCCCCCGCACGACGTGCGCGGAGCGCGAGCGAAGGGTCGGCGTCGCAGCGTTCCGGCCCTCCCGCGGCCGGCGGCCCCCGCAGGGCGCGCACCGCGTCCGAGGGGTCCGCGAGCCGGCGCGCCGCCTCGAAGGCCCCGGAACCGTCCGACGAGCCCGCGGCAACGGGCGACGCGTCCGCCCCCGCGCCCACCGAGGACCGCCGGGACCGAAGGCCTCCTGCCGCTCCCCGCAGCCCGGACGCCCCCTGGCACCACGCCCAGCCTGCCTTCGCCCAACCCGAGCCGGAGGCGGAGCCCGACGCCGGCCCGGCCCGCGAGGCCCGGGGGAACGCGGCTCCGGACACCGGCTCGGAGCCCGAAGCCGGCACCGGGCCCGACGCCGATGCCGACACGGCCCCCGGGCCCCGCGCGGAGACCGAGGACGACCCCGAGACCCCCACCCCCGAAGACCCCTCAGGAGGCCCGCGGTGAACGACGTGCCCGACGTCGCCCTGCGACTCCTGGTCGTGTTCGTCGTCTTCCTCACCTTCCCCCTGATCGTGGGACAGACCGAACACAAGGTGATGGCCCACATGCAGGGCCGCCTCGGCCCGATGTACGCCGGTGGCTTCCACGGCTGGGCCCAGCTCATCGCCGACGGCGTGAAGTTCGCGCAGAAGGAGGACGTGGTCCCGGCCGGCGCGGACCGGCGCATCTTCCAGCTCGCCCCCGCCGTCGCCCTCCTGCCGTACCTCCTGGTCCTGCTGGCCGTCCCGATCGGCCCGGGCGAGGGCGCGGTCGGCCAGGTGATCGACGCGGGCGTCTTCTTCGTCCTCGCCGTCATGGGCGTGGGCGTCCTCGGCTCGCTCATGGCCGGCTGGGCCTCCGCCAACAAGTTCTCCCTCCTCGGCGGCCTGCGCACCGCCGCCCAACTCCTCGCCTACGAACTCCCGATGCTGCTCACCGCCGCCTCGGTGGCGATGGCGGCCGGCACCGTCTCCCTCGTCGGCATCCTCGACGCGTTCGAGTGGTGGTGGCTGCCCTGGCAGATCACCGGCGCGCTCGTCTTCTTCGTCGCCGGCCTCGCCGAACTCCAGCGCCCGCCCTTCGACATGCCGGTCGCCGACTCGGAGATCATCTTCGGCGCGTACACCGAGTACACCGGCCTGCGCTTCGCCCTGTTCCTCCTCGCCGAGTACGCCGGGATCGTCGTCCTGTGCGGCCTGACCACCGTCCTGTTCCTGGGCGGCTGGCACGGCCCCTGGGGCGCCGACGGACTCGGCTGGGTCTGGACCCTGCTGAAGACCGCGGTCCTCGCCTTCGTCGTCATCTGGCTCCGTGTCACCTACCCCCGGCTGCGCGAGGACCAGCTTCAGAAGCTCTCCTGGACCCTCCTCGTCCCCCTCTCCCTCGCCCAGATCGCCCTCACCGGCATCGTGAAGGTGGTGATCCGGTAACCATGGCTCCCATCCCCGGCTCCGGCCTGGCCAAGGGCCTGGCCGTCACCCTGCGGACGATGACGAAGAAGTCCGTCACCGCCCCGTACCCGGACACCCAGCCCGACCTCCCGCCCCGCACCCGCGGTGTGATCGGCCTGTTCGAGGAGAACTGCACGGTCTGCATGCTGTGCGCCCGCGAGTGCCCGGACTGGTGCATCTACATCGACTCCCACAAGGAGACGGTCCCGGCGGCGGCCCCCGGCGGCCGCGAACGCAGCCGCAACGTCCTCGACCGCTTCGCCATCGACTTCTCCCTGTGCATGTACTGCGGTATCTGCATCGAGGTCTGCCCCTTCGACGCCCTGTTCTGGTCACCGGAGTTCGAGTACGCCGAGACCGACATCCGCGACCTCACCCACGAGCGCGACAAGCTCCGCGAGTGGATGTGGACCGTCCCGGCCCCGCCCGCCCTCGACCCCGGCGCCGAGGAACCGAAGGAACTCGCCGCCGCCCGCAAGACCGCCGACAAGCTCGCCGCCGCCCAGGCCGCGGAGACGGCGGCCCCGCCCCCGGCACCATCGGCCGGCACCGAACCGCATGCCGACGAACAGGCCCGTGCCGCCGAGTCGCCCGCACGACCGGCGGGCGAGTCGAAGCAGCAGGCGGACCAGCCACGGCAGGAGGGCCGGGAATGACCCCCGCAGCGACTCTCGGCGGCCTCGCGACCGGCACCGTGAACCTGGCAGCCGAATCCCGCGGCTTCCTCTCCCCGACCGGCGTGGAGATCGCCTTCCTCCTCGTCGGCCTGGTCACCTTCGGGGCCGCCGTCATCACCGTCACCACCCGGCAGCTGGTGCACGCCGCCCTGTGGCTGGTGGTCGCCCTCGGGGGCCTCGCCGTCGAATACCTCCTGCTCACCGCCGAGTTCATCGCCTGGGTGCAGGTCCTCATCTACGTCGGCTCCGTCGTCGTCCTCCTCCTGTTCGGGCTGATGCTCACCAGGGCCCCCATCGGCCGCTCACCGGACGCCGACTCCGGAAACCGCTGGGTCGCCCTCGCCGTGGCCGTCGCCGCCGCGGCCGCCCTGGTGTGGGTGGTCGCGGACGCCTTCCGGACCACGTGGATCGACCTGGACGGCGCCCCCGCCGGGTCCACGGACGTCACCGGCGCGAGCCTCTTCCAGCACTGGGTCCTCCCCTTCGAGGCCCTCTCCGTCCTCCTCCTCGCCGCCCTCGTCGGCGCGATCGTCCTGTCCCGCAAGGCGAAGGCCGACGCCGCGTCCGGCGCGACGGACACCCGGCGCGACACGGAAGGGACCCGCTGATGCACCTCGCCTATCCCGCCGTCCTGTCCGCCCTCCTCTTCTGCACCGGCCTGTACGGCGTCCTCGCCCGCCGCAACGCGATCCTCGTCCTGATGTCGGTCGAGCTGATGCTCAACGCCGTCAACCTGAACCTGGTCGCCTTCGACGTCTGGCTCAGCCGGACCGCCGAGGACACTCTGCACTCCGGCCAGGCCCTCACCCTGTTCACCATCGCCATCGCCGCCGCCGAGATCGGCATCGGTCTGGCGATCGTCCTCGCCGTGTACCGCAACCGCGGCACCTCGGACATCGACAGACTCCGCGACACCGCCGAGGGCCACGAGCCCGACGGCCCCGACAGCGACACCACCGGCCGCGAAGCCCCCGCACCCCGGGCGGCCGGCGAGAAGGCTGAGGCCACCGCGTGACCACGACCACCCTCGCCGTCCTCGTCCCCCTCCTTCCGTTCCTCGGCGCGCTCGCCGGGCTGCTCCTCGGCCGCACGGCCCCCGGCTTCGTCCGCCCGCTCGCCGTCCTGCCGACGCTCGCCTCCCTCGCCCTGGCCGCCACGGTCGCCTGGCGCCAGGGCGGAGGCCGGGCCGTCGACACCGCGACCGAGCTCACCCCCACCGGCTCGGTACCGATCGAACTCGCCCTGCACATCGACGGCTTCGCCGCACTGACCGCCGTCCTGGTCACCGTCGTCGCCGGCTGCGTGCAGATCTACTCCACGGGCTACCTGCGCGACGACCCGCGCTACCCCTCCTACGCCGCCCTCGTCTCCCTGTTCACCTCCGCGATGCTCCTGGTCGTCTACTCCGGCGACCTGATGGTGCTGCTGGTCGGCTGGGAGGTCATGGGCATCTGCTCCTACTTCCTCGTCGGCCACTACTGGGAGACCCCCGAGGCGCGCGCCGCCTCCCTCAAGGCCTTCCTGGTCACCAAGCTCGGCGACGTCCCCTTCCTCATCGGCCTGTTCGCCCTGGCCACCGAAGCCGGGTCCTTCCGCATCACCCGGATCCTCGGCGCCGTCGCGAACGGCGGCATCGAACACCCCACGCTGATCGCCCTGCTGCTCCTGGCGGGCGTGGCCGGCAAGTCGGCGCAGTTCCCGCTGCACACCTGGCTCCCCGACGCGATGGCGGGCCCGACCCCCGTCTCCGCGCTGATCCACGCCGCGACCATGGTCGCCGCCGGCGTCTACTTCATCGCGCGTCTCCTCCCGCTCTTCGAGGCCTCCCAGGCCGCGATGACCGTCCTCGCCGTCATGGCCGCCGTGACCATGGCCGGCTCGGCGCTCGCCGCGCTCGCCCAGGACGACATCAAACGCGTCCTCGCCTACTCGACGATCGGCCAGCTCGGCTACATGACCAGCGCCCTCGCCGTCGCCGACCGCGGCGCCGCCGTCTTCCACCTCCTGTCCCACGGTGCCTTCAAGGCGCTGCTGTTCCTCGCGGCCGGCGTGATCATCCACGCCGCCGGCACCAACTCGCTGGCCGCCATGTCCCGCATGGGCCACCTGCGCGACCGGGTCCCCGACGCCTACTGGACGATGACCGTGGCGCTCCTCGCGCTCGCCGCGATCCCGCCGTTCAGCGGCTTCTTCTCCAAGGAGGCCGTCCTCGGCGTCGCCGAACACGTCGTCACCGGCCACACCGAGCACGCCCCCGCCGCGGCGGGCTGGATCGTCCTCCTCGCCGGCCTCGTCACCGCCCTGCTCACCGCCGCGTACGCGATGCGGCTGTGGCTGCTGGCCTTCCGCGGGTACGGAACCGAGGCACCCGACCACGGCAGGCAGCCGCTGGCGATGACCACGGTGCTGTGGGTGCTCGCCGTACCGTCCCTCGCGCTCGGCGGGTTCGCCTTCCGCCTGCTGCCCGACTGGTTCGACGGCCACGACCTGACCCCGACGCTCACCACCTCCGTGCTCGGCACGGGCGTGGCCCTGGTCGGCGGCATCATCACCTACGCCACCTGGCGGCACACCACCGCGCACGCCGCCCGCGTCCCCCTCGGCGCCGTCGCCGCCCACCCCGAGGGCGATGCCGGACGGGTCGAGGCGGAGGCCATCGCCACCCACGAACCGGCCTACGGAGACATCGCGTACGCGCCCGACCCGTCGGACCCCGGACGGCTGCTGCTCGGCCCGCTGCACCGCCACGCGGCCGCCGGCTTCCACCTGGACGCCGTGTACACGACCCTCTTCGTCCGCCCGGTCCGGGCCGGCGCGAGCCTCGTCCGGTTCCTCGACCGCGAGGTCGTCGAGACCTACGTACGCGGCGCTGGCACGCTGCCCCGCTGGCTCGGCGCCGCCGTACGACGGGCCCAGACGGGCAATCTGCAGACCTATGTGAGCGCGCTGCTCGCCGGCACCGTCGTCCTCGCGGTCGCCGCCGTCCTCGTCGCCACGGGAGCGTGAGCAGGCGTGATCGATATCAGCGAGTCCGTGATGCAGTTCCTTCTGGCGTTCCTCGTCGCCGGCCCGCTCCTCGGCGCCGCCGCCGCCCTCCTGCCGGCCCCGCCCGGACTGAAGGGGAAGTCACCCGGCCAGGCGGTGCTCCGCCACGGCGTGACCGTCACCGGCGCGATCCTCATCGCGGCGATCGTCCTCGCGCTCGGCTTCGACCACGACCAGCCGTCGAGGATGCAGGCCACGACCGACATCAGCTGGATCCCCGCACTGGACGTGCGCATCCACCTCGGCACCGACGGCATCTCCCTCCCCCTTCTGGTCCTGACCGCGCTGCTGACCTTCCTCTGCGCGCTCCACGCGTACTTCAAGCCGCCCACGGGCCCATCCCCGAAGGCCTTCGTCGCCCTGCTGCTCGTCCTCGAGTCCGGCACCCTCGCGACCTTCGCCGTCCTCGACCTGATCCTCTTCTTCCTCGCCTTCGAGACGGTCCTCATCCCGATGTACTTCCTCATCGCCCGCTGGGGCGGCGAGGGCCGGGCCGAGGCCGCCTGGAAGTTCATCCTCTACACGCTGCTCGGCTCCGTGGTCATGCTGCTCGGCCTGCTCCTGATCGGAATCAAGGCGGGCACCTTCGACATGGTGGCACTCGCCACTGACAACGGCCGGTCCCTGACCACATCCGTACAGGTCATCGCCGTACTGGCGATCGGGATCGGGCTCGCGGTGAAGACCCCGATGTGGCCGCTGCACAGCTGGCTGCCCGACGCCCACACCGCCGCGCCGACCGTCGGCTCGGTCCTGCTGGCCGGTGTCCTGCTGAAGATGGGCACGTACGGGTTCGTGCGGATCCTGCTGCCCGCCGCGCCGGACGGCTTCCGCACCTTCGCGCCGTACCTCGCCGCGTTCGCCGTCGTCGGCGTCATCTACGGATCCCTCGCCTGCCTGGCCCTCGCCAAGCGGGGCGCGAAGGGCGACCTCAAACGCCTCATCGCCTACTCCTCCGTCGGCCACATGGGCTTCGTCCTCCTCGGTGTCGCGACCATGACCCCGACCGGCGTCAACGGCGCCCTGTTCGCCAACATCGCCCACGGCCTCATCACCGGCCTGCTCTTCTTCCTGGTCGGCGCCCTCAAGGACCGCACCGGCAGCACCGACCTCGACACCCTCGCGCAGGAGACCGGCGCCGCCCTCTACGGCAAGGCCCCGCGCCTCGGCGGCCTGCTCGCCTTCGCCGCCGTCGCCTCCCTCGGCCTGCCCGGCCTCGCCGGGTTCTGGGGCGAGATGCTCGCCCTCTTCGGCGCCTTCGACCCCGCCGAAGGCCTCAGCCGCCCCGCCTTCCTCACCTTCATGGCCATCGGCGCCTTCGGCACCCTGCTGACGGCCGCGTACCTGCTGGTCGTGGTCCGCAGGGTCTGCATGGGCGCCGCGCCCCAGGACGCCCCGGAACTCACCGACGTGCGCTCCTACGAGTTCGCGGCCTGGACCCCGCTGGTCGTCCTCACCGTCGTCGCCGGCCTCTGGCCGGGGGCCCTCCTCGGCCTGACCGACCCGGCCGTGCAGCAGCTCCTCGCAGGAGGCACCCGATGAGCTCCCTCGTCCAGTCCGTCGACTGGCTGGCCATCGCGCCACCCACCATCACGGCGGTCGTCGGACTCGTCGTCCTCGTCGCCGACCTGTTCGCCGACGAGAGGCGGAAACCGCTCCTCGGCTGGCTCTCGGTGGCCGGACTCGCCGCCGCCACACTGATGCTGCTGCCCCTCCTCGACGCCGACCGCGGCACCTTCTGCCTGGTCGGCGACGAAGGCGTGTGCAGCTACACCGCGGACCGTTTCACCCTCGTCATCCAGTTCCTGGTCCTCGGCGGCGCCCTCCTGACCGCCCTCCTGTCCGTCACCGCCCTGAAGGACGAGGGCAAACGGCTTCCCGAGGGCGAGTACTGGTTCCTGTTCCTCTCCTCCGCGGCCGGCGCCGCCCTCCTGCCCGCCTCCCGCGACCTCGCGACCCTCGTCGTCGCCCTGGAGGTCGCCTCCCTGCCCGCCTTCGCCCTGGTCGGCCTCAGGCACGGCGACCGGAAGTCCTCCGAAGCGGCCCTGAAGTTCTTCCTGTCCTCCGTCACCGCCACCGCCGTCAGCCTGCTGGGCATCAGCTTCGTCTACGCCGCCACCGGGACCCTCCACCTCACCCTGGTCGCCGAACGCGTCCAGGACGTCGACGGACAGTTCCACACCCTCACCCAGACCGGTGTCGTCCTCACCCTCATCGGCTTCGCCTTCAAGACCGCCGCCGTCCCCTTCCACTTCTGGGTCCCCGACACCTACGCGGGCGCCCCCCTGCCGATCGCCGCCTACCTGTCGGTCATCGGCAAGGCGGTCGGCTTCTCCGGCCTGATCCTCGTCACCGTCGTCGCCCTCCCCTCGTACGCCGACGTCTGGGGCCCGGCCCTCGCCGCGCTGGCCGCCCTCACCATGACCGTCGGCAACGTGGGCGCCCTCAGACAGCAGGCCACGCGCGCGTACAGCGCGGTACGCCTCCTCGCCTGGTCGTCCGTCGGCCAGGCCGGCTACCTCCTGGTGCCGATCGCCGCCGCCGCGTACTCCGGCGACCCCGAGAAATCGATCGGCTCCACCGTCGCCTACGCCCTCATGTACGGCGCCGTGAACCTGGGCGCGTTCGCCGTGGCCGCCCTCGTCGGCCGCGCGCACCGCCTCAACCGCGTCGCCGACTACCGCGGCCTCCACGCCTCCAACCCCCTCACCGCGCTCCTCCTGGGCTTCTTCCTGCTCTGCCTCGCCGGACTCCCGCCGGGCATCATCGGCCTCTTCGCCAAGGTCACCGTGTTCTCCGCGGCCGTCGACGCCGGACTGGGCTGGCTCGCCGTCGTCATGGCCGTCAACGTCGTCATCGCGCTGGTCTACTACCTCCAGTGGACGGCCCTGCTGTTCCGCGCCCCCGAGGGCGAACCGGTCAAGCACCGGCTCCCCGCCCCCCTCACCGCCGCCCTCGCCCTGACCGGCGTCCTCGGCGTCGCCCTGTCCGGCGCACCCCAGCTGGTCCTGCGCTTCACCGGCACCGGGCTCTTCTGAGGAACCGCCCATTCGGGCACGCGCGCGTGCCACCCGGCACGCTCCGGACCGCCGTCACCCGGACGGTTGACACGCGCCACCGCGCGCACAAGGGAACTAGTGCCCTTCGCCTGGCGTTGACCGGTACGGGAGGGTCCACTGGACGTGACACCGCGAGACCAGTGGGCAGCGCAGGTCAGAAGGAAGATCAGCAAGCAAGGGTCCCCCTGCCGCACGACTTGGAGGGCGTACCGTGCACCGCCGGCACAACGGGCTCAGGACAGCGGTCCTCCTCGGGGGACTGTCCGCACTCATCATCGTCATCGGCAGCTTCTTCGGCCGCACGGGGCTCGTCGTCGCCGTCCTGATCGCGCTGGGCACCAACGCGTACGCGTACTGGAACAGCGACAAGCTGGCCCTGCGCGCGATGCGCGCCCGCCCGGTGAGCGAGTTCGAGGCCCCGGGGCTGTACCGCATGGTCCGCGACCTCTCCACCCAGGCCCGCCAGCCCATGCCGCGCCTGTACATCTCCCCGACCGAGGCCCCCAACGCCTTCGCCACCGGCCGCAACCCGCGCAACGCGGCCGTGTGCTGTACCGAAGGCATCCTGCGCCTGCTCGACGAGCGGGAGCTGCGCGGCGTCATCGGCCACGAGCTCAGCCACGTCTACAACCGTGACATCCTGATCTCCTCGGTCGCCGGAGCCCTCGCCTCCGTGATCATGTTCCTGGTCAACTTCGCCTGGCTGATCCCGATCGGCCGCTCGGACGACGACGACGGCCCCGGCCTCCTCGGCATGCTGCTGATCATGATTCTCGGCCCGCTCGCCGCGTCCCTCATCCAGCTGGCCATCAGCCGCTCCCGGGAGTACGAGGCCGACGCCTCCGGTGCCCAGCTCACCGGCGATCCCCTCGCCCTCGCCGGCGCCCTGCGCAAACTGGAACACGGCACCAAACAACTTCCCCTGCCCCCCGAGCCCCGCATCGAGACGGCCAGCCACATGATGATCGCCAACCCGTTCCGCCCGGGCCAGGGGTTCTCGAAGATGTTCTCCACCCACCCGCCGATGGCGGAACGCATCGCCCGGCTCGAGAAGATGGCAGGTCACCACCAGTGAAGACCATCCTGAATCTCATATGGCTCGTCTTCAGCGGCTTCTGGCTGTTCCTCGGCTACCTGCTGGCGGGCCTGCTGCTGTGCATCACCGTCATCGGCATCCCCTTCGGCGTCGCAGCCTTCCGCATCGGTGTCTACGCCCTGTGGCCCTTCGGGTACACGACGGTCGAACGCCGGGACGCGGGAGCTCCGTCCTTCCTCGTCAACGTGCTGTGGCTGATCCTGGCGGGCTGGTGGCTGGCGCTCGGCCACATCCTCACCGGCATCGCCCTGTGCGTGACGATCATCGGAATCCCGCTCGGCATCGCCAACTTCAAGCTGATCCCGGTCTCACTGTTCCCGCTGGGCCGCGAGATCGTGCGGACGGACCAGTCGTTCACACAGCGCGGGTGAGGCGGGAGGCGCCCTCGTCGGTCGTGTCATGACCCGGGCGTTGTCCACAGGCCGGAGGTTGTCCACAGGGCCGGGCGGATGTCAGTGGCGGACCGCATCATGAACACATGACCGAGCACGAGCAGTTGCTGACACAGGTGGCGGACAAGGCCCGCAACACCCGCCCATGGGGCTGGCCTTCCCTCCCCGAGCCCATCGACGCGGCCACCCTGGCACGCGCCGAGGCCACGCTGGGCTTCGCCCTGCCCCCGCTGCTCGCCGAGCTCTATCTGCGTATAGCGGACGGCGGATTCGGCCCCGAGTACGGACTGCTGCCCCTGCTGGACAGCGCGCCCTCCGGTGAACCCGCCGCCGTGGCCCAGTACCTCGCCCACCGCGAGAGCGGCCGCGAGGACCCCGACTGGCCCTGGCCCGAGGGAGTGCTGCCCATATCCCACTGGGGCTGCGGCATGTACGCCTGTGTGGACTGCCGCTCGCCCCGGGCCACCGTCCTCCTCTTCGAACCCAACCCGGGCGACCCCGACCACGCCTGGTTCCTCGACGCGCCCGGCCTCGCGGACTGGCTCAGCTCCTGGGTCCAGGGCACGGGCTGGTACGAGGAGGAGAACGAGGGGATGGACCTGGCCCCCTGGACCGGTTCCGCTGGCCGCGGGACGCCGGCGCCCTGACCGGGCTTCGCGAAGAGCGCCGCGGCACCCTGGAAAACATCCCGGAACTCAAGGCCCGAAAGTTCCGGACACACCCGGGAAACCCGCCGCACCTGCGCACACGACCCACCTCGCACCCGGAACCCGCCACGGCCACCGGCTACCGGCCACTCGCCCCGGCCGCTGGTTACCCGCTACCCGCCACGGCTACCGGCTGCCGCCCGCCCCTGCCCCCCGCCGCACTCCGTAGGCCGCCACCCCCGCCACCAGCACCCCCGCACCCGCGGCCACCGAAACCCACGGCAGTGAGAACGCCAGCACCAGGCACCCGGCGAGCCCCACGGCCGGCACCACCCGCGTCGCCGGCCGTGGACCGAGTGTCCAGGCCGAGGCGTTGGCCACCGCGTAGTACGCCAGTACACCGAAGGAGGAGAACCCGATCGCACCCCGCACATCCACCGTGGCGGCCAGGACGGCGACCACCGCGCCCACGGCCAGCTCCGCCCGGTGCGGCACCTGGAACCGCGGGTGCACGGCGGCGAGGGCACCCGGCAGATGCCGGTCCCGGGCCATGGCCAGTGTCGTCCGTGAGACCCCCAGGATCAGGGCGAGCAGAGAGCCCAGCGCGGCCACCGCCGCTCCCACCCGCACCACCGGCACCAGCCCGGGAACACCGGCGGCCCGCACCGCGTCGGCGAGCGGCGCGGTGGCGTCGCCCAGCCCCTTCGGCCCCAGTACCGAGAGGACGGCCACAGCGACGGCCGCGTACACGGCCAGCGCGATACCCAGGGCCAGCGGGATCGCCCGGGGGATGGTGCGCGCCGGGTCCCGGACCTCCTCACCGAGGGTCGCGATACGGGCGTACCCGGCGAAGGCGAAGAACAGCAGACCGGCCGCCTGCAGCACCCCGCCGACACCGCCGGAGACCCCGATGCCCAGCCGCCCGGCTTCGGCTTCCCCCGACGTCAGGCACACCACCACCACGGAAGCGAGGACAGCCAGGACCACACCCACGATCGCCCGCGTCAGCCACGCGGACTTCTGGACACCGCCGTAGTTCACCGCGGTCAGCGCCACCACGGCGGCCACCGCCACGGCATGCGCCTGCCCCGGCCAGACGTACGCGCCCACGGTGAGGGCCATCGCCGCGCAGGAGGCCGTCTTCCCGACCACGAACGCCCAGCCCGCGAGGTAGCCCCAGAAGTCCCCGAGCCGCTCGCGCCCGTACACGTACGTGCCGCCCGAGGCCGGGTAGAGGGCGGCGAGGCGCGCCGACGACGTGGCGTTGCAGTAGGCGACCACGGCGGCGACCGCCAGCCCGAGGAGCAGCCCGGAACCGGCCGCGTGCGCGGCGGGCGCCAGGGCGGCGAAGATCCCGGCTCCCACCATCGAGCCGAGACCGATGACCACGGCATCGCCGACGCCGAGTGTGCGCCGCAGCGCGGGACCGGACGTGTCTGTCATGAGGTCGCACCCTACCGATCACATGCAACCGGCATGTATACGCACGGCGTCTTCCAAGGTGCGAGAACAGCGGGAAAGGGGCAGGTGTACAGCATGACGATCATCGGCTGGATCATCCTGGGGCTGCTGGCCGGAGCCATAGCGAAGTTCCTGCTGCCCGGCCGTGACCCGGGGGGCCTCATCGGCACGACGCTGATCGGCGTCGCCGGCGCCTTCATCGGCGGCTGGATATCGGCGCGTTGGCTCGACCACCCGATCACCAAGGACTTCTACGACGGCACCACCTGGGCCGCCGCGATCGGCGGCTCCCTGGTCCTCCTGATCGCCTACCGCATCCTGTTCGGCCACTCACGCGACTGACCGGGCACCGCGCACCACGCCCCGAATTGCGGCCGGCAGGCGAGAAGGGCGGTCACCGCGCGGGTGCCCACCCTTCCTCGTGCCCGTGCGGCGCGCGAACGCCACCGGTCCCGGCCCGGCCGACCGGACCTACCGGTAGTTCACGAACTGCAGGGCGAAGTCGAAGTCCTTGCCCTTGAGCAGCGCGATGACGGTCTGCAGGTCGTCACGGCTCTTGGAGCTGACCCGCAGCTCGTCGCCCTGCACCTGGGCCTTCACGCCCTTCGGACCCTCATCGCGGATGATCTTCGCGACCTTCTTCGCGTTCTCCTGGGAGATGCCCTCCTCGATCGACGCGAAGATCTTGTACTCCTTGCCCGAGAGCTGGGGCTCACCCGCGTCCAGGGCCTTCAGGGAGATGCCCCGCTTGATCAGCTTGGACTGGAAGACGTCGAGGACGGCCTTCACCCGGTCCTCGGAGTTCGCCTCCATGAGGATCTTCTCCCCGGACCACGAGATCGAGGCGCCCACGCCCTTGAAGTCGTAGCGCTGCGAGATCTCCTTGGCGGTCTGGTTGAGGGCGTTGTCGACCTCCTGCCGCTCGACCTTCGAGACGATGTCGAAACTGGAGTCGGCCATGTCCTGTGGCTCCTTGTATCGGGGTGCGTACCGGGCTGCGCACCGGGTGCGTACCGGCGTACGTGAAGCGGCCCCCCGAGCCCGGCATCGGTCCCTGGCCGCATCCGGACCAGCCTAGTCACCCCCCGGCCTCCGGGTGGCGATCAATCGGGTGGCGAAGCACCCCTGTCCATCGGGTATTGTTTACGTCGTTGCCAGGGAGCACCGCCGAAAAGCGGTTCGACGGCAGCAACCCAGGCGGTGTGCCCGAGCGGCCAAAGGGAGCAGACTGTAAATCTGCCGGCTCAGCCTTCCCAGGTTCGAATCCTGGCGCCGCCACACTGGGGAAGACCCCCTCCGGACTGCGGAAACGCAGTCCGGAGGGGGTCTCTTCGTGTCCGCGGGCGCGTGCTGTTCGCGGGTGGAGGCGCCAGGGCACACTGGCCCCATGTCGTCCCGTCGTCGTTCCTGCCCCGAGTGCCGTCGTGAGATCGCCGTCGTCGCCGGGCGGTACGCGCGACACGATCCGCCCGGCGCCCGGGGGAGCGGGGAACTGACCTCGTGCCCCGGCTCGCGCAGGCACGCTCCGCTCGGTGCGGAGCAGCCCTCGCTGGACGGTTACGCGGTGCCGGAGTTCCCGGGGCAGATGCCTCTCTTCTAGTTGCCGGCCACCGACTTCACGGCCACCGACACCGGCGCGGGGCCGCTGATCAGCTCCAGGGTCAGACCGGCCGTCGCGGGGGTGTCCACCAGCTCCGCCAGCACGGCGGCCACGTCGTCGCGCGGGACCGGGCCGCGACCCGTGTGGGCCTCCAGGCGGACCAGGCCGGTCCCGGCGTCGTCGGTGAGCCGACCCGGCCGCAGGACCGTCCAGTCCAGGGCGTCCAGACCGCGTACGTACGCGTCCGCCTCGCCCTTGGCGCGCAGGTACACGTCGAAGACCTCGTCGCCCTCGTGGGCGGGGTCCGCGCCCATGGACGACACGATCACGAAACGCCGTACGCCCGCGCGGACGGCCGCGTCGGCGAAGAGGACCGCCGCCGCCCTGTCCACCGTCTCCTTGCGGCCCGCACCGCTGCCCGGCCCGGCGCCCGCCGCGAACACCGCCGCGTCCGCCCCCTCCAGCCGTTCGGCGACCTCCTCCACCGTCGCCGACTCCAGGTCGAGCACGACCGGTTCGGCGCCCAGGCGCCGCAGCTCGTCGGCCTGTTCGGGTTTACGGATGATGCCCGCCGCCTCGTCCCCGCGCGCGGCGAGCAGCCGCTCCAGCCGCAGCGCGATCTGACCATGACCACCAGCGATGACAATGCGCATGTCTCCGACCGTACGCCGGGGCCACCCCATCCGCCGCGCGACGCCACAGGGACCCGCCCTGCTCTACGCGGTGCCCCGGCCCTGCCGGGGAAGCCCCGGTTCCCCCTCCGTCGACGGAGCCGACGAAATCGACGAGTCCGACGAGGCCGAGGAAGCCGAGGAAGCCGACGCCGCCGAGGACGCCGCCGGGCCGCAGTACTCCCGCACCGCGCTCGTCCGCGCCACCACCCGCCCCCCGTGCACCACGATGCGGCTGTACCCCAGCGACAGAGCCCCCGGGAGCCCGTCCCCGCGGACCGCCAGCAGCTCGGCCGGGAAACCCGCCTCCACGCGAACCTCGGGCAGCCCCAGGGCCGCCCGCGCCGACGAGCTCACCGCGGCGTAGGCGTCCTCGGCGGACAGCCCGTGGCGGGAGGCCAGCAGGTACGCCGCCTCCAGCGGGTCACCGCGGCCCACCGGGTTCGACACGTCCCGCAGGGCACCGCTCCCGGCGGCGACCCGGACCCCCGCCGACCGCAGCAGCCGTACCGGCGCCGTGCCCCGGCGGTCCACGGCGCCGCAGCCGCCCTGCGGCAGGCACACCACCGTCACCCCGGCCGCCGCCAGCCGGTCCGCGGTCCGCGCGGCCGGCTCGGCGGGCAGCCGGGCGAGACCACCGCACGGGCCGAGGGCGACCCCCGGCCGCAGTCCGCCCGCCATGGCCGCGAACCGGGCCGTATGGGCGGGGTCGGCGGCGTCCGTGTGCAGGTCGACGGGGCAGCCGTGTTCGGCGGCGACCTCCAGGACCGCCTCCACGTACCCCGTGGGGTCGGGGTCGAGATCGGGGCAGCCGCCCACCACGGACGCGCCCATCTTCACAGCGTCCCGCAGCGCCGCGAGCCCGTCCGCCCCGGCGACCCCGGTCAGTACCCGAGGCACCGCCACCGTCGTCAGTTCGGCCAGACCGCGCAGCGAGCGCTCCGCCCGCAGCACGGCGGTCAGCGCGCCGAGCCCGGCCACGTCGCCCACGCGCACATGCGCCCGCAGCGCCGTCGCGCCGTGCCCGAGCTGGAGCAGTGCCGCCTCCGTCGCGCGGCCCTGGACGTCCCGCGGGTCGTACGGGACGGGGCCGCCGGCGTCGGCGGACAGGGCGGTGTCCGCGTGGGCGTGAGGCTCCGCGGGGGCCGGCAGGAGCAGATAGCCGGTGAGGTCGATCCGTGTGCCGCACGCACGCGTGCCGTCCGCCGCCAGGCTGCCGGCCGTACCGACCGCCTCGATGCGCCCGCCGCCCAGCCGTACGTCCACGGTCCGGCCGTCGGCGAGACGCGCGCCGCACAGCAGCAGCGGGGCCGGATCGACCGCGGCCGGCCCCGGAGCCGGACCCGAGGACGAGGGCGGACGGGACGGTGGCTGCGGCCGGCTGTCGGGCATCGCGTTCCAGGGGCTCGGGCTGCGCGCGGAGGACGAGGTCACGCAGGCAAGATCACGCAGAGTGAGTCCGAGCCTAGGCCGGGGGCCCGTTCCCCGCCGGGAGGAGCCCAATAGTCGTACCGGTGTGGTCCGCCCCGGGAGAGGGGGCCGAAACGGATTTGGGCGAACGGCGGCGGACCGTGTAATGTCTTCATCGCTCGCCCCAATAGCTCAGTCGGCAGAGCGTCTCCATGGTAAGGAGAAGGTCAACGGTTCGATTCCGTTTTGGGGCTCTGGTGTGTGAGGTTCCCGCCGAAAGGCGGGGCCCGATCGCATCACAGCGGTGTAGCTCAGTCGGTAGAGCAAGCGGCTCATAATCGCTGTGTCACCGGTTCAAGTCCGGTCACCGCTACAGACAGTAGCCGATTGCGGGGTCGGTCCTTCGATCGGCTACTCTTCATTGCGTAAATACAGTCAATCCGTTCGTCAAGGAGCACTCACGTGGCTGCCACCGACGTCCGCCCGAAGATCACGCTGGCCTGCGTGGAGTGCAAGGAGCGGAACTACATCACCAAGAAGAACCGGCGTAACAACCCGGACCGTCTTGAGATGAAGAAGCACTGCCCGCGTTGCAACGCGCACACCGCGCACCGCGAAACGCGATAAAACAGGCTCGTACGCGAGGCCGTCCCCCCAGCCAGGGGGGCGGCCTCGTGTCGTTTTCCCGTCGGCCGGCCACGGTCAGGACCGGCCGGCCGCAGGCAGACCAGGTGGATCAGTCGGACCGGGTGGACCGGTCGGACACAGTCAGACACAGGAGGTGCCGCGCGCATGGCGCTCGACCAGTCCTTCGTGGGGCGGAGCTACCCGCCCACCGAGCCCTACGAGGTGGGCCGGGAGAAGATCCGCGAGTTCGCCGAGGCGGTGGGGGACACCAACCCGGCGTACACGGACGCGGAGGCCGCCAAGGCGCTCGGCCACCCCGATGTGATCGCCCCGCCCACCTTCGTGTTCTCGATCACCTTCAAGGCCGCCGGACAGGTCGTCGCCGACCCGCAGCTCGGCCTCGACTACAGCCGGGTGGTGCACGGCGACCAGAGGTTCGCCTACGTCCGTCCCGTGCGCGCCGGTGACCGGCTCACGGTCACCTCGACCATCGAGGCGGTCAAGTCGATGGCGGGCAACGACATACTGGACATCCGGGGCGAGGTGCACGACCAGGACGGCGAGCACGTCGTGACCGCCTGGACCAAGCTGGTGGCCCGCGCGGCCGAGGAGGCGTGAGCAACACCATGACGGCGAAGATCTCCTACGCCGACGTCGAGGTCGGCACCGAACTGCCCGCGCAGACGTTCCCCGTGACCCGGGCCACCCTCGTCCAGTACGCGGGCGCCTCCGGCGACTTCAACCCCATCCACTGGAACGAGAAGTTCGCCAAGGAGGTCGGCCTCCCCGACGTCATCGCGCACGGCATGTTCACCATGGCCGAGGCGATCCGCGTGGTGACCGACTGGACGGGCGACCCGGGCGCGGTCGTCGAGTACGGCGTCCGCTTCACCCGGCCGGTCGTCGTCCCCGACGACGACCAGGGCGCCACCATCGAGGTCAGCGGCAAGGTCGTCGCCAAGCTCGACGACCACACGGTCCGCGTCGACCTCACCGCGACCAGCGCCGGACAGAAGGTGCTGGGCATGTCACGGGCGGTCGTCCGGCTGGGCTGAGCCGAGCCGGACACGGCGGGGACGGGGGCTTGTCGGTGCCGTCTCGTAGTCTTGGGCCCGTGCAGGAACTCCACGACGCCCCCCTGGCCCCGCTGACCACCTTCCGGCTGGGCGGCCCCGCGACCCGGCTGGTCACCGCGACGACCGACGACGAGGTGATCGCCGCCGTCCGCGAGGCCGACGACAGCGGTACGCCGCTGCTGGTCATCGGCGGCGGCTCCAACCTGGTCATCGGCGACAAGGGCTTCGACGGCACCGCCCTCGTCGTCGCCACCCGGGGCTTCACCCTGGACGGCGCGCACCTGGAGCTGGCCGCCGGCGAGGTGTGGACCGACGCCGTCGCCCGCACCGTGGAGGCGGGTCTCGCCGGCGTCGAGTGCCTGGCCGGCATCCCCGGCTCGGCGGGCGCCACCCCGATCCAGAACGTCGGGGCGTACGGCCAGGAGGTCTCCTCCACCCTCACCGAGGTCGTCGCCTACGACCGCCGCACCCGCGAGACCGTCACCCTCGGCAACGAGGAGTGCGCCTTCTCCTACCGCCACAGCCGCTTCAAGGCCGACCCCGAGCGCTACGTCGTCCTGCGGGTGCGCTTCCGGCTGGAGGACGCCGGCGGACTGTCCGGCCCGGTCAAGTACGCGGAGACGGCCCGCGTGCTCGGCGTGGTGCCCGGCGAGCGGGTCCCGCTGGCCACCGCCCGTGACACGGTGCTGAAGCTCCGCGCGGGCAAGGGCATGGTGCTGGACCCCGAGGACCACGACACCTGGTCGGCCGGCTCCTTCTTCACCAACCCGATCCTCGACGACGAGACGTTCGCCGCATTTCGTACGCGTGTACGGGAGCGGTTGGGGGAAGGCGTCGAGCCGCCCGCCTATCCCGCCGGCGAGGGACGGACCAAGACCTCCGCGGCCTGGCTGATCGACAAGGCCGGCTTCACCAAGGGGTACGGCAGCGGGCCCGCCCGCATCTCCACGAAGCACACCCTCGCGCTCACCAACCGCGGCGACGCCACCACGGAGGACCTGCTGGCCCTGGCCCGCGAGGTCGTGGCGGGCGTCCGGGAGGCGTTCGGGATCACCCTGGTGAACGAGCCCGTCATGGTCGGCGTCGGCCTCTGAACGGCACGGACCCCGCCGGGACCGCGTCATTCCGTTGCCGCGCCCGGCCCGTCGCGCGTATCCCTGACGTCATGAGGGAGCCTCCGTGCGGCTGAGGGTGGACGAGTTCCGGCCGCGCGCCGGCCGGTACGCCTTCCGGGTCGTCCAGCCGCGCCCCGCGCTGCGGCACACCACGCTCAGCGACCCGATGCGCGGCTGGGGCCACCTGGTCGGGGACCACGACGGACTGGCGCGCCTCGCCGGGCTGTTCTCCTTCGCGGCGTACTCCCCGCACACGGTCGTCCACGTCCCCCTCCGGCGGAGTGTGCCCCGGGACCACGCCCCGGGCGTGCCCGTCGACCTGGTGCTCGCCCACCAGTCGCTCGGGCTGCGGCCCTCCGTGTGGCCCGCCCTGCGCCGCGGACTCACTCAGGGCGTCCCGCGGACCGTCCGCACCGACGAACGGCGCACCGCGCGCCACGGCTCGGCCTGGGAGGAGCGCTGGGAGCGGCGCTGGGACCGCCTGCCCCGGGCCGACCGCATCCAGCTCGCCGTCCACGCCCGGACGCTGTTCCTGTCCGGCGCGCGGGACACCTTCGCCGCCGCGTCCCTGCAACTCGGCCGGGCGGCCGGCCACGGCCCGCTCGACAAGGGGGCGGGCAAGGGGTACGACGTGCTCGGCGCCTCGCTCACCACGCTGCTGCCCCTGTCCGGGGGACGGGGGACGGGGGACGGAGCTGGACATCGGCTTCCGGGCGTACTCGCCCCTGGCCCACTTCAGGCGGCCGGGGCGGCCAGCCAGGCGTCGACGCCCGACAGCAGCTTCTCCTTGACGTCCTGAGGCGCCGCCGACCCCCGTACGGACTGCCGGGCCAGCTCGGCGAGCTCCGCATCGGTGAAGCCGTGGTGCCGGCGGGCGATCTCGTACTGTGCCGCCAGCCGGGAACCGAACAGCAGCGGGTCGTCCGCGCCCAGCGCCATCGGCACGCCCGCCTCGAACAGCGTGCGCAGCGGCACGTCCTCCGGCTTGTCGTACACGCCGAGGGCGACGTTCGACGCCGGGCACACCTCGCAGGTGACGCCCCGGTCCGCGAGGCGCTTCAGCAGCCGCGGGTCCTCGGCCGCCCGCACACCGTGCCCGATCCGGTGCGCCTCCAGGTCGTCCAGGCAGTCCCGCACCGACGCGGGGCCCGTCAGCTCGCCCCCGTGCGGGGCCGACAGCAGCCCGCCCTCGCGCGCGATGGCGAACGCCCGGTCGAAGTCGCGGGCCATCCCGCGCCGTTCGTCGTTGGAGAGCCCGAAGCCGACGATCCCCCGGTCGGCGTAGCGCACGGCCAGCCGGGCCAGCGTGCGGGCGTCCAGGGGGTGCTTCATACGGTTGGCGGCCACCAGCACCCGCATGCCGAGCCCGGTGTCGCGGGACGCCGAGTCCACCGCGTCGAGGATGATCTCCAGCGCCGGGATCAGCCCGCCCAGCCGGGGCGCGTACGACGTCGGGTCGACCTGGATCTCCAGCCAGCCGGAGCCGTCCCGTACGTCCTCCTCCGCCGCCTCCCGCACCAGCCGCTGGATGTCCTCGGGCTCCCTCAGGCACGAGCGCGCCGCGTCGTACAGCCGCTGGAAGCGGAACCAGCCGCGCTCGTCCGTGGCCCGCAGTTTCGGCGATTCCCCACTGGTCAGCGCGTCGGTGAGCGCCTCGGGCAGGCGCACGCCGTACTTGTCGGCCAGTTCCAGCAGAGTGGTGGGCCGCATGGACCCGGTGAAGTGCAGGTGCAGATGGGCTTTCGGCAGTTCAGAGAGATCACGTACACGCTCCATTCGCCGATCCTGCCGCACGTCCGCGCCGTCCCGGTAGGGCTTTCCCCTTTCGTGGTCTTGCTCGCACAAACAAACAGGGGCGCACGGGAAGAGACCCGGGCGCCCCTGGGGCGGAAGGACGACGTCAGTCGCGCGCCTCCGCCAGCAGCTTCTGGATCCGGCTCACGCCCTCGACGAGGTCCTCGTCGCCCAGCGCGTACGACAGCCGCAGGTAGCCCGGCGTGCCGAACGCCTCACCCGGCACCACCGCGACCTCGGCCTCCTCCAGGATGAGCGCGGCCAGCTCGACCGAGCTCTGCGGCCGCTTGCCCCGGATCTCCTTGCCGATCAGCGCCTTCACCGAGGGGTAGGCGTAGAACGCGCCCTCGGGCTCCGGGCAGACCACGCCGTCGATCTCGTCGAGCATCCGGACGATGGTCTTGCGCCGCCGGTCGAACGCCTCCCGCATCGTCGCGACCGCGTCCAGGTCGCCCGAGACGGCGGCCAGTGCGGCCACCTGGGCGACGTTGGACACGTTCGACGTGGCGTGCGACTGGAGGTTGGTCGCGGCCTTCACCACGTCCTTCGGGCCGATGATCCAGCCGACCCGCCAGCCCGTCATCGCGTACGTCTTCGCCACACCGTTGACCACGATGCACTTGTCGCGCAGCTCGGGCAGGAGCGCGGGCAGCGACACGGACACGGCGTCGCCGTAGACCAGGTGCTCGTAGATCTCGTCGGTCAGCACCCACAGGCCGTGCTCGACGGCCCACTTGCCGATCGCCTCGGTCTCGGCCTCGCCGTAGACCGCGCCGGTCGGGTTCGACGGGGAGACGAACAGGACGACCTTCGTCTTCTCGGTGCGGGCCGCCTCCAGCTGCTCCACGCTCACCCGGTAGCCGGTCGTCTCGTCGGCGACCACCTCGACCGGGACACCGCCGGCCAGCCGGATCGACTCCGGGTACGTCGTCCAGTACGGCGCCGGGACGATGACCTCGTCGCCCGGGTCGAGGATCGCGGCGAAGGCCTCGTAGATGGCCTGCTTGCCGCCGTTGGTGACCAGGATCTGCGACGGGTCGACCTCGTAGCCGGAGTCGCGCAGCGTCTTGGCGGCGATCGCGGCCTTCAGCTCCGGCAGACCGCCGGCCGGCGTGTACCGGTGGTACTTCGGGTTCTTGCAGGCCTCGATCGCGGCCTCGACGATGTAGTCCGGCGTCGGGAAGTCGGGCTCACCGGCGCCGAAGCCGATCACCGGTCGCCCGGCGGCCTTGAGGGCCTTGGCCTTGGCGTCCACGGCGAGGGTGGCGGACTCGGAGATCGCGCCGACTCGGGCGGAGACCCGGCGCTCGGTGGGAGGGGTTGCAGCGCTCATGGAGCCCATCGTTCCAGACCGGAAACCCACGCGGCACGGGGGTTTCACGTACTGAACAACACCGGGCAAACCCCTGAACACCAGTCCGGATCGACGCCGCCGGTCCGCCGCGGGCGGGACGATCTCCAGCCGGAGCGGTGACCGCCGGATACTTTCTGTTCGACGCCCGGCCCAGGAACACGTACACTCTCACCTCGTTGGCCTTCAGCGGCCCGCACTCAGCCGGTGCACACCAAGCATCCGGTCGGATGCGGTACGTTGGGGGACACACAAAGGGTCGTAGCTCAATTGGTAGAGCACTGGTCTCCAAAACCAGCGGTTGGGGGTTCAAGTCCCTCCGGCCCTGCTACACACACCTTCGCCAGGATGTGTGCGCATGTACGTACAGCAATGCACCGCCGTGCGGGCTCTGACCGGGCGCGGCACGGCCACGACCCGGAATCAGGTGAGGACGAGTGACGGACGCCGTGGGCTCCATCGACATGCCTGATGCCCAGGACGAGGCGCCGGACTCCAAGAAGACCCGCAAGGGCGGCAAGCGGGCCAAGAAGGGTCCGCTGAAGCGTCTCGCGCTCTTCTACCGCCAGATCATCGCGGAGCTCCGCAAGGTCGTCTGGCCGACCCGCAACCAGCTGACGTCGTACACGACCGCCGTGATCGTCTTCGTCGTCGTGATGATCGGTCTGGTCACCCTGATCGACTATGGTCTCAGCCACGCCGCCAAGTACGTCTTCGGCTGAGCCGAGAGCGAAGAGCGCCGAGGTATCCGGCGCTCCTTTTCGCATGTTCCACCCCTTGTATCCAGGAAGAAGCAGCCACCGTGTCTGACCCGAACGTGAACGACGCCGTTGAGCCTTACGGCGAAGGGGCCGAGTCCGCCGAGGACGCGCTCGCCGCCGTCGAGGGCGCGGACGTCGAGGACACCGAGGCCTTCGACGAGGCCGAGGCTGCCGACACCACCGCGGACGAGAGCGCCGAGGCGGACGAGACCACCGAGGCCGAGGAAGCGGCCGAGGAGGCCGAAGAGCCCGAGGACGACCGCGACCCCGTCGAGAAGCTCCGCGACGAACTGCGGACGCTGCCCGGCGAGTGGTACGTCATCCACACGTACGCGGGTTACGAGAACCGGGTGAAGACCAACCTGGAGCAGCGCGCCGTCTCGCTGAACGTCGAGGACTACATCTTCCAGGCCGAGGTGCCGCAGGAAGAGGTCGTCCAGATCAAGAACGGCGACCGCAAGACGATCAAGCAGAACAAGCTCCCGGGCTACGTCCTGGTCCGTATGGACCTGACGAACGAGTCCTGGGGCGTCGTCCGCAACACCCCCGGTGTCACCGGTTTCGTGGGCAACGCCTACGACCCGTACCCGCTGACGCTGGACGAGATCGTCAAGATGCTCGCCCCGGAGGCCGAGGAGAAGGCCGCCCGCGAGGCCGCCGAGGCCGAGGGCAAGCCGGCCCCGCAGCGCAAGGTCGAGGTCCAGGTGCTGGACTTCGAGGTCGGCGACTCGGTCACCGTCACCGACGGCCCGTTCGCCACGCTGCAGGCGACCATCAACGAGATCAACCCCGACTCCAAGAAGGTCAAGGGCCTGGTGGAGATCTTCGGCCGGGAGACGCCGGTCGAGCTCTCCTTCGACCAGATCCAGAAGAACTAGTCCAGGACAGTCCTTCTGGCACACAGCTTCCGAACAGGTCAGGCGGGCGTGCGAGCGTCCGCCTGACCTGCTCGGTTTTCAGCCGCGCATCTATACCCGTTATCGTTGTGCGGTATGCCTGCGTCCGGGTTGTCCCATGACGCGGGCAGGACCCGAACCGAAAGGACCCGGAGAGTCATGCCTCCCAAGAAGAAGAAGGTCACGGGGCTCATCAAGCTCCAGATCCAGGCCGGTGCCGCGAACCCGGCCCCGCCGGTCGGCCCCGCGCTGGGTCAGCACGGCGTGAACATCATGGAGTTCTGCAAGGCCTACAACGCCGCGACCGAGTCGCAGCGCGGCTGGGTCATCCCGGTGGAGATCACGGTCTACGAGGACCGTTCCTTCACCTTCGTCACCAAGACCCCGCCGGCAGCCAAGATGATCCTCAAGGCCGCGGGTGTGGAGAAGGGCTCCGGCGAGCCGCACAAGACCAAGGTCGCGAAGATCACCGCCGACCAGGTCCGTGAGATCGCCACGACCAAGATGCCCGACCTCAACGCCAACGACCTGGACGCCGCGTCGAAGATCATCGCCGGCACCGCCCGTTCCATGGGCATCACGGTCGAGGGCTGACCTCCACCCCCGTAAGCCAAGCAGTAGTGGAAGGGCCTGCTCGGCCCGGACCACGACTCCTCGACAATTCACAGGAGCTTTCAGTGAGCAAGCGCAGCAAGTCTCTCCGCGCTGCGGACGCCAAGATCGACCGGGAGAAGCTGTACGCCCCGCTCGAGGCCGTCCGTCTCGCCAAGGAGACGTCCACGACCAAGTTCGACGGCACCGTCGAGGTCGCCTTCCGTCTGGGTGTCGACCCGCGCAAGGCCGACCAGATGGTCCGTGGCACCGTGAACCTCCCGCACGGCACCGGTAAGACCGCCCGGGTCCTGGTCTTCGCGACCGGTGACCGTGCCGAGGCCGCGCGTGCCGCGGGCGCCGACATCGTCGGCGCCGACGAGCTGATCGACGAGGTGTCGAAGGGCCGTCTGGACTTCGACGCCGTCGTCGCCACCCCGGACCTCATGGGCAAGGTCGGCCGCCTCGGCCGCGTGCTCGGTCCCCGTGGCCTGATGCCGAACCCGAAGACCGGCACCGTGACCCCGGACGTCACCAAGGCCGTCAACGACATCAAGGGCGGCAAGATCGAGTTCCGCGTCGACAAGCACTCGAACCTGCACTTCATCATCGGCAAGACGTCGTTCGACGACACCAAGCTGGTGGAGAACTACGCCGCGGCGCTGGAGGAGATCCTCCGTCTGAAGCCGTCCGCCGCCAAGGGTCGCTACATCAAGAAGGCCGCCATCACCACCACGATGGGCCCCGGCATTCCGCTCGACTCCAACCGCACCCGCAACCTCCTCGTCGAGGAGGACCCGGCCGCCGTCTGAGCCGGGCGGGCCGGGTGACCGGCCCGTGCACACCGCGGAAAACCCGTCCCCGCGTCTCGTCCGAGGCGCGGGGACGGGTTTTTTCGTACGACAGTGTCAGTGGCGTGGGCTACCTTTTTTCTGACTTCACAGGTGTGACACAGCGAAACAACCAGGGGTGGGATTCATGGGCATGGCCGCATGGAAGCGCGCGGGTGTCTGTCTGACGGCCGCGGCCGTCGTCGTGGGCGTCGCGGGCTGTCAGGACGGTGACGGGGGCGGGACGAAGAAGAAGGCCGCCGACTCGGCGAAGACCGAGGTCCAGACGCAGAACGAGATGACGGAGGTCCTCCAGGCGGCCTTCAGGAACACCTCGGAGGCCAAGTCCTCCAAGGTCCGGATGACCATGGAGATGCCGGCCGGTCTGGACGGCGGCGGCACCATGGAGATGTCCGGTGTGCAGGGCTGGGACCCGGCCGTCATGGACGTCACCATGAAGGGCTCCGCGCTCACGGCGGACGACCCGGAGGCCCCCGAGCAGGTCCGCATGATCATGCTGGACCAGGCCATGTACATGGACATGGGCACGGAGCAGGCTGCCGAGATGGACGGCAAGCGCTGGATGAAGATGGACTTCGGTGCCATCGCCGAGGCGTCCGGCGATCCGGAGATCCAGAAGCAGATGACCGGCGGCATGGAGAACATGAACCAGGACCCGGCGCAGCAGCTCGCCCTGCTGCTCGGGTCGGAGAACCTGAAGCACGTGGGTCCTGAGAAGGTCGACGGAGTCCAGACGCAGCACTACAAGGGCACGCTGACCATCGAGGAGATGCTCGACGCCAACAAGGCGCTCGACGGCGTGTTCACCGCGCAGGAGCGCGAGCAGCTCGTCGCCAACATGAAGAAGACGGGCCTGAAGGGGTACGACACCGAGGTCTGGGTCAACGAGGACAACTACCCGGCCAAGATGGTCGTCGGCATGCAGATGGACGCCGGCGCGATGAAGATGACGGCGCACTACTCCGACTACGGCGCCGCCGCCGACGTCGAGGCGCCGCCGGCGAAGGACACCTTCGACTTCATGGAGATGATGAAGGAGCTGGAGGGCCTGGAGGCGGACCCCGAGGCCGGCCTCGACGCCTGATGCCCCCGATCGGCCGATTTGCTTGACGCCGATCCGTTCGCGTACTCTTCCACAGAAGCCAAAGACCGCTGGTCGTTGCCGTGCGCTCGTCAGAGTTCACGGTGGCCGAAGGATCCGCTGAACTGCGGACGACCCGCGCAGGTGTCAGTGGAAGAGTTCCCGGAGCTCGCTGCCGCGAGGACGCGAGTGACCGGTCGAGCTACGCCCCGTGCGCCTGCGCCGGGGCGTTTCGTTTTCCCCAGTCCTCCTTCGGGTCCGCGCGGTCCGAATCACCCGGAAGGAGGCCGAGGCTCTATGGCGAGGCCCGACAAGGCTGCCGCGGTTGCCGAGCTGACGGACAAGTTCCGCAGCTCCAACGCCGCCGTGCTGACCGAGTACCGCGGTCTCACCGTGGCGCAGCTCAAGACGCTGCGTCGTTCGCTCGGTGAGAACGCCCAGTACGCCGTGGTGAAGAACACGCTGACCAAGATTGCGGCCAACGAGGCTGGGATCACGCTCGACGACCAGCTCTTCGCTGGCCCGACGGCAGTCGCCTTCGTCACCGGTGACCCGGTGGAGTCGGCGAAGGGTCTTCGTGACTTCGCCAAGGACAACCCGAATCTCGTCATCAAGGGCGGTGTCCTTGACGGCAAGGCGCTGTCCGCCGACGAGATCAAGAAGCTTGCGGACCTCGAGTCCCGCGAGGTTCTGCTCGCCAAGCTGGCGGGCGCTTTCAAGGGCAAGCAGACGCAGACTGCTCAGCTCTTCCAGGCGCTCCCCTCGAAGCTCGTCCGCACCGTGGACGCGCTCCGTGCCAAGCAGGACGAGCAGGGCGGTGCCGAGTAATTCGGCTCGCTTTCCGATCCTCGCCGCACGCACCGCGTGAGGTGAGGGTCGACGCGGGCCCGACGTACGCCCGCCTCACCCCGTACATCCGGCACCTGCCGAATTAGTGGAAGGACCGCCATCATGGCGAAGCTCAGCCAGGAAGACCTGCTCGCGCAGTTCGAGGAGATGACCCTCATCGAGCTCTCCGAGTTCGTGAAGGCCTTCGAGGAGAAGTTCGACGTCACCGCCGCCGCGGCCGTCGCCGTCGCCGCGGGCCCGGCCCAGGGTGGCCCGGCCGCCCCGGCCGAGGAGGAGAAGGACGAGTTCGACGTCATCCTCACCGGTGCCGGCGACAAGAAGATCCAGGTCATCAAGGTCGTGCGTGAGCTGACCTCCCTGGGTCTGAAGGAGGCCAAGGACCTCGTGGACGGCGCCCCGAAGCCCGTCCTCGAGAAGGTCGCCAAGGACGCCGCCGAGAAGGCCGCCGAGTCCCTCAAGGGCGCCGGCGCCTCCGTCGAGGTCAAGTAACACCTCCGGGGTCCCCACGGGTCCCCTGCGCGTCCCCAGGGACGTGTAACGCTCAAGCGCTGAGGAGCGATCATCCATCCGGGTGGTCGCTCCTCGGCGTATGAGGGGTCCGGCGGCGGCTGCCTTGCACCTGTGACGGCGGGGAGTAAGGTGATCTTCGTTGTGCCTCCGGGGACCTCGAAGATCTGCCTGGTGGCGGGCGGTTCCGGCAAGGGGGCCTTGACGAACCGCACGCAGCGCGCAATTCTCAGGACGCGTCGCCACAAGGATCCGGATCCGAGGCATGGATCGGCGGCAAAGAGGGCAGTATGAACGTGCGTTGAGGGCAGCGCCTTGTCGCAGGAGTTGAGAAGAACGAGGGCCTCCACCGGTTCCGTAAACCGGCATTGGACATCAGTGTGCCAAATGGCTACACTGACCCTTTGCGCTGCCTGTTAGCTGTCCCCTGCCCGTCACCAGGGGCATGCCCTCGCTCGAGCACCGACGACTAGATCATCTCTGACCTGGGATGTCTGTCTCTCTGCCCAGTGGGGGGCCGGTACGCGCGTAGTGAGTCCGAGCCCTCGGAAGGACCCCCTCTTGGCCGCCTCGCGCAACGCCTCGACCGCGAATACGAACAACGGTGCCAGCACCGCCCCGCTGCGCATCTCCTTTGCAAAGATCAAGGAGCCTCTCGAGGTTCCGAACCTGCTCGCGCTGCAGACCGAAAGCTTCGACTGGCTGCTCGGGAACACCGCTTGGCAGAGTCGGGTCGAGGAGGCTCTCGAGAGCGGGCACGACGTCCCCACCAAGTCCGGTCTGGAGGAGATCTTCGAAGAGATCTCCCCGATCGAGGACTTCTCCGGGTCGATGTCGCTGACCTTCCGCGACCACCGCTTCGAGCCGCCGAAGAACTCCATCGACGAGTGCAAGGAGCGCGACTTCACGTACGCGGCCCCGCTCTTCGTCACCGCCGAGTTCACCAACAACGAGACCGGCGAGATCAAGTCCCAGACCGTCTTCATGGGCGACTTCCCGCTCATGACGAACAAGGGCACCTTCGTCATCAACGGCACCGAGCGTGTCGTGGTGTCGCAGCTCGTCCGTTCGCCGGGTGTCTACTTCGACTCCTCCATCGACAAGACGTCCGACAAGGACATCTTCTCCGCCAAGATCATCCCGTCCCGGGGTGCCTGGCTGGAGATGGAGATCGACAAGCGCGACATGGTCGGTGTCCGCATCGACCGCAAGCGCAAGCAGTCCGTCACCGTCCTCCTGAAGGCGCTCGGCTGGACCACCGAGCAGATCCTCGAGGAGTTCGGCGAGTACGAGTCCATGCGCGCCACCCTGGAGAAGGACCACACCCAGGGCCAGGACGACGCGCTGCTCGACATCTACCGCAAGCTGCGTCCGGGCGAGCCCCCCACGCGTGAGGCCGCGCAGACGCTGCTCGAGAACCTCTACTTCAACCCCAAGCGCTACGACCTCGCCAAGGTCGGCCGCTACAAGGTGAACAAGAAGCTCGGCGGGGACGAGCCGCTGGACGCCGGCGTGCTCACCACCGACGACATCATCGCCACCATCAAGTACCTGGTGAAGCTGCACGCCGGTGAGACCGAGACGGTCGGCGAGTCCGGTCGCTCGATCATGGTCGAGACCGACGACATCGACCACTTCGGCAACCGCCGTATCCGCAACGTCGGCGAGCTGATCCAGAACCAGGTCCGTACGGGTCTCGCCCGTATGGAGCGCGTCGTGCGCGAGCGCATGACCACCCAGGACGTCGAGGCGATCACGCCGCAGACCCTGATCAACATCCGGCCGGTCGTCGCCTCCATCAAGGAGTTCTTCGGCACCAGCCAGCTGTCGCAGTTCATGGACCAGAACAACCCGCTGTCGGGGCTGACGCACAAGCGTCGTCTGAACGCCCTCGGCCCGGGTGGTCTCTCCCGTGAGCGGGCCGGCTTCGAGGTCCGTGACGTGCACCCGTCGCACTACGGCCGCATGTGCCCGATCGAGACGCCCGAAGGCCCGAACATCGGTCTGATCGGTTCGCTCGCCTCGTACGGCCGGATCAACCCGTTCGGCTTCATCGAGACGCCGTACCGCAAGGTCGTCGAGGGCCAGGTCACCGACGAGGTCGACTACCTGACCGCCGACGAGGAGGACCGCTTCGTCATCGCGCAGGCCAACGCCCCGCTCAACGACGACATGCGGTTCGTGGAGAACCGGATCCTGGTCCGCCGCCGTGGCGGCGAGGTCGACTACGTCCCCGGTGACGACGTCGACTACATGGACGTCTCGCCGCGCCAGATGGTGTCGGTCGCGACCGCCATGATCCCGTTCCTCGAGCACGACGACGCCAACCGCGCCCTCATGGGCGCGAACATGATGCGCCAGGCCGTGCCGCTGATCAAAAGCGAGTCCCCGCTCGTCGGCACCGGCATGGAGTACCGCTCCGCCGTCGACGCCGGCGACGTGGTCAAGGCCGAGAAGGACGGTGTGGTCCAGGAGGTCTCCGCGGACTACATCACCACCGCCAACGACGACGGCACGTACATCACGTACCGCCTGGCCAAGTTCTCCCGGTCCAACCAGGGCACCTCGGTCAACCAGAAGGTCATCGTCAACGAGGGCGACCGGATCATCACCGGCCAGGTCCTCGCCGACGGCCCGGCCACCGAGAACGGCGAGATGGCGCTCGGCAAGAACCTGCTGGTCGCGTTCATGCCGTGGGAGGGTCACAACTACGAGGACGCGATCATCCTGTCGCAGCGCCTCGTGCAGGACGACGTCCTCTCCTCGATCCACATCGAGGAGCACGAGGTCGACGCCCGTGACACCAAGCTCGGCCCCGAGGAGATCACCCGGGACATCCCGAACGTCTCCGAGGAGGTCCTCGCCGACCTCGACGAGCGCGGCATCATCCGCATCGGCGCCGAGGTCATCGCCGGTGACATCCTCGTCGGCAAGGTCACGCCCAAGGGTGAGACCGAGCTGACCCCCGAGGAGCGCCTGCTCCGCGCGATCTTCGGTGAGAAGGCCCGTGAGGTCCGTGACACCTCGCTGAAGGTGCCGCACGGCGAGACCGGCAAGGTCATCGGCGTGCGCGTCTTCGACCGCGAGGAGGGCGACGAGCTTCCCCCCGGTGTCAACCAGCTGGTGCGCGTCTACGTCGCGCAGAAGCGCAAGATCACCGACGGTGACAAGCTCGCCGGCCGTCACGGCAACAAGGGTGTCATCTCCAAGATCAACCCGATCGAGGACATGCCGTTCCTGGAGGACGGCACCCCGGTCGACATCATCCTCAACCCGCTGGGTGTCCCGTCCCGAATGAACCCGGGACAGGTCCTGGAGATCCACCTCGGCTGGCTCGCCAGCCGCGGCTGGGACGTCTCCGGCCTCGCGGAGGAGTGGGCCGAGCGGCTCCAGGCCATCGGCGCCGACAAGGTCGAGCCCGGCACCAACGTCGCCACCCCGGTCTTCGACGGTGCGCGTGAGGACGAGCTCGCGGGTCTGCTCCAGCACACCATCCCGAACCGCGACGGCGAGCGCATGGTGCTCCCGTCCGGCAAGGCACGGCTGTACGACGGCCGCTCGGGCGAGCCGTTCCCGGAGCCGATCTCGGTCGGCTACATGTACATCCTGAAGCTGCACCACCTGGTCGACGACAAGCTGCACGCGCGTTCGACCGGTCCGTACTCCATGATCACCCAGCAGCCGCTGGGCGGTAAGGCTCAGTTCGGTGGCCAGCGGTTCGGCGAGATGGAGGTGTGGGCACTCGAGGCGTACGGCGCCGCCTACGCGCTCCAGGAGCTGCTGACCATCAAGTCCGACGACGTGACCGGCCGCGTGAAGGTCTACGAGGCCATCGTCAAGGGCGAGAACATCCCCGAGCCCGGCATCCCCGAGTCCTTCAAGGTGCTCATCAAGGAGATGCAGTCCCTGTGCCTGAACGTGGAGGTGCTGTCCAGCGACGGTATGTCCATCGAGATGCGTGACACCGACGAGGACGTCTTCCGCGCTGCGGAGGAGCTCGGCATCGACCTGTCCCGGCGCGAGCCGAGCAGCGTCGAAGAGGTCTGACGGGAGTGGGGCGGCCTTCCCCGTGAAGGCCGCCCGCCCCAGGACCCCCGTTTCAGACCCCAAGACTTACAACCCTGAGAGGGATTGACGCATAGTGCTCGACGTCAACTTCTTCGACGAGCTCCGGATCGGCCTGGCCACCGCTGACGACATCCGTCAGTGGAGCCACGGCGAGGTCAAGAAGCCCGAGACCATCAACTACCGCACCCTCAAGCCCGAGAAGGACGGACTCTTCTGCGAGAAGATCTTCGGTCCGACCCGGGACTGGGAGTGCTACTGCGGCAAGTACAAGCGCGTCCGCTTCAAGGGCATCATCTGTGAGCGCTGTGGCGTCGAGGTCACGCGCGCCAAGGTGCGCCGCGAGCGGATGGGCCACATCGAACTGGCCGCGCCCGTCACGCACATCTGGTACTTCAAGGGCGTCCCGTCGCGTCTGGGCTACCTGCTCGACCTCGCCCCGAAGGACCTGGAGAAGGTCATCTACTTCGCGGCGTACATGATCACGTACGTCGACGAGGAGCGCCGCACCCGCGACCTGCCCTCGCTGGAGGCCCACGTCTCCGTCGAGCGCCAGCAGATCGAGAACCGCCGCGACGCCGACCTCGAGGCCCGTGCCAAGAAGCTCGAGACCGACCTGGCCGAGCTGGAGGCCGAGGGCGCCAAGGCCGACGTGCGCCGCAAGGTGCGCGAGGGTGCCGAGCGCGAGATGAAGCAGCTGCGCGACCGCGCGCAGCGCGAGATCGACCGTCTCGACGAGGTGTGGACCCGGTTCAAGAACCTCAAGGTCCAGGACCTCGAGGGCGACGAGCTGCTCTACCGCGAGCTGCGCGACCGCTTCGGCACGTACTTCGACGGCTCGATGGGTGCCGCGGCGCTGCAGAAGCGCCTGGAGTCCTTCGACCTCGAGGAGGAGGCCGAGCGCCTCCGCGAGATCATCCGCACCGGCAAGGGCCAGAAGAAGACCCGTGCGCTCAAGCGGCTGAAGGTCGTCTCCGCGTTCCTGCAGACGTCCAACAGCCCCAAGGGCATGGTGCTCGACTGCGTGCCGGTCATCCCGCCGGACCTGCGTCCGATGGTGCAGCTGGACGGTGGCCGCTTCGCGACCTCCGACCTCAACGACCTGTACCGCCGCGTCATCAACCGCAACAACCGCCTGAAGCGGCTTCTCGACCTCGGCGCGCCCGAGATCATCGTGAACAACGAGAAGCGCATGCTCCAGGAGGCCGTCGACGCGCTCTTCGACAACGGCCGCCGCGGCCGCCCGGTGACGGGCCCCGGCAACCGTCCGCTGAAGTCGCTGTCCGACATGCTCAAGGGCAAGCAGGGCCGCTTCCGTCAGAACCTGCTCGGCAAGCGGGTCGACTACTCGGCGCGTTCCGTCATCGTCGTCGGCCCGCAGCTCAAGCTGCACCAGTGCGGTCTGCCGAAGGCCATGGCGCTGGAGCTCTTCAAGCCGTTCGTGATGAAGCGCCTGGTCGACCTGAACCACGCGCAGAACATCAAGTCGGCCAAGCGCATGGTCGAGCGCGGCCGCACGGTCGTGTACGACGTGCTCGAAGAGGTCATCGCGGAGCACCCGGTCCTGCTGAACCGCGCTCCCACCCTGCACCGCCTCGGCATCCAGGCCTTCGAGCCGCAGCTGGTCGAGGGCAAGGCCATCCAGATCCACCCGCTCGTCTGCACCGCGTTCAACGCGGACTTCGACGGTGACCAGATGGCCGTGCACCTGCCGCTGTCCGCGGAGGCGCAGGCCGAGGCCCGCATCCTGATGCTGTCCTCGAACAACATCCTCAAGCCGGCCGACGGCCGTCCGGTGACGATGCCGACCCAGGACATGGTCCTCGGTCTGTTCTTCCTCACCACCGACGGCGAGATGCGCGACCTCAAGGGCGAGGGCCGTTCCTTCGCCTCGGTCGCGGAGGCGATCATGGCCTTCGACGCGGGCGAGCTGTCGCTCCAGTCGAGGATCGACATCCGCTTCCCGGTCGGCACCATCCCGCCGCGTGGCTGGACCCCGCCGGCGCGCGAGGAGGGTGAGCCCGAGTGGCAGCAGGGTGACAGCTTCCGGCTGAACACCACCCTGGGCCGCGCGCTCTTCAACGAGCTGCTGCCCGAGGACTACCCGTTCGTCGACTACGAGGTCGGCAAGAAGCAGCTCTCCGAGATCGTCAACGACCTCGCCGAGCGCTACCCGAAGGTCATCGTGGCGGCGACGCTCGACAACCTGAAGGCGTCCGGCTTCTTCTGGGCCACCCGCTCCGGCGTCACCGTCGCCATCTCCGACGTCGTCGTCCCCGAGGCGAAGAAGGAGATCGTCAAGGGCTACGAGGCGCAGGACGAGAAGGTCCAGAAGCAGTACGAGCGCGGTCTGATCACCAAGGACGAGCGCACGCAGGAGCTCATCAACATCTGGACCAAGGCGACCAACGAGGTCGCCGAGGCGATGAACGACAACTTCCCGAAGACCAACCCGATCTTCATGATGGTGAACTCGGGCGCACGAGGCAACATGATGCAGATGCGTCAGATCGCCGGTATGCGTGGTCTGGTGTCGAACGCGAAGAACGAGACGATCCCGCGTCCGATCAAGGCGTCGTTCCGTGAGGGCCTGTCCGTGCTGGAGTACTTCATCTCCACGCACGGTGCCCGTAAGGGTCTGGCGGACACCGCTCTGCGTACCGCCGACTCGGGTTACCTCACCCGTCGTCTGGTCGACGTCTCCCAGGACGTCATCATCCGCGAGGAGGACTGCGGCACCGACCGCGGTCTGCGTCTCAAGATCGCGAGCCGGGACGAGACGGGCGTGCTCCGCAAGGAGGGCGACGTCGAGACCTCCGTGTACGCGCGCTGCCTCGCCGAGGACATCGTGGTCGACGGACAGGTGCTGGCCCCGGCCGGCACCGACCTGGGCGACGTCCTCATCGAGGAGCTCGTCTCCCGCGGCGTCGAGGAGGTCAAGACCCGTTCGGTCCTGACCTGCGAGTCCGCCGTCGGCACCTGCGCGATGTGCTACGGCCGTTCGCTGGCCACCGGCAAGCTGGTCGACATCGGTGAGGCGGTCGGCATCATCGCCGCCCAGTCCATCGGTGAGCCCGGTACCCAGCTCACGATGCGTACCTTCCACACCGGTGGTGTGGCCGGTGACGACATCACCCAGGGTCTGCCCCGTGTCGTCGAGCTCTTCGAGGCCCGTACGCCGAAGGGTGTCGCCCCGATCTCCGAGGCCTCCGGCCGCGTGCGGATCGAGGAGACCGAGAAGACCAAGAAGATCGTCGTCACCCCGGACGACGGCAGCGACGAGACGGCGTTCCCGATCTCGAAGCGCGCCAAGGTCCTGGTCGGCGAGGGCGACCACGTCGAGGTGGGCCAGCAGCTCACCGTGGGTGCCACCAACCCGCACGACGTGCTGCGCATCCTGGGTCAGCGTGCCGTCCAGGTCCACCTGGTCGGCGAGGTCCAGAAGGTCTACAACTCGCAGGGTGTGTCGATCCACGACAAGCACATCGAGATCATCATCCGGCAGATGCTCCGCCGTGTGACGATCATCGAGTCGGGCGACGCGGAGCTGCTGCCCGGCGAGCTGGTCGAGCGCTCGAAGTTCGAGACCGAGAACCGTCGTGTGGTCCAGGAGGGCGGTCACCCGGCCTCCGGTCGTCCGCAGCTGATGGGTATCACCAAGGCCTCGCTGGCGACGGAGTCCTGGCTGTCGGCCGCCTCCTTCCAGGAGACGACCCGAGTGCTGACGGACGCGGCGATCAACGCCAAGTCCGACAGCCTCATCGGCCTCAAGGAGAACGTCATCATCGGTAAGCTCATCCCGGCCGGTACGGGTCTGTCCCGCTACCGCAACATCCGGGTCGAGCCGACCGAGGAGGCCAAGGCCGCGATGTACTCGGCCGTCGGCTACGACGACATCGACTACTCGCCGTTCGGCACGGGCTCCGGCCAGGCCGTTCCGCTGGAGGACTACGACTACGGTCCGTACAACCAGTAAGGCGTACGTCTGAAGCGCTGAGGGGCGGTCACTCCGTACGGGGTGGCCGCCCCTCGGCGTCGTGTGCCGAAGCCGTGCCGGAACGGCCGCCCGGGCGCATCATGGAGGGACCCGGTATGACGGGGGAGGTGGCGCCCGGTGTCGTATTCGCCGTATCCGCAGGGGCAGCCCTGGCAGCAGGGGCACGGTGTGCCGCAGCCGTGGGCCGGGCAGCCGTGGGCCGGCCGGGCCGCTCCGCCGATGCTCGCCTCGCACGCCGACCGGGAGCGGGCCGTGGACGTCCTCAGGGCCGGGTACGGGGAGGGACGGCTGGAGAAGCCCGAGTTCGACCGGAGGGTCGCGCGGGCGTACGCCGCCCGTACGGTGGGGGAGCTGGCGCTGCTGGTGGCCGACCTGCCGCAGGGGCCCGTACCGCATGCGGTGCCCGCCGTGCCGGCGGTGTTCCGGCCGGTGCCCCGGGCGCGGGTGAACGGCAAGGCGGTCGCCTCCGCCGTCTGCGGCGGGCTCTGCCTGGTCACCTTCGGGCTCACCGGCATCCCGGCGGTGATCCTGGGGCACGCGGCGCGGGCCGAGATCGCGCGCACGGGGGAGGAGGGCGACGGACTGGCGCTGACCGGTCTGGCGCTCGGCTGGCTGGCGAACGGGGCGTGGGTGGTCCTGATGCTGCTGTCGTTCGCGCTCGCGCTGGCCTCCGGTTGACAAGCGAGGACCGGCGTGTTCCGCCTGGCGGCGCGGGTCGGCCCCATTTGTTTTGACCGCAGCGAATGCGATAGGTACGCTCAGACCTTGTGCCTGGGGTGTGCCCTGGCCTTCGTGCGTGCCATCACACCGCACCGGGGGCCGCTGAACGGCCACCGCAATCCACACGTTCTTTCCGCCTCGCGGCGGGAGTTCGCGGGATTCGACACACCCGACCGCGTGGGTCGGTGACGTTCCAGGTTAGCTTCACCATTCGGCACACAGAAACCGGAGAAGTAGTGCCTACGATCCAGCAGCTGGTCCGCAAGGGCCGGCAGGACAAGGTCGAGAAGAACAAGACGCCCGCACTCGAGGGTTCCCCTCAGCGTCGTGGCGTCTGCACGCGTGTGTTCACGACCACCCCGAAGAAGCCGAACTCGGCCCTGCGTAAGGTCGCGCGTGTGCGTCTGACCAGCGGGATCGAGGTCACTGCTTACATTCCGGGTGAGGGACACAACCTGCAGGAGCACTCCATCGTGCTCGTGCGCGGCGGCCGTGTGAAGGACCTGCCGGGTGTTCGCTACAAGATCATCCGCGGTTCCCTCGACACCCAGGGTGTCAAGAACCGCAAGCAGGCTCGCAGCCGTTACGGCGCCAAGAAGGAGAAGTAAGAATGCCTCGTAAGGGCCCCGCCCCGAAGCGCCCGGTCATCATCGACCCGGTCTACGGTTCTCCTCTGGTGACCTCCCTGATCAACAAGGTGCTGCTCAACGGCAAGCGCTCCACCGCCGAGCGCATCGTCTACGGCGCCATGGAGGGTCTGCGTGAGAAGACGGGCAACGACCCGATCATCACGCTGAAGCGCGCGCTGGAGAACATCAAGCCGACCCTCGAGGTCAAGTCCCGCCGTGTCGGTGGTGCGACGTACCAGGTTCCGATCGAGGTCAAGCCCGGTCGTGCCAACACGCTCGCGCTGCGCTGGCTGGTCGGTTACTCCCGCGCCCGTCGCGAGAAGACCATGACCGAGCGTCTGCTCAACGAGCTTCTCGACGCCTCCAACGGCCTGGGTGCCGCTGTGAAGAAGCGCGAGGACACGCACAAGATGGCCGAGTCCAACAAGGCCTTCGCGCACTACCGCTGGTAGTCGCTACCCACATCGAGACCGAGAGAAGACTGAAGCCTTATGGCTACCACTTCACTTGACCTGGCCAGGGTCCGCAACATCGGGATCATGGCCCACATCGACGCGGGCAAGACGACCACCACCGAGCGGATCCTGTTCTACACCGGTGTGTCGTACAAGATCGGTGAGGTCCACGACGGCGCCGCCACCATGGACTGGATGGAGCAGGAGCAGGAGCGTGGCATCACGATCACGTCCGCTGCCACCACCTGCCACTGGCCGCTCGAGGACAACGACTACACGATCAACATCATCGACACCCCGGGGCACGTCGACTTCACCGTCGAGGTGGAGCGCTCCCTGCGCGTGCTCGACGGTGCCGTGACCGTGTTCGACGGTGTCGCCGGTGTCGAGCCGCAGTCCGAGACGGTGTGGCGTCAGGCCGACCGTTACGGCGTCCCGCGCATCTGCTTCGTCAACAAGCTGGACCGTACCGGCGCCGAGTTCCACCGCTGCGTGGACATGATCTCGGACCGCCTGGGCGCCCAGCCGCTCGTCATGCAGCTCCCGATCGGTGCCGAGGCCGACTTCCAGGGCGTCGTGGACCTGGTCCGCATGAAGGCGCTCGTGTGGTCCGCCGAGGCCGCCAAGGGCGAGATGTACGACATCGTCGACATCCCGGCCACGCACACCGAGGCCGCCGAGGAGTGGCGCGGCAAGCTGGTCGAGGCCGTCGCCGAGAACGACGAAGAGATCATGGAGCTGTACCTGGAGGGCCAGGAGCCCACCGAGGAGCAGCTGTACGCCGCGATCCGTCGCATCACCATCGCGTCCGGCAAGTCCAGCGACACCACGGTCACCCCGGTGTTCTGCGGCACCGCGTTCAAGAACAAGGGCGTCCAGCCCCTGCTCGACGCGGTCGTGCGCTACCTGCCGACCCCGCTCGACGTCGAGGCCATCGAGGGTCACGACCCGAAGGACGCCGAGGTCGTCGTCAAGCGCAAGCCGTCCGAGGACGAGCCGCTGGCCGCGCTCGCGTTCAAGATCATGAGCGACCCGCACCTCGGCAAGCTCACCTTCGTCCGGGTCTACTCGGGCCGCCTGGAGTCCGGCACCGCCGTGCTGAACTCCGTCAAGGGCAAGAAGGAGCGCATCGGCAAGATCTACCGCATGCACGCCAACAAGCGTGAGGAGATCGAGTCGGTGGGCGCCGGCGACATCGTCGCCGTCATGGGCCTGAAGCAGACCACCACCGGTGAGACGCTGTCCGACGACAAGAACCCGGTCATCCTGGAGTCCATGGACTTCCCGGCGCCGGTCATCCAGGTCGCCATCGAGCCCAAGTCGAAGGGCGACCAGGAGAAGCTGGGCGTCGCGATCCAGCGTCTGGCCGAGGAGGACCCGTCCTTCCAGGTCCACTCGGACGAGGAGACGGGCCAGACCATCATCGGTGGTATGGGCGAGCTGCACCTCGAGGTGCTGGTCGACCGTATGCGCCGTGAGTTCAAGGTCGAGGCCAACGTCGGCAAGCCCCAGGTCGCCTACCGCGAGACGATCCGCAAGGCCGTCGAGCGCGTGGACTACACCCACAAGAAGCAGACCGGTGGTACCGGTCAGTTCGCCAAGGTGCAGATCGCGATCGAGCCGATCGAGGGCGGCGACGCCAGTTACGAGTTCGTGAACAAGGTGACCGGTGGCCGCATCCCGAAGGAGTACATCCCTTCGGTGGACGCCGGCGCCCAGGAGGCCATGCAGTTCGGCATCCTGGCCGGCTACGAGATGACGGGCGTCCGCGTCACGCTCATCGACGGTGGCTACCACGAGGTCGACTCCTCCGAGCTCGCGTTCAAGATCGCCGGTTCGCAGGCCTTCAAGGAGGCCGCGCGCAAGGCTTCGCCCGTGCTCCTGGAGCCGATGATGGCCGTCGAGGTCACCACGCCCGAGGACTACATGGGTGAGGTCATCGGCGACATCAACTCCCGCCGTGGCCAGATCCAGGCCATGGAGGAGCGGGCCGGTGCCCGCGTCGTGAAGGGGCTCGTGCCCCTTTCGGAGATGTTCGGCTACGTCGGCGACCTGCGCAGCAAGACGTCCGGCCGTGCCAGCTACTCCATGCAGTTCGACTCCTACGCCGAGGTTCCGCGGAACGTCGCCGAGGAGATCATCGCGAAGGCCAAGGGCGAGTAACGGACTCCGTTTAACGGACCCCGTATCCACGCTTTAGGCTTGACCCCGGAGCCTGCAAGGGGCATTCCGCCGTCAACCCGGTGGAATGCCCCGGGCCCGGGTTTCCCAGCAAAGATCACCTGGCGCCGATGAAGTAAGGCGTACAGAACCACTCCACAGGAGGACCCCAGTGGCGAAGGCGAAGTTCGAGCGGACTAAGCCGCACGTCAACATCGGCACCATCGGTCACATCGACCACGGTAAGACGACCCTCACGGCCGCCATTACCAAGGTGCTGCACGACGCGTACCCGGACCTGAACGAGGCCTCGGCCTTCGACCAGATCGACAAGGCTCCCGAAGAGCGCCAGCGCGGTATCACCATCTCCATCGCGCACGTCGAGTACCAGACCGAGACGCGTCACTACGCCCACGTCGACTGCCCCGGTCACGCGGACTACATCAAGAACATGATCACGGGTGCGGCGCAGATGGACGGCGCCATCCTCGTGGTCGCCGCCACCGACGGCCCGATGCCGCAGACCAAGGAGCACGTGCTCCTGGCCCGCCAGGTCGGCGTCCCGTACATCGTCGTCGCCCTGAACAAGGCCGACATGGTGGACGACGAGGAGATCCTGGAGCTCGTCGAGCTCGAGGTCCGTGAGCTGCTCTCCGAGTACGAGTTCCCGGGCGACGACCTGCCGGTCGTCAAGGTCTCGGCGCTCAAGGCCCTCGAGGGCGACAAGGAGTGGGGCCAGACCGTCCTCGACCTGATGAAGGCCGTCGACGAGAACATCCCGCAGCCCGAGCGCGACGTCGACAAGCCGTTCCTGATGCCGATCGAGGACGTCTTCACGATCACCGGTCGTGGCACCGTCGTCACCGGTCGTATCGAGCGTGGTGTCCTCAAGGTCAACGAGACCGTCGACATCGTGGGCATCAAGCCGGAGAAGACCACCACCACGGTCACCGGCATCGAGATGTTCCGCAAGCTGCTCGACGAGGGCCAGGCCGGTGAGAACGTCGGTCTGCTGCTCCGCGGCATCAAGCGCGAGGACGTCGAGCGCGGCCAGGTCATCATCAAGCCCGGTTCGGTCACCCCGCACACCGAGTTCGAGGCCCAGGCCTACATCCTGTCGAAGGACGAGGGTGGCCGTCACACCCCCTTCTTCAACAACTACCGCCCGCAGTTCTACTTCCGTACGACGGACGTGACCGGCGTCGTGACCCTCCCCGAGGGCACCGAGATGGTCATGCCGGGTGACAACACCGAGATGAAGGTGGAGCTCATCCAGCCCGTCGCCATGGAGGAGGGCCTGAAGTTCGCCATCCGTGAGGGTGGCCGGACCGTGGGCGCCGGCCAGGTCACCAAGATCAACAAATGAGCTTGCTGATCTGACCTGGTAGCTCCTGCCGCGAGCACCTGAGAGGGCCCGTACGACTTCGGTCGTACGGGCCCTTTCGTCTGCGCGGCGCTTTGGGGCGTCAACGCGGCGCCGGGCAGGTCGCTCGGTCGCGTGAACAGTGCCGCATATGTACGCGGCGTATGCCATCACGCCCATAGGTTCGCCGCATGGTCAGCTCATCCCATGAGGCCCTGCACCGGATCTTCCAGCAGGAACCGGGTCTCTTCGCACGCGTCGCCAGGAACCTCGGCGTCGCCTTCCCTCCACCCGTGTCCGCCTCCGAACTCTCCACCGACCTCACGGAGACCCGGCCGCTGGAGCGGCGGGTGGACACGTTGCTGCGCATGGACACCGAGGACGGCAGTTTCGTCCTGGCCGTGGAGTCGCAGAGCCAGCCGAGCCCGCACAAGCCGGCCAGCTGGGCCTACTACTTGTCCCACGTGTACGCCAAGTACCGCGTCCCGCCGGTACTGCTCGTCGTGTGCCCGGACCGGAAGACGGCGGCCTGGGCGGCCCAGCAGTTCGACATCGGCCCACGCCAGTGGCCCTCGCTCACGCTGCGGCCGCTGGTCCTGGGGCCCGACGACCTGCCGGTGATCGACAGTCCCGACGAAGCGGCCCGTGACATCCCGCTCACGATCCTGTCGGCGGCTCTCCACCGCTGCGAGCCGGAAGCCGATGCCATACTGAATGCGCTGGCAAAGGCGCTGAAAGGCCTGTCGGCCGACGACGAGAACACCGCAGGCACCTTCATCGAACTCATGGAACAAGGCCTCGGCACGACGCAGGCCGCGGATCTCTGGAGGCATCTCATGGCCGTCGACCTCTCGTTCTTCCAGTCGCAGACCGCCCAGCAGCTCCGGGCCGAGGGCGAGGCGAGGGGCGAGGCGAGGGGCCAGGCGAAGGCCGTTCTGGTTCTGCTGGGTCACCGGGGTGTCGAGGTCAGCGAGGAGGACCGGGAGCGGATCATCGGCTGCGGTGACCCTGACGTACTGGACCTGTGGCTCACGAGGGCCCTCACCGCGACGTCGACGGCGGAGATCTTCGCGTCGGCCGGTGAGGCGGGGCTCGCGGACTGATGGACCTTTCCTGGTTCCAGTCGCGGACCGCCCAGCAGCTCCGGGCCGAGGGCGAGGCGAGGGGCGAGGCGAGGGGCGAGGCGAGGGGCCAGGCGAGGGGCCAGGCGAAGGCCGTTCTGGTTCTGCTGGGTCACCGGGGTGTCGAGGTCGGCGAGGAGGACCGGGAACGCATCGCAGGCTGCTGGGACCTCGACACACTGAACGTCTGGTTCATCCGGGCCATCACGGCGACGTCGGCCGCCGAACTCTTCGACGGCGAGGCGGACTGAGCCTGCTCAGTGGGGCAGCGCCGTCCCGAGGGCATCGCCGTCGCTCCCCGCCGCGAAACCCGGCCGTCCCTCGGTGAGAGGCCAGGCCGGCTCCCGCTCGGACCAGGAGGCGCAGGTCGTCACCCGGGCGTCGGGTGTCACGTCCGCCGGCCGGTCCACCAAGGGCGCCCGGCAGGGCGCCGTGGGTGCCGCCCAGCCGGAAGCACGCTGTCGCGTGCGGGGTGCGGGCGAACCGGCCGCCTCCTGCCACGACTCGGTTACCGCCGGCAGCGCGATCCGGCTGCGTTCCAGCACCGGTTCGCCCAGTGCGATGGCCCGCACTCCGTGCCGGCCACGCTCGAACGGTTCACCGCCCAGGGCACGTTCGATCCGCTCGAGCCGCGGGCCGGCGCGGGTCGCGCCGGCCCTAACATCGTCGCCGCCCTGGTGGGACTGCCGGCGTCGACGACCGCCCGAATGGTCTTCAGGCGCCGCAACTCCAGCTCCATGAAGGGAGCCTGCGGCGTGAGAGGGGCGGGGCGGGAGTGTTGGTACGGACCTGATGCCCTGTCGGCCGTCGGCGCGGACATGACCTGTGCACGGGTATTGACGCGCGGCTCGGCCAGACCTTAGCGTCCGCCCATCCCTAATGTTTCGGATTCGACTTCGAAACATTCGAGAACGACGATGGGAATGAGACTCCCCGCATGAGATCCATTCGTTTCGCCACCGTGGCCCTCGCCACCGCCGCCCTGGCCCTGCCGCTCATGGCGGGCTCGGCCGCCGCCGACCCGTCCGCCGGCGAGAAGGCCGCGCCGCACTCCCACGCCACGTCCGACCGGCTGCGTGAAGCCGCTCCCGAGGGCTTCGTCGTGGGCACCGCGGTGGCGGGCGGCGGCCACCACCTGGAGCAGGACTACCCGGACCCCTTCACGCACGACAAGGAGTACCGGAAGATCCTGGGACGCCAGTTCAGCTCGGTCTCCCCCGAGAACCAGATGAAGTGGGACTACATCCACCCCGAACGGGACCGCTACGACTTCGCGCAGGCCGACGCCATCGTCGCGTTCGCCAAGCGGAACCACCAGGTCGTACGCGGCCACACCCTGCTGTGGCACAGCCAGAACCCGGCATGGCTGGAGGAGGGCGACTTCTCGAAGGAGGAGCTGCGCACCATCCTGCGCGAGCACGTCACCACCGTCGTCGGCCGCTACGCCGGCAAGATCCAGCAGTGGGACGTCGCCAACGAGATATTCGACGACCAGGGCAACCTGCGCACCCAGGACAACATCTGGATCCGCGAGCTGGGCCCGGGCATCGTCGCGGACGTCTTCCGGTGGGTCCACGAGATCGACCCGAAGGCGAAGCTGTTCTTCAACGACTACAACGTCGAGAGCGTCAACGCCAAGAGCGACGCCTACTACGCCCTCATCCAGGACCTGCTCGACCAGGGCGTCCCCGTTCACGGCTTCTCCGTCCAGGGCCACCTGAGCACGCGGTACGGCTTCCCGGGCGACCTGGAGGACAACCTGCGCCGGTTCGACGCGCTCGGCCTGGAGACCGCCGTCACCGAGCTGGACGTCCGCATGGACGTCCCCGAGGGCGGCGCGCCCACCGAGGCGCAGGAGCGGCAGCAGGCCGACTACTACCAGCGGACCCTGGAGGCGTGCCTGGCCGTCGACGGCTGCAACTCGTTCACCATCTGGGGCTTCACCGACAAGTACTCGTGGGTTCCGGTGTTCTTCGAGGGCGAGGGCTTCGCGAACGTCATGACCGCCGACTTCGAGCGCAAGCCCGCCTTCTACGCCCTGCGGGACACGCTGAAGGAGGCGGCCCGGGAGGACGACTGCAAGAAGGGCCACAAGCACCGGAAGGGCTGAGTACACCCACCGGACACCCCCGGACCGGACACCCCCGGACCGGACACCCCCGGACCGGACACCCCCGGACCGGACACCCCCGGACCGGCCGCGCGCGGCCGGTCCGGGGGCGGTCCCCCTCCTGACGCCCGACGGGGCTCACCCCTTGCGGGCCACCGCCACGTACGCCCCGCTGTGGACACCCTCCTGCCCGGGAACCGGCTCACCGAGCTCCGGGTGCCACTCCTCGGCCGCCACGATGCCGGGGTCGACGATCTCCAGCCCCTCGAAGAAGCGGGCGAACCGGTCCCGGCTGCGCATGTCCATGGTGAGCCCGCCCGCCCGGTACAGGTCGGTCACCTTCTTCGACGCCTCCTCCGGGTGGAAGTCGGGCGTCAGGTGGGACATGACCAGGTAACTGCCCGGCGCCAGCGCCTCCTTGAGCCGCTCCACCAGCTCGTACGCCCCGTCCTCGTCGCCGATGAAGTGCAGCAGCGCGATCAGGGAGAGCGCGACCGGCCGCTCGAAGTCCAGCGTCTTCCGGGCGCGCTCGATGATGGCGGCGGTGTCACGGGCGTCCGCCTGCACGTAGTCGACGACCCCTTCGGGAGTGCCGCGCAGCAGTGCCTCGGCGTGGACGAGGACGATGGGGTCGTTGTCGCAGTACACGACCCGTGCGTCGGCGGCGGTCCCCTGGGCCACCTGGTGCAGGTTCGGCTCCGTCGGGATGCCGGTCCCGATGTCGAGGAACTGGCGCACGCCCTGGCCGGCCGTCCAGCGGGTGGCACGGTGCATGAACGCCCTGTTCATCCGCGCCATGACCGGAATGGGCGGCGCGAACGCCACGAGCTGCCTGCCCAGCTCCTCGTCCACCGGGTAGTTGTCCTTGCCGCCGAGGAACCAGTCGTACATCCGCGCGGGATGCGGCTTGCCGGTGTCGATCCGTATCGGAGCGTCCATGCCGGACTCCTGCTGATCCACGTCGATTCCCCTTGTCCCGCACGCCAGTTGACCTTTTCCGGTCGTGATCGTCACGATAACCGGGCTTTGTGCGGCGCGATGCGCCGGGCAGGTCGGGGTGTTGGGTGAGGTGGTTGCCGATCACCACGAAGCGGGTGGTGTGGCGGGTGTTGTCGTGGATGACGCCGCCGGTGTGGTGACGGGATCGGGTCGGTTTGCCGGCGGGGGCTGACCGGGCGCGTGGGGGGCGCGCTAGGGTTTTGGGTACCCATCGGTAAGGTCTTCCTCTTCCTTGGTGGTCAGGCCCTCGCACTGGGAGTGGAGTCCCGGCGGGGGCCGAAGTCTTTTTCGGGTGGTGTGCGCTGAGCGTAGAGGTGCCGAGGGGGCGGAAATCCAGCCGAGCCGGTGATGTTCACCCGCCCGAGTGGCTGGACGCCTCGGACGGGAAAGGGTGGGGCTTGGCGGGGTGCTTTTCCCCGAGTTCTTCCCTCGGGAAGGCACCGACGGCACCGGAGCCTCAGATCTCGGGTTCCGGTGCCGTGAGCCGTAGCTCGGCCCAGACGGTCTTGCGCGGGAAGCGGTCCTCGGTCACGCCCCAACGGTCCGAGAGCGCCTCCACGAGCAGCAGGCCGCGGCCCGACTCGGTGTCGGGGGAGGGGGGTTGGGGCTCGGGCAGGCGTTCGCCCCGGGTGTCGGTGACCTCGATACGGAGGGTGTGGTCCACCACGTAGAACTCAAGGCGGAAGTCCCGGCCCGGGACGCGGCCGTGGGTGACGGCGTTGGTGGCCAGTTCGGCCACGACGTGGCGCGCGGCGTCCGAGTCGTATCCCCAGCTCCGGAACTGGGCGTCCGTGAGGAGGCGGGCGAGGCGGGCACTGCGCGGGGTGGCGGACAGCAGCACGCTGAAGTGGGGCAAGAGGCTGGTCGGTTGAGCCGTGATGCCGGCGGTTTCCTGATGCACGGCATTCAGCGTGAGGGCTTGCGTCCGTCGCCGTGCGTGATTGCGGAGGCGCGTGCCGTGACTGTCGGTGACGTGTCCGAGGCTGTCGGCGTTGTCGGCGTGGGGAGAGCGAAGAGGGCTCGGTGTCCACACCGAGCCCTCTTCGCGACTGCCGCTCAACTGCTGGAGAAGCCGGCTCCGCCGCCCCTGCTCACCGCTCGGGGACCTGGATGCTGACGTACCAGCGGACGGATTCCTCCGTCACCACGGTGAAGTGGAGCTTTCGGGCCGCTTGCAGATTCATCTGGTTCGCGGTTCTCTCCACCTTCACGCCGGAACATCCCAGGGGGAACTCCCCGATGCCTTCGAGGGAGATTTCCAGGTCGACCGGCTTCGAACGTGAAATGCAGTTCACCTTGATCCAGGATTCCCCCTTCGGCAGTTCGATCGTGCCGAATTGCCGGGCGCCGCGGTGAGGGCCTTCGGAGAGGGTCTCCTTGTATCCGGCGTCCACCTCGGGGGCGGTCAGCGGTTCCTGGGGAGGTGGCGCGACAGTCGACCGGGACGGGTCCGGAACGTCGGGCCCGTCCGAGCCGTCCCCGCTCGTGCAGGAGGTCAACACCCCGCACAGGACGGCCGCCGTGAGGAAGGCCGCACCACGGGACCGCATCAGGAACTCGTTTCCCAGTACTTGAACCCGACGGTCTTGTTGGCGACGTCGGCCTCCCCGTACGAGATCTGGGTCTTCTTGCAGTTGGGGAGCTCGTAGTACTTCTGCCACTTGACGTGGTGACCCCACGAGCCGAACTGCGCGTTGCCGTACTTGTTGGGACTGATGTCGCGCCGGTACTGGTGCTGCGTCTCCCAGGACACCTCCTTGACCGACTCGCGGCTCACCTCGGCCTTCGCCTCGGCCACGATGCCGCTGACGGACACCCCTCCGCCGGCCGTGATCTTGGTTCCCACGGATCCGGCCTTCACCCGTGTCAGAACCATGGTCCCCCCGCGGCCGTCCTTGTAGATCGGTCCCTTGCCCAGGTGCTTCTTCGACTGGGCGTAGATGTCGGTCTTCCACCCCCCGCCGCAGACACCCGACGGCGCGAATTCCGGAGAATCCGCCAAGGCGATTCCCGGAGTCGCAGTGGTAATGGCGCACATGGCCACGAATGCGAATGCGGCGCGCTTCATTGTTTCCCCCAAGTGGAACTCGCGTATGGCCGGGGGCTGGTCAACCCGCCCGGCTTATTGGTCATGATCAGATCATGGTTCGATCCGCATGGGGAAGTATCCGTCCATCCCGTTATCCAGTCGTTATTGCTTGAGTTTCTTTTGAGCTTTCGTGAAAGGGGTGTTGGCGGTCCCCTTTCCCTTGCTTCAGGGAAGGGTAATTCAATTCAATTTTGAAGCAGCTTGAGGGCGCCGCCCCTCCGGGATTTCGGTGACCGGGGAGGGGGTCGGTCGCACGCGTCCGGTGGAACGTAGTGCACAAAAGTATGAATTATGCGTTTCTCTCACTGGTGGTTCTGTCGCGATCTCACGTGATTGGTGGCGGATCTCTCCGTGTGGGATGACTGTCCGCTGCTTGTCCGGTGCTGTCCGGACTGTCGGGGTGGTTGGTACGGGTAGGGCGCCGCGGTACGGCGCGGGACGACGGAGGGGTGCGGCATGGCGGCGGTGGACGGTGAGGCGGTACGGCCCAGGGGTGAGGCGGACGAGCCGGGGTGGGAGGTGGACCCGGACGACGAGTGGGGTGTCGCCGTCATCACCACGGTGGGGCGTCAGTTGAAGCTGCGGCGCGAGGCGGCGGGGATGCGGGCCGGCCAGTTCGGGGCGGCGATCGGGTACGGGGAGGACCTCGTCTACAAGGTCGAGGGCGGGAAGCGGATCCCCCAGCGGGAGTATCTGGACAGGGCCGACGAGGTGCTGGGGGCGGGTGGGCTGCTCTCGGCGGCCTGGGAGGACGTGAAGAAGGTCCGGTATCCGAAGAGCGTGCGGGCGCTGGCGGAACTGGAGGCCAAGGCGGTCGAGCTGGGTGTGTACATCGGGCTCAGCATTCATGGGTTGTTGCAGACGCCGGAGCATGCGCGGGCCCTGTTCGACGCATGGCAACCGCCGTATTAGGAGGAGGAGGCTGAGAGCCTGGTGGCTGCTCATATGGCTCGGAAGTCGATCTTCGAACGGTGCCCTGCTCCAGCTCTCAGCTTCGTCCTGGAAGAGGCGACGCTGCGTCGGCGTGTCGGGGGCACAATGGTCTGGCGACAGCAGCTCGAACACCTGCTGGAGGTAGGGCGGTTGCGTAATGTCACGTTGCAGGTGATGCCTACCGGTGCGGGGGCTCACCCTGGGCTGGACGGCAGGATCGAGGTGTTGAAGTTCGCCGACGGTACGGCAGCAGGCCGTTCCGACGGCGCGTTCGGCGGTCGGCCGACCTTCGATCCGAAGCAGCTGCGGATCCTAGAGCTGCGGTATGGGACGATCCGGGCGCAGGCTCTCACTCCTCGGGAGACGCTGGCCTTCATCGAGCAAGTGCTGGGAGAGACATGATCCGCAAAACTTCTACGGGGGACGTTTCTGAACTGGCTTGGTTCAAGAGCAGTTACAGCGACGGCCCCGATGGCAACTCCTGCGTGGAGATCGCGATAGCGCCCCGCACCATTCACGTCCGCGACTCCAAGAACGTGGCAGGCCCTCGGCTCGCGCTCACGCCCGACGCGTGGGCGAACTTCGTGACGTACGCCTCGGAGCGCTGACACTCCAACGGCACGCGTCTCACGCCCGGTTGCCACCGGGAGTGGGGCGCGTCGACGTGTGGGCCCCCGGGAACGGTGTCAACCACAGGCATACGGCGGAGAGCACCCGGTGGCCGGCGTATCCCAGGTCCGGGCCGGACGACGGGTCGGCGCGACGCTCGTAGTGTCATGCGCAAGTCGAACGGCGACCTGTCGGCCGACGACCGGCGTCCAGACGCTTACGGAGGGCTGGTAGCCGCAGCCGAGACGGGCGGCGTACGCGGCCGCCGACGCCGGCACCGTCGGGACCGGCAGCCGTCGTCGTACCGCCAGGGGCGGCGCGGTCAGGCAGGCCAGGACGTAGCCGAGTCCGTCGAACGCGTGCCGGCCGGGCGGCCGGTAGCAGGCGCCCGTGAGGCGGCCGACCACCGCGAAGTCGAGGGCGATGACGACGTCGGTCGGCAATGGCCGTGAACGAGACAGGGCCACCGCGGGATGCCGTGGCCGGCAGGGGTGATCGGGCACCGGCCCGCCGTCCCGTTTTCTGCACGCCAAGTCTCAAATGGCGGACGATCCGGCTCGACCCTTGGTGTCGAGTTAACACAGGAGTAACACTGAGAGGGTCGGCCGACCTGTCGTATACGACCGGGGCGGCCGCTGTCCTGCGCGCGGCAACGGCGCCGAGCGCCCATCACCGGCTATCTGTACCGGTGTCAGCCGCGCCAGAAAGGGACCCTGTGACCTCACGACCCGATCCCAAGACCTCGCTCGACCTGCTGCGTGCCGAGATCGAGCGCCGCAACCCGGCGGAGCCCGAGTTCCACCAGGCCGCGCGCGAGGTGCTGGACACCCTCGCCCCGGTGCTCGCGGCGCGCCCCGAGTACGCCGAGCCGGGGCTCGTCGAACGGCTGGTCGAGCCGGAGCGGCAGATCATGTTCCGGGTGCCGTGGCAGGACGACCAGGGCCGGGTCCACGTCAACCGGGGCTTCCGGATCGAATACAACAGCGCCCTCGGCCCCTACAAGGGCGGTCTGCGCTTCCACCCCTCCGTGAACCTGGGGATCATCAAGTTCCTGGGCTTCGAGCAGATCTTCAAGAACGCGCTGACCGGTCTCGGTATCGGCGGCGGCAAGGGCGGCAGCGACTTCGACCCGCAGGGCCGCAGCGACGCCGAGGTCATGCGCTTCTGCCAGTCCTTCATGACCGAGCTGTACCGGCACATCGGTGAGTACACCGACATCCCGGCCGGTGACATCGGCGTCGGCGCCCGCGAGATCGGCTACCTGTTCGGCCAGTACCGACGGATCACCAACCGCTGGGAGGGCGGCGTGCTCACCGGCAAGAGCGCGGGCTGGGGCGGCTCGCTGATCCGCCCGGAGGCGACCGGATACGGCAACGTGCTGTTCGCGGAGGCCATGCTGCGCGCCCGCGGCGAGGACCTGGAGGGCCAGACCGCGGTCGTCTCCGGCTCCGGCAACGTCGCGATCTACACCATCCAGAAGCTGACCGCCCTCGGCGCCAACCCCGTGACCTGCTCCGACTCCAGCGGCTACGTCGTCGACGAGAAGGGCATCGACCTGGAGCTGCTGCGCCGGATCAAGGAGGTCGAGCGCGGCCGGGTGAGCGACTACGCCGAGCGCCGGGGCGCCTCCGCGCGGTTCGTGCCCGGCGGGCGGGTCTGGGAGGTCCCGGCCGACGTCGCCCTGCCGTCGGCGACCCAGAACGAACTGAACGCCGTCGACGCCGACGCCCTCATCCGCAACGGCGTGAAGGCGGTCTCCGAGGGCGCCAACATGCCGACGACGCCGGAGGCCGTGCAGCTCTTCCAGCGGGCCGGCGTCGCCTTCGGCCCCGGCAAGGCGGCCAACGCGGGCGGGGTCGCGGTCAGCGCGCTGGAGATGACGCAGAACGCGTCGCGCACGTCGTGGAAGGCCGACCAGGTCGAGGACGAGCTGGCCCGCATCATGACCGACATCCACACCACCTGCGCCGAGACCGCCGAGCGCTACGGCGCCCCCGGCGACTACGTGGCCGGCGCGAACATCGCCGGCTTCGAGCGGGTGGCGGACGCGATGCTCGCACAGGGCGTCATCTGACGCACGGGTGAACACGCCGTCAACGCCGCATGGGGCGAAGGCGGCGACTCGCCGAAAGTACTACCGCTGACGTACGCGTTGTTTTTGTCTGGGCGGATGAGCAGTACGGCGGACAGTGGAATATCGAGACCCGAGCGAGTCGCGGAACGTGCGGCGGGAGGGTTGAAGCGACCGCTCCCGCCGCCCGCCGCGCCCTCGCCGGCCGGGACCGCCCCCCGGTCGGCGACGCCCGCACGCCCGGCGAAGCCCGCACGGCCGGGCGGCCGCCTGTACGTCATCGACGGCATCCGCCTGCTCGCCGCGCTGATGGTGGCCGCGCACCACTACGTCGGCACCTGGCGGGTCGACCAGCCAGGCAACCTGATCTGGGACCGGCCGGTCTCCGACATCATGCCGACGGTGTTCCGGGTCGCCTCCTACGGCTGGGTCGGCGTCGAGATCTTCTTCGTGATCAGCGGCTTCGTGATCTGCATGTCGTGCTGGGGCCGCACCCCGCGCCAGTTCTTCGTCTCCCGCGTGATCCGCCTCTACCCGGCGTACTGGTTCGCGGTCCTGTTCACCACGGCCGTCCTGATCGCCCTACCGGGAGTGTGGGAACGCCTGCGCCTGCGCGAGGTCCTCCTCAACCTCACCATGCTCCAGGCCGGCTCGGACGTACCGAACGTCGACGGCGTCTACTGGACCCTCTGGTCGGAGCTGCGCTTCTACCTGCTCTTCCTGGTCGTGGTCGCCATGGGCCTGACCTACCGCAGGGTCGTGGTCTTCTGCTGCGTGTGGGGCGCGGCGGCGATGCTCGCGCCGGTCGCCGACCTCCACCTGCTGGAACTGGCCGCCAACCCGGAAGGCGCCTGGTACTTCATCGCGGGCCTCGCCCTCTACCTCATGCACCGCTACGGCCAGGACCTCCTCCTGTGGGGAATCCTCGCCATGGCCTGGCTGATGGGGCAGCTGGAGCTGGGCAACCGCATCGAGAAGGTGGAGCACGTCTCCAGCTGGCGCGGCAGCGTGGCGATCTTCACCGTCTTCCTGCTCTTCATGGTCGCCGTCGCCCTCGGCCACACCGACCGCATCCGCTGGAAGTGGCTGGTCACGGCCGGCGCCATGACGTACCCCCTCTACCTGATCCACTACGCGGCCGGCACGACACTGATCAACCGCCTCCACGGCACGATGGACGCCCGGCTCCTGGTGGCCGTGGTCATCACCGGCTTCCTGGTACTGAGCTACCTGATCCACCGCCTCGTGGAACGCCCGGTGTCCCGGCTGCTGAAGAGAGGGCTGGACACGTCGTTCGCGCGCATGCGGAACGCCGGGGACGCCTGACCCGGTCCGTGGGGTGCCGCCGCCCCCGGCGACAGTGAGCAGGCGCGTGGGCGGCAGCCCCGCCTCCAGGTCCGGGGCATCGACGACCGGGCCGGCGCGCGTGCGTCCGGCCCCGGCCCCTCCCCGACGGCCCGGACGGCCGGGAACCGGCACCCGGGGAGGGCGTCAGCCCGACGACTCGACGATCTCCTGCGTGCCGAGCACCGACAGCAGATCCAGCAGCCCCGCGCTGTCCGTACCGACGGCCGGAGTGAACCAGAGCAGCCGCTGACGGCCGTCCTCGCTGAACAGGTTCAGGCAGTTGACCTCGATCAGGCCCAGCACGCCGTGCCGGAGCCGTTTCCGGTCGTCCCGCCGGAAGGCCACGTCATGGTCGGCCCACAGCGCGGCGAACTCCGGTGAGACGTCGAGCAGCGTACGGATCATCGACCGGGCCTCGGGGTCCTTCGGGTCCCGCCTCGCGGCGGCGGCCCGCAGATCCGCGACGAAGGAGCGGGACTGCCTCTCGTGGTCGGCCTCGGGGTACAGGTTCCGGGCCTCCGGCTCGGTGAACCACCGGTGGACGAAGCTGGCCCGGGGCCCCCGCAGACCGGACTGGTCGCCGAGCAGCGCGACCGCCAGCGGATTCTGTACGAGGGTGACGTGCAGGTCGGTGATCACCTGCGCGGGCGTCGAGGTCATGCGGTCGAGCAGGTCGAGCATGCCGGGGTGCACGTGCGAGGCGGGCCCGCCCTGCACGGGTACCGGCCGGTCCGCGAGCCGGTACAGGTAGTCCCGCTCGTCGGCGGACAGCCGCAGCGCCCTCGCCAGCGCGGCGAGCATCTGCTCGGACGGCTGGGACCCGGCGCCGCGCTCCAGCTCGTTGTAGTAGTCCACGGACGCCCCGGAGAGCTGGGCGACCTCCTCACGGCGCAACCCCGGTACCCGGCGGCGCGGTCCGGCCGGGAGTCCGACGTCGGCCGGGCGGATGCGCCCGCGCCGCGAACGCAGGAATGCCCCCAGCTCGGCGTACTTCACAGCGCTCATGCCCCCCATTCTGCGTCCGGCGGGGCCGGTGACCCAGGGGATGGCATCCCCTGGATGCGCCGGCCGGCCCGGCGCATCGTGGAGGCATGACCACGAACAACGAGCACCAGCACATGCCCGCACCGGAGGCCGCACGGGTCGCCGTCGTCACCGGCGGATCCCGCGGCATCGGCCGGGCGGTCTCGCGGAAACTCGCCGAGGACGGCCTGGCCGTCGTCGTGAACTACGCCCGCGACGCCTCGGCCGCCGACGAGACGGTGGCGGCGATCACCGAGGCCGGCGGACGGGCGATCGCCGTACAGGCGGACGTGGCGGAGGAGAAGGAGGTCGCCGCGCTGTTCGACCGGGCGGAGGCGGAGTTCGGCGGCGTCGACGTGGTCGTGAACGCGGCCGGGCGGATGACCCTGTCGCCCATCGCCGACCTGGACCTGACGGCGCTCGACGCTATGTACCGCACCAACGTCCGCGGCACCTTCGTGGTGGCCCAGCAGGCCGCGCGGCGCGTGCGGGCGGGGGGCTCGTTCGTGGGGTTCTCGACCTCCGTGGTGGGCACGCAGTTCCCCGCCTACGGCGCGTACGCGGCGAGCAAGGGCGCCGTGGAGGCGATGACGCTGATCCTGGCACGTGAGCTGCGCGGCAGGGACGTCACCGTGAACACCGTGGCCCCCGGCCCGACGGCCACGGACCTGTTCCTCACCGGCAAGAGCCCCGAGCAGATCGACCAACTGGCCAAGACGCCGCCGCTGGAGCGGCTGGGCACGCCGGACGACATCGCCGCCGTGGTCGCCTTCCTCGGCAGCCCCGCCGGGCACTGGGTGAACGGCCAGATCCTGCGGGCCAACGGCGGCATGGTCTGACGACGGCACGACGGCGAACCCACCAGCACCCCCGACAGGAGACACCCATGCCTTTCGCCCAGTTCAAGGTCCCCGCGGGCACCCTCACCGCCGAGGACAAGAAGAAGCTCGTCGAGCGCACCACCGACCTCTACGCGGAGATCTACGGGGAACGGGCCCGCCCCACCACCGTCGTCCTCGTCGAGGAGGTCCCCGACGGCGGCTGGGGCGTCGCCGGCAACGTCCTCACGGCCGCGATGCTGAACGGCGCCGCCTGAGCGGACACCGTCGGCTCCGGGCGGACGGCGGACGCGATGCCCGCGCGGGGCGTCATCCGACACACCCGCGTCACGCCGTCACGCCGTCACGGAGTGGGGATGCCGGCCGGACGGGCCGGGCGCCCGAAGCGGGCGGGGACGCCCGGTGAGTACAGCACGCTCACCGGCTCCCCGGCCGGCCTCGGCAGACCGGCCGCGCCGACCAGGTCCTCCTCGCACTCCAGCAGCTCGGCCCGGTGCAGGGGCCAGCGCGGATGCGCGTTGGGCAGGTACATCGACCGCCCGAAGAAGGCGCCGTGCATGCCCCAGCGGGCGGTCAGGAAGTGCTCCACCTCGGTCGGCTCCTCGATCCGCTCACCTTTGCGCACGGTGATACGGCCGCCGGCGCCCCGCGGACCGGGCCAGCGCCGGGAGGCGGTGTACGTCACCGTGCCGCCGTCGAGGTGCTCCACGCGCATCCGGGACCAGAGGTACGGCATCCGGAACCCCAGCCGGCCGACCGCCACCGGGATCAGCCGGGAGGCGTCCAGGGAGAGGAAGACGACCCCGCGCCGCCCGTGCGCGTCCACCGAGTACAGGCGGACGTTGGTCTCCGGGAAGTTTCCGAGATAAGGGACGCCCGGCAGCCGCAGCCACCCCACGCGGTGCATCCGGAACGCGACGAGACCGACGTACGTGACCCCGTCCAGGGTGTCCGGCACGGTGCCCGGCGGCAGCAGCGGGGCCACGTCGGCCGGGTCCACCGCCCAGTGGACGAACGTCAGGTCCAGCCACGACTGGGTGAGCAGCGGACGCGCGATCGCCTCCGGCGGGTCGGGCGTGATCGGCTGCGGCGGTGTCGGCGGCACCGCGCCAGTATCGCGGAGGGCACCGACAGCCGTACGGCACGACGGAAGAACGTGGCGGACACCACGATGTACCCCACACGGCCCTGGCGACCGGCGAGACCCCTCGGGAAAGCTCGATGCCATGCGGAAGCTCTCCCTCGACGCCCTCGCCCGCGAACACCTGGAACGCGCCGCCACCGCCTCCCACGGCCGCAGCGCCACCACCGTCCACGGCGGCCACGAGCACACCCTGCGCCAGACCCTCCTCGCGCTGACCGCCGGCACCGCCCTCGCCGACCACGACAGCCCCGGCGAGGCCACCCTGCTGGTCCTGCGCGGCCGCGTCCGCCTCACCAGCGGCGACATCGACTGGGAGGGCCGCACCGGCGACCTCATCGTCATCCCTCCCGCCCGCCACGGCCTGGAGGCCCTGGAGGACGCGGCGGTACTCCTCACGGTCGCCAAACAGGGCTGAGCGCTCCGCCGCGGCAGTACGGCGGTATGCCGTCGGTCGTCTGCCGCCCGAGGCACCGTCATGGCCGGTCGCGCCCACGCGGCGGTAACCGCACGCCGGTACGGTCCCGCGCCCCTGAGGGGCGTCCCGTCGCGGATCTCCGCCTGAAGGCGCAGAACCGTACGAGCCGGATTCCGTCCCACGCATGGTCCCCTCGGTGGCACGATGTCGGAACGGATGATCGAACATGTCGACCGAAGGGGGACGCCGGCGTCATGGCCCGCCACATGGAGGCGCTGACCGTCGAGGACACGGCCGGACGACTGCGGGCGATCGGCGACGAGCTGTCGGAGCGGTTCTACGAACGCGCCGACGTCGTGCGGACGCTGCTGGTGACCCTGCTGGCCGGGCAGCACTCGCTGCTGCTCGGACCGCCCGGGACGGCGAAGTCCGAGATGGCGCGGGAGCTCACGGGCCGGATCGAGGGCGCCGCCTACTGGGAGATCCTGCTGTCGAAGTTCACCGCGCCGACGCGGATGTTCGGCCCCATCGACGTCGCCGCCCTGGCCCGGGGCGAGTACCGCCAGGTCTACGACGGCCGCGCCACCACCGCCCACGTCGCGTTCATCGACGAGATCTTCAAGTGCTCCACGGCGGCGCTGAACGAGACCCTCGGCTACCTCAACGAGCGGATCTACCACCCCGAGAACGGCGGCGAACCGATCCGCTGCCCCCTCATCGGGGCCATCACCGCCAGCAACGAACTCCCCAGCGGGGAGGACTCGGCCGCGATCTACGACCGGCTGCTGGTACGGATCGAGGTCGGCTACCTGGAGGACCCCTCCAACTTCGCCGCGCTCGTCCGCTCCGCCGTCCACCGCCCGGCCGCCCCGGCCCGGACGACCATCGAGCTGAGCGCGCTGCGGCACGCCGTGACCGACGCCGTACCGGCCGTGGACGTCCCCGACGCGATCGTGGACGCGGTGTGCACCCTGCGGGCCGCCCTGCGCCGCAAGGAACTCGTCGCCTCCGACCGCCGCTGGCGGCAGGCGGTCGGCCTGCTCCAGGCCTCCGCGTACCTCGACGGCCGTACGGCGGTCGCCGAGACCGACCTGCCGGTGCTGACCCATGTGCTGTGGGACTCCCCGGCCCAGCGCCCGACCGTCGAACGCGAGGTGCTGCACCTGGTCAACCCCGACGCCAAGGAGGCGCTCGACCTGGCCGACACCATCGAGGAGCTGGAGGCCCAGCTCGACGCCATGGCCGGACAGTCCCGCGAGGCGCTGAGCGAGTGGGTCATCAAGAAGGCGCACCACCAGCTCGCCACGGCCGGCAGACGGCTGGAGGAACTGAGGGCCGAGGCGGTGGGCGCCGGCCGCTCGACCACCGCCATCGACCGGGTCGCCGGCCGCCAGCGCGCCGTCCGCGCCCGCGTCCTCACCGAGGCCCTCGGCGTGGACGCGAGCATGGTGCAGACGCAGCTCTGAGGGCACCGTGGACGAGCTCGCGACCAGGGCCGGGGCATGGCTCGCCCGGACCGTCGCCGCCCCCGCCCCCGAACGGCACACCGCCGCCGTGGTCGCGGACCGGTTCGACCGCATCACCTGGCACGACACCTACGAGCAGTCGGCCGCCCTGCGCGATCTGGCGACGGAGCTGGGCGACCACCACGACCGCCACGGCCACCACACCGCCGACCTCCTCACCGACGTGTTCCTGGCCGCGTACAAGACCGGCCCCAAGCTGCGCGAACCGGCCGCGATGGACCCCTCCCGGCTGGTCAACCACCGGATCATGACCGCCCTGATGGAGTCACCGGAGTTCGCCGGGCTGCGCCGGGAGACGGCCGGCGATCCCTACGCCGCCGCCATGGCCGTCCTCGCCCAGGCCGGCGCGCTGCGCGGGCTGCTGGAACGCGCCCGGGACGCGCAGGAGCGGGGCGAGCGGGCCCAGCAGGCCCAGCGGGCCGCCGAGGCGGCGGCGACCGCCGTGGACGAGACGCTCCAGGAGGCCGCCGACGAGGCCGACGAGGCCGGCACCGCGCGGGCCGCCGACGCCGTACGCCGGGCGATCGAGACCGCCGAAGCGGCCGAGGCGGCCGCGGCCGCGGCACGGCAGGCCGCCCTGGCCGCCGCGACGGCCGTCCCCGGGATCCGCGCCACCGCACGCGGCGCCGCGGCGCGGGCCGCGGAGACCGTCCGGCGGGAGGCCGCGCTGATGCGGGCGTGGGGAGTCGGATCCGGCGCACTGGAGCGGATGCAGTTCGCCGAACGCGCCCGCCTCGCCGAACGGCTGCGCACCGGCCGCCTCGCCGAATGGGCCGACCTGATCGGCCGGTTCCGGCAGATGGCGAGCGGCGAGCGCGCCCGCAAGGTGGAGAACGCCACCGGGGAACTGGTCGGCGTCACCCTCGGCGACGACCTCTCCCGCGTCATCCCCTCGGAACTGGCCCACCTCGGCCTGCCCGAGCTGCGCGCGGTGTTCGCCGCCCGCTACGCCGCCGGGGAACTGATGCTCTACGACAGCCGGGGCGAGCGGACCACCGGCCGGGGCGCGATCATCGCCTGCGTGGACACCTCGCACTCCATGTACGAGGAGGGGCCCGGCGGAATCACCCGGGAGGCCTGGTCCAAGGCGTGCGCCCTGGCCCTGCTCGACCAGGCCCGCGCCGCCGGACGCGACTTCGTCGGCATCCTGTTCTCCGCACCCGGCAGGCTCCAGGTCTTCCGCTTCCCGGCGGACGAGCCGGCCCCCGTCGAGCGGACCGTCGACTTCGCCGAGACCTTCCTCGGCGGCGGCACCAGCTACCAGACCCCGCTGTCGGCGGCGGGCGAACTGCTGGAGGCGGAATTCGACGACACCGCCCGCATGCGCGGCGACATCGTGATGATCACCGACGACGACTGCGGCGTCACCGAGCAGTGGACACGCGCCTGGAACGACACCCGGCACCGGCTCGGCTTCCGGGTCTTCGGCCTGGTCATCGGCGCCCCGCGCGCCGCCGCGGCCGACTCGGTCATGGAGGCCCTGTGCGACAACCTCCGCCTCATCGAGGACCTCACCGACGTCCACAGCACCGCCGACCTCTTCCGCGTGATCTGACGATCAGGAGCCGATCGGACGCGTCGTGCGGGCTGCCGCTCGGTGCCCCGGCCGCACGGGTTCGCCGGGTTGCGGTCAGGCCGCGGCTCTGAGAGGGCGTCCGTCCCGGCGGATGCCTTTCCCGCTTCGGACGCGGGCGCGTTCCTCGCGTTCGGCGGCCAGGACGTCGCCGGGGTGGTGGGAGCCGGCGATGACGAACTCCGCCCTCCATGAGGGACAGGGGAGCGCCGGTGCTTCGCGGCGCGGGAATCGTCCCGTCGGGCGTTTGATCCGCGTCACCTTCGGGGTAATGTCTTCCGCTCGATTGGCCAGCCCCGGTCCCCGTGTGGCAGACTGTCCGAGTTGCTCGGTCGAGTGTTGATGCTGCGCGCCTCCCGCCGGGAGGACCGGAAGCGAGTCCCACAGTACTCGTCGTTCCTGATCAGGGGCGGACGTACGGGAATCTTCCGGGAAGTGGAGCGCGGCACCGGCCAGGCACCCGGTGGGCCTTTCGCCCCCGGTCCGCGGTTCTGGTAGGGCCGTGTCAATCCCGCGGGGATGTTCGTACAAGGGACATTCATGTCAGCGGGAGTACGACACGCCCGACCGCGTGGGTCGGAGGACGAGACCTGGAGCACCGGGTTCCGGAGCGTAAAGAGAGACAGGACTACGAAGTAGCCATGGCGGGACAGAAGATCCGCATCCGGCTCAAGGCCTACGACCACGAGGTCATCGACTCCTCGGCGAAGAAGATCGTCGAGACGGTGACCCGCACTGGTGCGTCGGTCGCGGGCCCGGTGCCGCTGCCCACTGAGAAGAACGTGTACTGCGTCATCAAGTCGCCGCACAAGTACAAGGACTCGCGCGAGCACTTCGAGATGCGCACGCACAAGCGCCTGATCGACATCCTCGACCCGACCCCCAAGACCGTTGACTCTCTGATGCGACTCGACCTCCCGGCCGGTGTCGACATCGAGATCAAGCTCTGAAGGCCGGTGATCTGAGAATGGCTAAGCAGATCAAGGGCATCCTGGGCGAGAAGCTCGGCATGACGCAGGTGTGGGACGAGAACAACCGTGTTGTTCCGGTCACCGTCGTCAAGGCCGGCCCCAACGTCGTCACCCAGGTCCGCACGAACGACGTCGACGGCTACGAGTCGGTCCAGATCGCCTTCGGCGAGATCGACCCGCGCAAGGTGAACAAGCCCCTCAAGGGCCACTTCGCCAAGGCCGACGTCACCCCCCGTCGTCACCTCGTCGAGATCCGCACGTCGGACGCCTCCGAGTACACGCTGGGCCAGGAAGTCACCGCTGAGGTCTTCGAGTCGGGCGTGAAGGTCGACGTCACCGGCAAGAGCAAGGGCAAGGGCTTCGCCGGTGTCATGAAGCGTCACAACTTCAAGGGCCTCGGCGCCGGACACGGCACCCAGCGCAAGCACCGCTCGCCCGGTTCCATCGGTGGCTGCGCCACCCCGGGTCGTGTGTTCAAGGGCCTGCGCATGGCGGGCCGTATGGGCAACGAGCGGGTCACCACCCAGAACCTGACCGTCCACGCCGTTGACGCGGAGAAGGGTCTGCTGCTCATCAAGGGCGCGGTTCCCGGTCCGAACGGCGGCCTCGTCCTGGTCCGCACCGCGGCCAAGGGGGCCTGAGGTAACCGATGAGCACTGTTGACATCCTTTCGCCCGCGGGCGACAAGGCCGGTACCGTCGAGCTCCCCGCGGAGATCTTCGGCGTTGAGAAGGTCAGCATCCCGCTGATCCACCAGGTCGTCGTCGCGCAGCTGGCCGCCGCCCGCCAGGGCACCCACAAGACCAAGACCCGCGGCGAAGTCCGTGGCGGTGGCAAGAAGCCCTACCGTCAGAAGGGCACCGGCCGCGCCCGTCAGGGCTCGACCCGCGCGCCGCAGTTCGCCGGTGGTGGCGTCGTGCACGGTCCCGTGCCGCGCGACTACTCCCAGCGCACCCCCAAGAAGATGAAGGCTGCCGCCCTGCGTCACGCCCTCACCGACCGGGCGCGCCACAACCGCATTCACGTCGTCTCCGGCGTGATCGAGGGCGAGACCCCCTCCACGAAGGCCGCCAGGTCGCTGTTCGGCAAGATCTCGGAGCGCAAGAACCTGCTCCTGGTCGTCGACCGCGCCGACGAGGCCGCGTGGCTGTCCGCCCGCAACCTGCCCCAGGTCCACATCCTGGAGCCGGGCCAGCTGAACACGTACGACGTTCTCGTCTCGGACGACGTGGTCTTCACCAAGGCCGCTTTCGAGTCCTTCGTCGCCGGCCCGAACAAGGCCAACGACAACGAAGGGAGCGAGGTCTGATGGCTGCCCGTCACCCCTCCATCGCCTCCAAGGCGGCCAAGAAGGCCAAGGCCGCGCGCGTCGCCAAGGCGCGCCGCCACGAGGCCGAAGGCAAGAACACCGTCGTCACCCCGGCGAGCAAGGCGTTCACGGACCCCCGTGACGTCCTGCTGAAGCCGGTCGTGTCCGAGAAGAGCTACGCGCTCATCGACGAGAACAAGTACACGTTCATCGTCGCGCCGGGCTCCAACAAGACCCAGATCAAGGAGGCCGTCCAGGCGGTCTTCGAGGTCAAGGTCACCGGGGTCAACACGATCAACCGCATCGGCAAGCGCAAGCGCACCAAGACCGGCTTCGGTCAGCGTGCGGCGACCAAGCGCGCGATCGTGACCCTCGCTGAGGGCGACCGTATCGACATCTTCGGCGGTCCGACCGCGTAAGCGGTCAGGATCGTTCGATATCGGACGAGGACTGAGAAATGGGTATCCGCAAGTACAAGCCGACGACTCCGGGCCGTCGTGGCTCCAGCGTCGCCGACTTCGTCGAGGTCACGCGGTCCACGCCGGAGAAGTCGCTGGTCCGTCCCCTGCACAGCAAGGGCGGCCGTAACAATTCCGGTCGTGTGACCGTCCGCCACCAGGGCGGTGGCCACAAGCGCGCCTACCGCGTGATCGACTTCCGTCGTCACGACAAGGACGGCGTGCCGGCGAAGGTCGCGCACATCGAGTACGACCCCAACCGCACCGCGCGCATCGCGCTGCTGCACTACGCCGACGGCGAGAAGCGCTACATCCTCGCCCCGCGCAACCTGCAGCAGGGCGACCGCGTGGAGAACGGTCCCGGGGCCGACATCAAGCCGGGCAACAACCTGGCCCTCCGCAACATCCCGGTCGGTACCACGATCCACGCGATCGAGCTCCGTCCCGGTGGCGGTGCCAAGTTCGCCCGCTCCGCCGGTGCCTCCGTGCAGCTGCTCGCGAAGGAGGGCACGATGGCCCACCTGCGCATGCCGTCCGGAGAGATCCGCCTGGTCGACCAGCGCTGCCGCGCCACGGTCGGCGAGGTCGGCAACGCCGAGCAGTCGAACATCAACTGGGGCAAGGCGGGCCGTAAGCGGTGGCTGGGCGTCCGCCCGACCGTCCGTGGTGTCGTCATGAACCCGGTCGACCACCCGCACGGTGGTGGTGAGGGCCGTACCTCCGGTGGCCGCCACCCCGTGTCCCCGTGGGGCAAGAAGGAAGGCCGTACTCGTTCGCCCAAGAAGGCGTCGAACAAGTACATCGTCCGCCGCCGCAAGACGAACAAGAAGCGCTAAGGACGGGTTGAGATGCCTCGTAGCTTGAAGAAGGGACCCTTCGTCGACGACCACCTGATCAAGAAGGTGGACGCGCAGAACGAAGCCGGTACCAAGAACGTCATCAAGACCTGGTCCCGTCGCTCGATGATCGTCCCGGCGATGCTGGGCCACACGATCGCGGTGCACAACGGCAAGACCCACATCCCGGTGTTTGTCACCGAGTCCATGGTCGGCCACAAGCTCGGCGAGTTCTCGCCGACGCGCACCTTCCGGGGTCACGTCAAGGACGACCGGAAGTCGAAGCGCCGCTAGTCAGCGGGGTGGATTGACCATGACAAACACTGAAGGGACAACCATGGAAGCCAGGGCCCAGGCGCGGTACATCCGCGTCACGCCCATGAAGGCCCGCCGCGTGGTGGACCTCATCCGTGGCATGGACGCCACGGAGGCTCAGGCGGTCCTGCGTTTCGCCCCGCAGGCCGCGAGCGTGCCGGTCGGCAAGGTGCTGGACAGCGCCATCGCCAACGCCGCGCACAACTACGACCACACCGACGCCGACAGCCTCTACATCTCCGAGGCGTACGTCGACGAGGGCCCGACCCTGAAGCGGTTCCGTCCGCGCGCCCAGGGCCGTGCCTACCGGATCCGCAAGCGGACCAGCCACATCACCGTGGTCGTCAGCAGCAAGGAAGGAACCCGGTAATGGGCCAGAAGGTAAACCCGCACGGGTTCCGGCTCGGTGTCACGACCGACTTCAAGTCGCGTTGGTACGCCGACAAGCTGTACAAGGACTACGTCAAGGAAGACGTCGCCATCCGTCGGATGATGACGTCCGGCATGGAGCGCGCCGGCATCTCGAAGGTGGAGATCGAGCGCACCCGTGACCGCGTGCGTGTGGACATCCACACCGCCCGTCCCGGCATCGTCATCGGCCGCCGCGGCGCCGAGGCCGACCGCATCCGCGGTGACCTGGAGAAGCTGACCGGCAAGCAGGTCCAGCTGAACATCCTCGAGGTCAAGAGCCCCGAGACGGACGCTCAGCTGGTGGCCCAGGCCGTCGCCGAGCAGCTCTCCTCCCGCGTCTCCTTCCGTCGCGCCATGCGCAAGAGCATGCAGGGCACGATGAAGGCCGGCGCCAAGGGCATCAAGATCCAGTGCGGTGGCCGCCTCGGTGGCGCCGAGATGTCCCGCTCGGAGTTCTACCGCGAGGGCCGCGTGCCCCTGCACACGCTCCGCGCGAACGTGGACTACGGCTTCTTCGAGGCCAAGACGACCTTCGGCCGCATCGGCGTGAAGGTCTGGATCTACAAGGGCGACGTCAAGAACATCGCCGAGGTCCGCGCCGAGAACGCCGCTGCCCGTGCGGGTAACCGCCCGGCCCGCGGTGGCGCCGACCGCCCGGCCCGTGGTGGCCGTGGTGGCGAGCGCGGCGGTCGCGGCCGCAAGCCGCAGCAGGCTCCCGCTGCCGAGGCCCCCAAGGCCGACGCTCCGGCTGCCGCTCCGGCTGAGAGCACCGGAACGGAGGCCTGACCGACATGCTGATCCCCCGTAGGGTCAAGCACCGCAAGCAGCACCACCCGAAGCGCCGCGGTATGGCCAAGGGTGGTACGACGGTCGCGTTCGGCGAGTACGGCATCCAGGCCCTCACGCCGGCGTACGTGACCAACCGCCAGATCGAGGCGGCCCGTATCGCGATGACCCGCCACATCAAGCGTGGCGGCAAGGTCTGGATCAACATCTACCCGGACCGCCCGCTCACGAAGAAGCCGGCCGAGACCCGCATGGGTTCCGGTAAGGGTTCTCCGGAGTGGTGGATCGCGAACGTGCACCCGGGTCGGGTCATGTTCGAGCTGTCCTACCCCAACGAGAAGATCGCCCGTGAGGCGCTGACCCGTGCGGCCCACAAGCTGCCGATGAAGTGCCGGATCGTCAAGCGCGAGGCAGGTGAAGCGTGATGTCGGCCGGTACCAAGGCGTCCGAGCTGCGCGAGCTGGGCAACGAGGAGCTTCTCGCGAAGCTCCGCGAGGCCAAGGAAGAACTGTTCAACCTCCGCTTCCAGGCGGCGACCGGACAGCTCGAGAACCATGGCCGTCTGAAGGCGGTCCGCAAGGACATCGCGCGGATCTACACCCTGATGCGCGAGCGCGAGCTGGGCATCGAGACGGTGGAGAACGCATGAGCGAGAACAACGTGACTGAGACGAACACCGAGGCTCGGGGCGACCGCAAGACCCGCGAGGGCATCGTCGTCAGCGACAAGATGGACAAGACCGTCGTCGTCGCTGTCGAGGACCGCAAGAAGCACGCGCTGTACGGCAAGGTCATCCGCAGCACGAGCAAGCTCAAGGCCCACGACGAGCAGAACGCCGCCGGCGTCGGCGACCGCGTCCTCCTGATGGAGACCCGGCCGCTGTCCGCCACGAAGCACTGGCGCATCGTCGAGATCCTCGAGAAGGCCAAGTAGGTAATTCCCGCACGGGAATTCCCCAGTACGTTCCCGCGGGGCATTCCTCGCAGGACAGTTCCGCCAGGCTCCGACGGGGTTGAGCGATCAACCCCGTCGGGGAACCGGCAGACAAACAGGAGATAGACGTGATCCAGCAGGAGTCGCGACTGCGTGTCGCCGACAACACGGGTGCGAAGGAAGTCCTCTGCATCCGTGTGCTCGGTGGCTCCGGTCGCCGCTACGCGGGCATCGGTGACGTCATCGTCGCCACCGTCAAGGACGCGATCCCCGGTGGCAACGTGAAGAAGGGTGACGTCGTCAAGGCGGTCATCGTTCGCACCGTCAAGGAGCGCCGCCGTCCGGACGGCTCGTACATCCGCTTCGACGAGAACGCCGCCGTCATTCTGAAGAACGACGGCGACCCTCGCGGCACCCGTATCTTCGGCCCCGTCGGCCGTGAGCTGCGCGAGAAGAAGTTCATGAAGATCATCTCCCTCGCGCCGGAGGTGCTGTGAGCATGAAGATCAAGAAGGGCGACCTGGTCCAGGTCATCACCGGCAAGGACAAGGGCAAGCAGGGCAAGGTCATCGCGGCCTACCCCCGCGAGGACCGCGTCCTGGTCGAGGGTGTCAACCGGGTCAAGAAGCACACCAAGGCCGGCCCGACCGCCGGCGGCTCGCAGGCCGGCGGCATCGTGACCACCGAGGCCCCGGTCCACGTCTCCAACGTCCAGCTGGTCGTGGAGAAGGACGGCAAGAAGGTCGTCACGCGCGTCGGTTACCGCTTCGACGACGAAGGCAACAAGATCCGCGTTGCCAAGCGGACGGGTGAGGACATCTGATGACGACCACCACCACTCCGCGTCTGAAGACGAAGTACCGCGAGGAGATCGCGGGCAAGCTGCGCGAGCAGTTCTCCTACGAGAACGTCATGCAGGTTCCCGGCCTCGTCAAGATCGTGGTCAACATGGGTGTGGGCGACGCCGCCCGCGACTCCAAGCTGATCGAGGGCGCCATCCGCGACCTCACCACGATCACCGGTCAGAAGCCGGCCGTCACCAAGGCCCGCAAGTCCATCGCGCAGTTCAAGCTGCGCGAGGGCCAGCCGATCGGTGCCCACGTCACGCTCCGTGGCGACCGCATGTGGGAGTTCCTGGACCGCACCCTGTCGCTCGCGCTGCCGCGCATCCGCGACTTCCGCGGCCTGTCCCCCAAGCAGTTCGACGGCCGTGGCAACTACACCTTCGGTCTCACGGAGCAGGTCATGTTCCACGAGATCGACCAGGACAAGATCGACCGCACCCGGGGTATGGACATCACCGTGGTGACCACGGCGACCAACGACGAAGAGGGCCGCGCCCTTCTCCGTCACCTCGGCTTCCCCTTCAAGGAGGCGTGAGCGAGATGGCGAAGAAGGCTCTGATCGCGAAGGCTGCTCGCAAGCCCAAGTTCGGTGTGCGTGGCTACACCCGCTGCCAGCGCTGTGGCCGCCCGCACTCCGTGTACCGCAAGTTCGGCCTGTGCCGCGTGTGCCTTCGTGAGATGGCTCACCGCGGCGAGCTGCCGGGCGTGACCAAGAGCTCCTGGTAGTCCCGGTAATTCCGGACTCCCAGGGCTCTCGGTAAGCAATGGGAACGGCAGGAGGCCCGCTCCGTATGGCTTAGGCTTGCGGGGTTGGGCACCTGCCGTGCCCGTACGCCACGCGGGCGGCTGCCCGCCAATGTTTGCTTACTACGCCGTAGGTCCACCGCGCCGCACCCGTCCCGTCTCGGATCGGGGAGAGGGATGGCGCACCAGGAAACCCCGGCGAGAGAGGCCGAAGGCCAATTCATGACCATGACTGATCCGATCGCAGACATGCTTACGCGTCTGCGGAACGCGAACTCGGCGTACCACGACTCCGTGGCGATGCCGCACTCGAAGATCAAGTCGCACATCGCGGAGATCCTCCAGCAGGAGGGCTTCATCACGGGCTGGAAGACCGAGGACGCCGAGGTCGGCAAGAACCTCGTCCTCGAGCTGAAGTTCGGCCCGAACCGTGAGCGCTCCATCGCGGGCATCAAGCGGATCTCCAAGCCCGGTCTCCGGGTGTACGCGAAGTCCACCAACCTGCCGAAGGTGCTGGGCGGCCTCGGCGTGGCGATCATCTCCACGTCGCACGGGCTCCTCACCGACAAGCAGGCCGGCAAGAAGGGCGTGGGTGGGGAAGTCCTCGCCTACGTCTGGTAGCGGAAGGGAACGGAGGAAACAGCTATGTCGCGCATCGGCAAGCTCCCCATCGCGGTTCCCGCCGGCGTGGACGTCACCATCGACGGCCGTACGGTCGCGGTCAAGGGCCCCAAGGGCACGCTGACCCACACCGTCGTGGCGCCGATCGAGATCGCCAAGGGTGAGGACGGCGTGCTGAACGTCACCCGCCCCAACGACGAGCGTCAGAGCAAGGCCCTGCACGGCCTGTCCCGCACGCTGGTGGCGAACATGATCACCGGCGTGACCCAGGGTTACGTGAAGAAGCTCGAGATCAGCGGTGTCGGTTACCGCGTTGTCGCCAAGGGTTCGAACCTGGAGTTCTCCCTCGGCTACAGCCACTCGATCACCGTCGAGGCCCCCGAGGGCATCACCTTCAAGGTGGAGTCCCCGACCCGTTTCTCGGTCGAGGGCATCGACAAGCAGAAGGTCGGCGAGGTTGCGGCCAACATCCGCAAGCTGCGCAAGCCCGACCCGTACAAGGCCAAGGGCGTCAAGTACGAGGGCGAAGTCATCCGCCGCAAGGTCGGAAAGGCGGGTAAGTAAGCCATGGCATACGGGCAGAAGATCCTCAAGGGCGACGCCTACAAGCGCGCCGCGATCAAGCGCCGCCACATCCGGATCCGCAAGCGGATCGCGGGTACCGCGGAGCGCCCCCGTCTGGTCGTGACCCGCTCCAACCGCCACATCGTGGCGCAGGTGATCGACGACCTGAAGGGTCACACCCTGGCGTCGGCGTCCACCCTGGACGCGTCGGTCCGCGGTGGCGAGGGCGACAAGTCCGCGCAGGCCAAGCAGGTCGGCGCCCTGGTCGCCGAGCGCGCCAAGGCCGCCGGTGTCGAGGCCGTCGTGTTCGACCGTGGTGGTAACCAGTACGCCGGGCGCATCGCCGCTCTGGCGGACGCCGCCCGCGAAGCCGGCCTGAAGTTCTGAGCCGGTTCCGAGCTAGCGGAAACAGAGAGAGGTAATTCCAATGGCTGGACCCCAGCGCCGCGGTGGCGGTGCCGGTGGCGGCGAGCGGCGGGACCGGAAGGGCCGTGACGGCGGCGCAGCTGCCGCCGAGAAGACCGCGTACGTTGAGCGCGTCGTCGCGATCAACCGCGTCGCCAAGGTTGTGAAGGGTGGTCGTCGCTTCAGCTTCACCGCGCTGGTCGTGGTGGGCGACGGTGACGGCACCGTGGGTGTCGGATACGGCAAGGCCAAGGAGGTGCCGGCCGCCATCGCCAAGGGCGTTGAGGAGGCCAAGAAGCACTTCTTCAAGGTCCCCCGCATCCAGGGCACCATCCCGCACCCCATCCAGGGTGAGAAGGCTGCCGGCGTCGTGCTGCTCAAGCCCGCGTCGCCCGGTACCGGTGTGATCGCCGGTGGTCCGGTGCGCGCCGTGCTCGAGTGCGCCGGTATCCACGACGTGCTGTCGAAGTCGCTCGGCTCCGACAACGCGATCAACATCGTGCACGCGACCGTGGCGGCCCTCAAGGGCCTGCAGCGTCCCGAGGAGATCGCGGCCCGCCGCGGTCTGCCGCTCGAGGACGTCGCCCCCGCGGCTCTGCTCCGCGCACGTGCCGGGGCGGGTGTGTGATCATGGCACAGCTCAAGATCACGCAGGTCAAGTCCTACATCGGCAGCAAGCAGAACCACCGTGACACCCTGCGTTCGCTCGGCCTGAAGAAGGTCAACGACGTGGTCGTCAAGGAGGACCGCCCCGAGTTCCGCGGCATGGTGCACACCGTCCGCCACCTCGTGACGGTCGAGGAGGTCGACTGATCATGGCGGAGAACAACCCGCTCAAGATCCACAACCTCCGTCCCGCCCCCGGCGCCAAGACCGCCAAGACCCGTGTCGGTCGTGGTGAGGCGTCGAAGGGTAAGACGGCCGGTCGTGGTACGAAGGGCACCAAGGCCCGTTACCAGGTTCCGGAGCGCTTCGAGGGTGGCCAGATGCCGCTCCACATGCGCCTCCCGAAGCTGAAGGGCTTCAAGAACCCGTTCAAGACCGAGTACCAGGTCGTGAACCTCGACAAGCTGGCCGCGCTGTACCCCGAGGGTGGCGAGGTCACCGTCGAGGGCCTGGTGGCCAAGGGTGCCGTGCGCAAGAACAGCCTCGTCAAGGTCCTCGGCCAGGGCGAGATCTCCGTGGCGCTGCAGGTGACGGTCGACGCCGTCTCCGGCTCCGCCAAGGAGAAGATCACCGCCGCCGGCGGTACCGTCACCGAGCTCGTCTGACCCGTTCAGGTGTCTCGATGACGTAGAGCGATCCCGACCGGGGATACCCCACATTTGGGGTATCCCCGGTTGGTCGTTCCTAGGGCGGCATGGTCGCCGGTAAGGTGGCCTGCGCTGCCCACTGACCTCGGGCGCCCCAAGCGGGCACTCAGGGCGGCAGTTGACCGTTACGTATTCGTCCTTAGTCGGAATCTCAAGACCGTCACCCTTGACGCAGTTGCGCGGGGGGTCGCAGGAGGCACCGTGCTCACCGCGTTCGCCCGGGCGTTCAAGACGCCCGACCTGCGCAAGAAGCTGCTCTTCACGCTCGGCATCATCGTGGTGTACCGGATCGGTACCAACGTTCCCATTCCGGGCGTCGACTACCGCAACGTCCAGACCTGTATCGACAACGCCGAAGCCAACTCGGGTCTGTTCGGTCTGGTCAACATGTTCAGCGGCGGGGCTCTGCTCCAGATCACGATCTTCGCGCTGGGCATCATGCCCTACATCACCGCGTCGATCATCCTGCAGCTGCTGACCGTGGTGATCCCGCGCCTGGAAGCCCTCAAGAAGGAGGGCCAGTCCGGTACGGCGAAGATCACGCAGTACACCCGTTACCTGACGGTGGCGCTGGCCATCCTCCAGGGCACCGGTCTGGTGGCCACCGCCCGCAGCGGCGCCCTGTTCCAGGGCTGCCCGGTCGCGAGCCAGATCGTCCCGGACCAGTCGATCTTCGTGACCATCACCATGGTCATCACCATGACCGCCGGTACGGCCGTCGTCATGTGGCTCGGTGAGCTCATCACCGACCGCGGCATCGGCAACGGCATGTCGATCCTGATGTTCATCTCGATCGCCGCGACCTTCCCCTCCGCCCTGTGGGCCATCAAGGAGCAGGGCAGCCTCGCGGACGGCTGGATCGAGTTCGGCACCGTGATGCTCGTCGGGTTCGTCATGGTCGGCCTGGTCGTCTTCGTGGAGCAGGCCCAGCGCCGGATCCCCGTGCAGTACGCCAAGCGCATGGTCGGACGCCGTTCCTACGGCGGTACGTCGACGTACATCCCGCTCAAGGTGAACCAGGCGGGCGTCATCCCCGTCATCTTCGCCGCGTCGCTGCTGTACATCCCGGCGCTGATCGTCCAGTTCTCCAGCTCGACGGCGGGCTGGGCGACGTGGGTCGAGGCGAATCTCGCCAACCCCGCGGCCACGGCGCACATCGTCCTGTACTTCCTCCTGATCGTGTTCTTCGCCTTCTTCTACGTGGCGATCTCCTTCAACCCCGAGGAAGTCGCCGACAACATGAAGAAGTATGGTGGCTTCATCCCGGGCATCCGGGCTGGCCGACCGACCGCTGAGTACCTCAGCTACGTACTCAACCGGATCACCTGGCCGGGTTCGCTGTACTTGGGTCTGATCTCTCTCGTGCCGACAATGGCGTTGGCTGGTTTCGGGGCGAACCAGAACTTCCCGTTCGGCGGGACCAGCATCCTGATCATCGTGGGTGTCGGTCTCGAGACGGTGAGGCAGATCGAGAGCCAGCTCCAGCAGCGCAATTACGAAGGGTTCCTCCGCTGATGCGAATCGTCCTCGTCGGGCCGCCGGGTGCCGGTAAGGGTACGCAGGCCACCCGCCTTGCCGAGAAACTGCGCATCCCGCACATTTCGACAGGCGACCTGTTCCGCGCCAACATCAGCCGGCAGACCGAACTGGGGAAGCTCGCGAAGTCCTACATGGACGCGGGCAATCTCGTCCCCGACGAGGTCACCATCGCCATGGCCAAGGACCGGATGGAGCAGCCCGACGCCGAGGGCGGCTTCCTGCTGGACGGCTTCCCGCGCAACGTGTCGCAGGCCGAGGCGCTGGACGAGCTGCTGCAGACCGAGGGCATCAAGCTGGACGCGGTCCTCGATCTGGAGGCCCCCGAGGACGAGGTCGTCAAGCGGATCGCCGGGCGGCGGATCTGCCGCAACGAGTCCGCGCACGTGTTCCACGTGACGTACAGCCCGCCGAAGCAGGAGGGCGTGTGCGACGTCTGTGGTGGTGAGCTGTACCAGCGGGACGACGACTCCGAGGACACCGTGCGGACGCGGCTGGAGGTCTACCACACGCAGACCGAGCCGATCATCGACTACTACCGGGCGCAGGGGCTGGTCGTGACCATCTCCGCGATGGGTCCCGTCGACGAGGTCACGGGGCGGGCGCTGGAGGCGCTGAAGAACGGCGAGTAGTTCCTGTACGTCGGTCGCGGCCGCGGTTCCTGTGGGTAAGGGGCCGCGGCTGTGGCTTGGCCGGGGGTGTTCGCGCGGCCCGGCGTCCGCGGGGTGCCTCGCCCGCTCCCGGCTTCTCCCCGCTCCCGGCTTCGCCCGGGCGGGGGAACCCCATCGCCCTGGGGGGGCACCTCCCAGGCCCTTGAGGCACCGGGGGAGGCGCGATCACCCGTGATCGCGAGGGGCGGGCCCCGTATCGTTGGAAGCGTCCGTACTTCTTTCCCCAGGTCCCAGAAAGGCCGTCGTCCCCATGGTGCAGATCAAGAGCCCTGAGCAGATCGCCAAGATGCGTGAGGCGGGGTTGGTGGTCGCCGCCATCCACGCGGCCACCCGTGAGGCCGCCGTGCCCGGGGCCACGACGAAGGATCTGGACCAGGTCGCCCGCAAGGTGCTCGCGGAGCACAACGCCAAGCCGAACTTCCTCGGCTACGGCGGCTTCCCCGCGACGATCTGCACCTCGGTGAACGACGTCGTCGTCCACGGCATCCCCTCCGACGACGTCGTCCTCAAGGACGGCGACATCATCTCCATCGACTGCGGCGCGATCATCGACGGCTGGCACGGCGACGCCGCGTACACCGCGTTCGTCGGGTCCGGCCACTCCCCGGAGCTGGTCGAGCTGTCCCGGGTGACCGAGGAGTCGATGTGGGCCGGCATCGCGGCCATGAAGCAGGGCAACCGGCTCGTCGACATCTCCCGCGCGGTCGAGACGTACATCCGCCGCCAGCCCAAGCCGGGCGGCGGCAAGTACGGGATCATCGAGGACTACGGCGGCCACGGCATCGGCACCGAGATGCACATGGACCCGCACCTGCTGAACTACGTCGACCGCAAGCGGGGCAAGGGCCCCAAGCTGGTCCCGGGCTTCTGCCTCGCCATCGAGCCGATGGTCTCCCTGGGCACCCCGAGGACGAAGGTCCTCTCCGACGACTGGACGGTCATCACCACCGACGGCACCTGGTCCTCCCACTGGGAGCACTCGGTCGCCCTCACCGAGCAGGGCCCCCTGGTCCTGACCGCCCCCGACGGCGGTAAGGCCAAGCTCGCGGAGATGGGCATCACGGCGGCTCCGGACCCGCTCGGCTGACGGCCGGCCACGGGCGGTCCGCCGGTCGACCGCCGGTCCGCCGGCCGGGGGCCGGCGCGCCTGTGAGACGCCCCGGACGCCGGGTCCGCGGGAGCGGCGTCAAGGGACGCGTTCCGCTCGGTTAAGGATCTCCCGCGTGGGGCAGGATCTCTCGATTCGTTTTTCCGGGTGCGCTGACGTAGACTGACTCGTCGGCTCTTGTGCACCCGCATGCCTGCATGTACTACACACGGTGCACGCCAGAGTCGATCAAGGTAGTCGATTCGAAGGGCGAAGCGTGGCCAAGAAGCAAGGTGCCATCGAGATCGAGGGCACTGTCGTCGAGTCTCTTCCGAACGCCATGTTCAGGGTCGAGCTCCAGAACGGCCACCAGGTCCTGGCACACATCAGCGGCAAGATGCGTATGCACTACATCCGCATCCTCCCTGACGACCGGGTCGTGGTGGAGCTGTCTCCGTACGACCTGACGCGTGGCCGGATCGTCTACCGGTACAAGTAGATCTTGCCCGCTCCCCGGCACGCCGGGGTGATGGCACTGACCCGGAGAACCTCACACCCATGAAGGTCAAGCCGAGCGTCAAGAAGATCTGCGACAAGTGCAGGGTGATCCGCCGTCACGGCCGGGTCATGGTCATCTGCGAGAACCCGCGCCACAAGCAGCGCCAGGGCTGACCGCAGCACGATCGACCCTCTGCGACTTCCGCAGAAATTCGCGCGACGCGAGCAACACACGTTCATACGCAGGTCCCGAGCCGCACGGCTCGACACCCCCGGCTCGGAGGCCGGGGACCTGGTCCGTACCTGGTACGGCGGGCCGGGATCCGGTCCTGTGGAAGACCTCCGACAATCAACTGGAGCCATTGAATGGCACGCGTTTCCGGTGTTGACATCCCGCGCGAAAAGCGCGTGGAGATCGCCCTCACCTACGTGTTCGGCATCGGCCGGACCCTTTCGCAGCAGACGCTGGCCGCCACCGGCGTCGACCCGAACACCCGCGTCCGCGACCTCTCCGAGGAGCAGCTCGTCGCGATCCGCGAGTACGTCGACAACAACATCAAGACCGAGGGTGACCTCCGTCGCGAGATCCAGGCCGACATCCGCCGCAAGGTCGAGATCGGCACCTACCAGGGTCTGCGTCACCGTCGCGGTCTGCCCGTCCGCGGTCAGCGCACCAGCACCAACGCGCGTACCCGCAAGGGCCCGCGTCGCGCCATCGCCGGCAAGAAGAAGCCGGGCAAGAAGTAGTCCTCAGCGGACTTCGCCGTCCAGCGGTCTTCGCTGTAGGACCGACCACCTCCCGTAGGAGTACAGATGCCCCCCAAGGGTCGTCAGGGCGCTGCCAAGAAGGTGCGCCGCAAGGAAAAGAAGAACGTCGCTCACGGCCACGCGCACATCAAGAGCACGTTCAACAACACGATCGTGTCGATCACGGACCCGTCCGGCAACGTGATCTCCTGGGCCTCCGCCGGCCACGTCGGCTTCAAGGGCTCCCGGAAGTCCACGCCGTTCGCCGCGCAGATGGCCGCCGAGTCGGCCGCCCGCCGCGCCCAGGAGCACGGCATGCGCAAGGTCGACGTGTTCGTCAAGGGCCCGGGTTCCGGTCGTGAGACCGCGATCCGCTCCCTGCAGGCCACGGGCCTCGAGGTCGGCTCCATCCAGGACGTCACCCCGACCCCGCACAACGGCTGCCGCCCGCCGAAGCGCCGTCGCGTCTGATCCGTCGCGTCGGTCCCGACGCGTCTGATTCTTGCTTCACCAGGGTTTTCACGGGCGGTACGACTCTTTCGGGTCGTATCGCCCGTACCCTTGCAGTACTGGTCGGGCGTCAAATAGCGGGCGCCCCTGACTGAAGGATCACCACATGCTGATCGCTCAGCGTCCCTCGTTGACCGAAGAGGTCGTCGACGAATTCCGCTCCCGGTTCGTGATCGAGCCGCTGGAGCCGGGCTTCGGCTACACCCTCGGCAACTCGCTCCGCCGCACCCTCCTGTCGTCGATCCCCGGTGCCGCTGTCACCAGCATCCGCATCGACGGCGTCCTGCACGAGTTCACCACCGTGCCGGGCGTCAAGGAGGACGTCACCGACCTGATCCTCAACATCAAGCAGCTGGTCGTCTCCTCGGAGCACGACGAGCCGGTCGTGATGTACCTGCGCAAGCAGGGCCCGGGTCTGGTCACCGCCGCCGACATCGCCCCGCCGGCCGGTGTCGAGGTGCACAACCCCGACCTCGTCCTCGCCACGCTCAACGGCAAGGGCAAGCTGGAGATGGAGCTGACCGTCGAGCGCGGTCGCGGCTACGTCTCCGCCGTGCAGAACAAGCAGGTCGGCCAGGAGATCGGCCGTATCCCGGTCGACTCGATCTACTCGCCGGTCCTCAAGGTCACCTACAAGGTCGAGGCGACCCGTGTCGAGCAGCGCACCGACTTCGACAAGCTGATCGTCGACGTCGAGACCAAGCAGGCGATGCGTCCGCGTGACGCCATGGCCTCCGCCGGCAAGACCCTGGTCGAGCTGTTCGGTCTCGCCCGCGAGCTGAACATCGACGCCGAGGGCATCGACATGGGCCCGTCCCCCACGGACGCCGCCCTCGCCGCCGACCTGGCGCTGCCGATCGAGGAGCTGGAGCTCACCGTTCGGTCGTACAACTGCCTCAAGCGTGAGGGCATCCACTCCGTGGGTGAGCTCGTCGCCCGCTCCGAGGCGGACCTGCTCGACATCCGCAACTTCGGTGCGAAGTCCATCGACGAGGTCAAGGCGAAGCTGGCCGGCATGGGCCTCGCGCTCAAGGACTCGCCTCCCGGGTTCGACCCGACCGCCGCCGCGGACGCCTTTGGTGCGGACGACGATGCGGATGCGGGCTTCGTCGAGACCGAGCAGTACTGAGAGCTCGGGCCTTTCGGTCCGTACTTGGCTGCCGGCCGGCTGTGGCTGGTCGCGCAGTTCCCCGCGCCCCTCGGGGCGCGGGGTCTCCGACAGACGACCGTCTGCTCGGATACTGACCCCGGTACCTGATACGGCCGGGGCAGACACCTAGGAGAAACACCATGCCGAGGCCCACCAAGGGTGCCCGTATGGGCGGCAGCGCCGCGCACGAGAAGCTCCTCCTCGCGAACCTCGCGAAGGCGCTGTTCGAGCACGGCCGCATCACCACCACCGAGGCGAAGGCGCGCAAGCTGCGTCCGTACGCCGAGCGTCTGGTCACCAAGGCGAAGAAGGGCGACCTTCACAACCGCCGTCAGGTGCTCCAGGTGATCACGGACAAGAGCATCGTCCACACGCTCTTCACCGAGATCGGCCCGCGGTACGAGAACCGTCCCGGTGGCTACACCCGCATCACCAAGATCGGTAACCGCCGTGGCGACAACGCGCCCATGGCCGTCATCGAGCTGGTCGAGGCGCTGACGGTGGCGCAGGAGGCCACCGGCGAGGCCGAGGCCGCGACGAAGCGTGCGGCCAAGGAGGCCGAGGCCAAGGTCGACACGGCCAAGGCCGAGGAGACCACCGAGGCCAAGGCCGACGAGGCCGCCGAGGAGTCGAAGGACGCGTAAGCGTTCTGCCGGGGGCTGTGCGATGGCGACTGCGGCGCCGTCATGGCTGGTCGCGCCCACGCGGCGGAGCCGCATGTCGAGCACAGCCCCGCGCCCCTTCCAGGGCGTTGGCGGGTCCGTTCCTTTCGAGGGGCGGGCCCGCTTTCGTGTTGCTGAGAGGATCTCTGTGTGAGTGACGAAGTGCAGCCAGGGTTCGTACGAGTGCGCCTGGACCTTTCCTATGACGGGTCCGAGTTCTCCGGGTGGGCCAAGCAGGCCGGTGGGCGGCGGACCGTGCAGGGGGAGATCGAGGACGCGCTGCGGACCGTGACGCGGTCCGGGGGGACGACGTACGAGCTGACCGTGGCCGGCCGTACCGACGCCGGGGTGCACGCCCGGGGGCAGGTCGCGCACGTCGATCTGCCTCGGGAGGTCTGGGCCGAGCACCACACGAAGCTGCTCAAGCGGCTCGCCGGGCGGCTGCCGAAGGACGTGCGGGTGTGGGCGCTCAGGGAGGCGCCCGCCGGATTCAACGCCCGGTTCTCCGCGATCTGGCGGCGCTACGCCTACCGCGTCACCGACAACCCGGGCGGAGTGGACCCACTGCTGCGCGGCCATGTGCTGTGGCACGACTGGCCGCTCGACGTCGACGCCATGAACGAGGCGGCCCGCGGTCTGCTGGGGGAGCACGACTTCGCCGCGTACTGCAAGAAGCGGGAGGGGGCCACGACCATCCGGACCCTCCAGGAGCTGAGCCTGGCGCGCGGCGAGGACGGGATCATCACCGCCACCGTCCGCGCCGACGCCTTCTGCCACAACATGGTCCGCTCGCTGATCGGCGCGCTGCTGTTCGTCGGCGACGGCCACCGCCCGCCGGACTGGCCGGGCAAGGTGCTGGCGGCGGGCGTACGGGACTCGGCCGTCCATGTCGTACGCCCGCACGGCCTGACCCTGGAGGAGGTCGGCTACCCGGCCGACGAACTCCTCGCCGCCCGCAGCAAGGAGGCCCGCAACAAGCGGTCGCTGCCCGGCGGTTCAGGGTGCACGGCCTGCTAGTTCCGCCCCTTCGCCCCCTTACGGTCCTCTTGCCCCTCGTATAGCCTTGGGCAGCTCGATCATGGGTTCGGGGAGGCCGGTCGAGGCCCGGGGGGTTTCCTATGGGGTCAGCGGGCCCGGTGCGGGCCGGGGGGCGACGCAGGGCATTACGCGGTGGTGAGGCTCCGCCGGGGCTGCTGCCGGTGCCGCCGACGGACAGGGAGAAGTACGCCTACGCGCGCCGGCACTTATGGATCCTGACGGTCGGCTCACTGGTCAGCTTCTGCTGCCTGGTGGTCAGTCAGATCAAGCTGGCGCAGGCCGCGCCGCTGCTGTGGGCGTACACGCCGCTGCTCGCCTTCACGGTCGTCTACTACCTGGTGTCGCTCCGGGTGAACGGTTTCAGCCGTGACTTCGACATCGCCCGCCACAAGCGGCTGGTCCGCGACTGGCGGCCGGAGACATACCCCACCGTCGACGTGTTCCTGCCCGTCTGCGGTGAGCCCATCGAGGTCCTGCACAACACCTGGAAGCACGTGCGGGCGATGGCCGACCGCTATCCGGGCGTCTGCGTCCCGTTCGTGCTGGACGACAGTGCCAGTCGCGAACTGCAGGCGATGGCACGGGACTTCGGCTTCCGCTACGGGACCCGCGAGAACCGCGGCTGGTTCAAGAAGGCGGGCAACCTGCACTTCGGGTTCGGCCGGTCCGACGGCGAGTACATCCTGATCCTCGACGCCGACTTCACGCCGCGCGCCGACCTGCTCCAGGAACTCCTGCCGTACCTGGCGGCGGATCCGCGCATCGGCATCGTCCAGTCGCCGCAGTACTTCCGTGTCCTGGACTCGCAGAACTGGATCGAGCGCGGCGCGGGCGCCGTGCAGGAGCTGTTCTACCGGTCCGTACAGGTCTCCCGGCAGGGCAGCGACGGCGCGATCTGCGTGGGCAGTTGCGCCGTCTACCGGCGCGCGGCCCTGGACACCAACGGCGGCACCACGCTGATCGAGCACTCCGAGGACGTGCACACCGGTTTCGACCTGCGCGGCCTCGGCTGGGACCTGCGCTATGTACCGGTCGCGGTGTCGACGGGCGTGTGCCCGGACAGCGCGGGCGCCTTCTTCCACCAGCAGTACCGCTGGTGCTCCGGCTCCATGAGCCTGCTGGGCAGCGGGAAGTTCTGGCAGACCGAGATCAGACTGCCGAGCCGCCTGTGCTACCTGTCCGGCTTCTTCTACTACATCCACACGGCGCTGTTCACCTTCGCGGCCCCCGTGATCCCGATCGTGCTGCTGCTGGTGATGCCGGAGAAGCTCCTGCTCGAACACCTGGTCCTGGTGCTCCCCAGCATCGTCTACACCACGCTCGTCTTCCCGATGTGGCACAAGGCGCCCTACCGCCTGGAGGCCTGGGCGGCCCGCATGATGTACGGCTGGGCACACGTCTTCGCCATCTGGGACATCCTGCGCGGGAACCGCATGGGCTGGCAGCCCACCGGCTCGTCCGGTGCCAGGAGGAACGGGACCCGGCGCTTCTGGACCGGCATGTGGGTGTGGAGCGGCGGCACCGCCCTGGCGTGGGTGATCGCCGCGGTGTACCGCACGTTCACCATGAACGCCCCGGACTTCGCGCTGATCCTGTCCTCCGGACTCTTCTACGCCCTGGTGGTGGCCCGCGTCCTGGTGCAGCCCCGGGCGGAGGTGACGGCCTGATGCGCTTGCTCTCCCGCACTCGTACGGTGCTGTCCTCCTGCCTGCTCGCGGCACTGCTGCTCGGCGGCTGCTCGTCACCCGGCGACGGGCCGGCCCGACCGGACGCGGCCGGCGGCGGCCCGAGCGCCGGAAGCGCCGGGGCGGACGTCCCCTACGACGTCGTACCGCTGCTGAAGCCGCCGAGGAAATACTTCGGCGCCGCGGTCGAGGGCGCGCCGCACTCGATGAAGGGCGTCGACGCCTACACCGGGATGGTCGGCAAGCAGCCGAACCTGATCGAGTACTACGCCGCCTGGGGCGACGGTTTCGACGCCACCGGTGTGCGCGACGCCTGGGCGCGGGGCGCCCTGACGCTGATGTCCTGGGAGCCCTTCGACACCCCGCTGGCCGACATCGCGGCCGGCGAGTCGGACGCCTACGCCAAGGAGTACGCGACGGCGGTGCGCGAGCTGAACCTGCCCGTCGTGATCTCCTTCGCGGACGAGTTCAACGGCCACTGGGAGACGTGGGGCACCGAGCACACCACCCCCGGGGAGTACGTGGCCGCCTGGCGGCGCGTGCACGACACCTTCGTCGACGCCGGCGCCTCGAACGTCATCTGGGCCTGGTCGCCGAACATCGTCAACCCGATCGGCGAGGTCGAGCTGGAGCCGTACTACCCGGGCGACGGCTACGTCGACTGGGTCGGCCTGATCGGCTACTGGACGCTGGAGGAGGACAGCGCCTTCGACAGCGTCTTCGGGCCGACCCGGGACCGGGTCCGCGCCTTCACCGGGAAGCCGATGCTGCTGCTGGAGACGGCGGCCATGGCCGGCGAGCGGCGGCGGGACGACATCCGCAGCCTCTTCGAGGGCGTCACGGCCGACGACGACATGCTCGGCTTCGTCTGGTTCAACTACGACAAGCGCGCCGACTGGCGGCTGGAGGCGAGCCCCCTGGCGCTGGAGGAGTTCAGGCGCCTGGCCGCCGACGACCGGTTCGGCTTCGACGTACGGAAGCCGTGATGAGCCGACACGATCCCCACGCGCCGGGGTCCCACGACCCGTACGCCGAGGAGGACACGGCCGGCGGCTGGTTCGACTCCGACGGGTTCGTACCGCGCCGGCCGGGCGATCCGCGGGACGGGTACGGCTACAGCTACGACGCCCGGACCTACCCCTACCAGCGGCAGCCGTACCGGCCCGGCGCCCCGGGGCAGCCGCAGGGCGGTCACGACGACCGGCCGACCCGCGCGCTGCGGGTCGTGGCGGAACGGGCGCCGGCCGAGCCGGGCTACCACGTCCCCGACACCCCCGAGGCGAGCTGGGCCCTGGCCGCCGGCAGACGGCGGGCCTGGGTCAGCCGGGCCGTGCTGCTGTGCGTCCTGACCGTCCAGGCCGCGCTCTCGCTGCGGCTGTCCAACACCGCCTTCCAGGACGAGGCCCTGTACCTGGCGGCCGGGCACGCCCAGCTCGACCACCTGCTGCACGGCACCCCGCTCCCGAAGGACTACGCGGCGTACTTCTCCGGCTCGCCGCAGCTCTACCCGGTGCTCGCCGCACTCGTCGACGAGCGGTTCGGGCTCGCGGGGGCGCGGTCACTGAGCCTGGTGTTCATGCTCGCCACCACCGGGCTGCTGTACTCCCTCACCCGCCGCCTGTTCAACGAGCGGGCGGCCCTGGCCGCGGCGGCGCTGTTCGCGGTGCTGCACTCGACCGTCGTCATGGGCTACTACGCCACCTACGACGCCGCCGCCGTGTTCCTGCTGGCGCTCGCCACCTGGATCGTCGTCCGCACCGACCGGGCGCCCGCCGCGGCCGTCCTGCTCGCCGCGCCCGTGGCGGTCCTGGCCGTCGGCGTGAAGTACGCGGCCGCGCTGTACCTGCCGACCGTCGTCGTGCTGGCCCTGCTCACCGCCCGGCCCCGCCGGGGCGTCGGGCCGGCGGTCGGGCGGACGGTGCTGCTCGGCCTGGGCATCGGCGCGCTCCTCGCGGCCGGCGTGTACGCCACCGACCTGATGGCCGGCGTACGGCAGACCACCACCGACCGCGAGCACGGCACCGACGGCGCGGGATTCCTGCTGCGGCGGTCGGCGGAGTGGGGCGGCCTGATGTTCCTCACCGCCGTCGGCGGCGCCGTCTCCTACGTCCGGCGCAGCCGTATGCACGAGTCACCCCTCGCGCGGCGGCTGGACGACCCCGGCCGGCGCCGACGGGCCCTGCTCGGGCTGGTGCTGTGCGGCACGGCGGTGCTCGCCCCCGCCTACCAGGTCCACCTGGCCACCCAGGTCTCGCTGTTCAAGCACATCGGCTTCGGGCTGCTCTTCGCCGCGCCCATGGCCGGTGTCGGGGTGACCCGCCTGGTGGGCGCGCACTTCCGGTACCCGCAGCTCGGCATCATGCTGTGGACGACGATGCTCTGCCTGGGCATCGCGCAGGCGGACTGGCGGTTCGCCCTCTGGCCCGACTCCTCGAAGATGGTCCGGACCGTCGAGCCCTACATGAACTCCCGGGGCCGCTACCTCGGTTCCACGCCCGAGGTGCCCCTCTACTACTTCCGCGAGGAGACCACGCACCGCCAGTGGCAGAGCGTCTTCGGCATGGAGTACACGGACGGGAAGGGCACGTACTTCTCCGGGGACGACGCCTACCGGGCGGCGCTGCGCGACGGCGCGTTCGACCTGATCGTCCTCGACGGGCTCACCAACCCGCGGGTGGACGACATCGTCGCGGAGGCGGTCAGGGGCAATCCGCACTACCGGCTCCTGGCCGGCCTGCCGTTCCGCAACTCCGCCGGCACCGGCGAGTACCGGATCTGGATCAGGACCTCCTGAGCGCCGGGCGGCGGCTACTCGTCGGCCGCCGCCGACGCCTGGGCCACGCCCCGGCGGCGGATCTGGCGGAACGTGAACTCCTGGAGGTCGTCGCCCGTGGCGAAGACGGCCGTGTCCTTCGTCGTCACGTTCTTGCCGTTCGTGAAGCCGGCGATGGTGAAGTAGGCGTAGCGGCCGTAGGAGTTGGTGGTGGAGCGGCAGACCGCGCCGGAGCAGAAGTCCTTGACGCCGCCGCCCGACAGCGACTTGACGATGCTCTTCTTGTCGGCCTGCTGCTTGGCCTTGATCGCCTGGGCCTCGGTGTCGAAGACGGCCACGCCGACCGTCACCGCCATGCCGTCCTTGGTGTAGGTGACCCGGATCAGGCGGGTGCAGTCGTTGTCGTTCAGGACCTTCGGGAGCGTGGCCTTCGCGGCCGAGGCGCAGTTCTCGGTGTCCGCCGTCGGGCCCTTCTTGTACACCGTCTCGCCCATGGTGAGCTGGGTGCCGGGGAAGAGGATGTCGGGGCTCAGCGGGGCCTTGTCCTTCTTCGCGCTGTCGATGAAGTCCTTCGGGTCCAGCGGCGGCGGGGCGCTCGTCGGGGCGAACGACGGGGCCGTGCCCGTCGGGCTCGGGATGCCGGAGTCGGTGGCCCCGGGCACCTGGGAGGAGGTGCCCGGCGAGGCCTCGTCGCTGCCGTTCGCCGAGACGACGGCGACCGCCACGGCCGTGCCTATCGCGACGGTGGCGAGCACCCCGCCGCCTATGAACAGCAGCCGGCGCCGCTTGGCGCGGGCCTCGGAGGCGTCGGCGAGCGCGGCCCAGTCGGGTGACTCACCCGAGCCGCCACCGCTCCAGGGCTGCTGGGAATTCGGTTTCCAGGGATCCCACTGTTGTTGAGGTCCCCCCTGCCCAAAACTCATGGGGCGCATCTTAGACGGGGCGCCGGGTGTGCTGGTCCCCGCCAACGGGGCTCGGGGGCCCTAGCGTTGCCCGCATGGCGACGGGCAAAAGCGACATCTCCGGGTGGTTGGTGCGCCCCGCGAGCGGGCCCCTGTGGGCCGGACTCGTGACGGTGCTGGGGGCGCTGACGGCGCATACGGTGCTGGTGACCTCGGACGGAGGGATGGACAACGCGATCGTCGTGGACGCCGGGCGGACCTGGCTGGACGGTGGTTCGCCGTACGGCGACCGGCACTTCCTCTATTTTCCGAGCGCGGTCGTGGCCGCCGCCCCGCAGGCGCTGCTGCCGCGGTCCGTGCTCGACGTGGCCGTGCCGGTGGCGGTGGTCCTCGCCCTCGTGCTGGGCTGGGCCTGTGCCCTGCTGCTGCACCGGGTGCCGCTGCGCAGCAGGCTCGCCGTCCTCGGGCTGCTGGGTCTCGCGGCCGGCTTCGCGCCGTTCGGGCAGCTGGTGCGGCTGGGCAACTGGACGGTGACGGCCGTACTGGCGCTGCCGCTGTGCCTGCTGCTGGCGAGCCGGGGCCGGTGGGCCGCGGCGGGCGCCGTCGTCGGGGTGGCGGTGGCGCTGAAGCCGCTGCTGGCCCCGATGGCGCTGCTGTTCCTGTTCGCGCGCCGGTGGCGGGCGCTGGCGGTGCTGGTGCTGGTCCCGGCGGCCGCCTCGGTGGTGGCGGCGCTGTCCCTGCCCGACCCCGCCGGTTTCCTCACCCGCACCCTGCCCTTCCTGCTGAGCGGCGACGACGCCTTCGTACGGCTCTACGAGGCCTCGCCGGCGGCGGTGCTGCCCCGGCTCGGCGTGCCCGGGGTCCCGGCCACGCTGCTCGCGCTGCTCGCGGCCGCCGCGGGAGTGGTGTGCGCGTACCGGCGCTGGCGCGGGCCGGGCCCGGCGGAGCTGCGGCTGACGGAGACGTCCGCGGGGCTGATGCTCTCGGCGTTCCTGGTCTCCCGCCCCTCCTACGACCACTACCTCCTGGTCGTCCTGCCGCCGCTGCTCGCCGGTCTGCCGTACGCCGGGGCGGTGGCGCGGCGGCCCTGGTTCTGGCTCGCCCTGGTGCCGCAGCTTCCGGGGGTGCCCTGGCCGTGGCTGGAGCCGGGGAGGCGCCGGGCCTTCCGGGACGCCTTCACGCTGTGCGCACTGACGGTGACGGTCGCGTACCACTGCGTACGGGGGGCACGGGACGCGGACGGTCCGAGCGGGGCGCCGGGGGAGCGGCGTACGGCCGTGGAGCCGGCGCAGCCCGCCGGGGCGGAGCCGTTTTGACCCACCCGGCCGGGGGCGGGTATTCTGCGTGTTCGTTGTGTGTAGTGGCTTGCTCATTCTCACGTGAGGGGCCCTTACACCGGTCCACCGGACCGATGACCAGCGACCAGCATCCGGTTTGCGTCACCGTGATGCGGTCAAGGCTGTCGTGATCGTCTTCGGTGACCTTGTCAGGACCATTCACTGAAGAAGCGAAGGCTACGAACCGTGCGTACGTACAGCCCCAAGCCCGGCGATGTGACGCGCCAGTGGCACGTCATCGACGCTCAGGACGTCGTCCTGGGTCGTCTGGCCTCCACTGCGGCCTCCATCCTGCGCGGCAAGCACAAGCCGATCTACGCGCCCCACGTCGACACCGGTGACTTCGTCATCATCATCAACGCCGACAAGGTGCACCTCTCCGGCAACAAGCGGACCCAGAAGATGGCGTACCGCCACTCGGGCTACCCGGGTGGTCTGCGCTCCGTCCGCTACGACGAGCTGCTGGCGAAGAACCCCGAGAAGGCCATCGAGAAGGCCGTCAAGGGCATGCTCCCCAAGAACACCCTGGGCCGTCAGATGCTCTCGAAGCTGAAGGTCTACTCGGGCGACCAGCACCCGCACGCTGCCCAGCAGCCGGTGCCGTTCGAGATCACCCAGGTCGCGCAGTAAGTCCGGCCACCCCCTAAGACTGAACAGAATCTGAGGAGAATCGTGGCCGAGACCACTGCCGAGCAGCCGCTCGAAGAGCTTGACATCGACAGCTACACCACCGAGTCCGAGGTGCCCGTCGAGGGCGAGTACACCTCGGAGTCCATGGCCTCCCGCTTCGGCGAGCCCCAGCCGGCCGCCGGCCTGGGCCGCCGCAAGAACGCCATCGCCCGTGTCCGGATCGTCCCGGGCACCGGCAAGTGGAAGATCAACGGTCGCACCCTCGAGGACTACTTCCCGAACAAGGTGCACCAGCAGGAAGTCAACGAGCCCTTCAAGGTGCTCGAGCTCGAGGGCCGCTACGACGTCATCGCCCGCATCGCGGGTGGCGGTGTCTCCGGTCAGGCCGGTGCGCTCCGTCTCGGTGTCGCCCGCGCGCTGAACGAGGCGGACGTCGACAACAACCGCGGCCCGCTGAAGAAGGCCGGCTTCCTCAAGCGCGACGACCGTGCGGTCGAGCGCAAGAAGGCCGGTCTCAAGAAGGCCCGTAAGGCCCCGCAGTACAGCAAGCGCTAAATCACAGGCGCTCGCGCGTACTCCGAACGCCCCGGCGGCACGCCACAGTGCTGTCGGGGCGTTCGTTTATTCATCGCTGTGGGCGTATAACGGCACAAGGCGCTCAAAGGCTAGTGTGATCGGATGGTCGGGCATGTCGCTACGGCGGATGCCCGGAGGCGCGGGATGCGGAGCCGCACGCGCCTCACGGCCGTCGAACACATCACCAGCCCCGTCAGCGGTACGCCCGGCGACCGCGCGGACGGGCCCAGCGCCCCGGCACGGCCTCGGCGACGGCTTTCGATACTGACGCTTCCTCAGGAGGACAAGTGGGACGACTCTTCGGCACGGACGGCGTGCGCGGTGTCGCCAACGCGGACCTGACGGCAGAGATGGCGCTCGGCCTGTCCGTCGCCGCCGCGCACGTACTGGCCGAGGCGGGCACGTTCGAAGGACACCGGCCCACCGCCGTGGTCGGACGTGACCCACGCGCGTCCGGAGAGTTCCTGGAGGCCGCCGTCGTCGCGGGCCTCGCCAGCGCGGGCGTGGACGTCCTGCGGGTCGGCGTGCTGCCGACACCGGCCGTGGCGCACCTCACCGGCGCGCTCGGCGCCGACCTCGGCGTCATGCTCTCCGCCAGCCACAACGCCATGCCGGACAACGGCGTCAAGTTCTTCGCCCGCGGCGGCCACAAGCTCGCCGACGAGCTGGAGGACCGCATCGAGTCCGTGTACGAGGAGCACCGCACCGGCGCCCCCTGGGACCGCCCGACCGGCGCCGGCGTCGGCCGCGTACGGGACTACGAGGAGGGGACCGACCGTTACGTCGCCCACCTCGTCGGCGTCCTCCCGAACCGGCTGGACGGTCTGAAGATCGTCCTCGACGAGGCGCACGGCGCCGCCGCGAAGGTCTCCCCGGAGGCGTTCACCCGGGCCGGGGCCGAGGTCGTCACCATCGGCGCCGACCCGGACGGCCTCAACATCAACGACGGCTGCGGCTCGACCCACCTCGACCTGCTGAAGGCCGCGGTCGTCGAGCACGGGGCCGCGCTGGGCATCGCCCACGACGGCGACGCCGACCGGTGCCTGGCCGTGGACCACACCGGTGAGGAGGTCGACGGCGACCAGATCCTCGCCGTGCTCGCGCTGGCGATGCGGGAGCGTTCCGCACTGCGCTCCGACACCGTCGTCGCGACCGTGATGTCCAACCTCGGCTTCAAGCTCGCCATGGAACGCGAGGGCATCCGGTTCGTGCAGACCGCGGTCGGCGACCGGTACGTGCTGGAGGAGATGAAGGAGAAGGGCTACGCCCTCGGCGGCGAGCAGTCCGGCCACGTCATCGTCCTCGACCACGCGACGACCGGCGACGGCACGCTCACCGGCCTGCTGCTCGCGGCACGGGTCGCCCAGACCGGCCGTACCCTGCGGGACCTGGCCTCGGTGATGGAGCGCCTCCCGCAGGTCCTGATCAACGTCCCGGACGTGGACAGGTCCCGCGTGAAGACCTCCGCGGAACTCACCGCGGCCGTCACCGAGGCCGAACGCGAACTGGGCGGGACCGGCCGCGTCCTCCTCCGCCCCTCCGGCACGGAACCCCTGGTCCGCGTCATGGTCGAGGCCGCGGACATCGACCAGGCCCGCTCGGTGGCGAGCCGGCTGGCGGACGCGGTGAAGTCGGCGCTGGGGTAGGCGCGGCGGGCTTTGTACGGCGAAGGCCCGTACCCCTGGTGACAGGGGTACGGGCCCTTTTCCGAGCGGTGCGCCGCATGCGCGTCCTGGGCCGGTCGGCGGCGCCCGGCCTTCGACCACGGGGCGAACGTCCGTCGGGCGACGGCTCCCGATGGTTCGGACGGCGGCTTCAGGCCGTCCACTCGACGAGTGTGTCGAACTCGTCGACATGGTGCTCCCCGTACCCGAACCGCTCACCGATCGTCCGGTACCTCTCGTACTGCTCCGGCGTGACCGGTACGGACAGCGGCCGCAGCACCCGGAGGAACAGACGGAAGCCGAGGTCGGGGTCGACCCGGCCGGCCACCTGCTCCAGGGCGTCCGTGACCTTTCTCGCCGGGACCGGCTGCCAGTGGGGGCTGATGGCCCTGTCCGCCCCTATGAGCGCCGTCTCCCGGACTTCCGGCAACACCAGGTCCGCCCCTTCCGTCCGGGCGGGCGGAACCACGGGGGTGTACGCGGGGGCGGCCTCCCTCAGCCGCTCCTCGCACACGTCCGCGACCAGGCGCAGCCAGTCGCGTCCGTCGACGCGCAGTGCCCCGTCCGAGACGGCGACCCACAGGGTGGTGATCGTCTCGTCGGACAGCGGAGAGTGCAGCAGACGCAGCGCGTCCTCCAGCAGGAGGGCCGCCGTCGTACCCGGGGACTGCCCGGGCTCGTCCCCGTCCACCACCCGGTGGATCTCCCTGCGGGCGGCTCCGGCGTGCCAGTCCTGATGGGCGTTCCCGGCGAGCAGGGAAAGACCGAAGTCCCATGAGGTGTCACGACGGGTGGTGTCGATGGGCGGCCAGTCGACGTCGAGACCGTCGCGGACGACCGCGACCGGGTACCCGAGCCGCTCGCCGAGCCTGAGGAACCTGTCGTACCGCTCCTTCGGGACGCGTACGGAGCACGCTTTCAGGGCCCGCAGGAAGAGCCGGAAGCCGACATCGGCGTCGGCCAGTGCGACCACCTGCTCCAGCCCCGGAACGAGATCCGGTGCCGGGCAGGCGCCGGTCAGGTCCGCAGCCGCCCCCCGGATCTCCGACACCACCTCACGCCGCAGGTCCGCGTCCCGGACAGGCCGGACCGGAGGCGGGACGTAGGAGCGTCTGTTCTGCCGGAGGCGGTTCACGGACAGATCCGAGAGGGACCGCAGCCATGTGCGGATGTCCAGGCCATGGTCGGCCGGATCGAAGACCCGGCCGACCGCGGCCAGCCACACCGTGTGGAGGACCTCATCCGGCAACGAGCCGTCCAGCAGACGTCGGGCGTCCTCCCCCAGTTCCACGGCCTCCTCGCCGTCGGACCCGTCCGCCGACCGGGCCGCGACCGCGAGCGCGGTCGCGAGGTCGACGGCGGGCCGGCCCGGGGAGCACAGGTGCTCCGCCAGGGCGGTGAGTCCGAAGTCACCGGAGTAACCCAGTTCGACGTATGTCGGACGGTGCTGCGGCATGAATCGTGTCCTCTGCGGTGCGTGTCCTACTGCGGGTAAGCCGTCTTGACGACGAACCCGTACCGGTTCTGGCCGGTGTGACCCTTGACCTTCATCAGGATGACCGTGACCTCGTTACCGGCATCCTCGATCGTCCTTCCGTCCGGGTGGTACCGCTTGCCCAGGGAGGGATAGGCGTCCCACTTCCCCGTGATCTCCCGATACTGCTCACCGTCCCTGGCCTTCGCCGCCCAGTCCTGGAACTTCTTCCACTTCTCGTTGTCGAAGACCTTCTGGCCGCTGGAGGTCCGCTTGCTGAAGAAGTCGCCCACCACCCGGTCCACGGCCTGCTGAGCGATTTCCTGGCTCGTCCAGACCGTGTTGGGCTTGCCTGTCTCCCTGGCGATCCGGAAGGCCTCGGCCGCATCCGGCCGCACGTGCTTCTCCAACGTGTGGATCTCGTAACCCTGCAGGGCCCTGAGGTCCTCGTCCCCCAGGTTCAGGCAGTTGTGGACCATCACGTCCGCTGCCCGGGGGCCCTCGGTGCGCACGTAGAACGTGTGCAGGTCGTCGACGGTGAGGTCGTACACCCGACGCGGTGCGAGCCCCGGCCGGTCGTGCACGTCGGTCACGGCGCGGAGCGTTCCGTCCGGGCTGAGCAGCCGGTCGCCCGGGCGCAGGTCGGCGGCGAGGATCCAACCGCGTTCGCTGGTACGGATCTTGTGTCCGGCCGTGGTGTCCAGGCTGCTGCCGCCGGCCAGGCCGATGGTCACCAGCCGTTCGGTGTCGTGCCGGAACGTGTCGGTGACGGGCTCGGCCCGAAGCCGTCCGGTACCGGGGGCGGCGGCCATGACCAGGTCGCCCTCCCGCACGTCGCGAATGGCCTTACGAGTCCCGTCGGCCATCAGCACTGGGGTGTCGCCGGGGAAACTGTTGACCCTGCACGTCGTGATGACGTCCTCGTAGGCGTTCACACCTGCCTCGATCTTGGCCAGTGACGCCGGGTCCATGTCCAGAGTCCTCAGGGCCTTGAACGCCTCGGCGACTCCGATCCCGGTCTTCAGCGCGGCGTCCAGTGCGTTGAGGGCCTCGGCGATCTTGGCGAAGGCCTTGCCCGGGATGAAGTTGCTCGCGGCCCAGGCGCAGCCGCTGACGCTGCCGTGCCAGCAGTCGACGAAGTCCTGGACCAGGGCCGCCTTCAGGATCTGGTAGACGAGGGTCTGCTTGATCAGGTCGAGCTTGCTGAAGTACTGCGTGACGTCCTTCTTCAGCCCGGTGAAGCGCTCGGTTTTGATCAGTACGGTGTCCGCCGACGGGCAGCCGGAGGACGTGGCCGGCACGTCGGGGTCGGTGCAGAGGAAGAAGTCGACCGTGGCGTCGAACGTGACCGCGAACGTGACCGTGCAGCCCTCGAACCCGATCTCGATGACGCAGTCGTTCTTCTGCTGGGCGTCGGTGACCGTGACGCTGTCCTCGTCGACGACGAAGAACGTGCCGCCGATGCCCGTGCCGGCGCCCGAGGAGACCTGCTGGTTGGCCTGGTTGCGTTCGGCGGCCTCCGCCGCCTCCTGGGCCTCCTCCGCGTACTTCAGGGCGTCCTTCGCGGCCTCCTCCGCCTCGGTGGCGGCGGCGTCCGCGCGGTCGGCGGCCGACCGGGCGTCCCTGGCGGCCTCCTCGGCCTCCGAGGCGGCCGAGCGGGCGGCCTCCGCGTCGAGGGCGGCCTCGTCGGCGGAGTCGCGGGCGTCCTTGGCGTGGCCCTCGGCGCGGCCCGCGGCCTTGTCGGCGGCCTCCGCGTCCTCGGTGGCCTGACGGTCGTACTCGACCGTGCGGGCCAGGGAGGCGACGGCCTTGGACGCGGCGAGAGCGGCGTCCGCGGAGTAGCCGAGGGCTTCCTTGGCGTAACCGCGGGCGTCGGCGGCGTGACCGGCGGCGTTCGCGGCGTGGACGTAGGCCTGCTTCGCGTCGCCCTGCGCCTGGTCGGCCAGGTTCTGCGCGGCGGAGGCCTCGGCCTGCGCGTTCTTGGCGTGGGCCTCGGCGACGGCCTTCTGCTGCTCGGCGATCGACTTCGACGCCTGACCCGTCAGCACCACCAGGCCGGCGGCCGAGTCGGTGTCGACGTAGGGGGAGCCGAGCTGGATCGCGTCGTTGGCGGGCTTGGCGACCTGTGCGGCGGAGTTCCCCGCGTCCACCGCGGCCTGCGCGGTGACGTGGGCGAAGCCCGCCGCCTTCGCCGACGCGGCGACGGCCTTGGCGGCCTCCTTGCTCGCCTCGTCCGCGTGCGCCTTGGAGGTCTTGGCCTCCTTTTCCGCCTCGTCGGCCAGTTCGACGGCCGTCTTCGCCTCGGCCGCGGCGTGCTTCGACGCCTGGATGGCGTCCGCCGCCGCACTGGTCGCGGTCTTCACCGCGGCGTCGGCCTTCAGCTTCGCCGCCTGGGCGCCGTCCGCCGCCGCACGGGCCCGCTTGGCGGCGGCCTCGGCGCGGGTCGCCGCGGCGTCCGCCTCCGCTGCCGCCGCCGTCGCGGCGTCGGCCGCGGAGCGGGCCTTCGTCGCGGCCGCCTCGGCGTCGTCGGCGTGCCCGGCGGCCTCGTCGGCCGCGGCCCTCGCCTCCTGGGCGTTGCTGTCGGCCTCGTGCGCCTGGGCGTACGCCTCCTTCGCGTCGGCCTTGGCGCGTGCGGCGTCGGCCTTCTGCTCGGCGTCCCAGGCGTCGTCGCGCAGGTCGCGGGCCTTGTCCTTGGCCTTGACCGCGGCGTCCCTCTTGTCGGACGCCGTGCCCTCGGCCGCCTCGGCCTTGTCCTTGGCGTCCTTGGCCTTCGTGGCCTCGGCCTCGGCGGTCTTCCGGTGCTCTGCGGCCTCCGCCTGCTTGGCGGCGGCCGTCTTCTTCTCCGACTCGGCCGTCTTCTCCTCGGCCTCGGCGGCCAGGCGCTTGGCGTGGGCGTCGGCGGCGGCCGTCTTGGCCTCGCCCTCGGCCTTCAGGGCCTCGGTGAGCTTGGCCTCCGCGGTCTCCTTGTCCTTCTTGGCGTTGTCCCGGTGCACCTTGGCCGCGTCGGCGGACGCCTTCGCCTGCAGTTCGGCGGTGTGGGCGGCCTCCCTGCGGAACTCCGCCTTGGACTGCGCGGCCTGGGCCAGCGCCCGCTGGGCGATGGTCGCGCTGTCGCCGGCGGAGGCGCGGGTGGCGGCGGCGGCCGTCTCGCCGGCCTTCACCATCGCCTCCAGCGCCGCCGCGGCGCCCTTGGTGACCTGCGCCTTCTGCTGACCGACCAACAGACCGCGGCCACGCGGCGCACCACGCTCGTCCGCGATGGCGTACGCCGCCTGCTCCGCGGTGTCGGTGGCGGCCACGGCCTTCTGCGCCAGGCCGGCCTGCACCTTGAGGAAGGCGAGTTCCTTCGTCGCCTTCAACTGCGCGGAGGTGACGCCCGACTTCGCCTTGTTGAACTGGGCCGTGTCCGGGTAGGACAGGCTGTCGGTGCCCTGGTGGCCGGACGGCTTGATCAGGAACTTCTGCGAGGAGGCGTCCTTGCAGTCCCACAGCCGCGCGTCCGTGCTCTTGGTGAACGCGCTCAGGTCCAGGCACTTGCCGGTGGTCACGCTCTTCAGGGGCGCGGTGGCGCGGACGTCGCCCTTCCACGACTGCCCCTTGGACGTGTAGCAGTCCGAGATCTGGATCTTCGTGCCGTTCGCCGAGGCGTTCTTGGCCACGTCCAGGCACTTCTGCGAGCCGACGTTGCGCAGGTGGAGGTCGTTCTCGCTGCCCTCGAGCGTCCACTGCTGGGCCGCGCCGCCGTTGCAGGTGTAGATCTGGACGGGCGTGCCGTTGGTCTTGCCGCCGTCGGCGACGTCCAGGCAGCTGCCCTTCGCGCCCGGCACCTCGATCGTCACGGTGCTGTCACCGATCCAGCCCATCCCGCCGGAGGACCAGTAGTCCTGCCACTGGACGAGGTGGTCGGCGACCCACGAGTTGCCGAGCATCTCCCCGAGCGACTTCGCACCGGCGGCGAGCGCCTTGGTGGCGTTCTCGTTGGCGTCGAGGATCAGGTCGCGCTGCCCGGCCTGGGCGGCGACCTCCTCCTGCCACTCGGTGGCGGCGGTGCCGGCGATCCCGCCCAGCACCTCGCTGGGGTCGATCGGGTCCCGCCAGGCGCAGGACGCGAACCGGGTCTTCAGGTCCTCGACCGCGATGCGGTACTCGGCGGACCCCGGACTCGGAGCCGTGCGCGGGAACCCGCCGGAGGCGAGGAAGACGCGGGCGTTGTCCGCGCCGGTCGGCTCCAGCGGCCAGTCCGTCAGGTACTCGAAGGCGTCCCGTTCGGCGAGGTCCCGGTTCCAGTCGGGGGAGTGCGGATCGGGATCCTTCGTGTACAGGGGCGTGCCCAGGTCCTTGACGGCCTTGACGGTCTGCTCGTCGGCCGGGGGAGTGGGGTCCTCGTAGAAGTCGTCCTCGCTCTTCCAGAACCGGTCGGCGACCCACTGGGTCAGGCCGGTCTGGGAGTAGAAGTCCCCCTCGTCGTCACCGGGTGATCCGGGCGGCCAGTGGAACCCGGTGACGGTGAAGCCGCCGGGTGTCTCCAGCCCGTCGAGGGGTGCCGCCCAGGCGTCCCGGCGGCCGTTGAGCACGTCCAGTTCCTTGTCCGCGGCGTCCCGGTCCTTGGCGTACGCGGTGGCGAGGGGCGTGTCCTCCCAGTAGTCGCGGTTGGCCAGCTCGCGCAGCTTGTCCGGGGACTGGTTGAGGCCGTCCCGCGCGACGGCGGTCATGGCCGGCCCGCCCAGCCGCAGCACGTCCGACATCAGGCACTGGTCCTCCCGCAGTTGCTCGGCGGCCGTGACGTCGTTCCAGTCGGGAGAGCTGCCCGCGGGAACGGCGTCGTCCGCGGTGATCCGGTCGAGCAGTTGCGGCTGGACGGCGACTCCCGCGACCACCGCAAGGCTGAGGGAGAGGGGAAGGAGGCCGGCGAGGAGTCTGGATCGACGTGGTCCGTGCCCGACGGACCACGGTGGTCTGGAGCGCAAGGGTGCATCCCCTGTTCGTTGGAGGGAGATGACCGGGATTCCGCCGGCGGGCGCGAGGGGGCCGCGAGGGCACGCCTGGCTCCCGCGGCGTCAGGAACGGCGATGGCCGTCCGGTGCGGGATGCACGAATGGCAGATGGTGTGGCATGCGACGCGCCCCTCCCCGTGGCGGCGCTGTTCCCCCGGCCGCTGATGGATGTGCGCAGAACGGGCTGGTCAGGTCCGGCTGCGCGGGCGCAACACTAGGCAGGTGCCCGGGTACGGGGAAGAGCGGCCGGTTCCGTTTCCGGCCGAGGTTGGCGGGATTTCGGCTACCGGCCGGTAGCCGTCCTCGTTCTCCGTTCCTTCACATCTCAAGGGGTGCTTGTGAAGTTCCGGTGTTCGAGTGGTGACCGAAGTGGTCTGACATCGATCGAAGTTGGCTGATATTGAGCAACGGTTGCTCGGGGTTGTCAGGCGCGCGCCCGCTTGCGCAGCCGCTCGTGCTGGCTGGCCCAGAAGTACTTCTGCGCCAGCAGCGTGGCGGTGCCCGCGATGACGATGCCGAGCAGGTTGAGCAGGAGCTGTTCGGTGGAACCCCAGGTCTGGGCCGTGTCGCCGTAGCTCAGCGCCACCGCGGCGTTCGCGGCGGCCGGGACCGTCGTCACCGAGATGGCGACGCCGACCAGGGCGCCGGACTTGGCGGACGTCAGCGAGAGCGTGCCGGCCGCGCCCGCCAGGACCGCCACCACGAACGAGAACCAGTCGGGGGCGTACACGAAGCCGGTCTGCGGCCGTTCACCCTTCAGCTGTTCCTCGGTGAACAGCCCCACCGCGTCCATGAAGACGCTGAACCCCACCGTCACCGCCATCGCCACCGCGAAGCCCACCAGCAGGGCGAGCACCGAGCGCAGCGCGAGGCGCGGCCGGCGCTGCACCGCCGCCGTGCAGATACCGGCCAGCGGCCCGAACTCCGGGCCCACCGCCATCGCGCCCACGATCAGGATCGCGTTGTCCAGCACCACACCGCAGGCCGCGATCATCGTGGCCAGCGTGAGGAACGCGAGATAGGTGACCGAGAGCGTCGACTCCTCGTGGGTGGCCTCGGTCAGGTGCTCCCACAGCACCGCGTCCGCGGCCTCGCCCGGCGCGTCCTCCTCCGCCTTCTCGGCCCGCTTCGACAGCGACAGGTCGATGTTCTCCACGGCGATGGAACCGCTGACCTCCAGCCCCAGCCGCTGGAGCTCGCTCAGCAGGTCGTCGCCCGCCTCCCGCGCCACGTCGCACGTCACGACGTCCCCGGCGGGATCGCGGGCGGCGCCCGCCAGCACGCACAGGTGCGTGGTGCCGATCGTCCCCTCGATCAGTCGGATCGCGTCGTCGGTCTTGTCAGCCGGCGTGATCAGGCGCAGGTGCAGCATGGCGGCAGCGTAGCGGTCACAGTTTGCGCAGGCTGAGGCGCTGGACCTTGTGGTCCGGGCCCTTGCGCAGCACCAGCGCGGCCCGGCCCCGGGTCGGGGCGATGTTCTCCACGAGGTTGGGCTTGTTGATGGTGCGCCACATCGTGCGGGCGTAGTCGAGGGCCTCCTCCTCGGAGACCTGGGTGTACTTGCGGAAGTACGACGACGGGTCCTGGAACGCGGTCTCGCGCAGCCGCTTGAAGCGGTTGAGGTACCAGCGCTCGATGTCCTCCGTGCGGGCGTCGACGTACACGCTGAAGTCGAAGTAGTCGGCGAGGCCCACGCGTGTGCGGCCGTCCTGGCCGGGGAGGGCCGGCTGGAGGACGTTGAGGCCCTCGACGATCAGGATGTCCGGGCGGCGCACGGTGAGCTTCTCGCCGGGCACGATGTCGTAGATCAGGTGGGAGTAGACGGGGGCGGAGACCTCTCCCTTGCCCGCCTTGACGTCGGCGACGAAACGGGTCAGCGCGCGGCGGTCGTACGACTCGGGGAAACCTTTCCGCGACATCAGGCCCCGCTCCTGGAGCTCCTTCGTCGGCAGCAGGAACCCGTCCGTCGTCACCAGCTCCACGCGCGGGTGCTCGGGCCAGCGGGACAGCAGCGCCTGGAGCAGCCGGGCCACCGTGGACTTGCCGACGGCCACCGAACCGGCGACCCCGATGACGAAGGGTGTACCCGACTGGGAACCCTGCTCGCCGAGGAACGTGTTCAGCGCGCCCCGCAGCCCGTCGGTGGCGCCGACGTAGAGATTGAGCAGCCGGGACAGCGGGAGGTAGATGTCCCGCACCTCGTCGAGGTCGATGACGTCACCGAGGCCGCGCAGCCGTTCGACCTCGGCCGCCGACAGGGGCAGCGGGGTCTTGTCGCGCAGCGCGCTCCACTCGGCGCGGGTGAGGTCCACGTAGGGAGTCGCCTCCGGCCGCTGCCGGTGGGCGCTCCGGGGTATCGGGGAGACCGGAGAGATCACAGTCCATTGTTAACGGAGTTTGAACGGGGCGGCAGGTGGGCTGTGTCACGCTGCCCCGCCGCTCCCGTGGTCGTCCAAGATCACGCGGTTGTCACGGTCGCATACCGGGTGGTCGTCCGGTGATCATCTGTGCGGCGGCTGTGTTCAGAATCCGTTTAAATTGCGCGCAATGCGTTGCGGAGTCCTCCGCGCCTTCGAGAAAGAGTTCCCCCGTGAGAACCACCGCCGTCCGCCGTACCGCGCTCGCCGCCTCCGCCGCCGCGCTCGCCCTGCTCGTCACCGCCTGCGGTGGCTCCGGCGACGAGGACAAGGCCGGAGACAGCAAGGGCAAGGGCGACTCGACCGCCTCCGCGTCCGCCGCGCCGGCGGCCAAGGCGCTCACCGCCGCCGAGCTGGAGAAGGCGGGGCTGGCGCAGGCGGACGTCAAGAGCGGCAAGGTGGCCACCAAGGTCGCGGCGACGGACGACATCGCCAAGGACCAGGTGAAGGCGGAGGACGCGGCCTGCCTGCCGCTGGCCCACGCCCAGGCCGGCGTGGCCCAGGGCGAGCCGGCGGCGACCGCGAAGCGGTCCTGGACGGGCGAGCCCGTGAAGCCCTCCGAGGGCACGAGCCCCGAGGACGCCCTGCTGGCCTCCATCGACCTGGACAAGATGCTGATCAGCCTCGCCTCCTACGAGGGTGACGGCGCCGCGCAGGCGCTGAAGGGCCTGACCACCGCCGCCGAGAAGTGCGCGGGCGGCTTCACCGCCACCGTGGCCGGTGAGGAGATGCAGGTCGTCAAGGCCGCCACGACCGCCGCGCCCGAGGGCGGGGACGAGGGCACCGCCATCACCCTGACCGTGGCCGCCGACGAGGACGTCAAGGCACCGAGCAAGATCGTCGTCGTCCGCAAGGGGGCCACCCTGGTCACCTTCAGCGTCGTCAACCTGGCCTCCATGGCCACCGGCGAGGACTTCGACGTTCCGGCGGACGTCGTCGACGCTCAGCTCGGCAAGCTCGCCTGACGCATCCCGCGTTCCGTTCCCACCGGTGCTTCGTGCACCGGTGGGAATTTCCGATTTCGGGCAGGCAAAGGCCGTTTCCGGCGGTTGACGGACCGTAGGCTGCCGGTCATGTGCGGAATCGTGGGATACGTGGGGCCGCAGTCGGCGCTGAACGTCGTGACGGCCGGACTGAAGCGGCTGGAGTACCGGGGCTACGACTCGGCGGGCGTCGCCGTCCTGGCGGACGGGGGTCTGGCCACCGCCAAGCGGGCGGGGAAACTCGTCAACCTGGAGAAGGAGCTGGCCGAGCGGCCGCTGCCGACCGGGACCACCGGCATCGGGCACACCCGCTGGGCCACCCACGGCGGTCCGACCGACGCCAACGCCCACCCGCACCTCGACAACGCGGGCCGGGTCGCCGTCGTCCACAACGGCATCATCGAGAACTTCGCCGCCCTGCGCGCCGAGCTGACCGAGCGCGGCCACGACCTCGCCTCCGAGACGGACACCGAAGTCGTCGCCCACCTCCTCGCCGAGGAGTTCTCCGCCTGCGCCGACCTCGCGGAGGCGATGCGGCTGGTCTGCCGACGCCTGGAGGGCGCGTTCACCCTGGTCGCCGTCCACGCGGACGAGCCGGACGTGGTGGTCGGCGCGCGCCGCAACTCCCCGCTGGTGGTGGGCGTGGGGGAGGGCGAGGCCTTCCTCGCCTCCGACGTGGCCGCGTTCATCGCGCACACGCGGGACGCCATCGAACTGGGCCAGGACCAGGTGGTCGAACTGCGCCGCGACACGGTGACGGTCACCGGCTTCGACGGCGCCCCCGCCGACGTCCGCGCGTACCACGTCGACTGGGACGCCTCCGCCGCCGAGAAGGGCGGCTACGCCTCCTTCATGCTCAAGGAGATCGCCGAGCAGCCGAAGGCGGTCGCCGACACGCTGCTCGGGCGGATCGACGGGTCCGGCTCGCTGACCCTGGACGAGGTCCGCATCCCGGCCAACGTCCTGCGCGAGACCGACAAGGTCGTCATCGTCGCCTGCGGTACGGCCTTCCACGCCGGGCTGATCGCCAAGTACGCCATCGAGCACTGGACCCGGCTCCCCTGCGAGGTGGAACTGGCCAGCGAGTTCCGCTACCGCGACCCGATCCTCGACCAGCAGACCCTCGTCATCGCCATCTCCCAGTCCGGCGAGACCATGGACACCCTGATGGCCCTGCGCCACGCCCGCGAACAGGGCGCGCACGTGCTGGCGATCTGCAACACCAACGGTTCGACGATCCCGCGCGAGTCGGACGCCGTGCTGTACACGCACGCCGGTCCGGAGGTCGCGGTCGCCTCGACCAAGGCGTTCCTGACCCAGCTCGTCGCCTGCTACCTGGTCGCGCTGTACCTGGGCCAGGTGCGGGGCACCAAGTGGGCGGACGAGATCCGTGCGGTGGTGCGGGACCTGTCGTCGATCTCCGGCGCGGTGGAGCGCGTCCTGGAGACGATGGAGCCGGTACGGGAGCTGGCGCGGTCGCTGGCCGCGAAGGACACGGTGCTGTTCCTGGGCCGGCACGTGGGCTACCCCGTCGCCCTCGAGGGCGCGCTGAAGCTGAAGGAACTCGCGTACATGCACGCGGAGGGCTTCGCGGCGGGCGAGCTGAAGCACGGGCCGATCGCGCTGATCGAGGACGACGTGCCGGTGGTCGTGGTCGCCCCGTCGCCGCGCGGCCGGTCCGTCCTCCACGACAAGATCGTCTCCAACATCCAGGAGATCCGGGCGCGGGGTGCGCGCACGATCGTCATCGCGGAGGAGGGGGACGAGGTGGTCGCCGAGTACGCCGACCACCTGATCCGCATCCCGGCCACCCCGACGCTGCTCCAGCCCCTGGTGGCGACGGTGCCGCTGCAGGTGTTCGCCTGCGAGCTGGCGACGGCGCGGGGGAACGAGGTGGATCAGCCTCGGAACCTGGCGAAGTCGGTGACGGTGGAGTAGGTCTTCAGGCCGCCCAGGAAGGTGGCGAAGGCTCCGGCCGGGAAGGCGAGGGTTGCTCTGGCCGGGGCTTTGGAGTCGCGGACGGCTGTGTGGGTGGGAGTGTTCGCGATCTCTACGCACTCGTTGCCGTCGTCGGGACCTGAGTAGGACGACTTGCGCCAGTGGCCGGGCGTGGTCATGCCAGCCTTCCAGGGGAGTGGGTCTTCAGGGTTTCGAGGAAGATGGTGAAGGCTTCAGCCGGGATGGAGAGGGTTCCGTGAGCTGGGGCTTTCGAATCGCGGATGGCTATGTGCGAGTGGCGGCTGGCGATCTCCACACAGGAGTTGCCATCGCCGGCGCCGGAGTAGGACGACTTCTTCCAGGGCCTGAACGTGGTCATGCCGACTCCCCAGGCGAATGGGCCTTCAGGGCTTCCATGAAGGTCGTGAAGGCTTCGGTGGGGAAGGTGAGGGTTGCTATGGCCGGGGCTTTGGAGTCGCGGACGGCTATGTGGGCGGGGGAGTGGGCGATCTCGACGCACTCGTTGCCGTCGCCCGGGCCCGAGTAGGACGACTTGCGCCAGGTATCCATGGGGTTCCTTACAACTCGTTTGCCAAGCTGTGGACGAAATCACGGGACTGTTCGGGTTCCAGCGATACAGCTTCCACCTTACGGAAACTCGTTCGGTAGGTGCTGAGTTGCGCTTCCGCATCGATGAATGCTGAGCCGTGCAGCGCGTCGCGAACCACAGTGTCGAGCTTGGGCAGAGGGCCGCCCACGTACGTCATCGTGCTTGAGGCGTTGGCGAACCCGTCCAGGTCAAAGGGAATGACGCGTACGGTGATGTGGTCCGCCTCGGAAAGCTCGAGGAGCCTGGTGAGCTGAGCCCTTGCGGTGACGCGGTCGCTGACCCTGATGCGCAGAGCTGCTTCATGGATCAGTGCTTCGTACGGAACCGTGAACCGTTGGCGTGCCTTCCGGTGCTGGATGCGCAACTCAATCTCTTCGTGGGTCAGTTCTGGCAATCGGGACGAGAAGACGGCACGCGCGTACTCCTCCGTCTGCAAGAGGCCAGGTACGTAAAGGATCGCCACGTGGCGGAGGAACTGGGCGTGGTGCTCCAGTTCGGACAGATCAAGGAACGACGTGGGCAGGAGGCCGCGGTACTCCTCCCACCAACCGCGTGTCCTGTCGGTAGCCATCGCCACCAGGGCGTCAATGCCGTACGGCACACCAAGGGGCCTGCGGCCCTGCGGGTGGGCTGGGTGGCCGGCGTGCTGCGGATCGGGGCGTGGGACACCGACCCCGCGCCGCCCGACGCGCCGCTGCCCTTCGAACGATCCGCGGACCTCGGTCTGGAGGACGGACGCGGACTGGCACTGGTACGGGAGTGTTCCGACCTGTGGGGCTGGCAGCCGCTGTCCCGGGACGGCAATAAGGGGAAGTTCGTATGGTGTGAGCTGACCGCGGCCTGACGAGGTTCGTCAGTGACCGTTGGGCGGGCTGGGCGCGGTCCGACGGATCATGTGGCCAGGAACCGGAAGGCTTCAGCTCCCGCGGATGCGGCGGGCCTTGGCCACGAGTCCGCGAGGCAGCTCGGGTCCTGCGCATGCGTGGTCGATCAGGAGGTTGCGGTAGACGGTGTTCGCGAGCTCCGGTGCCAGGGAGATCAAGGCCTTCAGGTCGTCGGACGAGCCGGAGAGTCGTGTGCGGTAGGCGGCGCCCGCCGCGCGCGGGGAGACCTCGTGAGGCTCGTGTCGCAGGCCCTGTTCGACGAGGGTCACGGCTGCGGCGAAGTCGCCCTGCTCGGCACGCACGTCCGCCAGGTCCAGGTGGAGGGACCGGTTGGCAGGGTCCAGGTCCAAGGCGGTTTCGAAGGCCGCCGCAGCCTGTTTCAGGTCACCCATCACGCGTCAGGTGGTCGCGCGTGCGACCGCGGTCCACACGACCCGGTCGACGGCGTCGGCGCGGTCGCACAGGGCGAAGGACAGTTCGTGGCGTCCGCAGGCCCGGGGCAGCCGGGCCATGGCGGCCAGCGACTCCGGGACGGGACTGCGCGTGGACACCACCTCGATGGCGTGGAACCAGGGCGCGAACCGCTCACGCGTTTCGTCGGTGTCCAGGTCGTGGCCGTGGTCCAGGGTCCGCAGACACGCCTCGGCCAGCGCCTCGGCACTCACCGCGTCGAGAAAGCGCGCATCGCCGAACCAGGGTGCTGCCCCCATGCCACGTCGGGCCGCGCACCCGTGACCGAACCGAGGGCCATCACCGCGTCGTCCATGTCCCCTTCGAGGAACAGGAAGTACGCCTGCGCCACCACAGCGCTCAAGGAGCCGTCTTCTGCGAGGCTCTCCTCCAGCTCCGAGCGCCGGTCCCGCCACAGCTCGGCGAGGGCCGCATAGGGCTCCGGGGCCGCAGGCGCCGAGGCTATCGCTCCCACCAGGAGCTCCACGGCGTCGGCCGGACTTCCGCCACAGTGGGCCATCACGCCGGCGAGACCGACTCCTGCCACCACTGACTGATTCGACATCGGCGAAGGATGTCCATGGAGCCTTTCCGCCCGTACTCTGCGCCGGCCAGAGGGAGGGTGAGGGTGTCGGTGACCTCGCTCGACCGGTTTCGGTGAGCCGTACGTCGGCCACCCGATGAGGCAACGGCTCCCGCATCGTGCGCGGCCGCGCCATCCGGCGGGAGGAGATCTCCCGGGCTCATGGCACCTACCTTGCCGGAAACGATGAGAAGCCGGCAGGTGAATGTCACTCACGCACTCAGATGAGCGGCATGTGCACACTGAAGGCCGAAATGCTCCCACTTTTCAGAGTACGTATGTGCCCAGCAGGCCGGCGGTCAGGGAGAGAGCGGACAGAGTGGTCCAGCCGACCCCGAGCGAAACCGGGCTCCTCCTGGCCACCTGTCGCTCGGCTCCTCCCAGGCGGGCGTCGTAGACGACCGGGACCGTTTCCCCCACTTCTGGAAAGCCGGGCTCGGCATCCACGACCCAACGCATCTCTCACCCTTCGGGTGTGACATACACGCAGACGATCCTCCGTGGCTTGGCCGTGTACCCCTCAAAAATGCGGTCTACGCAAGTCGCCACCACGCGCACCCCGTTGCGCCTCTTGCTTGCCTCCACATAAAGAATTCTCAGCCCGAGAGGCAGAAAAAGCACCCCAAGACCGATCAAAGAATCGAAACCCACAGATCCTCCCGACCTTCTACCCGATACTCAAGCGCAGTGCGCCAAAGTGTATTGATCAGAAAATCGGTGGGCTCACTCGTCGCGGGCGTAGGGGGCGTGTCGGCCGCCGAAGTACCCGCGCGCGATGTGGGGTCGGCCTTGTCGGCGGTGGAAGAACCTGCGGGTTTCGGTGGGGGGTTCGGCCTGATTCCCGGCCCGATGGGTGTCCGGACCGACATCTTGAGCCGGGTCATGACCTCTGTCCGGACCCCGCCCTCCTCGGATCCGCCGTCGCACCGTGCCGCTGTCGGTGAATCGTCCGCCTCCTCACACAGGACATGGTGCAAGGCAGGATGCCAGGACGATCCCCTACGGCGATCTCCTCGCACGACGATTCGATCGGAGCCGGTGCGGCGGCAGGCCCACTCCCGCCCGGTTGCCGTCCCGTGTCGGCTCGACGTGCGTGGATTCCCCCAAGGCTGTGAAATTAACGCGGAGTTGAAGAGCTTGTGCAGGGGGCGCCGGGGCACTCGCGGGACCGGAGGTTGATACACATGGTTCCCCTGATTCTGGTTCTTCTCCTGGCACTGATCCTGTTCGGCGCGGGCTTCGCGCTCAAGGCGCTGTGGTGGATCGCGGCCATCGTGCTCGTGCTGTGGCTGGTGGGCTTCTTCGTCCGCCCGGCGGGCACGGGTGGCGCGCGGGGCCGTTGGTACCGCTGGTAGGGCGGCGGAATGTGTGCGAAGGGCTCCGGCGATTCCGCCGGAGCCCTTCGCATGTGCGCGGAAAGGGTGAAACGGGGCGTGACGGGTGGACGGGCGGGCACCCGCCCGCCCGTCGGGCGCCGGTGCGCACGGGAACCTGCGGCCTCCACGCCGGCGTCCGACGTCCCCGGCGCGGGCTCGTAAGGTGCTGCGCATGAGCATCATCGGAGTCGGGATCGACGTGGCCGAGATCGAGCGGTTCGCGGAGTCGTTGGAGCGGACGCCCGCGCTGGCCCAGCGGCTCTTCCTGGAGAGCGAGCTGCTGCTGCCCAGCGGGGAGCGGCGCGGTGTCGCCTCGCTCGCCGCGCGGTTCGCGGCCAAGGAGGCGCTCGCCAAGGCGCTCGGCGCGCCCGCGGGGCTGTACTGGACCGACGCCGAGGTGTGGTGCGAGGACAGTGGGCAGCCGAGGCTGCGGGTGAGGGGGACGGTGGCGGCGCGCGCCGCCGAGCTGGGCGTACGGTCCTGGCACGTGTCGCTCAGCCATGACGCCGGGGTGGCCTCGGCGGTCGTGATCGCGGAGGGGTGAGGGCGGTGTCCGTGCCCGCCCTTCCCCTCGCCTTCCCCGGGACCGGGGTCGACCTGCGGGTCTGAGGCGAGGCGTTCCTCGTCGTCGCCGTGCTCACCGTCGTCTTCGCCCTCGTACGGCTGCTGCGTCATTTTCGTCGTCAACCCGGATGCGTGCTTCGGATGAACCGGGGTAGACGCGCAGAGCCGGTGCCTGGAGCCGGGCCGAACGAACAGGGAGGGCGAACAGTGACGTCGACGATGGCGCGGACCGACCGAGCTCAGACAGTGACCGAACTGCCGGAGGTCGCCGATCCCGGTCAGGTCGCGCCGAAGGACGCCCGGGAGCTGTCCAAGCAGTTCTTCCGGCGGCTGACGGAGCTGGAAGAGGGCACGCACGAGTACCAGTACGCGCGCAACACCCTCATCGAGATGAACATGTCCCTCGTCCGCTTCGCGGCCGGCCGGTTCCGCAGCCGGGGCCCGGAGGAGATGGAGGACATCGTCCAGGTCGGCATGATCGGACTGATCAAGGCGATCGACCGGTTCGAGCTCTCCCGCGAGGTGGAGTTCACCTCCTTCGCGATCCCCTACATCGTCGGCGAGATCAAGCGGTTCTTCCGTGACACCTCGTGGTCCGTGCACGTGCCGCGCCGGCTCCAGGAGGCCCGGGTGCAGCTCGCCCGCGCCACCGAGGAACTGCGCAGCCGGCTGGGCCGTACGCCCACGACCGCCGAACTCGCGCAGCTGATGAGCCTGACCGAGGAGGAGGTCAACGAGGCCCGGATCGCCTCCAACGGCTACAACTCCGCCTCCCTGGACGCCGCCATCGGCAGTGAGCCGGACGGCGAGAGCGTGCTCGCGGACTTCATCGGCACCGAGGACGCCGCGCTGGAACTGGTCGAGGACTTCCACGCGCTGGCCCCGATGATCGCCGAGCTCGACGAGCGCGAGCGCAAGATCGTGCACTGGCGGTTCGTGGAGGAGCTGACGCAGGCGGAGATCGGCGAGCGGCTCGGCTGCTCCCAGATGCACGTCTCGCGGCTGCTGTCCCGCACGCTGAAGCGGCTGCGGGCGGGGATGCTCACCACGAACTGAGGCCGGGCGGCCGGGGACGGGGTGCGGCACACCAGGCCGCACCCCGTCCCCTTGTGCCGGCAGGACGTCAGCAGATCGACTGGCTGCTGTTCACCAGCCGGTTGTTGCGGAACGTCGTGTTCTCGCCGCAGGGGCTCTCGCGAATCGACGAGTTCGTCACCGTGAGGTTCTGGACGGTGATGTCCCGGTTGTTCGGGAACTCCGAGCGCGCGGCCAGGCGGATCTCGCCGCCGCCGGTGACCGTGCCGCTCTGGGCGGCGAGGTTCACGTTGGAGCAGTTCTCGACGAGGATCGCGTTGTTGCCCGTGTTCGAGAGCGTGATCCTGTCGATCGTCGCGCCGCCGCTCTCCGAGACGCAGAACACGCCCCGTCCGCCGCCGCGCGCGACGACCTCGCCGACGCGGATGTTGGTGGAGTAGGAGTCGCCGATCCGGCCGTTGCGGTTGGCCATGCGGAAGGCCGCGTACCCGGTGCCGGTGCCGGCGTTCTCCGCGTCCACCTTGGAGACGGTGGCGTTGATCGTCTGGTTCAGCAGCAGGCCCGACTCGCCCACGTCGCGGGCGGTCACCGTCCCGACGGTGAGGCCGTCGACGCCGTACGTCTCCACGGCGTGGCTGGACGCGCCGGAGACGTACACGTTGTCGATACGGACATTGCGCGTCCACTGGCTGGTGTCGCCGCGGTTGTCGATGCGGACGCCGAGGCCGCGGGTCAGGCGCATGTCGATCTGGCCGAGGACGACGTTCTGCACGTTGCGCAGGAAGATCCCGTACAGCGGGGCGCCGGTGACGTTGAGGTGCTGCACCTCGATGTCGCGGGTGCCGCGGGAGTAGACCGGGGCCTGGTCGCCGGAGCCGCTGCCGGTGACGTCGATGGTGCCGCAGACGTCCAGGGTCGTGTAGCTCGGCAGGGAGATGCGGGAACCGGCGGAGACGGAGCCCGAGCCGCGGACCACGACCCGTTCCTTGCTGGTGCGGCCGGAGGACAGGCTGTTGATCGCCGCCTGCACGGCCGCGCGCATGTCGCCGCCGGTGTAGACGGTGCTGCCGCCGCGCCTGGCGGTCCAGGTGCTGCCGTTGAGTACGGCCTCGGCCTGGTAGGAGCCGTCGCCGCAGGCCGCGGCGCGGGCGGGGGTCGGGGCCACGGTGGTCGCGGCGGTCGTGGGGGCGGCCGTGGCGGGGGCCGTCATGACGCCGGCCGTGGTGAGGAGTGCGGTGGCGCCGGCTGCGGTGAGAAGTGCGGCTCTGCGTCCCATGGGTCCTCTGCTTCTGTCGTCGAACCGATTCGACTGAATCGATTCATCCGGTGGGGGGCCGAGAGTTTGGCAAGGGCATGGCAAGGAGTCAAGCGGTCCGCCTCCCCGTTACGGGAGTTGACGGGCCGTCTGCGGGAGACTCGGACGCATGCGTACTGCGTACAGCGTGGAGACGGTCAGGACGGCGGAGCGGGAACTGATGGCACGGCTGCCGGAGGGGGCGCTGATGCAGCGCGCCGCCGCCGGTCTTGCCGCTGCCTGCGCGGATGTGCTGGGGCGGGTGTACGGCAGCAGGGTCGTCCTGCTGGTCGGCAGCGGGGACAACGGCGGCGACGCCCTGTACGCCGGTGCCCGGCTCGCCCGGCGCGGCGCGGGCGTGAGCGCGGTGCTGCTCGCGCCGGAGCGCGCCCACGGCGGAGGGCTCGCGGCGCTGCGCCGGGCGGGCGGGCGGACCGCGGGCACGGACGGCGCCGAGGCGCTGATCGAGCGGGCCGATCTCGTCGTCGACGGCATCGTCGGAATCGGTGGCAAGGGCGGGCTGCGCCCGGAGGCGGTGCCGCTCGCCGACGCGGCCGGGCGGGCGCGGGCGGCCGTGGTCGCCGTCGATCTGCCGAGCGGGGTCGACGCCGACACCGGGGAGGTGCGGGGAGCGGCGGTCCGGGCCGACCTCACGGTGACCTTCGGGACGCACAAACCGGGGCTGCTGATCGATCCGGCGCGGGAGTACGCGGGGCCGGTGCGGCTGGTCGACATCGGGCTGTCGCTCCCCGAGGAGCCGGAACTGGAGGCGTTGCAGCACGCGGACGTGGCCCGGCTGCTGCCGGTGCCGGCCGTGGAGAGCGACAAGTACCGGCGAGGTGTCGTCGGGATCGCCGCCGGGTCCGCCCGGTATCCGGGGGCGGCGGTGCTCGCGGTGGCGGGGGCGCTGCGGGGCGGGGCGGGGGCCGTACGGTACGTCGGCCCCGCCGGGCAGGCCGTGATCGCCCGCTTCCCCGAGACGCTGGTGTCGGACGGCGGGCCGCGGCGTGCGGGGCGGGTGCAGGCGTGGGTGGTCGGGCCGGGCGCCGGGGACGACGCGGCGACGGTCGCGGAGGTGCTGGCGACGGACGTGCCGGTGCTGATCGACGCGGACGGGCTGCGGCTGGCCGAGGCGTCGGCGGTACGGGGACGGCGGGCGCCGACGCTGATGACCCCGCACGCGGGGGAGGCCGCGGCGCTGCTCGGGGTCGAGCGGGGGGAGGTCGAGGCGGGGCGGCTGGCGGCGGTGCGGGAGCTGGCGGGGCGGTACGGGGCGACGGTGCTGCTGAAGGGGTCCACGACCCTGGTCGCCTCCTCGGGAGGGGGCGTGGTGCGGGTGAACCCGACGGGGACGTCGTGGCTGGCCACGGCGGGCAGCGGGGACGTGTTGTCGGGGCTGGCGGGGTCGTTGCTGGCGGCGGGGCTGTCGGCGGTGGACGCGGCGAGTGCGGGGGCGTATCTGCACGGCCTGGCGGGGCGGTTCGCGGCGGACGGGGCGCCGATGGGGGCGCACGACGTGGCGGAGGGGATCGCGGGGGCGTGGCGGAGTGTGGTGCGGGGGTGAGCGGGTTCAGCGTGGGCGTGGGGGCGGTGAGGGCTCGGAGATCTTTCTCGCCCCCGCCGCCCCTTCCCGTCCCGCCCCCGCCGCCCCTTCCCGTCCCGCCCCCGCCGCCCCTTCCCGTCCCGACCCCGGGGCTCCGCCCCGGACCTCGCTCCTCGAACTCCTCCGGAGGGGCTGATTCAGCCGACGGGAAGGCGCGGTGGAGGGCTCTGAGAGACTGGGCGGGATGAACGAGACAGTTGCCCCGGGTGGTGCGGAGCTGCGGGCCCGTGCCGAGATCGACCTGGCCGCCGTGCGGGCCAATGTGCGGGCCCTGCGCGAGCGGGCGCCCGGCGCCGCCTTCATGGCCGTGGTCAAGGCCGACGGGTACGGACACGGCGCCCTCGCCTGCGCCCGGGCCGCCGTCGAGGCCGGGGCGACCTGGCTGGGCACCGCCACCCCGCAGGAGGCGCTCGCGCTGCGCGCGCCCGGTGCCGGGGTGCCGGACGGCGTACGGATCATGTGCTGGCTGTGGACGCCCGGCGGGCCCTGGCGGGAGGCGATCGAGGCCGGCCTCGACGTGTCCCTGAGCGGCATGTGGGCGCTGGACGAGGTGACCGGGGCGGCCCGGCTCGCCGGGCGGCCCGCGCGGGTGCAGCTCAAGGCCGACACCGGGCTCGGGCGGGGCGGCTGCCAGCCCGGCGACGACTGGGCGGAACTGGTCGCCGCCGCGCTGCGCGCCGAGGCCGAGGGGCTGCTGCGGGTCACCGGCCTGTGGTCGCACTTCGCCTGCGCCGACGAGCCGGGCCATCCCTCCATCGCCGCCCAGCTCACCCGGTTCCGGGAGATGGTCGCGTACGCGGAGGGACAGGGCGTCGACCCCGAGGTGCGGCACATCGCCAACTCGCCCGCCACCCTCACCCTCCCCGAGAGCCACTTCGACCTCGTGCGCCCCGGCATCGCGATGTACGGCGTCTCGCCCGGCCCCCAGATCGGCACCCCCGCCGACCTGGGGCTGCGCCCGGCGATGACCCTGTCCGCCTCGATGGCCCTGGTGAAGCACGTCCCCGGCGGGCACGGCGTCAGCTACGGCCACCACTACCTCACCCCGGGCGCCACCACCCTCGGCCTCGTCCCGCTCGGCTACGCGGACGGCATCCCGCGCCACGCCTCCTCCACCGGCCCGGTGCTGGTCGAGGGCAAGTGGCGCACGGTCGCCGGGCGGGTCGCGATGGACCAGTTCGTCGTCGACCTGGGCGGGGACGAGCCGGGGCCGGGCGCCGAGGCCGTCCTCTTCGGGCCCGGCGACCGCGGCGAGCCCACCGCCGAGGACTGGGCGCAGGCGGCCGGGACCATCGCGTACGAGATCGTCACCCGCATCGGAACCCGCGTCCCGCGCGTCTACGTCAATGACGGGAACGACGGAGACGAGGGGAGCGGTACGTGAGCGAGGGCATCGCCGAGGCCGCGGTCTCCGCGGCGGCCTCGGCTTCCGGCGGGGGCTGGCGCCGCGCCACCGGTGTCGCGGGTGTCGCGATAGGCGTGCTCGCCACCGGGGCCGCCGCGGGCGTCGCGATAGAGCGGATGACGGTCGGCCGGGGCATACGCAGGAAGGCCCGGCTCGCCCTCGACTCGGCGGGACCGTACGGCGCGCTGCGCGGCACACCCGGCAAGGCGTACGCCGATGACGGCACCGAGCTGTACTACGAGGCCGACGACCTCGACCCCGCCCCGACCCCCGAGCGGCGGCGCCGGCTGTTCGGCCGCAGGACCCCCGCCCCGGTCACCGTGGTCTTCAGCCACGGCTACTGCCTCAACCAGGACTCCTGGCACTTCCAGCGGGCCGCGCTGCGGGGCGTCGTACGGACCGTGCACTGGGACCAGCGCAGCCACGGCCGTTCGGCGCGGGGCGCGGCGCAGGCGGAGCGGGGCGAGCCGGTCACCATCGAGCAGTTGGGGCGGGACCTGAAGGCCGTCATCGACGCGGCGGCGCCCGAGGGGCCGCTGGTGCTGGTCGGCCACTCCATGGGCGGGATGACGGTGATGGCCCTCGCCGACCAGTACCCGGAGCTGATCCGGGAGCGGGTCGTGGGCGTCGCCCTGGTCGGTACGTCGTCGGGGAGGCTCGGGGAGGTCAACTTCGGACTTCCGGTGGCCGGCGTCAACGCGGTGCGGCGGGTGCTGCCGGGGGTGCTGAAGGCGCTGGGGCAGCGGGCCGAGCTGGTGGAGCGGGGGCGCCGGGCCACCGCGGATCTGTTCGCGGGGGTCATCAAGCGGTACTCGTTCGCGTCGCGGGACGTGGACCCGGCGGTCGCCCGGTTCGCCGAGCGGATGATCGAGGGCACGCCGATCGACGTGGTCGCCGAGTACTACCCGGCGTTCAACGACCACGACAAGACCGAGGCCCTCGCCCACTTCGCGGACCTGCCGGTGCTGGTGCTGGCCGGGGTGGACGACCTCGTCACGCCGAGCGAGCACAGCGAGGCGATCGCCGGTCTGCTGCCCGACGCGGAACTGGTGCTGGTCCCGGACGCGGGGCACCTGGTGATGCTGGAACACCCGGAGGCGGTCACCGACCGCCTCGCCGACCTGCTCGTCCGCGCGGGTGCGGTGCCCGCAGGGGCTACCGTTGGACGCTATGGAAGCAGCAGCACCGCACAACCCGGCTGAGCCGGCGCCGACCGCGAACTCCGTCGAGCTGACCGTCACCTCCCCCGAGCAGATGCGCGAGCTGGGCCGCAGGCTCGCCAAGCTGCTGCGCGCCGGCGATCTGGTGCTGCTCTCGGGTGAGCTGGGCGCGGGCAAGACGACCCTGACCCGGGGCCTCGGCGAGGGGCTCGGTGTGCGGGGCGCGGTCACCTCGCCGACGTTCGTGATCGCCCGGGTGCATCCCTCCCTGGGGGACGGTCCGCCGCTGGTCCATGTCGACGCGTACCGGCTGTCGGGCGGTCTGGACGAGATGGAGGACCTCGATCTCGACGTCTCGCTGCCGGAGTCGGTGATCGTCGTGGAGTGGGGCGAGGGCAAGGTCGAGGAGCTGACCGAGGACCGTCTCCAGGTCGTCATCCACCGGGCGGTCGGCGACACCACGGACGAGGTGCGCGAGATGACCGTGACCGGCCTGGGCGAACGCTGGGCGGCGACCGACCTGACCGTACTGTCGGCCTGACCGGGCCACACGGCCCGACTGCCCGCCGACCCGATGGCCCCACCGGGCCACACGGCCCGACTGCCCGCCGACCCGATGGCCCCACCGGGCCACGCAGCCGATCGGGTCACGCGGCCCGACCGCTCCGTCGACCCCAACGTGCTGTCGGCCCGACCCGTCCGACCGGCCCACGCGGCCCGATCCGCCTACGCCGCCTCGCGGTGTCCCTCGGCCGGTTCGCCGGGCCGGGGTTCCGGTGCGCGGGGCGGGGTGGAGACCGCGGCGGCCGCCGCGCAGGACGCCAGCAGGTCGCGCATCGGGATTCCGGAGAGGCCGGAGACCGGCTGCGGCCGCGACTGCGCCGTGGTCCGGCGGGCGCTCTGGTGGGCCGGCATGGACGCCTCCTGAAGGACGGGGGCGGGCGTGGTTAGGTAGACCTAACCACGGACTGGATACCATGTGACCACGCCCGGGACGCCGAACGCAACATCTTGCCGACGTCTTGTCGGAATGTAAGGGCCCCGTTCACGTGATCCGGCCGGAACGCGCACACCGGGACTCACCGCACGACGACGACCTTCCGCCCGATCGTCGCGAACCCCCACATCGCCTCACCGTCCGCGCGCGTCTCCCGGATGCCGCCCGTCCGCTGCTCCGGGTCGAGCCGCGGCGCCGAGCCGTCGACCGCCGCGCTGAACCCGATCGCCGTGCCCTCGACGGAGGCGAACCGCACCACGTGCTCGACCGGAACGCCGTCCGATCCGGTGACCGCCGCGGACCGGGACGTGACCCGGTAGGTGCCCGGTTCCGGGTCCACCGTGCTGGGGCTGACCCCGTAGGTGCGCCGCACCCTGCCGCTCTCCTCGACCAGCCACACCCGGTCCTTGCCCAGCGCGTACACGACCCGTTCGCCCGTCCCCGACCGTGCGGGCAGGGCGGCGGGGTGGCCGTTGTCCCGGAGGGCCTTCTGGACGGCCGTCGCGGTGCCGGGCGCCGGATGGTGCGACCCGGCCGGGGCGGTCACCGCCGCCCGGTGGCCGAGGTAGCCGATCGCCGCGAGGGCCGCCGCGGTCAGCCCCGCCACGATCGCCGAGCTGGTGCCTGCCACCGTCGTCACCTCTGTCCCGCTCTGTCCCGTTATTTACGTACGCCGTCGTGACCGTAGCAGCACGTGACCGGCCGGCCCGTGCGGCCGTGGCCGGGGCCCGGGAGCCGTAGGCTGTTTGCGTGCTCTTGCTCGCTCTGGATACCGCCACCCCCGCCGTCACCGTCGCGCTGCACGACGGTCACGACGTCATCGCCTCGTCGAGCCAGGTGGACGCCCGCCGCCACGGCGAGCTGCTGCTCCCGGCGATCGACCGGATGCTCGCCGAGGCGGGTTCCCGGCTGGACGCCGTCACCGGGATCGTCGTCGGCACCGGCCCCGGCCCGTACACCGGACTGCGCGTCGGCCTGATGACCGCGGACACCTTCGGGCTCGCGCTCGGCGTGCCCGTGCACGGTGTGTGCACGCTGGACGGCCTCGCCTGCGCGGCCGACCTGGAGGGCCCCTTCGTCGTGGCGACCGACGCCCGTCGCAAGGAGGTCTACTGGGCGCGCTACGCCGACTCCCGCACCCGCCTCACCGAGCCCGCCGTGGACCGGCCCGCCGACATCGCGGACCAGGTGGCCGGGCTCCCGGCCGTCGGCGCGGGCGCGCTGCTCTACCCGGACACCTTCCCCAAGGCGCACGAGCCCGAGCACGTGTCCGCCGCCGCCCTGGCCCGGCTGGCCGCCGAGCGGCTGGCGGCGGGCGAGGAGCTGCCCGCGCCCCGGCCGCTGTATCTGCGCCGGCCCGATGCCCAGGTCCCCAAGAACTACAAGGTGGTCACCCCCAAGTGACCGGATCCGAGACTGCCGTGCTGCGCGAGATGCGCTGGTGGGACATCGACCCCGTACTGGAGCTGGAGCGGGACCTCTTCCCCGAGGACGCCTGGTCGCGCGGGATGTTCTGGTCCGAGCTGGCCCATGCGCGCGGGCCCGGGGCGACCCGGCGCTACGTCGTCGCCGAGGAGGGCGGCCGGATCGTCGGCTACGCGGGCCTCACCGTCTCCGGCGCGGAGTCCGAGGGCGGCGAGGCCGGTGACGGCGCCAGTGTCCAGGCGGCCGACGTGCAGACCATCGCCGTCACCCGGGACCACTGGGGCACCGGCCTCGGCTCGCGGCTGCTGACCGAGCTGCTGCGGGCGGCGACCGCCTTCGAGTGCGCCGAGGTGCTGCTGGAGTGCCGGGTCGACAACGTGCGCGCCCAGAAGCTCTACGAGCGCTTCGGCTTCGAGACCATCGGCGTCCGGCGCGGCTACTACCAGCCGGGGAACGTGGACGCCCTGGTGATGCGACTGACCGACCCCTCCACCTCCGTGAACCCGGCGAGTCCCGTCGACGGGAACGGCGTACAAGGAACCGAAACCAATGGCTGACGAACCCCTGGTCCTGGGGATCGAGACCTCCTGCGACGAGACCGGTGTCGGCATCGTGCGCGGGACCACCCTGCTGGCGGACGCCGTCGCCTCCAGCGTCGACGAGCACGCCCGCTTCGGCGGCGTCGTCCCCGAGGTGGCGAGCCGCGCCCACCTGGAGGCGATGGTCCCCACCATCGAGCGCGCGCTGAAGGAGGCGGGCGTCGGCGCCCGCGACCTCGACGGCATCGCCGTCACCGCCGGGCCCGGACTCGCCGGCGCGCTGCTGGTCGGCGTGTCGGCGGCCAAGGCGTACGCCTACGCCCTCGGCAAGCCCCTCTACGGCGTCAACCACCTCGCCTCGCACATCTGCGTCGACCAGTTGGAACACGGCGCGCTGCCCGAGCCGACGATGGCGCTGCTGGTCTCCGGCGGCCACTCCTCCCTCCTGCTCTCCGAGGACATCACCTCCGACGTCCGCCCGCTCGGCGCGACCATCGACGACGCGGCCGGCGAGGCCTTCGACAAGATCGCCCGCGTGCTGAACCTGGGCTTCCCCGGTGGTCCGGTCATCGACCGCTACGCCCGCGAGGGCGACCCGGACGCGATCGCGTTCCCGCGCGGTCTGACCGGCCCGCGCGACCCCGCGTACGACTTCTCCTTCTCGGGGCTGAAGACGGCGGTGGCCCGCTGGATCGAGGCCAAGCGGGCGGCGGGGGAGGAGGTGCCGGTGCGCGACGTGTCGGCGTCCTTCCAGGAGGCGGTCGTGGACGTCCTCACCCGGAAGGCCGTACGGGCCTGCAAGGACGAGGGCGTCGACCACCTGATGATCGGCGGCGGCGTGGCCGCCAACTCCCGGCTGCGGGCCCTGGCCGAGGAGCGCTGCGAGGCGGCCGGCATCCGGCTGCGCGTGCCGCGCCCCAAGCTGTGCACGGACAACGGCGCGATGGTGGCCGCGCTGGGCGCGGAGATGGTCGCCCGGAACCGCCCCGCCTCCGGCTGGGACCTGTCGGCGGACTCCTCCCTCCCGGTGACGGAGCCGCACGTGCCCGGACACGACCACGTCCACGAGGTCGGCGAGGAGAACCTGTACTCGTGACCGTCGCACTGATGTGGGAGGCGCGGGCGGTTCCCGGCCGGGCCGCGGAGCTGCTCGCGTGGACGGAGGAGAGGGCCCGCGAACTCCCCGGACGCCCCCTGCGCCGCGAGACCTTCCGTGCCCCGCAGGACAGGGTCCTGGTCATCACCTGGTGGGACGCCCCGTACGATGCGGACCTCCCCGAACTGCCGGAGCCTCGAGGCGAGTTGGTAACCCGAGCGGTGCACCGGTGGCGGTTCGAGTCGCTGGGGGGCGTCTGATCCCCGGCCGCCGGCCGGGTTCAGGCGGGCGGCTCCCCGGTGCCGGCGGAAGCCGGTGACCGGTGGCTGACCGAGAGCTCCCACGGCCGGGCTTCGACGTGGCCCCGCCACAGCACCAGCCCGTGCCGGCGCTCCCAGCGGATGATCAGTGCGGCCTTGCCCAGCCAGCTCAGGGCTGACCACAGCGGTATGAAGAGCACTGCTCCCTCCCAGAACAGCGCGACGGGCAGGACGGGCACGAGGTAGGCGACGAAGAACCCGGGGCTGAACCAGTCGCCGCGCAGGGAGCGGTCGGCGGGCGGCACCACGTCGATGTCCGCGACGGGGACCGCCCGGTCGAAGTCCCGCACCTCGCTCACCCACTTGAGCCTGGTCGCGCCGAGGAGGGTCGACAGCGCGACGCCCGCGAGCAGGGCGAGGGACAACATCATCAGGTCCCCGGCGTCCGACGGCACCGCGAACCCGTGGACCAGGCCCAGCACCGTCCCGCAGACGACGGCCACGGCGAGCGCCGCGAAGGCGGCCCGCAGTTCGTGGTACAGCAGTCTGTCCATCGCATCCCCGTCATCCCGCGCGGAGGTCACTCCCTGTGTCACCTCCGCCGCGCACCCCGGCGGCCGGGACCGGGTTCCCACGGCGGACCGGTGGGGCGAGCCCGACGGTGTGCCGGGCATCCGCGCCGGACGTCGCCCACCGTAGTTCCGGCACGCCCGGCTCGACCACCCGCCGACCTGAACGGCCGGTGAACGGGGACCGCCGATTCCTCGGCCGGGCGGGGAGGGGCCGGTTCCCGCTCCGGCACACGCCTGCCGAACCGGAGCGGGCGGTCCGCGGGGGCCAGCGGCGGTTACCGTGCCGTGCCGTTCGCGGTGACCGGCCGCATGTTTCGGAGTGGTTGTCGAATGTTCCGGAGGTCATGCCGTCCGGAGGGCTTCGTCAAGGACGCCTGCGGAGATACGATCGCCGCCATGACTTCCCCGCAGCCCGCTGAAACCCGGACGCGAGGGCGGAGCGCCCGGACGGCGACCCTCGCCGAGATCGCCCGCGAGGCCGGCGTCTCCGCCCCGACTGTTTCGAAGGTCCTCAACGGTCGTGCCGACGTCGCCCCCGCCACCCGGAGCCGGGTCGAGGGGCTGCTGCGCGCCCACGGCTACCGGCGCCGCCGCGCCGAGGCCACCCGCTCGCCCCTGATCGACCTGGTCTTCCACGAACTGGAGAGCGCCTGGGCGATGGAGGTCATCCGGGGCGTGGAGAACGTGGCCCGGGACGAGGGCCTGAGCGTCGTCCTCTCCGAGAGCGCGGGCCGGCTCACGCCCGGACGCACCTGGGCCGACCAGGTCGCCGCGCGCCGCCCGCACGGCGTCATCCTCGTGCTGTCCGGCCTCGACGAGTCCGGGCGGGCCCTGCTGACCAGCCGCTCCATCCCGTTCGTGGTGATGGACCCGGCCGGCGACCCGGGCACCGACGTGCCCTCCATCGGCGCGACCAACTGGCAGGGCGGGCTCGCCGCGACCCGGCACCTGGTGGACCTGGGCCACACCCGGATCGGCGCGATCAGCGGGCCCACGCGGATGATGTGCAGCCGCGCCCGCGTCGACGGCTACCGGGCCGCCCTGGAGACCGCCGGGCTGCCGGTCGACCCGGGGCTGATCATGACCGGGGACTTCCATCACGAGGCCGGCTACCGGCAGGGGCTCGCCCTGCTGCGCCGCGAGGACCGGCCCACCGCGGTCTTCGCCGGCAACGACCTCCAGGCCCTCGGGCTGTACGAGGCCGCGCGCGAGCTGGGGCTGCGGATCCCGGAGGACCTGAGCGTGGTCGGGTTCGATGATCTGCCGGTGGCCCGCTGGGTGGGGCCGCCGCTGACGACCGTACGGCAGCCGCTGACGGAGATGGCCGAGGCGGCGGCCAAGCTGGTCCTCGATCTGGGCAGGGGCGAGGACTCGGCGGCGGCGACCCGGGTGGAGCTGGCGACGAGCCTGGTGGTGCGGAGCAGTACGGCGGCGCCGGCGGGGGCGTGAGCCGGTCCGAAAGTTTCGGAGCGGCGGGTGTGGTGTCGGAAGTCTGAGAATTTCACAAGAAAACTGTCCGGGGATCGCCGCTTGTCATAATTCGGACTTATGTTCCTGCCTGTGAGGGGACATGAGAAGAGCGGCGGGACCGGGGACGACGGGGACGAGGCCGGGGGCGGGGGTTCGGGCATACGGACGGGCCGGCGGGCGAGAGCGCTGAGGATCACGGGGCTGACGCTGGCAGGCCTGCTGGTCCTGGGCGCCGGAGCGGCCGGCTGGGCGTACTGGCAGCTCAACGACAACATCGACAGCGTCGACATCAGCAGCGCCCTGGGCGACGACCGCCCCGTCAAGGCCGTGACCGCGCCGTCCCCGGACGCGTCCGCCACGGCCGCGCCCCTGCCGACCGGGTCCCTGAACATCCTCGTGCTCGGCTCCGACTCGCGCAGCGGCGAGGAGAACCGGGCGCTCGGCGGCGGCGACAGCGGCGGCGCCCGTTCCGACACCGCCATGGTCGTCCACCTCGACGCCGGCCGGACCGCCGCGACGGTGGTCAGCATCCCCCGCGACACCCTCGTCGACCGGCCCTCCTGCCCCCTGGAGGACGGGGAGTCGACCCGTCCGGCCTCCGGGGTGATGTTCAATACCGCGTACGAGGTGGGCGGTCCGGTGTGCGCCGTGAAGACCGTCGAGTCGCTCACGGACGTCCGCATGGACCACTACATCGAGATCGACTTCTCCGGCTTCGCCCGCCTGGTCGACGCACTCGGCGGGGTCACCGTCACCACCGAGGAGGACATCGACGACGACCGCAGCCACCTCACCCTGGACGCCGGCACCCACCACCTCGACGGCACGGACGCCCTCGCCCTGGCCCGCACCCGGTACGACGTCGGCGACGGCAGTGACCTCGGTCGCATAGGGCTCCAGCACCAACTGGTGAAGGCGCTGCTGGAACAGATCGCGGACGAGGACCTGCTGACCAGCCCCACCCGGCTGTACCGGCTCGCCGACACCGTCACCGACAGCCTCACCACCGACACCGGCCTGGACTCGCTCGGCGAACTCACCCGCCTCGCCCAGAGCCTGCGGGACCTCCCGTCCGACCAGGTCACGACCCTCACCATGCCGGTCGTCCCGGCCCCCTGGGACCGCAACCGCGTGATCGCGGACGAGCCGGAGGCGGGGGAGCTGTGGGCGTCGCTGAGATGAGGTGATCACCCGTTCGGCTGACCGGCGCCGATTCCGGCACGGTGTGAACCCCGAACTCGTAGCGTCACCGTGTCGCTTGTGCCGCAGTGGCGCCCGCGCCCACACTTGAAGGAGGAGGTGCTTCTCGATGACCGCTCTCGCAGAAGAGGTGGCCCCGGTGGTGGTGGACAAGCCCGTTTCCGATCTGGACGAGGTCCTGTGGCAGGCGTGGAAGGCCATGGATCTCCCCGAGGGCTACCGGGCCGAGATCATCGAAGGGGCCATCGAGGTGTCACCTACCGGTCGCCGTCGTCACACCGTGCTCATCGGCCGTCTCCGCAGAGCGCTGGACGCGTATCTGGCAGGCAGCGGTTACGTAGCACACCACGACGGTAACGTCATCCACCGTCAGAAAGCCTGGATCCCCGACCTCTTCGTGGCCCCGCTCGATCTCGACGAGATCCCGGACGAGGACGGTCTCGGCGTCGACGCCGCCGGCGTCGGGATGGTCGTCGAGGTCGCCTCACCGGGCCACCGCAACCTCCAGCGCGACCGTGTCCGCAAGCGCCGCGAGTACGCGCGGGCCGGGATCCCGGTGTACGTGATCGTCGACGACTTCGACGACGACGGGGCCGTGCTCGTCCTGACGTCGCCCGACCCGAAGAAGGCCAAGTACGCCGACGAGCACCGGGTCCCCTACGGCACCGACGCGGTGATCCCCGAGGGACCGGCCAAGGGTTTCGCGATCGGCAAGGAGATCGTCGCGTCCTGAGCCGGCCCGGCCGGGCCCGGCGCCTCAGCGCACCGGGTGCCCCAGCAGCATCGTCGGGGCGCCGGCGACGCGGGTCAGGAAGACCGTGACGGACGCGGGGCCGTGCGGCTTGGGCAGGACCTTGCGGCGCAGTTCCTCCGGCTCCACGGCCGAGCCGCGCTTCTTGACGGTCAGGACGCCGACTTCGCGCTCGCGCAGCAGCGCCTTCAGCTTCTTGACGTTGAACGGGAGCCGGTCGGTGATCTCGTACGCGGTGGCGTACGGCGTGTCGTGGGCTTCGTCGGCGGTGACGTAGGCGATGGTCGGGTCGATCAGGCCGCCGTTCACCTCCTCGGCCACCTCGGCGACCAGGTGGGCGCGGATGACGGCGCCGTCCGGCTCGTACAGGTACCGCCCGACCGGCCGGACCCCGGGGTCCGGGAGCATGGTCGCGGGCGTCGCGTGGAGGCCGGCGACGGCGGGCAGCAGCGTCGCCCGCCGCGCCCCCGGCGTCACGTCCGGGCCGAACCACAGCACGGCCTCCTTGACGTCCCCGCCGTCCGAGATCCACTCGGCCGTCGCCTCCGCGGGGATCGCCTCGTGCGGAATGCCGGGCGCGATCTTCAGCAGGCCGCGCGGTGCCCCGAGCGCGGCGGACACGGCCCAGGACAGGGGAGGGGAGTAGGCCTCCGGATCGAAGATCCGGCCGCGCTTGGAGGAACGCCGGGCGGGGTCGACGAACACGGCGTCGTACCCGGCCGTGTCCACCTCCGTCACATCGGCCTCGCGCACCTCGATCAGGCCGGCGAGACCGAGCGCGTCGGCGTTGGCGCGGGCCGCCTCGCAGGTCAGCGGGTCACGGTCGACGGCAAGGACCCGGATCCCGGCGCGGGCGAACGCGATCGCGTCGCCGCCGATGCCGCAGCACAGGTCGGCGACGGACCGCACCCCGAGCGCCCGGAGACGCTCGGCCCGGTACGCCGCCACACTCGCCCGCGTCGACTGCTCCACCCCGTTGGGCGTGAAGAACATCCGCCGCGCGTCCTCCGCCCCGAACTTGGCCACCGCGCGCTGCCGCAGCCGCGCCTGGCCGAGCGCGGCCGACACCAGGTCGGCGGGGTGCTCGCGGCGCAGCCGGGTGGCGACGGCGAGTTCGTGCGCCGGGTCGGTGTCGCGGACCTCGTCGAGGAGGGCGCGGCCTTCGGGGGTGAGGAGGGGGGCGAGGTGGTTCACCGGGTCATTGTGGGCCAGTCGGTGGACCGTGTGCCTCCGGCCGCGGTGTCGGGCCGGGTTCCCGGTGGCGGACTGCGAGGATCCGGCACCATGCGAGCAGTAGGACAAAACGATAAAAGGTGGCCGTTCGGTGGTGTACGGATCGGCCTCGCGGTACTCGCTCTCGCCTCCCTCGCCTCCGGCTGCGGACCGGGCGGCGACGGTGGCGCCCGGGTCGAACCGGCGGGCGGCCAGCAGCCCCTGAAGGCGCCCCCGGCCCGCGCGCTCGACGCCTACGCCACCCGGCTGCGCGCGGCGCACACCGCGCGGGTCGCCGCCGCGAAGCGCTGGGGACTGAAGAAGGTGCCCCTGACCGCCCCGTCGCCCCCGGCGAAGAAGCCCAGGATCACCACCCGCGACGGCTTCGAGGTCGACGGCCACCGCCGCCTGGAACTCCCCCCGGTCTTCACCACCGTCCCCACCGACGAGAGGATCCTCTTCCTCACCATCGACGACGGCGCCGAGAAGGACCCCGCGTTCCTGCGGATGATGAGCGAGCTGAAGATCCCGTACAGCGCCTTCCTCAGCGACTACCTCGTCAAGGAGGACTACGGCTACTTCAAGGAGATGCGGGACCGGGGCGTCGCCCTGCACAACCACACCCTCCGCCACCCCTACCTGCCGGCCCTGTCCTACGCCCGCCAGAAGCGCGAGATCTGCGGCATGCAGGAGGTCATCGAGGAGCGCTACGGCGAGCGCCCCGTCCTCTTCCGCCCGCCCTACGGCAACTACGACAAGGCCACCCTGCGCGCCGCGAAGTCCTGCGGGATCACCCACGTCCCCCTCTGGAACGAGGAGGTCTTCGTCGACCACTGGGAGTACCGCGAGTGGGACCGCGACCTGCACCCCGGCGACATCGTCCTCACCCACTTCCGGGGCCGCGAGGACTGGAAGGGCACGATGCCGGACATGATCCGCCGCTTCCTGGACAAGGTCACGGCGGAGGGGTACGCGGTGGCCCGCCTGGAGGACTACCTGTGAGGGTCCGTCTCCTGGCCGCCGTCGCCCTGTTGCTGGCCGCGATCGCCGGATGCGGTACGGGGGAGGGGGCGGGCGACGGTGCGGGCCGCCGGTCCCCCGGAGCCGGCCCGGCGCCGGAGGCCGGTGCCCTCCCGCCCGTCGTCGACCGCGTCCCCACCCGCGACAGGGTCGTCTTCCTCACCTACGACGACGGCGCCGAACGCGACCCCCGCTTCATCGACCTGGTGCGCGAGCGCCGGCTCCCCGTCAGCCTGTTCCTCACGGACACGGTGGCCGGCCCCGGATACGCGCACTTCGCCCGCCTGCGCTCGGTCGGCGCGAGCCTGCAGAACCACACCCTCGACCATCCCGCCCTGCGCGGCCTGCCGTACGCCGGCCAGCGCGCCGAGATCTGCGGCCAGCAACGCAAGCTCACGTCCCGCTTCGGCGTCCGCCCCCGCCTCTTCCGCCCGCCCTACGGCACGTACGACACCACCACCCTGCGGGCCGCCGCCGACTGCGGCATCGAGACGGTGGTCCTGTGGCGGGCCACCCTGGAACCCGACGGCCACCTGACGTACACCGACGGCCCCCACCACCCGGCCCCCGGCGACATCATCGCCGTACCGTCGGGCGAGGCCCCGCCGCTGTCACTGACGGAACGGACGACACGGCTGCTGGGGGAGCTGGAGGAACGGGGTCTGAAAGTGGACAGGCTGGAGGACTACGTCGGCCGCATCGGCCCGTCGGCGGTTCCTGGCGAGCACCGCTCACCCCTCAGCCCGTCTGGGGGTGCCCCCTCTGGGGGAGTTTGAGGACGAGGCCCGTTCAGGGCCGAAGGGGGACCTGGGGGCGCAGCCCCCAGTGGACGGTCACCACAACACGGGCAAGCTCCACACCCCGGTGTGAACAACGCCCCCACCCCACGACGCGCCGCCGGCAATTGGCACTCCGCTTGACCGAGTGCTAATCGCAGTCATAGTCTCAGGTCTGGCACTCCCCCCTGGAGAGTGCCAAACACGCGACGGGCAGGTCCGGCACCCGCGACGACGGATCCACCTGGTCGCCACCTCAGACAGTTAACCCCGTGAGATCTCCGAAGGGGGAGGTCGGATCGTGACGACCGCCAGCTCCAAGGTTGCCATCAAGCCGCTCGAGGACCGCATCGTGGTCCAGCCGCTCGACGCCGAGCAGACCACGGCTTCGGGCCTGGTCATTCCGGACACCGCCAAGGAGAAGCCCCAGGAGGGCGTCGTCCTGGCCATCGGTCCGGGCCGCATCGAGGACGGCAAGCGCGTCGAACTCGACGTGAAGGTCGGCGACGTCGTTCTGTACAGCAAGTACGGCGGCACCGAGGTCAAGTACAACGGCGAGGAGTACCTCGTCCTCTCGGCCCGCGACGTCCTCGCGATCGTCGAGAAGTAAGGGAGATCCGGGGGTCACCCCGGACGACCCGACCTCGTAGCAAGCACTTTTGCTCGAACCACTGCGCCCCTGGCCCCAGCATCCGACAAGGACCGGGCGCCCGGGGCGCAGTGATTTCACCCAGAATTCCGAGAGGGCTCCCGCTGCCATGGCGAAGATCCTGAAGTTCGACGAGGACGCCCGTCGCGCCCTCGAGCGCGGCGTCAACAAGCTTGCCGACACGGTGAAGGTGACGATCGGTCCGAAGGGCCGCAACGTCGTCATCGACAAGAAGTTCGGCGCCCCCACCATCACCAACGACGGTGTCACGATCGCCCGCGAGGTCGAGATCGAGGACCCGTACGAGAACCTCGGCGCGCAGCTGGTGAAGGAGGTGGCGACCAAGACCAACGACATCGCGGGTGACGGTACGACCACCGCCACCGTGCTGGCCCAGGCGCTGGTCCGCGAGGGCCTGAAGAACGTCGCCGCCGGTGCCTCCCCGGCGCTGCTGAAGAAGGGCATCGACGCGGCCGTCGCCGCGGTCTCCGAGGACCTGCTCGCCTCGGCCCGCCCGATCGACGAGAAGTCCGACATCGCCGCCGTCGCCGCGCTGTCCGCCCAGGACCAGCAGGTCGGCGAGCTCATCGCCGAGGCGATGGACAAGGTCGGCAAGGACGGTGTCATCACCGTCGAGGAGTCCAACACCTTCGGCCTGGAGCTGGACTTCACCGAGGGCATGGCCTTCGACAAGGGCTACCTGTCGCCGTACTTCGTCACGGACCAGGAGCGTATGGAGGCCGTCCTCGACGACCCGTACATCCTGATCACCCAGGGCAAGATCTCCTCCATCGCGGAGCTGCTGCCGCTGCTGGAGAAGGTCATCCAGGCCAACGCCTCCAAGCCGCTGCTGATCATCGCCGAGGACGTCGAGGGCGAGGCCCTGTCGACCCTGGTCGTCAACAAGATCCGCGGCACCTTCAACGCGGTCGCCGTCAAGGCCCCCGGCTTCGGTGACCGCCGCAAGGCGATGCTGCAGGACATGGCCGTCCTCACCGGCGCCACGGTCGTCTCCGAGGAGGTCGGCCTCAAGCTCGACCAGGTCGGCCTGGACGTGCTGGGCTCCGCCCGCCGCGTCACCGTCACCAAGGACGACACCACGATCGTCGACGGCGGCGGCAACAAGGAGGACGTGACCGGTCGCGTCGGCCAGATCAAGGCCGAGATCGAGACCACCGACTCCGACTGGGACCGCGAGAAGCTCCAGGAGCGCCTCGCGAAGCTCGCCGGCGGCGTGTGCGTCATCAAGGTCGGCGCCGCCACCGAGGTGGAGCTGAAGGAGAAGAAGCACCGTCTGGAGGACGCCATCTCCGCGACCCGCGCCGCGGTCGAGGAGGGCATCGTCTCCGGTGGTGGCTCCGCTCTGGTCCACGCCGTCAAGGTCCTCGAGGGCAACCTCGACAAGACCGGCGACGAGGCCACCGGTGTCGCGGTCGTCCGCAAGGCCGCCGTCGAGCCGCTGCGCTGGATCGCCGAGAACGCCGGCCTGGAGGGCTACGTCATCGTCTCCAAGGTCGCCGAGCTCGAGAAGGGCAGCGGCTACAACGCCGCCACCGGCGAGTACGGCGACCTGGTCAAGGCCGGCGTCATCGACCCGGTCAAGGTGACCCGCTCCGCCCTGGAGAACGCCGCCTCCATCGCCTCCCTGCTGCTCACGACCGAGACCCTGGTCGTCGAGAAGAAGGAAGAGGAAGAGCCGGCCGCCGCGGGCCACGGCCACGGCCACTCCCACTGACGACGTAAGGTCACCAGAACCTGAGCGAAGGCCCGGCACCCCGCACGCGGGGTGCCGGGCCTTCGCCGTGCTCGCGGCCGTACGGCGGACGGCGCGCGGTGCACGGCGGACGGAGCACGCCGGACGGCTGATCGCGGAACCGCGCCACGGCCCGCGCGGTCCTTCCCCACGGCAGTCGGAACAGGAGGGGGGACGGGATGAACCAGGTGCTCTACGGGGAACGGTCCCGCAACCCGTTGGCGCGGACCGTGGAACTCACCGAGGCCGGGCTGCGCAGAGGCGGCCGGACGACACCGCCGGCCGAGCTGAACCTCGGCGCCATGGCCGAGGCGTACCTGCGGGGGTGCTGGCTCGGCGGAGGCGGCACGGAACGCCCCCTGGCCTCACTGGCACAGGGCCCCGGCATCGTGCCGGTCACCCGCGTGACCGGCACGACCAAGCCCCTGAAGGTGCGCCGGACCGCCGACTTCGCCCACGCCCTGGGCGAGTGGGCGGTCCGCGGGTGCGGCGGGGCGGACCAGGTGGCCGCGCTCGCCGCGCGGGCGCACGCGGAGGGCATACCGCTGTGGATCGCGCGGCGTTACGCGCCCGGCCCCGCCGGACCGGTCGCCGTCGCCGTGGACCGGCGCCTGGTCCGCGTGGACGTGTGGGGCCCGCACGCCCCCGCCGTACGCCTGCGGGCACCGTACGGCTTCCGCGGCGACTCCACCGTCCCGGGCAGCGGCCTGGTCATGACCGTCGGTGACACGACGGCCCGGCTCCTCCTCCAGAAGAAGTTCCGCAAGTCCAGGAGCAGCGTGGAGATACGCCTGCCCGACCGGCACTGGACGCTGCGGCGCGAGAACGCGGAGAGCTCGTGGCTGCTGCGCGACGACCGGCGGGTCGCACTGCTGACCCGTCCGCCACGCCGGCCGGACCCCGTACCCGGCACCGTGCTGCTGCCCCTGGCCACCGTGCACCACGAGAGCCCCGACCCCCTGGACGCCGTCATGGCCCACGCGGTCGCCGTCTCCTTCGGCCTCGGGGACACGACGGGCCTGGCCAGGTTCCGCCCCCGCTCCGGAGGGGGGTCGGACACCGGCACCTGGGACCTCCCCTGGTTCAGCAACCTCGGCACCGGCAGCGACGACAACGAACGCGGCGGCGGCGACGGCGACGGCTGGGGCAGCGACGGCGGGGAGGGCGGCGACGGCGGCGGTGGTGGTGACGGAGGAGGCGGAGGAGGCGGCGACTAGCCGGCGGGGACTCAGCGCATCGCGACCAGGACGACGCTGCCGAGCACGCTCGTGAGCACGAAGAACGGCGCGTTGAGGACCCCGTAGTACAGCGGGCGCGGGAAGTTCGGGTTGATGGCGATCTGGAAGGTCATCGCACCGAGATAGCCGACGCCGACGAGGAGCCCGAACACCACGGCGTCCCCCAGCCCTGTGATGTCGAGCGCCTCGACGAGCACGGCGCTGGTCAGGACGGTGACGAGGAGACACACCGGCGGCCCCGCCATGGTCAGAGCCGTCTGCGCGGACGCCGGCGCGCCCTCGCGGCCGAGGGCCACGGCGTACGGCTTGGCGATCACGACGGCGAACCACACGCCGGCGAGCAGGACCGAGGCGACGGCCGCGACGGCGACGGCCATCCAGTTGATGTCGGCGAGAACGGAGAACACGCGCGGGCTCCTTGCGGAACAAGCGGCCCCTGTGGCCGCTGGAGGGCACGAGTCTCGGGGACGTACAGGACAGGGTGTGTCCGCTTCTCCACGGGAGCTTTTCCTGCCGGTGATCCATGCGACTCGTACCGGATCCCTGCACCATCGAACTGGTACGAATTCCCTGTACCAGTTCTGTGGAGGAGGGATTGTGTCCATCACCGCCAGCGAGGCCCGGGCCAGGCTTTTCCCGCTGATCCAGCAGGTCAACGACGACCATGAGCCGGTGGAGATCACCTCCAGGGGCGGCAACGCCGTACTGATGTCGGCCGACGGCTTCCGTTCCTGGCAGGAGACCGTCCACCTGCTGCGCTCACCGGCCAACGCCGCCCACCTCAGGGCGGCCGCCGACGCGGACAAGGCCGCCGACGCTCCGATGATCACCAGGAGCATGGCGGAGCTGGAGGCACTGGCGGAGGACGGCGAGTGAGGGACGTACGGTTCCGGCCCACCGGGTGGGAGGACCTCCCGTACTGGCAGGCGGCCGACAAGACGCTGTTCCGCAAGCTCGTCCGCCTGATCGGCGAGATCCAGCGGGGCCCCTTCACGGGTATCGGCAAACCGGAGCCGCTGAAGGGCGACCTGTCGGGCTACCGGTCACGCCGGAACGACGACGAGCACCGCCTCGTCCACCGGGCCACCGAGAAGGAAGCCGTGATCATCAAGGCCCGCTACCACTACTGACGGACCGGCGAGGAGCGGTACGACACGGGGCGAGGGGCGTCGCCGGTCTCGTCGATGAGGAAGCAGCGCTGCGGTGACAGCCCGCCGCGGCGCTCGTAGGATGCCTGGATGCCCGAGCCGATACGGACAAGCCGCCGCACGTGGGTTGCCGCGTGGGTGGCGCTGTGCGCGGCCGGCCTCGCCGCCACCGCCGGACTGAACGCCTCCTCGGCACCGGACCCGCGGCCCGAGAGGCCCGTCAGCGCCGAGTGCGCCGAGTACGTCGCGGACGTCGAGAGGCGGCTGGCCGAGGCCAAGGCCGAGCGGGAAGACGAGGGAGACGGAGTGCCGGCCTTCTCCCGAGTTCGGGGCGGCACCGGGGACGACTGCCGCGACGAGCTCCGCGACCGCCTCCGGGGCGATCGGTGAGCCGTGGTGCACGGCTCACCGCGATGGCGGGACTGACCTGCGTCGGTGCCGTGACGATCATTGCCGTGGGTGCCACGTCGGAACCGGAGCCGCCGCCCACACCGCCCCGGGTGTACTCCTCCTGCCTGGCGGTCGACAACAAGCCGATGTCCTCGGACGGCGACCCGTGCGGCGGCCGTTGAAGAACGACTGAGCGGCCGTCCGCCGCGGAACGGCGGAACACCCGGGCCCGAGTCGGTCCCCGGGCCGCGGGAGCCACCACACGAACCGGTGGGCGCGGAAGGCCGTCAGTCCTCGTCCGGTACGGCCTCGGCGCCGTTCCGCCCGTGCATCCCGGTGAAGAACGGGTTGGCCGCGGCGGTGCCGGTCTCCAGTGCGTCGGCCTCGTCGGACCGGCCCTCCGCCCGCAGGGCGCGGACGACGTCGTGGATCACGGCCGCCTCGTTCCACGCGTAGTCCCCCGACCGGTAGACGTCGAGGGCGGCGTCGAAGTCGGCGTGTGCCTCCGCGTGGTGGCCGAGGTCGCGGTGGGCGATCCCGCGCAGATGACGGGCCATGGCGTTGGCGTAGGCGTCACCGGCGCGTTCGGTCACCTCGACGGCATGGGTGAGCGGTCCGAGGGCCTCCGCGGGCCTGCCCCCCTTCAGGTGCAGCCAGCCGACATCCCGCTGGGTGTGGGCGACCCACATCTCGTCGCCGACCTGCCGGAAGATCCCGAGAGCCGTCCCGGCCGTCTCACCGGCCGCGTCCAGGTCACCCAGGCCCGCCAGGACGCGGATCCTGGCGTTGGTGACCCGCCCCACCCAGTGCCGTTCGCCCATCGGCCCGAAGATCTCCTCCGCCCGCCGGTAGCAGTCGAGCGCTTCGGTACGGCGGCCGAGGAGACGGTAGATCTTGCCGAGGGCGTAGAGACCGGCCCCCTCCCACCTGCGGTCGTTCAGCACCCGGAAGTCGTGGATCGCCGATTCCAGCAGCGGCGCCGCCTCCTCCGGCCGGCGCAGGTAGCCGAGGGTCTCCGCGAGGGTCCGCCGCAGCCGGGCGCGCGCCCGGAGGTCTCCGGCCTGCTCGGCCAGCCGCAGCGCCTCCCGCTGGCTCCGCTCCGCGAGTTCCGGCTTTCCCCGCCACCTCTGGAACTCGCCCAGCTTCTCGAGGGAGTTCAGGACATGCCAGGAGTCACCGGTCGTCCGTAACCGGTCCACCGCCCCGGCCATGTGCCGAAGGGCGTCCCGGAAGTCGTGCTTCGCCGCGTGTGCGGCGGCGACGACCATCTCGTCCCTGGCCCGGCCCGCCTCGTCCGGCGTCTCCCCGGCCTCCGTGCCGCCGTTCCCCAGCAGCGCCAGTGCCGTGTCCGGCGAGCCCTCGGCCAGCGCCGCCGTCGCGCGGGCCCGCCGCAGGCTGCGCCGCACCCGCGGCCTGGTCCCGGACGGTGCGCTGAACAGCCAGTCCGCGGCACCGGACGGCAGGGTGATGTCGTTGAGGAAGTACGACAGCGCCTCGCCGATCTCGGCCGCCTCCGTGTCCATTCCGAGACTTCGGCCCCGGCCGATGGCCCACTCCAGCCGCTTCTGCTCGCCTGAGACCCAGGCGGCGGCCGACAACCGGCCCAGGCCGGCGACCCGCTCCGCGGACACCTCCGTCGCGAGCTCCGGAGCGCGCTGTGCGGCGAGGTGGACGACGGCATCCCGGAACGCCCGCACCAGGCGGGCCTCCAGTCGCCGCTGGTCGTCCGGCGGCAGCCGGTCGTGCTGCTCGGCCGCGTAGACCCGGATCAGGTCGTGGACGGAGTAGCCGGGGTCCGCCTCCCCGTCGCCCTGTGCCTCCATCAGACTGACCTCGACCAGCTCGTCGCAGGCCGCGACCGCCGCTCCCCGGGTCCCCAGGACGGACGCGAAGTGCCAGTCGGTGAGCCGCCCCGGCGGTAACGAGGCGACCAGATCGAAGGCCACCCGCGTGGGCTCCGCCAGCTCCCGGTGGCTGAAACCCAGACAGGCCTCCAGGCCGCTGTCGCCACGGGAGAGTTCCCGCAGCCGCTCCCGCTCGTTCTCCAGGCGTTCCTGCATCCGGGCCAGACTCAGGTCCGGCCGGTTCCTGAGTTTCGAGCCGACGATGTGCAGGGCCAGGGGGAGCCTGCCGCAGAACCGCGTGATCCGGAGGGCGGTGGCGAGATCGGCGGTGATGCGCTCCTCGCCGGCCCAGTGCGCGAGGACACTCAACGCGTCGTCCTCGTTCGGGAGGGACACGTGCACGGGGGGACGGGCCACGTCCCCGAGGGACAGCACCCTGCGGCTCGTGATCAGCACCGCGCACCCCGCCCCCACCGGCAGCAGGTGGCGCACCTGTTCGGCGTTGTGCGCGTTGTCGAGCACGATCAGCAGTCGGAGGTCGTTGGTCAGCGTCCGCAGGCGCGCGGCCCGGTCCGCGACGCGGACGGGAATGTCCTCACGAGCGACACCGAGCCTCAGCAGGAGCTCCTTCAGTGCGTCCGCACTCGTCATGGGCTCGTCGCCGTCACCCCGCAGTGCGAGGTGCAACTGGCCGTCGGGGTAGTCGTCCTTCACCCGGTGAGCCGCGTTGAGGGCGAGCGTCGTCTTTCCCGTGCCGGGCGCCCCGTGGACGGCGACGATCTTCGACTGGCTGTGCGAGAGGCCGACGGACAGGGTCCCGCCCGTCGGCGCCGGGACGTCCCGGAGCGTGGTGAGCAGGCCGTCGAGCAGCGTCCGGCGGCCCACCCAGGGCGCGGTGGACGGCAGGTCGTGCCGCACCACACCGCGTGCGACCGGCTGTGCGACCGCCCCGGGCAGGGTGCGCGCCGAGTGGTACCAGGCGAGGCCGCCGATCAGCACCGCCGTCCCGCCTCCCACGGCGACAGCGGTCGACCCGTCGAAGAGGTCGAAGATGATGTCACCGGTCGCGCTCAGCGCGGCCACGGTGCCGCAGAGGGCGCCGGTGGCCCAGTACGACGAGCGACGTGAACTGATCTGATCCGCCATGGAATTCCCCCGAAAAGCCAACGTGGCGCGAGCCGATGATGCCACGATCACGAGCCCGCGCACAGCGATGGGCAAAGGCGTGGGCCGCAGGGCCCGATCCCGCCCGGTGGCGGATCAGCCGCGTCCTCGTGCATCGGATCCGGTTCCGCTGGGGCAGGTTTTCACGGGTCCCGCAGCTCAGCGGGCTCACGTCGTGCCCGCTGAAGACCGCGGCAGCACGTGGGAAGCCGCTTGGGGGAGGGCAGTCGGGGAACTTGGGGAGGACAGCCGGGAAGAAGCACCGCGGCCGGGGTCACCCCCCCCCGGCGGCATGGTGACGTCACCCCGTGCCGTCCACATGGGGGCGGGCCAGGCGGCGCAGCGGGGACGTCCTGTCCCACACGTGCCAGCGCGCACCGCACACGGGGTCCGTCGCGTACGTCACCTCGGCCGGGAACCCGTCGACCGCGACCCGCTCGGCCGGCGGGTCGGCGAGACGTCGGCCGCAGCTCGGACAGTGGTCCGGGGTCCGCATGGGATACATGCCCATCGTTCTGCTCCTGTCTACGACTCCGCCGACGCCCGCACGGACGCCACCCATCCGCTCACCGCCACGGCACCGCTTCCGCACGCCAGGACCCGCCAGGCGTCGGGGGACCAGGCGAACACCGCGTCCTGGCCGAAGCGGCGCCCCAGAGCACGCGCCGCCGCATCGCTCAGTCCGACGACGGCGACGCTCTCCTCCCGGTGCGTGCCGCGCGCGTCACCACCCACCGCGGGCCACCGGACGAGACCACGGCGACGGACCTCGTCGAGCAGCAGGCTCTGGTCACGGGCGTTGGCGTCGTCCGACGCGGTACGGCCACGGGGGTTCCATGCGGTGATCACATGGACGGTGGCACCGCTGCCGTCCGGTACCGGGAAGAAACCCTCGGCCGTGCCCCGAGGCCGTGGTGCGACTCGCACGGTCCGCTCCCCGAACCGGATGCCGACGACCGCCGTCCGGTAGAGATCCCAGTCACGGGGCGTGCCGGGTACGTCGATGGCGTGCACGAGGGCCTCCTGTGGAACGAAGACCCCCTTACACCTCGTGCAGGGAGATCGGTGCCCGCCCCCAGGGGATCATGGAGGCATCGGCCGCAAGATTTCATGATCCCGGTCCCCTGGCAAGAGGGGGAACGCCCAGGTCGCGCACGTAGATGTCCCAGCAGGGCGGTGTGACGCCGGCCGGCGGGTCCTTCCTGCTCATCCGACTCGGCCACCGCCGTCCTCCTGCCCGTCCCCCGAGAGCACGACGTCCTCCGCCCGCCTCCGCGGAACGTCGGCCGGCTCGTCGCCGAGCTCCTCGTGCAGAGCCGCGGCCCGTGCCCAGAAATCACGCGCGGCGTCCGGCTCGCCGCGTGCCGAGGACACGTCTCCCAGCCGTCCGGGCGTCAACGCCTCGCTGCGCCGATCACCGAGGTCGTCGCACGCCTCGGAAACGACCGGCCACGGCGGTCGTCGACGTCGCGCGGTCATGGCTGACGGAACACGACTTCGGGACGCGCTCCCGCATCCTTGTCCAGGAGGGGTGCGGCGACGGCCGGGGCAGCGACGACACCGGTGGCCGAGAGGCGTCGAATAAAAAATTCAGACGCGAATGAAGGTACGAATCCGGTCGTCGGATTTTTGTGCGGGCGCGCACCGGGAAAGCCGCGCGAGGAACGCTTCTGTAACGGGCGGGCCACAGCGCCGCACGCCCGTCGCATTTCACCGTTTTCACCGTCACCCGTGTGCCACCATCGACCTCACTTTCAGTGAGGAAGGCTGGGGATATGGCGGGATGGACCACCGACCACAAGGTCAAGATCATCGTCGGGGTCGTCGGAGCGGTGGCGGTGATCGTCGCCGCGGTCATCACCGGCCTGATGAAGTCGGACACCACCAGCGTGGACCAGAAGACCGGGCGGGACGGCGTCGTCTGCGTCGACTCGAAGTGCTGAGGACGGAACACCGTGCGGGCATGGCGCAGAGCGGTCCGTGGACCGGCCTTCCTGGCGCTTTCCCTCCTCGCCCTCGTCTCGTGCGGGGACACCACCGTCAACCAGCAGGCTGAGGGTGACGCCAAGGTTTGTGTGGAGGACTCCACGTGCCTCGACGGCGAGCCCTCGGAGGAGCCGGACCCGCCTGACCCCGGCGTTCCGGGCGGGGGCGGGCCGGATCCCTCCTCCTCGGAGCCGGAGGAGGAGGGAGGGGGCGCGGAGGGCGGGGAGCCCGGCGGGGAGGACACCGTGGAGTCGGGCGAGGCGACCGAACAGGGGGGAGGCGGCGGCTCCGTGGCGGGGGAAACCGTCCCGGTCCGGGTGAACCTGTCGGGTGGGAACCTCCCGGACGGGCTGAGGGACACCACCGACGGATGCTGGATGGGGACCTGCACCGACTGGAACGCCGCGGACGTGGTCGTGGGGGATGAATCCTTCTCCACGGGATTCATTATCGAGTGCACGATCGGATGCGGCGAGAACATCAGCGGCTGGTTCCAGGCGAAACTGGCCGGCAAGTATTCCAGGTTCGACGCGACGTTCGGTATCTCCGCCGAATCCCCTGGAAACGACAGGACGGAGACGTTGGCGGTGAACGTGATCGACCAGGGGACGGGAAAGGTGCTCTACTCGGAAACACTCGAATACGGCAGGAGCTATCCGGTCAGGGGACTGGACGTCTCGAAGGTCGGACTGCTGCGCATTTCCTTCGAGGGGGCGCTCGGTGGCACTCACGGGGCGGTCGGGTCTCCGGTCGTGCGCAGGTGACGGGCGGAGTCGAGTGACCGAGGCGGAGAAAATGCGAACCTGGAGAAGAGCGGCCCGTGGTTCCGCTCTCATGTGCCTTCTGGTGTGCGTGGCCGCCGGCTGCGGTGACACCAACAACATCGACGCGCATGCCGGGCGGGACGGCAAGGTCTGTGTGGACGGCGCGGTGTGCGACGAGGACACGGAGGAGCCCGGGACGCCAGGGCCCTCGGACGGCACCCCCTCAGCCGGCTCCCCGTCGTCCGAGGGGCGGTTCGGCGATGACGCCCCGGACGGCGACGGCGAGGCTTCGGCGGCCGACCCCGGAAACGACGACTCCGACGGGGTGGCGGCCGAATCCCGTTCCGACGTCCGAGTGCGGCACCTCACCGAGATCGGCCCCATCGGGGGATACGGGAACAACGTGAGAGAGGAGGCCTCCCAACTCGGTGACACTCCTCTCAGCAGGAGCATCGTCTTCGCGCCGGGGTACTTCAGCAAGACGGTCAAGCCGCTCTCCTTCAACGTCCCCGCCGGCCTCACGGGTTTCAGGGCGACTGTCGGTCTCGACGGGGAGACGCTGCCGGACTACGTGGCGCACGTCGGCATCGAGAGCCGTGACGGAACGACCCTCACCAGCCTCACGCTCCGGACCGGAGACGTGTACGACGTGTCCGAGGACGTGGCCGGGGCGGGCGCCGTCACGATCAGCGTCTCCATCCTGGAATGGGCGTCGGACGCGGTGAACAGCAGGCCGCACGTCGTGATCGGCGACGGCAGATTCGTCAAGTAGACGAGGTGCGGCGAGCCACCGTCACGGAACGGCCGTCCCCGCCCTACGCGTCCGCGGTGCCGTGGCCACCGTCCACACGGGTTGCCGGGCCTCCGGGCGCGGCAGGGCTCGGTCGTGACCCTTCACGGGTGTCCGGGACAACCCCGGACACCCGTGAAGTGCTTGCCGTGATGGAACGGATCCGAGCAGTGTCCCTGTCGCCCGAGCGGCGGGGACGGGCTTTCCGCCCGTGCCCCACCTGACCTTCGAACGGGCTGGGAACATCCGTGCCCGAGCACCTGCGCATCGGCCCGCCGTGCCTGGCGCCGGCCTTCCAATGGGAGGCCGGCACCGGCCGCACCTGCAGGTCCGTCGAGGGAGCGGGCGGCAACACCTGCAAGTGCCGGACGGGCGGCGTGGGCCGGCCGGGACGGCGTCGCCGGTGGCGCGAAGGGCGGTCCGCGCTGTCAGTGGGGCTCGTTACCTTCGGGCCATGTCGATCACCGCACAATTGCGCGACTCGGTGAGGCTGCCGGGTGGGCGCGCACTGGTCAACGGCTTCGCGCTGGAAAGCCGTGGGGACGGTCCCTGCCGCGCCTTGCTCCGGAACGGGCACGAGCTGGAGGTCTACGACCTCCGGGAGCTGTTCGCGGGGGAGCGCGCGCCGGCGGCCGTCTTCCCCCTGCCCTGGCCCCGGTGGGACCACGGCGTCCACTCGGTGAGCCCGGACGGCACCTTCGCGGTCTTCTCGGGGCAGCGCGCCGTACGGGCCATGGGGACGGACGGAAAGACGCTGTGGGAGTACCGGCACCACTGCTGGGGTCCCGAGCTCGATCACCCGCACACGGGCGACGAGCAGGAGGTGTGCCGTGGTTCGGAGCACGGCTCCTGCCGGGTCTCGGACGACGGCAGGCTCGTATGGGCGCATGTGGTGGCGGAGCCGGAGCCGGGTGACTGGCAGGAGCGCTGGGTGGTCCTGGACGCCCGTGACGGACGGGAGTTGGGGTGGCTGCCGCTGGCCGACAGCGCGGCGGCCGGTTCGCACCACCTCTCCCACCCCGACGGTGTGCACATGGGGCTGAGCATCGGCATGGGCCAGGACGGCATCCTGCTGCACTGGGCGCGCCGGGACGGCGAGAAGCTGACCGGCTGGGACGTGAACGAAGGCCTGGACCGCATCCTGGCGGACGTCCACGCGGGACATCCAGGCTTCCTGACGGTCGAGCACTACGGGGCGGACCTGCGCCTGCACGCCCTGGACGGCACGGTGATCGCCGAGCAGGAGCCGGGGGCGGCCGATGACGACGACGAGGACGAGCCCTACTGGGACTACTCCTGCGGCTTCGTCGACGCCGACACGGTCATCGCCTCGACCGTCGACGCCGACGAGGACCCCGAGCGGGCCCGCCACTGGCTGCTCGACGCGCACACATTGCGCATACGCGGGGTGGTCACGTACCCGACGGGTCCCGTCGACGGCTACGTGCGCCCGCTCGGCGACGGGACCTGGCTCACGTACGACGACAGGAGCGGGACGCTCCACCGCTGGGCGCGGGCGACGGCACCCGGGACGAGGTGACCGGTGGACGGATGTGCCGACGGGAGGCGGGGCGCGGGCCCCGGGCCGTCGGCCGACGCCAGGTCTCCGGTAGTTCTCAACACATCGCCCCGCGGCCGCACGTGGGCGTACCGCTTCGGTCCGGCCCCGTCCGCCCCAGGCAACACGAGGGGGCGGCAAGGGACGCGGGGCCGAGGCGGTCGTCCGTCGGCGCCGGCTCAGAGGTCCGTCGGCTCCAGCGCCCCCAGCCGTGCCATCAGCCCCAGCCGGTCGTACTGCCACCAGCCCTCGACGATCTTCCCGTTGTCGCCGAAGCGGAAGACGGTCGTGCCCGTCATGGCGGCCTTCCTCCCCGTCGCCGGGATGCCGAGGAAGTCGCCCTTGTGGGTGCCCTCCCAGCTCCACCGGGTGCACACCCGGTCCCCCTCGGCGAGCTGGTCCTCGATCCGGAACGCGAAGTCGAAGCCGCCGCGCCACACGTCCATCTCGCGCCGGAAGTGGTCGAGGCCGATGACGTCCTGCTCGTTGGCCGGATCGTGGTCGTGGTAGTGCTCCTCGACCAGGCCCGTCATCGGGGAGAGGTCCTCCCCGGTGGCCAGGATCTCGAAGAAACGCCGCGCGGAGTCCGCGTTCAGCCGCGCGTCGCGCACCACGTCCAGGTCCGTGAAGGTCGGCATACCGTCACACAGGGCCACCATCTCCCGGAAGATCCGGTCGGTCTCCGGCAGCCTGGAGTTCCGCATCGCCTCCTCGTACGACGGGAACTCCACGATCTCGACGACGTGCGACGTGTCCGCGCGGTCCTTGCCGACCACCGCGTGCGTCGCCGTCCGCTTCCCCCTGGTCTGCTCGGCCCACTGGTCCAGGAGCCGGTCCATCTCCTCGAACCGGCTGGTCCTGCAGTCGATGAGCTGTAGGAAGGTCATGGCTCTCGCCTCCGGTCCCCCCTGCGTCCGGGTCGGTTCCGTCAGCACCCATTTTCTCCCGGGGAGCGGGCCCCGTCCCGCTGCGGCGGAGCGGCCACCGGGCTACCCCCGCCGGGGCCCGTACTTCCGTCCCGTCCGCGACGAGATCCCGCCCAGCAGCCCGCGCGGGACCAGCTTCGCCGCGCCCATCAGCGCCTTGTAGCGCGGATCCGGGATCGACAGCGACTTGCCCCGGGCCAGGTCCGCGAGCGCCGCCGCGGCGACCTTGTCCGCGTCCAGCCACATCCAGTTCGGGATGTTGTCCGTGCCCATCCCGGCCCGCGCGTGGAACTCGGTGCGCACGAAACCGGGGCACAGCGCCATCAGCCGTACGCCCTGGCCCGCGAGATCCTGTGCCGCGCCCTGGGTGAACTGCACGACCCACGCCTTGGACGCCCCGTAGGTCCCGCGCGGCACGAACGCGGCGGTCGAGGCGACGTTCACGACGCCTCCGCGTCCGCGCTCACGCATCGCCTCCACCGCCGCCGACGTCAGCCGGAGCACCGCCTCGCAGTGCACCTTGAGCATCCTCAGCTCGTCGGCCATGGGGACCTCGAGGTAACGGCCCCGGTGGCCGAAGCCGGCGTTGTTGACCAGCAGGTCGACGGGGTTCTTGCGGTCGCCGAGACGGTCGGCCACCGCCTCGATGCCCTTGTCCTCGGCCAGGTCGGCGGTCAGCACCTCCGCCTCGATGCCGTGGCGGTCGTGCAGCTCGGTCGCCTGTTCGCGCAGCCGGACGGTGTCGCGGGCGACCAGCACCAGGTCATGTCCGTCGGCCGCCAGTCGCCGCGCGAACGCGGCACCGATCCCAGCCGTCGATCCCGTAATCAGAGCCGTTGTCATGGCGCAAGAGTAGTTACCCGGAGGGAAGGCGTCCGCTTCGTGTCATCCCATGGACACGCCGTCAGGCCGTCCGCTCCGCCCCGTACTTCTCCGCGTAGGTCCGCGCCGCCGCCAGAGCCTCCGGATGCAGCGCTTCGCCCGCAGCCAGCAGCCGGGGCAGCAGCGTCCGCTCGGTCGTCATCGCGCGGAACTGCAACGCGACCGTCACCTCGTGCTCCGGCCGGTGCACGATCCGTACGGCGTCACCCGCGCGTATCCCACCGGGCCGGATCACCCGGAAGTACGCCCCCGGCGCACCCCGCTGCGTGAACCGCTTCACCCAGCCCTTCTCACCCAGATGGCCCTGGAAGGTGCGGCAGGGGATGCGCCCGGAGGTGACCTCCAGCACCACCTCGGGACCGACGGCCCAGCGCTCGCCGATCAGGGCGCCGGACACGTCGATCCCCTCGGTGGTGAGGTTCTCGCCGAACATGCCGTTCGTCAGCGGGCGCCCCAGCACGCGCTCCCACTCGTCGAGGTCCTCGCGGGCCACGGCGTACACCGCCTGGTCGTCCCCGCCGTGATGCCGGGTCTCGCACACGGCGTCCCCGGCCAGGCCGCTCGCGCCGATCCCCTTCGGCCCCGGCGCGGCCACCCGCACCGGTCCGTCCACGGGCTGCTTGTCGATACCGGTCACACCCTCGCGGTGGTCCGTGTAGGGCACGGCCTTGGGTCGCCCCAGGTTCACAGACAGAAGCTTCATGCGTCGCACGGTAAGCGATGAGCATCAAAGCGTCGACGCATTATCCGGCGCCGTGTCAAAGTTCGGCTTATCCTTGAGGGGTGATCGAAGCCCGTCATCTCCGCGTGCTGCGCGCCGTGGCCACCTCAGGTTCCTTCTCCGCGGCGGCCCGCGAGCTGGGCTGCACCCAGCCCGCCGTCAGTCAGCAGATGAAGGCCCTGGAGGGGTCCGTCGGCACGCCCCTGCTCATACGCAGCGGCCGTGAGATGCGCCTGACGCAGGCCGGAGAGGCGCTGGTGCGGCACGCGGCCGGGATCATCGCCGGACTGACCGCCGCCGAGGAGGAGGTCGCCGCCATCGCCGGGCTCCGCGCGGGCCGCGTCCGGCTCGTCTCCTTCCCCAGCGGCAGTTCCACGCTCGTCCCCACGGCCCTCGCCGCCCTGCGCGCCGCCCACCCCGGCACCCGGGTCTCCCTGGAGGAGGCCGAACCGCCCCGCTCCGTGGAGATGCTGCGCGAGGGCGACTGCGACGTGGCCCTCGCCTTCCGGTACGAGGGGGCGGCGGGCGCCGAGGAGTGGGACGACCTCGTCGTACGGCCGCTGCTGTCGGACCGGCTGGTGGGGCTCGTGCCCGAACGGCACCGGCTCGCCCGCGCGGAGTCCGTCGCCATAGGCGAACTCGCCGACGAGCCCTGGATCGCCGGCTGCCCGCGCTGCCGGGGCCAATTGGTCGAGGTGTGCGAGACGGCCGGCTTCACCCCGCGCATCGACTTCGCGACCGACGACTACCCGGCCGTCGCCGGACTGGTCGGCGCCGGACTCGGGGTGGCGGTACTGCCCCAGCTCGCCATCGAGTCGGTACGGCCCAGGGGGGTGCGCACCGTGGTGCTGGAGCCCGCCGTGCGCCGGGAGATCGTCGCGCTCACCCTCCCGGACCTCGCCCAGGTGCCGGCGGTCACCGCGACGCTGGAGAAGCTGGCGGGGGCAGCCGCCCGGTCAGAGGGGGCCGGGGTGCGGGGGTCCGGGGTGCGGGAGTCCGGGGTACGCGGCCGCCGCGCGTGAGGGGCGGTTGATCACTCCCAGTGACGAAACAAGGGCACGCGTGCGTGCCCCGTGCTCTTGAGGAAACGTTCCTTTGAAGAAACGTTCCTTCAGTTGTTCGAAGCGGTGTGTCCGCCGGTGGTCGATGCCGACACCAGCCGGTTGCGCGCCCGCCCCATCAGCTCTTCGCGCTCGTCCTCGGTCAGTCCGCCCCACACGCCGTACGGTTCGCGTACCGCCAGCGCGTGCGCGGCGCACTCGGCGCGCACCGGGCACCTCATGCAGACCTCTTTGGCCGAGTTCTCGCGAGCGCTTCGAGCCGCACCACGCTCGCCCTCCGGGTGGAAGAAGAGCGAGCTGTCCACCCCGCGGCAGGCGGCCAGGAGCTGCCAGTCCCACAGGTCCGCGTTCGGTCCGGGAAGGCGGGAGAAATCTGCCATTGCGTGACCCCTTGTAGCCGTTCTGGGCGGATCCGGTGTCCACGACCGTACAACTACGATCCAAGGAGATGAAAATATGACTCATTGCGAATCTAGCTCCAGACACCAACGAAGGGGAAGAAAAGGGGCTGAATGGGGCACGGCTTGTGGTGAAAGTTCGGAGGTCCGTCGCGCGTATCTCCATCGTGTCCGTCTCCTCACGTAGAGTGCCGAAGGTGGCAGACGGCCCCGTAACTCTTTCGAGTGACCGTCGTTGAGAGTGCGAGGCGGTTGAAGGAACAAGCGCTCGGGCGGGTGTCCGAGACGGTCGACCGCACAGGTGACGATTTCGTACCAGCCTGGAGGCTCAAGGTGACGCGCATCAGCTGCGGAGGGCGGCCATGACTTCCGTCCTCGTCTGCGACGACTCCCCGCTTGCCCGAGAGGCGCTCCGCCGCGCGGTCGCGACCGTGCCCGGCGTCGAGCGCGTGACGACGGCTGCCAACGGCGAGGAAGTCCTCCGCCGCTGGGGTGCCGACCGCTCGGACCTGATTCTGATGGACGTACGCATGCCCGGTCTGGGCGGCGTCGAGACGGTCCGGCGGCTGCTGTCCGCCGACCCCGGAGCGCGCATCATCATGCTCACGGTCGCCGAGGACCTCGACGGTGTGGCGCTCGCGGTGGCGGCCGGCGCGCGTGGCTATCTGCACAAGGACGCCTCCCGCGCGGAGCTGCGTGCCACGGTCACGCAGGCGCTCGCCGACCCGACCTGGCGGCTCGCCCCGCGCCGGCTGCGCTCCGCCGAGATGGGTGCGGCGCCCACGCTCACCGCGCGGGAGATCCAAGTCCTCGAAGGCATGAGCCACGGCCGCTCCAACGCCGAGATCGGCCGCGAACTGTTCCTCTCCGAGGACACCGTCAAGACGCACGCGCGGCGGCTCTTCAAGAAGCTCGGCGCGTCGGACCGGGCCCACGCGGTGGCGCTCGGCTTCCGGTGGGGCCTGGTGCGCTAGGGCCGACTCGCGTCGGGATCACGCCGGGTGGCGAGCAGGACCCGGGCCCCGCGCCGCGGGACGGCGGCGGGAGCCGGGACGTGTGCGCCCCGGCGGGGATTCCGGGTCACGTGCCCGGCGACGTGGACCGGCGGGGCAGCCGGGGCGTGGCCGGCGCGGGGTCCGTGGCCTCGCGCGGTGCGCTGTCGGCGCACGGAAAGCCCATGGCCGCGGTGGTGTGCCGCCGGTGGGGCGAAGCCCGTGGTCCCGCGCGGTGCGACAGGGCCCACGGACCCGGACCGAGCCGCACAGCGCACCAGGAAGCGGGCGGATCCCGGAGCAGGTCGCGCCCGCCTGGAGCACGCCAAGCCGACAGAACCGGCCGGACCCGTCGGGCCTGGGAGGCGCGAGCCATTGTCGTTGGCCGCGCGCAGATGCGGGCATGCCTGTCGTCCGTCGTGCGGGGCGCGGAGCCCCTGCCGTCTGTCGGGTCCGGGGTGCGCAAGCTCTCGTCGTCGGCCGCGCTCGGGGTGCGGGTGTGCCCGTCGTGCGGGGCGCGGAAGCCTCATTGTCCACCGTGCTCGGGTGCGGAAACCCCGTCCACCAGCGCCTCGGCGGCAGCCGCCAGGTGCCCACTGCTCGTTTCGCCGCGGATGCCGCATCCTTGAGGTGTGGAGTTCCTCGGGGACGAGTCGGTCGAGCGGAAGGGGAGGGCGCAAGGGATGAGTTCCGGCGCACCTGCTCATAACGCTTCGGTGCACAACCAGGGACACGGTGCCGCGGACCAGACGTCCGCAAGGCACCATGGACCGATGCGCGACGACGAGGCGGGCACTGCCCAAGGGGCGATCGGCGCGCTCGTCCACCGCGCGGTCGACGGAGACGAGCAGGCCACGCACGATCTGCTCGCCCATGTCCACCCCCTGGCACTGCGCTACTGCCGCACCCGGCTGTCGCGGCTGCCCGGCGACGCCCGGCACTTCGTCGAGGACCTCGCCCAGGAGGTCTGCGTAGCGGTGCTCCTCGCGCTGCCCCGCTACAAGGACACCGGCCGGCCCTTCGAGGCGTTCATCTTCGCCATCGCCTCCCACAAGGTCGCCGACCTGCAGCGCGCGGCGATGCGGCACCCCGGCTCGACGGCCGTGCCCTCCGACGAGATGCCCGAACGCCCCGACGACTCCCTCGGCCCCGAGGAGCGCGCCCTGCTCAGCAGCGACGCGGAATGGGCCAAGAAACTGCTGGCCAACCTGCCCGAGAACCAGCGCGAGCTGCTTCTGCTGCGGATCGCCGTGGGCCTCACGGCGGAGGAGACTGGACAGATGTTGGGAATGTCACCCGGCGCCGTCCGGGTGGCCCAGCACCGCGCGCTGAGCCGGCTGCGCGCCCTGGCGGAGCAGTAACCCCCGCCACCGCGCCGCCCCTTCGGCATACGAACGGAATATGAACGGAAGATCAGCCGTTCCCGTACGAACATACGAAGCCTGGAGCCGTGCGAAACCGTGGAATGAGACACCCACGCTTCCCGTTAGCATGGACATCCGCACCGATCAAGGCCATTTGGGGAAGGTGTCATGACTGCCAACGTCGACGGAGTGCCCGCCAAATTCGCGACACTCGGGCTCACCTACGACGACGTGCTGCTGCTGCCGGGCGCATCCGAAGTGCTCCCCAACGCGGTCGACACCTCGTCCCGCGTCTCCCGCAACGTCCGGGTGAACATCCCCCTGCTCTCGGCCGCGATGGACAAGGTCACCGAGTCCCGCATGGCGATCGCCATGGCCCGTCAGGGCGGCGTCGGCGTGCTCCACCGCAACCTCTCCATCGAGGACCAGGCCAACCAGGTCGACCTGGTGAAGCGCTCCGAGTCCGGCATGGTGACCGACCCCATCACCATCCACCCGGAAGCCACGCTCGGCGAGGCCGACGCCCTGTGCGCGAAGTTCCGCATCAGCGGTGTCCCGGTCACCGACGGCAACAAGAAGCTCCTCGGCATCGTCACCAACCGTGACATGGCCTTCGAGACCGACCGCTCCCGCCAGGTGCGCGAGGTCATGACCCCGATGCCGCTGGTCACCGGGCACGTCGGCATCTCCGGCGTCGAGGCGATGGAGCTGCTGCGCCGCCACAAGATCGAGAAGCTTCCCCTGGTCGACGACGCGGGCATCCTCAAGGGCCTCATCACGGTCAAGGACTTCGTGAAGGCCGAGCAGTACCCCCACGCCGCCAAGGACGCGGAGGGCCGCCTGATCGTGGGCGCCGCCGTGGGCGCCAGCCCCGAGGCGCTGGAGCGGGCCCAGGCGCTCGCCGAGGCCGGTGTGGACTTCCTGGTCGTCGACACCTCGCACGGGCACAACAGCAACGCGCTCAGCTGGATGGCGAAGATCAAGTCGAGCGTCGGCGTCGACGTGATCGGCGGCAACGTGGCCACGCGCGACGGCGCCCAGGCGCTGATCGACGCCGGCGTCGACGGCATCAAGGTGGGCGTCGGACCCGGTTCGATCTGCACCACCCGGGTCGTCGCCGGCATCGGTGTTCCGCAGGTCACGGCCATCTACGAGGCGTCCCTCGCGGCCCGCGCGGCGGGCGTCCCGCTGATCGGCGACGGCGGCCTGCAGTACTCCGGCGACATCGGCAAGGCGCTCGCCGCCGGCGCCGACACCGTGATGCTGGGCAGCCTCCTCGCGGGCTGCGAGGAGTCCCCCGGCGAGCTGCAGTTCATCAACGGCAAGCAGTTCAAGTCGTACCGCGGCATGGGCTCGCTGGGCGCCATGCAGTCCCGGGGACAGGGCCGGTCGTACTCGAAGGACCGCTACTTCCAGGCCGAGGTCGCCTCCGACGACAAGCTCGTGCCCGAGGGCATCGAGGGCCAGGTGCCCTACCGCGGCCCGCTGGCCAACGTGCTGCACCAGCTCGTCGGCGGTCTGCGCCAGACGATGGGCTACGTGGGCGCCGCGACCATCGAGGAGATGGAGTCCAAGGGCCGCTTCGTCCGCATCACGTCGGCCGGCCTCAAGGAGAGCCACCCGCACGACATCCAGATGACGGTCGAGGCACCGAACTACAGCCGCAAGTAGTCAGAAGGCCTTCCAGGGCGGTCCCGGACACCTCCGGGACCGCCCTCGGCGTGTCCGTCGGGGATACTGGAAGGCGCTGCAACGCATCAGGGAAAGGCCACAGACGTGACTGAGATCGAGATCGGGCGCGGCAAGCGCGGCCGCCGGGCGTACGCCTTCGACGACATCGCCGTCGTCCCCAGCCGCCGTACGCGGGACCCGAAGGAGGTCTCGATCGCCTGGCAGATCGACGCCTACCGCTTCGAGCTGCCGTTCCTGGCCGCTCCCATGGACTCGGTCGTCTCACCGGCCACGGCGATCCGCATCGGCGAGCTCGGCGGCCTCGGCGTGCTGAACCTCGAGGGCCTGTGGACGCGCTACGAGGACCCGCAGCCGCTGCTGGACGAGATCGTCGGCCTGCCCGCCGAGGCGGCCACCCGCCGCCTCCAGGAGATCTACGCCGCTCCCATCAAGGAGGAGCTGATCGGGCAGCGCATCAAGGAGGTGCGTGACTCGGGGGTGGTCACCGCCGCCGCGCTCTCCCCGCAGCGCACCGCCCAGTTCTCCAAGGCCGTCGTCGACGCGGGTGTGGACATCTTCGTCATCCGCGGTACGACGGTGTCGGCGGAGCACGTCTCCGGGGCGCACGAGCCGCTCAACCTGAAGCAGTTCATCTACGAGCTCGACGTCCCGGTGATCGTCGGCGGCTGCGCCACCTACACCGCTGCCCTGCACCTGATGCGCACCGGCGCGGCGGGCGTCCTCGTCGGCTTCGGCGGCGGCGCCGCGCACACCACGCGCAACGTGCTGGGCATCCAGGTGCCCATGGCCACCGCGGTCGCCGACGTGGCCGCCGCCCGCCGCGACTACATGGACGAGTCCGGCGGCCGGTACGTGCACGTGATCGCGGACGGCGGTGTGGGCTGGTCCGGTGACCTGCCCAAGGCGATCGCCTGCGGCGCCGACTCCGTGATGATGGGCTCCCCGCTGGCCCGCGCGACGGACGGTCCGGGCAAGGGCCACCACTGGGGCATGGAGGCCGTCAACGAGGAGCTGCCGCGCGGCCAGAAGGTCGACCTCGGCACGGTGGGCACGCTGGAGGAGATCCTCACCGGCCCGTCCCACACCCCCGACGGCTCGATGAACCTCTTCGGCGCCCTGCGCCGCGCGATGGCCACGACCGGCTACAGCGAGCTGAAGGAGTTCCAGCGCGTCGAGGTGACGGTGGCGGACTCGCAGCACCGGCGGTAGGGCCGGGCGGGCTTCGATACGGCACTGAGGAGGCCGGTCACCTGGTGAGGTGACCGGCCTCTTTCGCGTGTCCGGGGGGCGCGCGTGGTGTTCAGGGGGCGCGTGGTTGCCTCCGGGACGAATCCGTGCCGACGGGGTGAATACGGTCGGTAGTGCCTGTGCCCGGCGACCCAGTTCTCTGGGGCGCCCCCTTCCAAGGAGATCGTCTCCGGACCCCGGCCCTCGGGGCCCGGCCCGAATTCCAGACGGACCGCCTACCGGGCTAATGGCGGCATCGTGGAAGGGGGCGCGCCATGGGCCGTCACCGCAAGCCCACCGCCTGGGACCGGATCCGTCTGCGGATGGTGAAGTTCCGGAGGAGGTGCATCTTGTGGATCTACGGGAAGTGAGCGGCCACCCCCAGGAGAGCTAGGGGTGGACACTCCGTTCACTTTTCAGGGGCCTGCCGCAGTACCCGCTGCGGTGGGCTCCGCCTGTTTTCTACCGTACCCGCGCAATGCCCCGCCCACCACCAACCCCTGTGGCATGGACGGCGCCCGCGCGCCCCCTCCTCACAACCGATGCGCCGCCCCCGTAGGCGTAGCCCCCCGCGTGTCCAGCATCAGCTGGGCCTTCACCGACAGGCCCTGGAGGTCGTACGTGCGGTGGTGCTGGAGGAGGATCGTCAGGTCGGCGTCGGCGGCGGCCTCGTAGAGGGAGTCCGCGCGGGGGACGGGGTGGTCGAGGACGTTCCAGGACGGTACGTGCGGGTCGTGGTAGCTGACGGAGGCGCCCAGCTCCATCAGCCGGACCGCGATCTCCTGGGCCGGGGAGCCCTGCCGGTCGGCGAGGTCGGGCTTGTAGGTGACGCCGAGCAGGAGCACCCGCGCGCCGCGCGCGGACTTGCCGTGCTCGTTGAGGAGGGCGGCGGCGCGCTGCACGACGTAGTGCGGCATGCGGTTGTTGACCTCCTGGGCCAGTTCCGCCATGCGCAGGGTGCGGCCCGCGTGGGTGGTCAGGTCCTGGGGGACGGCGTGGCCGCCGACGCCGGGGCCGGGGCGGAACGCCTGGAAGCCGAAGGGCTTGGTCTCCGCGCATCTGAGGACGTCCCACAGGTCGATGCCGAGGTCGTGGCAGAGGGCGGCCATCTCGTTGACGAGGGCGATGTTGACATGCCGGAAGTTGGTCTCCAGGAGCTGCACGGTCTCCGCCTCGCGCAGGCCGCGCGCGCGTACGACCTTGTCGGTGATGCGTCCGTAGAAGGCGGCGGCCGACTCGGTGCAGGCGGGGGTGAGGCCGCCGATGACCTTCGGGGTGTTGGCGGGGGTGTGGTCGCGGTTGCCGGGGTCCACCCGGCTGGGGGAGTAGGCGAGGTGAAAGTCGTGTCCCGCGCGCAGGCCCGAACCCGATTCGAGCAGGCGCAGCAGGGGCCCCTCCGTCGTCCCGGGGGGTACCGGGGACTCGAGGATCACCGTGGTGTGCGGGCGCAGCCGCGCGGCGAGGGTGCGGGCGGCGGTCTCCACCTGGCCCAGGTCCAGCCCGCCGTCCGCACCGCGCGGAGTGGGGGCGCAGATGACGGCGGTGCGTACCCGGCCGAGCTCGGTGGCGTTGGCGGTCGTACGGAAGCCCTGCGCGAGCATGCGGCGCTGTTCGGCGGCGCTGAGGGAGCCCGGCTCGGGGCCGGTCCGGTAACCGATGGTGGAGATGCCGGCGGCGACGGCGGCCTGGGCCAGGGGCAGGCCGTACGGGCCGAGTCCGATGACGGCGAGGTCTGCGGGCATGGCGTGGACCGTCCTTCCCAATAACCGGAGTGCGACAGGTGCGCAAGCCCTGTGGACTGGGCAGGCGAGCGCAATGTCAGACTAGGAGTAAATATGACCGATATGCGGGATTGGTCGGCTGAGTTTCGGTGAGTCGTCCCGCACGGGTTGTCCACAGGCTGAGGGTCCGTGGTGGCTGAAGTCGGGCAAGCCGGTCAGAATTCGGGCATGAGGGTGGGGACCGGGCTTCGCCCGACGGGTGCGGCCGATGCGACCGATGAGCGGGAGGCAGCGGTGAGGACAGCGACACTGGGGCCGGCACAGCGCGCCGAATCACTCGCGTCCATGGCCGAGCACGAGCTGGACGTGCTGGTGGTGGGCGGTGGCGTGGTCGGCGCGGGTACGGCGCTCGACGCCGCGACGCGCGGCCTGTCCACGGGCCTGGTCGAGGCGCGTGACTGGGCGTCGGGCACCTCCAGCCGGTCCAGCAAGCTGATCCACGGTGGCCTGCGCTATCTGGAGATGCTCGACTTCACGCTCGTACGGGAGGCGTTGAAGGAGCGCGGCCTGCTGCTGGAGCGGCTCGCTCCGCATCTGGTGCGCCCGGTGCCGTTCCTGTACCCGCTGCGGCACAAGGGCTGGGAGCGGTGGTACGCCGGGTCGGGCGTCGCGCTGTACGACACCATGGCGATGGCCCGGGGACACGGACGCGGCCTGCCCGTGCACCGCCACCTGACCCGTCGTCACGCACTGCGGGTGGCACCCTGTCTGAAGAAGGACGCGCTGGTCGGAGCCCTGCAGTACTACGACGCCCAGATGGACGACGCCCGGTTCGTGGCGACGCTGGTGCGCACGGCGGCGGCGTACGGCGCGAGGACCGCCAACCGCGCACGGGTCACGGGGTTCCTGCGCGAGGGGGAACGCGTCGTGGGCGCCCGGGTGCAGGACGTCGAGGGCGGCGGCGAGTACGAGATCCGTGCCAAGCAGATCGTCAACGCCACCGGGGTGTGGACCGACGACACCCAGGCGATGGTCGGCGAACGCGGACAGTTCCACGTACGGGCCTCGAAGGGCATCCACCTGGTCGTCCCCAAGGACCGCATCCACTCCACGACCGGGCTCATCCTGCGCACCGAGAAGTCCGTGCTGTTCGTCATACCCTGGGGACGGCACTGGATCGTGGGCACCACGGACACCGACTGGGACCTCGACAAGGCGCACCCGGCCGCGTCCAGCGCGGACATCGACTACCTGCTGGAGCACGTGAACTCGGTGCTCGCGGTTCCGCTGACGCGGGACGACGTGGAGGGCGTGTACGCCGGTCTGCGGCCGCTGCTCGCCGGTGAGTCGGACGCCACGAGCAAGCTGTCCCGCGAACACACCGTGGCGCATCCGGTGCCCGGGCTCGTCGTGGTGGCGGGCGGCAAGTACACGACGTACCGGGTCATGGCCGAGGACGCGGTGGACGCGGCGGTGCACGGACTCGACGTGCGCGTCGCCGACTGTGTCACCGAGGACACGCCGCTGGTCGGCGCCGAGGGCTACCACGCGCTGTGGAACGCGCGGGCGCGCACGGCCGCGCGCACCGGCCTGCACACGGTACGGGTAGAGCACCTGCTGCACCGGTACGGCGCGCTGGCGGAGGAGGTCCTGGACCTCATCGCCTCGGACCCCTCGCTGGGCGAGCCGCTCCGGGCGGCCGACGACTATCTGCGTGCCGAGATCACCTATGCCGCCTCGCACGAGGGCGCGCGGCACCTGGACGACGTGCTGACCCGGCGCACCCGCATCTCGATCGAGACGTTCGACCGGGGGACGCGCAGCGCCCGCGAGGCGGCCGAGCTGATGGCGCCGGTGCTGGGCTGGGACAAGGACCAGATCGAGCGCGAGGTGCGGCACTACGAGAAGCGGGTGGAGGCCGAGCGGGAGTCGCAGCGGCAGCCCGACGACCTGACGGCGGACGCGGCACGGCTGGGGGCTCCGGACATCGTGCCGTTGTAGCCGCAGGCTGCGGGGCGTGGGCCCGCGAGGCGCGGGCCGTAAGCCGCAGGCCGCGAGTCGCTGGCCACCGGTCCGAATCACTCGAACGGGTGGCGCGATCTGGGATATCCGTTCGGAACCCGGTCGTTCTAGGAGGTGCGAGGGCAGAACTCGGCCGCGAGCACCGCGGGTTCGAGGCCGGGATCCGTCATCGACTCCGTGTTCACGCGGAAGGTGAGGACACGCCGGCCGTCGACCGTGGCCGCGGTGCGCACGTAGCTGCCGGAGATGCGCCCGTTGTGCCCCCACACCGTGGTGCCGCACGGAAGCGTCACAGGAAACAGGCCCATGCCGTACGAGCCGTGTGCGGCGCGGGTGTCGAGCATCTCGCGCAGCCGGCGCGGGGGCAGCAGTTCACCGCCGAGCAGGGCCGCGTAGAAGCGGTCCAGGTCGGCGAGCGTGGTCACCAACTCGCCCGCGGCGCCGGCCACCCGCGGATCGAGCCGGGTGACGTCGGTTCCGTCGGCCGCGTAGGAGCGGCCGTGCGGCGAGGGCAGAGAGGTCAGGGAACCCGGGAAGGAGGTGCCCGTCAGGCGCAGCGGAGCGATGATGCGGCGCTCGGCCTCGGCGGCGTACGAGCGGCCGGTGACCTGTTCGACGACCAGGCCGAGCAGGACGTAGTTGGTGTTCGAGTAGAAGAAGCGGCCGGGGTCGGCCGGGGGGTGGGTGAGTGCGATGCGTACGGCCTGAAGAGGGGTGACCGGAACGGTGCCTCGCGTGTCCGCGGAGAAGTCGTACAGGCCGCTGGTGTGGGTGAGCAGTGAACGCAGGGTCAGCGCGCGGCCGTCGTTGCCCGCTCCCCGCACCAGGCCGGGCAGATGCTCCTCCACGGTGTCGGACAGCGACAGGCGGTCTTCGTCGGCCAGTTGCAGGACGACCGTGGCGACGAACGTCTTGGTGATGCTGCCGGCGCGGAAGTGGTCGGCGCGCTCGATGTCCGGGCCGGCGTCGGCGTAGCGGGCGCCGGTCTCCTCCAGGGCGAGCAGGGCCGCGGCGGGGGCGCCGCCCCGTGTGACCAGCAGCGGGAGGAACGCGTCCGTGGGTGGGACGGCCGGGCCCGAGGAAGCGGCCGGGGCCAGGGAGAGCAGGGCCAGGGACACAGGAACGGCCAGTAGTGTCCGTAGCGGCGGCATCCCGGATCCTCCCATGTCGGAGGCCCATCATGCAGGGCGAGGGGGCGTGTCCGCCCCCCCGGGTGCCGGACGCGCCGGGCCCGGCGCGCGGCCAGAGGCACCCTGGGCGTCGACCACTTGTCGGGTGAGGGACAATGAAGGCTCTGTCAGGGCGGGTTGCATGAGGGGACGCATGTCGGAGGCGGAGCGGGCGGGGACATCCCGTCAGGACAAGAGCGCACGTCTCCTCGCCGGGCGGTACCGGCTGGGAGACGTGCTCGGCCGCGGCGGCATGGGCACGGTGTGGCGGGCCCAGGACGAGACCCTGGGACGGACCGTCGCCGTCAAGGAGCTCCGTTTCCCGTCGAACATCGACGAGGACGAGAAGCGGCGGCTGATCACCCGGACCCTGCGCGAGGCCAAGGCGATCGCGCGGATCCGCAACAACAGCGCCGTGACGGTCTTCGACGTGGTCGAGGAGGACGACCGGCCCTGGATCGTGATGGAACTCGTCGAGGGCAAGTCGCTCGCCGAGGCCATCCGGGAGGACGGCCTGCTGGAACCGCGGCGCGCGGCGGAGGTCGGCCTCGCCATCCTGGACGTCCTGCGCTCCGCGCACCGCGAGGGCATCCTGCACCGTGACGTGAAGCCGTCGAACGTGCTGATCGCCGAGGACGGCCGGGTCGTGCTCACGGACTTCGGCATCGCCCAGGTCGAGGGCGACCCGTCCATCACCTCGACCGGCATGCTGGTCGGCGCCCCCTCCTACATCTCCCCGGAGCGGGCCCGCGGGCACAAGCCGGGGCCGGCCGCCGACCTGTGGTCGCTCGGCGGGCTGCTGTACGCGGCGGTGGAGGGCACTCCGCCGTACGACAAGGGGTCCGCGATCGCGACGCTCACGGCGGTGATGACCGAGCCGCTCGACGAGCCGAAGAACGCGGGACCGCTCAGGGACGTCATCTACGGGCTGCTCAACAAGGACCCCGCCCAGCGGCTCGACGACAGCGGCGCCCGGGCCATGCTGAACGCGATCCTCGCCGCGCCCGAGCCCAAGGAGCCCGGGGAACCGGCGGACGCGACGAAGGTCGTGCCGCTGCCCGAGCAGCCGGACGAGCGGGCGGGCACCGGGGGCAGGCGCGGCGAGGAGGCCGGGGAGAAGCTGCGGGGCGCGCTGCGTTCCGTGCGGAAGGCGGCGGTGGCGGCCGGTTCGGCCGGTGCCGCCGTGGCGACCCGCGCCAAGTCCGGCGGTGCCGGAGCCGCTTCGGCCGCGGGAACCAGGAGCACGTCGGCGGGTGCCTCCGGGACGAGGCCCGGCGCGGCGTCGCCCTCCGCCCCGGCCGCGAGGCCGGCCCAGGCGCCCGGCCCGGATGCGCGGGGGACCGCACGGCAGAAGCCGGCCGCCGGTGGCCGCAGTTCGGGCTGGCCGGTGATGACGCCGCCGGACCTGCCGGCCAGGGCCGTGCCGCGGGCGCCGCTCACCGATGTGGTGCCGCGCCGGACGCTGGTCATCATCGCGGTGGTCGTGGTGCTCGCCGTGCTCGGCACCGTGCTGGCCCTCACGCTCGGCGACGACGAGGGCGGCAAGGGAGCCGAGGGCAGCGGCGGCGGGACCGTCGCCAGCGGGACCCCGAGCGCCGACACCAAGGGCGACGAAGGCGACGGCACCCGCACCGACGGCACGGCGACCGGGCCGACGGGCACGGGAGCGGGTTCGGCGACCGCCACAGCAGGCGCAGGCGCCGGCGGACCGGCCGGGGACGAGGACGCGGACGAGGCCGGGGAAGAGGACGAGGACGACGGCGGTACGTCGGCGGCGGAGACGTACAACGGGAACCAGGGATACTCGATCGGGCTGCCCGAGGGATGGAAGTTCCAGTCGACGGGGGCCGCCGGGGACCGCTTCACCGGGCCGGACGGGCAGAAGCTGCTCATCGGCTGGACGACCACGCCGAAGGACGACCCGGTCGCCGACTGGAAGAACCAGGAACGTGGCATGGTGCGTTCCCAGTACCAGCGGATCCGTATCGAGGCGGTGGACTACCGCGGCTGGAACACGGCCGACTGGGAGTTCACCTATGTGGAGAGCGGGACCAAGTACCGGTCCATCGACCGGGGGACCGTCGTCGGCGACCGGCTCGGGTACGGGCTGATGTACACGGCCAAGGCCGCCGACTGGGGCAGCGACCGGCGCAAGGACACCTGGCGGACGCTGACGGAAACGTTCCGGCCGAAGTCCTGAGCATGAGCGGCCCGCGGAATGGGGAGGCAGATGTGGCATCCCCTCTCTGCGGGTTGCCTCCGGCACGTATCGTGAATGCCTGCGGACCGTACGCAGCCGGAACGGCCCGCCGGGCGAACGGAACCGACCGACCGTAGTGCCGGGGGAGGCAACGTGGACGACTACGCGGGACGGGTTCTCGCCGACCGCTACCGCCTGCCGCTGCCGCCCTCCGACGAGTACGAACTGACCGAGACCCGCGCCTTCGACACCTACAGCGGGCAGGAAGTCCTGGTCAGGCAGATCCCGTTGCCGGAGGTCGTCGAGGCCGAGGTGCTGGACGCGGAGGGGCTGCCCGACGGTTTCACCGCCCGGGACAGGGGCGCCCGGCGCGGCGGACCCGGGTCCGCGCGCGGGGGCACGCGGCGGCCCGCCGACCCGGTCGTGCGACGCGCCATCGAGGCCGCGCAGGCGGCGGCCGCCATCCCCGACCACCCGCGCCTGGACCAGGTCTTCGACGTGTTCGCGGAGGGCGGTTCGCTGTGGATCGTCAGTGAACTCGTCTCCGCGCGTCCGCTCGCCGCCCTGCTCGCCGAGAAGCCGCTGTCCCCGTACCGGGCGGCCGAGGTCGCCTCCGACGTCCTGACCGCACTGCGGGTACTGCACTCCCACGGCTGGGTGCACCGCAACATCACCGCGCGCACGGTGCTCGTCTGCGACGACGGCCGGGTGATGCTCACCGGTCTCGCGGTCGGTGCGGCGGAGGAGGCACTGTGCGGGTACGACCCGGTGCCCGCCCCGGACGAGGAGCCGGGGCGGACAGCGGGGGCCCCTGAAGCTCTGAGGCCGGTGGCACCCGCGGGCACGCCGGACGCCGGGCACGGCCCGTCCTGGCCGCCCGGGTTCACCCGCGAGCCCGAACCCGGCCCCGATCCCGATGCCGCGCGCCGGGCCGCCATCGAGGCACGGGCCGGCCGGATGTCCGGTGGTGGGGCGGAAACGGCGGGCGGTCTCTCGCCCGTGGCGGCCCCCAAGGCCCTCGACAGCGCGAGCGACGTGCGGGCGGCCCGCGCGGGGGCGATCGCCGCGTACCGGGCGGGCGCCCGTGCCGCCGCCCGGGTGCAGGAGGCCCAGCAGAGCGGCCGTGCCTCCCTGCCCGGCGCCCGGCCCGCCCCCGAGGACTCCGCCCCGCAGCACGGCGGCGGCTCCGCGCAGCCGCCGTACGGCTCCCGGCCGGGAGCCGAGGACGCGGGCACGACGGCCGCCGCGATCCCGCCGGGGCAGATAGCCGACCCCTACGGTGTGGGCGCCACCGGCCGGTACGGGGCCGCGCCCCGTACGGGCGGCGGAGGCGGCGGACGCACCGCCCCGGGAACACCCGAAGCCTCCCCGGCTCCCGCGGCCCTCGAACCGGCGGCCGCCCCCGCCCCGCCCGCACGCTGGGACGACCTGGTGGCCCACGCCCCCGCACGCCGCGGCCCGACCACCGCGCTGGCCGCCGAGCGGGCGCGGCAGGCGCGCATGGCCGTCGTCGGGCCCGTGACCGAGCGGTGGGCGCCGGAGCAGGCCGGACCCGTGCACGAGAACTGGCAGCTCGCCGCCCCGATCGGCCCCGCCACCGACCTCTGGGCGCTGGGCTCCCTGCTGTTCCGGGCCGTGCAAGGGCACGCGCCCTACCCGGAGGAGTCGACGGCCGAGCTGGTGCAGATGGTGTGCGCCGAGCCGCCCGCGTTCGCCGAGGAGTGCGGGCCGCTGCGGCCGGTCGTGGAGTCGCTGCTGCGCCAGGACCCCACCGAGCGCATCGACTTCGAGGAGCTGCGCGGCTGGCTGCGTTCGCTGGTGCGCTCCGCGCCCGAACCCGAGGCGGGTGTGCACGTCATAGCGGCACCGCCCGCCGACGCGAGCAAGCTGCCCGTCATACGGCGCCGGGGCGAGCTGGTCCGCAGGCGCCGCGCCGGGCTCCCCGCGCACCACGGGCGGCACAAGCGGGCCAAGCAGGACGCCGGCTCCCCGCGCCGGCTCGGCCGCACCCTGCTCCTGCTGGTGCTGCTCGCCATGGCGGCGGCGATCGCGTACGCCATGCTGTTCCTGCCGAAGTCCGGTGAGGACGGCTCGGGTTCGGCCGACCGTACCGGAGCCGCCGGTGAGGTGAGTCCCGCGCCGAGCTCACCGGACGCCGAGCGGAACCCGCCGAAGCCCGAGGACGGTCCGGAGAGCAGCCCCGAGGAGTCGGCCGCCTCCCCCGAGACGCAGACCACCGGCCCCGAGGCCGCCGACGGCTTCACCCTGGCCGAGGACCCGGAGGGTTTCCGGGTCGCCGTAGCCGAGGGCTGGCAGCGCACCCCGAAGAACGGCAGCGGCCAGGTCGTCTACTCCGAGGGGGACTTCGAGCTCATCGTCGTACCGGGCCGGGACAGCGCGCAGAAGTACGGCGGCGACCCCATGGCCTACCAGCGGGACGACGAGCGCGAGCTGCAGCCCTACCGCGACTCCAGCTGGGCCACCTCCACCGGTCTGAAGACCATCGAGGTGGGCGGGCGGACCATGGCCGAGGGTCAGTTCACCTGGACCGGCGACGGCGGCGAGCTGTACGTCCGCAACCTCGCGGCGCTGATCGACGGCCGCTACCACGTGGTGCAGGTACGCGGACCGGAGGCCGAACGGGACGAGGTGACCCGGCTCTACGAGCAGGCGGCGGCGACCTACCGCTTCACCGGCTGACCCACCGACTCCACGCGGTCACAGGGGTTTTGGTTGCCTGACACCCCATAAAGCGACAACTGTCACAGTGCGGTCTCCATGGCACCCCCTCGGTTCCCAGGACGCGCCGGGGTACTTACGCTGACCCTGTCAAGACCATTGCGGGGCAACGTGAATCAGATGCAGGGCTCGCTCGTCGCGGGCCGCTACCGGCTCGGTGAATCCATCGGGAGCGGTGGCATGGGCCGGGTGTGGCGCGCCCATGACGAGGTGCTGCACCGGATCGTCGCCATCAAGGAACTGACCGCGGCGCTCTACGTCTCCGACAGCGAACAGGCCACGCTGCTGGCACGCACCCGCGCGGAGGCACGGGCCGCCGCGCGGATCAACCACTCCGCCGTCGTCACGGTGCACGACGTGCTGGAGCACGACGGCCGGCCGTGGATCGTGATGGAGCTGGTCGAGGGCCATTCGCTGGCCGACGCGGTGAAGGAACGGGAACGCGTCGACCCCCGCGAGGCCGCGCGCATCGGCCTGTGGGTGCTGCGCGCCCTGCGCGCCGCGCACGCCGCCGGCGTACTGCACCGCGACGTCAAGCCCGGCAACGTCCTCCTCGGCGACGACGGCCGGGTCCTGCTCACCGACTTCGGCATCGCGCAGATCGACGGCGACACGGCCATCACCCGCACCGGCGAGGTCGTCGGCTCGGTCGACTACCTCGCACCCGAGCGGGTCCGCGGCCACGATCCCGGCCCCTCCTCCGACCTGTGGGCGCTCGGCGCGACGCTGTACACGGCGGTGGAGGGCAGATCACCGTTCCGCCGCACGTCACCGCTGACCACCATGCAGGCGGTCGTCGAGGAGGAGGCCGACGAGCCGGAGCACGCCGGCCCGCTCGGGCCCGTCATCAGCGCACTCCTGCGCAAGGATCCGGCCACCCGGCCCGACGCGGACCGGACCGAGCAGCTGCTCGCCGAGGCCGCCGAGGGACGCCGGCCGCAGGCCGCCCAGGAGTACGTGCCGACCCGGGCGGTCGACGCCCATGCCCCCCTGCCGTACGAGACCGGGCCCGAGGGGGTCCCGCAGTACCCGCAGGCCGGTTCCGCGGCGGCTCGGCAGTCGTATCCGCAGGGCGGCCCCGCGACCGCTCGGCAGTCGTACCCGCAGGGCGGCCCCGCGACCGCTCAGCCGCCGTACCCGCACGGCGGCCCCACGGTCGCTCAGCAGCCGTACACGCCGCCCGCCGCGCCCCGCCGGCGGGTGCGCGGGCGGGTGATCGCCCTGGTCGTCGTCCTGGCGGCGGTCATCGGCGGGGGCACCGCGGTGATGCTCCAGCAGCAGGACCGGGGCGGCACCACGGTCGGCCCCTCCCCGGATCCGACGCCCAGCCCCACGAAGACGGGGAACACCGGGTCACGGGGGAACCTCCCGGAGGGCTGGGTGCGCCGCAGCGACCCCTGGGGTTTCAGCATCGCCCTGCCCGGTGAGAACTGGGAGCGCGAGGTCTTCGACGAGGAGACCCGGCAGGTCGACTACACGCCCGACGGCGGCAAGCACTTCATCCGTATCGCCATCGATGCCGCACCCGACTTCGACGACCCGTACGAGCACCTGAGGGATCTGGACCGGGAGATAGGGCAGCGCCTGGTCGGCTACCAGCGGATCGGTCTGGACCGCCGCGTCTACCGGGACCGCGAGAGCGCCCGGCTGGAGTACACCTGGACCGCCCTGGCCAAGGACACCGACTTCCCGGGGCCGCGCCGGGCGGTCGACCAGATGTACTTCTCGCGGGACGGCGTCGAGTACGCGATCTACATGTCCGGGCCGGCCGAGGACTGGGTCACGACCAGCGGGCAGTTCGAGACGGTGCTGAAGGGGTGGCGCGAGCCCTGACCCCCGTGGCGGGCGCCAAGGCGCGCCGCTTGGCCGAATCGCCGTACCGGAGGGCACACATCCGGTGGGGCATGATGGGCCCATGGGGACCGACGGGGACGCCGAGAACGCGACCGCCAGGACCAACGGACGTGTCATAGCGGGCCGTTACCGTTTGGAAGCGAGGCTCGGGCGCGGTGGCATGGGCGTGGTCTGGCGGGCCACCGACCAACTGCTCGGACGGGGTGTCGCCGTCAAGGAGCTCCCCCTCGACGAGACGCTCTCCGCGGCGGACGCCCGGCGGCAGCGGGACCGCACCCTTCGTGAGGCGCGTGCCCTGGCCCAGTTGAGCCACCCGCACATCATCGTCGTCCACGACGTCGTCGAGGACGACGAGCGCCCGTACATCGTCCTGGAGCTGATCGACGGACCGTCCCTCGCCGACCGGATCGCCGAGCAGGGCCCGGTCGACGCCGCGGAGGCCGCGCGCATCGGTGTCGACCTGCTCGGGGCGTTACGGGCCGCGCACACGGCGGGCGTCCTGCACCGCGACCTCAAGCCCGCCAACGTCCTGCTGGAGAACGGCACCGACCGGGTCGTCCTCACCGACTTCGGCATCGCCCGGCTGTCGGGCTCCACCACGCTCACCGAGACCGGCTCCTTCGTCGGCTCGCCCGAGTACACCGCTCCCGAGCGGATGTCCGGTGCCAGGACGGGACCGGAGTCCGACCTGTGGTCGCTGGGCGCGCTGCTGTGCACGGCGCTCAGCGGCGAGTCGCCGTTCCGGCGGGACTCCCTCGGCGGGGTCCTGCACGCGGTCGTGGTCGACGAGATACGGCCGCCCATCGAGGCAGAACCGATTCTTCCCGTGGTGCGCGGCCTGCTGGAGCGCGACCCCGATCGCCGGCTGGACGCGGACCGGGCCGAACGGATGCTGCGGGCGTTCCGGGAGACGGGCCGTACGCCGGAGTCGGCACCCCCAGGACTGCTGCCCCCGCACCGGGACGCGCCGCGCCGGCGGCCCCCGGTGCGGCGGGAGGAGGCGGGCGGGGGCCCCGAGGCGCGCCCGGTCCGGCGGCAGCCCACGAGGGGCGTGCTCGTCGCGGCCCTGGCCGTCGCCGCCATGGCGGGAGCGGGGGTGTCCGCGGCGGCGCTGCTCCTGCAGGACCGGGACGGCGACGGGGGCGGTACGCCGACGAGCACGGCGCCGGAGACCCCCGCGAGCGCGTCACCCACCGAAACCCCGACGCCCTCGCCTTCTTCCCCGGCGGCCGGCTCCTCGAGCCGGCCGCACAACCCCGCAAACGGGAGATAAGTCCCCACGCGGGTCACGGGTCTGTGACCGGTCGGCATCCGCGGTGGATACGTGAGGGCTTGGCGCGATAGGGATGAACCATGAGCAACGACGGGGGAGCCCGCCACGGGGCCGACGAGCCAACCAGTTTCGGTCTGCAACCGCCGAACCCGCCCGCGCCCGTGCCGCACCCCGGCAACCCGTACGCGGCACCGACCCGGGTGGCCCCACCGCGGCCGCAGCCGGAGAGCGACCCCGGCGCCGGACGGCTGATCGCCGGCCGTTACCGGTTGCTCGCCAAGCTCGGGCACGGCGGCATGGGCACGGTGTGGCGGGCCAAGGACGAGACCGTGGACCGCGAGGTCGCCGTCAAGGAGCCCCGCGTCCCGGACCACCTTCCCGAGGGCGAACGCTCCAACGCCTCCGAGCGGATGCGCCGCGAGGCCCGCGCCGCCGCCCGGCTCGACCACCCCGCGGTGGTCGACGTCCATGACGTCGCGGTGGTCGACGGCCGGCCGTGGATCGTGATGGAACTGGTCCGGGGCCGTTCGCTGGGCGCCGTGCTGCAGGAGGAGGGCACCCTCTCCGCGCGCGAGGCGGCCAGGGTCGGTCTGGAGGTGCTCGGCGCGCTGGAGGCCGCCCACGCGGCGGGCATCCTGCACCGGGACGTCAAACCGGACAACGTCCTGCTCGGCCGGTACGACCGGGTCGTCCTCACCGACTTCGGCATCGCCCAGATCGAGGGCGAGACCAATCTGACCGACACCGGCGGCTTCGTCGGTTCGCCCGAGTACATCGCCCCGGAACGGGTGCTGGGCCAGCGCCCCGGCCCCGCCTCCGACCTGTGGTCGCTCGGCGTGGTGCTGTACGCGGCGACGGAGGGCGTCTCGCCGTTCCGCCGCAGCAACACCCCCGCCACCCTCCAGTCCGTCCTCAACGCCACCCCGGCGCCGCCCGCCTCCGCGCAGGGCCCGCTGGCCGAGATCATCACCGCGCTGCTGGAGAAGGACCCGGCGCGCCGTCCCGACGCCGCCCGGGTCCGTGCCGCGCTGGAGGCCGCCGCGAATCCGCCCGCGCCGCAGCCCACCCAGGTGGTCCGGTTCACCGAGGGCGGCAAGGGCGTCCGGATCGGCCGCAGGACGCTGACGGGCCTCGGCGCGGCGGTCGTCGCGGGAGCGCTGGCCGCCTACCTGCTGATCGCCGACCCGTTCGCGGGACCGCTGCCGGACGGCTGGAAGCGGCACGACCTCGGGGACCGGGTGGGCGTCGCCGTCGCGGTGCCGGAGGGCTTCGTGAAGGACCGGCAGCCCGCGGACGCGGACGGGACCGTCGCCTCCTTCACCGACCCGAGCGGGCTGGTGCGGGTCGAGGTCAATCGCGACCTCAAGGCCGAGGACGCCAACGGCGAGATCCAGGGCTCGGCCTCGGAGCGGGCGTTCGCCCACTGGGAGGAGCTCCGGGACGGCGAGTACGGCTGGGGCATCGCCGACACACCCGCCCCGAAGGGCAAGCCGCGCGAGACCACGTACAAGGAGCGCGAGGCGGCCACGAACACCATCGTCTACACGACGACCACCGATCCGGTGATGGTGCGCGAGGTGCGGGTCATGTACTACCGGAACAAGGGCGGTGACATGTACCGGCTGTGGATCGTGTACCCGGGCAAGGGCCACTTCACCGAGGACGGCCGGGAGATCGCCCGTACCGTCATCGACTCCTGGGACATCCACAAGCTCTGAACCGCGTCAGGTCCGTCAACGTCCTGATCAGGGGCTTCACCGCCAGCGTTCACTGGCGGCGTGTGAGCGGTCGGTGAATCTGTTACCGACGGGTACACAAAGTGTTCCCCCAGGCATACCCTGCGGCTCATGACGGACGCGCAGACCCGGGAAACGACCGGCACCAACCCCCTCGCCCCCGCGCCGGCGGGTGCCCGCACCGCCGCCGACGTGGTCACGCCGGAACTGGTCGCCCAGCTCACCAAGGGCGTGGCCGGCTCCGGCCGGACCGCCAACCACACGCCGTTCACCGGCGAGAAGCTGGCCGACCTGCCCGAGTCGACGCCCGAGGACGTGGCGAAGGCCTTCGAGGCGGCCCGCGCCGCCCAGGCCGTCTGGGCGAGGATCCCGGTACGGGAGCGCGCCGCCGTCCTGCTCCGCTTCCACGACCTGGTGCTGGCCCGCCAGGCAGAGGTGCTCGACCTCATCCAGCTCGAGACCGGCAAGGCCCGGCTGCACGCCCACGAGGAGGTGCAGGCCGTCGCCGTCGCCGCCCGCCACTACGGCCGCCGGGCCGCCGCCTACCTGCGGCCCAAGCGGCACGCGGGCGCCGTGCCGACCCTCACCAAGGTCACCGAACTGCGCCACCCGCGCGGTGTCGTCGGCCAGATCGCCCCCTGGAACTACCCCCTCGAACTCTCCGTCGGCGACGCCCTCCCGGCGTTCGTCGCGGGCAACGCGGTCGTCGTGAAGCCCGACACGGAGACCTGCCTCACCGCCCTGTGGGCCCGTGACCTGCTGGTCGAGGCCGGACTGCCCGCCGACGTCTTCCAGGTCGTCCTCGGCGAGGGCCCGGTCGTCGGCCCCGAGGTCGTCCGGCACGCCGACTACGTCTCCTTCACCGGTTCCACCCGCACCGGCCGCGAGGTCGCCCAGGGCGCCGCCGCCCGCCTGGTCGGCGTCTCCCTCGAACTGGGCGGCAAGAACGCCATGCTGGTACTGGAGGACGCCGACCTCGACAAGGCCGCCGCGGGTGCCGTCCGCGCCTGCTTCTCCTCCGCCGGCCAGCTGTGCATCTCCATCGAGCGGCTCTACGTCCACGAGTCGGTCGCCGACGCCTTCCTGGAGCGCTTCACCGCCCGCACCAAGGCGATCCGCCTCGGTACCTCCCTCGCCTACGGCGCCGACATGGGCTCGCTGGTCGGGCAGCGCCAGCTCGACGCCGTCACCCGGCACGTCGACGACGCCGTCGCCAAGGGCGCCAGGGTGCTCGCGGGCGGCACGGCCCGCCCGGACATCGGCCCCTACTTCTACGAGCCGACCGTCCTCGAGGGCGTCGAGGCCCCGATGAGCGTCTGCTCCGAGGAGACCTTCGGCCCGGTCGTCTCGGTCTACCGCTTCTCCTCCGACGACGAGGCGGTCGAACGCGCCAACTCCACCCCGTACGGCCTGAACTCCTCCGTCTGGACCAAGGACACCCGGCGCGGCCGCGAGGTCGCCGCGCGCCTGCGCACCGGCACGGTCAACATCAACGAGGGCTACGCCTCCGCGTACGGCAGCGTCCAGTCGCCGATGGGCGGCATGAAGGACTCCGGACTCGGCCGCCGGCACGGCTCCGAGGGCATCCTCAAGTACACCGAGGCCCAGACGATCGCCCACCAGCGCCTCCTCCCGATGGCGCCCTCGCTGGGCATGGACGACGAGAAGTACGCCCGTTTCATGAGCGGCAGTCTCCGGCTCATGAAGACGCTCCGGTTCAGGTAACCACCCGGGGCGCGGGGCCGCATCGGTATGCGGCTCCGCCGCGCGAGCGCGAGAAACCGCATACGACCCGCACGCGAACTCAACGAGGAGCCCTCGTGCCTCAAGACGCTTACGACTACGACGTCCTCGTCGTCGGCTCCGGCTTCGGCGGCTCCGTGACCGCCCTCCGCCTGACGGAGAAGGGATACACCGTCGGCGTCCTGGAAGCCGGCCGCCGCTTCACCCGCGACACCCTGCCGAAGAACTCCTGGGACCTGAGGAACTACCTCTGGGCGCCGAGGCTCGGCATGTACGGCATCCAGCGCATCCACCTGCTGGGCAACGTCATGGTGCTGGCCGGCGCGGGCGTCGGCGGCGGCTCGCTCAACTACGCCAACACCCTCTACGTACCGCCGAAGCCGTTCTTCGACGACCCGCAGTGGGGTCACATCACCGACTGGCAGGAGGAGCTGGCCCCGTACTACGACCAGGCGAAGCGCATGCTCGGCGTACGGCTCAACCCGACGATGACCCCGTCGGACGTGCACCTGAAGGCGGCGGCCGAGCGGATGGGCGTGGGTGACACCTTCCACATGGCCCCGGTCGGCGTCTTCTTCGGCGACGGCGAGGACGCCGACGGGAAGGCGCGGGCGAAGCCGGGACAGGAGGTACCCGACCCGTACTTCGGCGGGGCGGGGCCGTCGCGCCGGGCCTGTGCCGAGTGCGGCGAGTGCATGACCGGCTGCCGGCACGGCGCGAAGAACACCCTCAACGAGAACTACCTCCACCTCGCCGAGAAGGCGGGCGCGGTCGTGCACCCCATGACGACGGCGGTGTCGGTCACGGAGGACTCCCGGGGCGGATACGCGGTCGCCACGCTCCCCACCGACGACCGCCGCAAGGGCGAGGGCCGCACCTTCCGCGCCCGCCGGGTCGTCCTGGCCGCCGGCACCTACGGCACCCAGACCCTGCTGCACCGCATGAAGGCGGGCGGCCAGCTTCCGCACCTCTCGGACAGGCTGGGCGAGCTGACCCGTACCAACTCCGAGGCCCTCGTCGGCGCGCAGACCGACGACCGCCGCTACCGCAGGGCCACCGGCGCGCCGAAGGCCGACTTCACCCGCGGTGTGGCCATCACGTCGTCGATCCACCCCGACGCGAACACCCACATCGAGCCGGTCCGCTACGGCCGCGGCTCCAACTCGATGGGCGGGCTGTCCATCCTCCAGGTGCCGTACGCGGGCGGCGGCTCGGGCGCCGCCCGGGTGCTCGGCTGGCTGGGCAACGCGGCGAAGCACCCCTGGCTGCTGCTGCGTTCGCTGTCCAACCGGCGCTGGTCGGAGCGGACCATCATCGGGCTGGTGATGCAGTCGCTGGACAACTCCCTGACGACGTACCTCAAGCCGTCCGGGGCCGGCCGTGGGCTGCTCACCGCCCGGCAGGGCCACGGCACCCCCAACCCCAAGCAGATCAAGGCGGCCACGGACGGCGCGTCGGCGCTGGCGGCCGAGATCAACGGCTTCGCCGGCTCCAACGTCGGCGAGCTGACGGGGATGCCGCTGACCGCCCACTTCCTGGGCGGCTGCCCGATCGGCGGTTCCCGTGAGACCGGTGTGATCGACCCGTACCACCGCCTCTACGGCCACCCCGGCATCTCGGTCGTGGACGGGGCGGCGGTCTCGGCGAACCTCGGGGTCAACCCCTCCCTGACCATCACGGCGCAGGCCGAGCGGGCGATGTCGTACTGGCCCAACAAGGGCGAGGCCGATCCGCGCCCCGCGCAGGGGGAGGCCTACCGGCGTCTGGAGCCGGTCGAGCCGAAGTCCCCGGCGGTCCCGGCGGAGGCGTTCGGCGCGCTGCGGCTGCCGTTCCTGGGGATGCCGGCGGTGCCGCCGAAGCGGAACTGAGACCACCGGGGAAAACGGCCAAGGAAAAAGGACCTGTGCCCCCCTCCGAGCTCAGGTCCTTCTCCCTTGTCCGTGTGGTCCGTGAGGATCTCAGTGAGTGTGATCAACAGGGCGCACGGATGGTTGTCCTGCCCCGCAGGGGATTTTCGTGTGATCTGGATCACACGCGAAGGGTGATCATCGCTGGCGTACGCTCGGCCGCCTACGACCGCCATCGAGAGAAAGTCCGCGACCCCGTGGCCGAGCAGCCGCCCGAAGAGAACAGACCGGAGTCCTCGTCCCTCCCCGACGACGTCTGGGAGAAGTTCGTCCAGGACAGTGAGCGCGACATCCGCGCCTCCGCCCCCAAGGAACCGTCGGCGCGGGCGCGCATGGTGACCGAGCGGCTGCGGGCCATGGACGAGGCGCAGGCGAGAGCGGCCGCGGGCGGCAAGCGCCGCACGGGCAGGAAGCGGAAGGCGGCGCGGCCCGCCCCGCCCGAGGGGTGGCGTACGGGCCCGCCCCTGCAGGTCCTGGAGCGTCGCTCGTCGCGCCGGCGCCGGGTCTGGAGCGCGGTCGGGATCGTGGTGGCCGCGGCGCTGGCCGTGGTCGCCGTCAATCCGTCCGCCGCGCTGTCCTGGCTGCCCGGCGGCCTCGGCGAGGACGAGGCGGGGGCGGCCGACGCCACTCCGCTCGCCCCCGGGACCGGCCGCCCCGGCACCGCACCCCCCGACGCCCCCGCCGGCCTCCCCACCCGGGAGAAGCCGTTCGCCGGGTCCCCGGCCGCCCGGTGGGAGGCGGGAGCGGACGCCATCCGGCTGCCCGAGGCGAAGGCCGTGGGCGGGGTGCCCGCCGACCGGATCCGGGCCGCGCTGAACGGGACGAAGGAGTTCCTGGTCGCCGCCAACCTCGACCCCGCCGTACTGAAGGGCGAGCGGCCGACGAAGGCACTGGAGCTCGTGGACCCGGCGGAGAAGGAGTACCTGGCCGATCTGCGCGACGCCCTGCGCGAACCCACGGAGAAGAACGACCCGGTGTGGACGTTCACCCGGTTCGACCCCGCGGAGGTCGAACTCGTGGGCGAGGTGCGGGTGCGGGGCCGTATGACGGTCGAGGCCGTGAAGGGAACCGCCGGGCGGGCCCTGGTCAAGGCCGACTACACCTTCGTGTACCCGATGGCCCGCGTCGGCGGCGGTGACGAGGTGAGCAGGGCCATCGTCCGCCGGACGGTCGAGGTGGACGCCGTGGACCCCGCCAGGTTCCAGGCCGGCGAGGGGCACATCTGGATCACCGACGTCAACGGCGAGATATCCAACGACGACTGCCGGGACGGCGACGGAGTCATCCGTCCGCAGTTCCTCGCCGACCGGCAGGGACGCCCCGAGCCGACCGGACCGGCCCGCGACCCGTACGACCGCAGCAAGGACCTGGAGCCGGCCGACGGCGAGGCGGACTGCGGAGTCGTGACCCGCACCTGAGGCGTACGGCGGGTCTCCACCGGCCGGTCCCGGGCGTCCCCGGGACCGGCCGTTCTCTGGGGTGACCGGGCCGCTGTCCCCTGCCGTCCGGTCACTTCCCCGGAGCGAGGTCCCACGACGTACGGCACGATCCGCACGTCTCATCGCCCCGGCGAGTCACGCGTGGTACTGCTCGGGTCCGCCCCTGGCCGACGCGGACACCGGTACCAACGAAGCGGTGCCGGTACCGGTCACGCGCCGTACGGGTGAGGAGTGCGCGTACGTCCGTACCGCGCCCGCGGAGTCAGATCCTGCCGCGGCACAGCTCCAGCAGGGTCATCGCGAGCGCGGTGCCCGGCTTGCCCAGGGCGTCCCGGTAGTGGGCGAGGACCTCCATCTCGCGGGAGAGGTTCACCCGCCGCCCGCCGGAGGCGATCCGTTCCTTCTGGATGACGGCCGACACGGCCATCCGTTCCTGCACCAGACCGATGATCCGGTCGTCGAGCGCGTCGATCCGCTCGCGGGCGCCGGTGATCAGCTCGGCGGCCTCGGTGGTGCGGGCGCCGGTCCTCTCGGTCGACTCCGTCGTGGTGGTGGTCATGCCGGGGCTCCTCGTGGGTGGGTGCGGGGCCCCGGAGCGACAGGGTCCGGAGGGAAACGCCAGGCGCCCCGGACCTTGTCGGCCCGGGGCGCCTGGGAAGTCGCTTGTCAGTTGCTCAAGCAGGACGACCATGGCAGCCGGCGGGCCGGTCGCCATAGGTAAAGAGGAAGGTCGGGTGCGTGAGCATGGGGCAAGTATGCCCGGCCGGCCGCGGCCGTCCAACACGGGCCGCATGGTGAGACGGGGCCCGGTTCCGGCGGCGGGACGTGGTCCGCCGCCGTCTCGGTAGAATTGGGAGGCACAAGACCCCCGCCCCACCGCCGGAAGGCACCTCGTGTCATCAGCGTCTCCCGCTGCCAACGCGCCCGACACCGTCCTGGTCGTCGACTTCGGCGCGCAGTACGCCCAGCTCATCGCCCGTCGCGTCCGCGAGGCGCGGGTCTACAGCGAGATCGTGCCGAGCACCATGCCGGTCGAGGAGATCCTCGCCAAGAACCCCGCGGCGATCATCCTGTCCGGCGGCCCCTCGTCCGTGTACGAGGAGGGCGCCCCGAGTCTCGACCGCGAGATCTTCGAGGCCGGCGTTCCCGTCTTCGGCATGTGCTACGGCTTCCAGCTCATGGCCCAGAGCCTGGGCGGCCAGGTGGACAACACCGGCGCCCGCGAGTACGGCCGTACGGACCTGCACGTCGCCAAGAACTCCTCCACCCTCTTCGAGGGCACCCCGGAGGAGCAGGACGTCTGGATGTCGCACGGCGACGCCTGCTCCGCCGCGCCCGAGGGCTTCACCGTCACCGCCTCGACGGACATCGTCCCGGTCGCCGCGTTCGAGAACGACGACAAGAAGCTCTACGGCGTCCAGTACCACCCCGAGGTGATGCACTCCACGCACGGGCAGCAGGTGCTGGAGCACTTCCTGTACCGGGGCGCGGGCCTCACCCCGGACTGGACCACCGGCAACGTCATCGACGAGCAGGTCGACGCCATCCGCGAGCTGGTCGGCGACAAGCGCGCCATCTGCGGCCTGTCCGGCGGTGTGGACTCCGCCGTCGCCGCAGCGCTCGTTCAGAAGGCCATCGGCTCCCAGCTGACCTGCGTGTACGTCGACCACGGCCTGATGCGCAAGGGCGAGACCGAGCAGGTCGAGAAGGACTTCGTCGCCGCGACCGGCGTACAGCTCAAGGTCGTGGACGCGCAGGAGCGGTTCCTCACGGCTCTGAAGGGCGTCTCCGACCCCGAGGAGAAGCGGAAGATCATCGGCCGGGAGTTCATCCGGGTCTTCGAGCAGGCCCAGGCCGAGATCATCGCGGACGAGGGCCCGGCGGTGGAGTTCCTGGTCCAGGGCACCCTCTACCCGGACGTCGTCGAGTCCGGCGGCGGCACCGGTACCGCCAACATCAAGTCCCACCACAACGTGGGCGGCCTGCCCGAGGACCTCGAGTTCAAGCTGATCGAGCCGCTGCGCAAGCTGTTCAAGGACGAGGTCCGGATGGTCGGCCAGGAGCTCGGCCTGCCCGAGGAGATCGTCCAGCGCCAGCCGTTCCCCGGCCCGGGGCTCGGCATCCGCATCGTCGGCGAGGTCACCAAGGAGCGGCTCGACCTGCTCCGCGAGGCCGACGCCATCGCCCGTGAGGAGCTGACCGCGGCCGGTCTCGACCGGGACATCTGGCAGTGCCCGGTCGTCCTGCTCGCGGACGTGCGCTCGGTGGGCGTCCAGGGCGACGGCCGCACCTACGGTCACCCGATCGTGCTGCGCCCCGTCTCCAGCGAGGACGCCATGACCGCCGACTGGTCCCGGCTGCCGTACGACGTCCTCGCGAAGATCTCGACCCGGATCACCAACGAGGTGCGGGACGTCAACCGCGTCGTCCTCGACGTGACCTCCAAGCCGCCGGGCACCATCGAGTGGGAGTGACCCTTCCGGGTCCTCAGGTCCGTTTGAGGGTGCGCACCGGCTCTCCGGGCTTCCAGACCTGGACGACGAGGTACTTCTCGTCCTCCACGTAGGTCCTCAAGACCTCCGTCAGCTCGGTGCGGAAGAGGTGGAACGGCTCCGGCGGTTCCACCTCTTCGGCGTACCGGCGCCGGGTCTCCGTGTCGTCGTCGGCGATCTCGACCGCCCGTCCGCCGATACGGACGTCGCCGCCGCCCATGCCCGTGCCGTCGCCCGGGTTCGCCTGGAGCGCGAAGCGCGGGTCGCGGCGCAGATCGAGCGCCTTGAGTGAGTTCGGCATCATGCCGAACCACAGCTCCCCGTTCAGGAAGCGGACCTCCAGACCGGTGGTACGCGGTGAGCCGTCCTTGCGCAGGGTCGCGAGGACGTGGTGGGTGTACGAGGCGAAGCGCTCCTCCACGGTCTTCGCGAACTCGGGTTCGGTGACGGCGAAGGCCGCCCAGTTCGTGTGCATGGACCGAGTGTGACGGGGATACCGGACATCTTGTGTCGGATATCCGGTGCTGCCGGGTGTCCCGCGCTGCCGGGTGTCCGGTGTCGCCGGATGTCCGGTGTTACGGAACAGAGCTGTCGTCCGGTGCGGCCCGCCGGTAACTTCCGCCCCGTACGCACACCCCCCGCGGGAGGACTCATGCACGGGCCCACACCGCCCCTGCCGCTGCCCACCGGCAAACTGCGCTTCGCCATGCCGCCCATGCACGAGTCGGCCGACGACGAGCGCCGGCACCGCAAGGAGCGGCTCGCGGGCGCGCTGCGGCTCTTCGGGCGGCTCGGCTACGAGGACGGCGTCTCGGGACACATCACCGCACGCGACCCGGAGTACAGCGACTGCTTCTGGGTCAACCCGTTCGGGATGCCCTTCCGGCAGGTCACCGTGAGCGACCTGGTGCTCGCCAACCGGGACGGCCAGGTCGTCGAGGGCGGCCACCACGTCAACCAGGCCGCGTTCACCGTGCACGCCCAGGTGCACGCGGCCCGGCCCGACGTCGTCGCCGTCGCCCACTGCCACTCGGTGCACGGCCGCGCCCTCGCCGCCCTCGGCGACCTGCTCGACCCGATCACCCAGGAGAGCTGCGCCTTCTACGAGGACCACGCCCTCTACGACGCCTACAGCGGCGTCACCGTCGACGCCGAGGAGGGGAGGAGGATCGCGGACGCGCTCGGCTCCCACAAGGCGCTGGTGCTGCGCAACCACGGGCTGCTCACCGTGGGCGACTCGGTGGACGCGGCGGCCTGGTGGTTCGTGACGATGGAGCGGTCCTGCCAGGTGCAGCTCACCGCGAAGGCGGCGGGCCGGCCCGTCCTCATCGACCACCGGCAGGCGGTGGCGACGCGGGAGCAACTGGGCGGGGACCTGGTGGCGTGGATCAACTACCAGCCGATGTGGCAGGACATCAGCCGGAGCGAGCCGGATCTGCTGGAGTAGACGGCAAGGTCAACACGGTGCCGCGAAATTCACTCCTCCTGACCGGGCCTGCCGGACGGAGAGGCGGCGGGGTAGGGCACAATTCGCTTTCGTCGCGGGGGACTTGTGTCATGTTTTTTGATGGCTTTGACGGTGGGGAAGGCGGGCTTCGGGCGTGGCGGTGCAGGAGGCGAGGCGGGGCGGCCCCGACATGGGCGCCCACGAGGGGGGCTGCACCTGCGGGGACTGTCCGCACGGGGTGCGTGAGGGACATCGGCGGGCGGTCGCCGCGTTCCTGCTGAAGCGGGACGAGTTCGCGGCCGGACAGGGAGTGCCGGCCGCGGTGGCCCACTCCGCCTCCGCCTCCCGGCAGTGGGTGTCGGAGGAGCTGACGCAGGCCGCGGAGATCGTCGCCGAACGAGGGCGGGCCGAGGGCGCGGCATGGCTGGTGCGGCGGACCGCGGGTGTGGTGTGGGCGGGCGTCGTGCTGCTGCTGTTGGGGCAGGCGCTCACGGCGATCGGCGCGGGGTGGAGCGCCGCCCGCACCGCCGGGCTGCTGGCCGCGCTGGTGATGGCCGGGGCGCTGACCGCGGCGTCGTGGTTCCACCGGGCGCGCGGAGGTGCGCTGGCACCGGTGATCGGGGAGGACAACCGGCTCTCCACGTCCCGTGCGGTGGCCGCGTGCTGGGTGCTGTTCCTGGCGTTCGCGGTGCTCGTTCTGGTGGGGCAGCTCGCGGCCGCCTCCGGGAACCGGGAACGGGACACGCTGATCGACGGGCTGGAACTCGCCCGCGGCGCCGGTGTGGTGACCGTGCTGGCGGTGGTGTGCGGGATCGCCGTGCTGGTGCGGCGGGTGGTCGGACTGCGGGTGCTGGGACAGCGGCTGCAGAAGGTACGCGCGTACCGGCCCAGGGCGGCGGACCTGCTGACCGACGACTCGGGGCGGGGCAGTTTCGCCGACATCCAGTACGTCGTGATCAGCGGTGTCGCCCTGGTGTTCGCGGCGGTGCGGCTGGCCCGGCGGCCGGACCAGTTGCCGGATCTGCCGTGGGGACTCGCGGTGGTGGTGCTGGTGTCGGCGGCGACGTATCTCGCGGGGAAGTACGCGGAGGGCGGCCGTCCGGTGATCCTTTCGGTGGTGCGGGCGCGCGAGGCCGGTGATCTGGACGCGCCGATCCGGACCGGGGACGACATCGAGATCCGGGGGGCCGGATTCGTGCCGGTGGGCGCCCAGGGGGCGGACCGGCTGTCCCGGATGGTGGTCCGGGTCGGGCCGGTCAACGTACACGTGCCGCTGGTCCCGGTGACGGGCGGCTTCGACAACCCGACGGACACGCTCCTGACCGTCCCGGTCCCGGCAGAGGTGGAACCGGGCCGAGTGGAGGTCCAGGTCATCACGGCAGCGGGCGTGGAAACAAACCGCTACGCGATCGACGTGACGGACTAGCCCCGTTCCCGCGGGCAGTCGTGCCGCTGGGGAGGCACGGGTGGGCGCGACGGCACCTCGTTAGCGCCGGGCTGCGCAACCCACCCCCGGCCCACAGCAACGCCGGGACACCCACAGGCACCGCACTCCGAAGAAAAACCCCACCCGCAGGATTGAGCCGCCCTCATTCGTCATACGTATCTTCGTGTTGAGGAGTGCCGGCACGGCAGTGAGAGGCGGCGGACAGTGACGACTCACGGTATGCGCACGGACACGCACTCCCCACACCTCGACGGCGACGGGGACTGGCGGGACACCGCCACCCGCTACGCCCTCGTCCCCCTGCGCCTCTTCCTCGGAATCACCTTCATCTACGCCGGCCTCGACAAACTCACGGACAGCGCGTTCATGAAGGACTCCGGCGCCGGCTCGATCGGCGACATGATGCGCGGCGTCCGCGACTCCTCCGCCCTCCCCGCCCTGGTCGACATGGCGCTGGAGAGCCCGGTCGCCTTCGGTTACGCCATCGCCCTCGGAGAGCTGGCCGTCGGCATCGGCACCCTGCTCGGCCTGCTCACCCGCCTGGCCGCCCTGGGCGGCGCGCTGATCTCCCTCAGCCTGTGGCTGACCGTGAGCTGGGCCGCCGATCCGTACTACTACGGCAATGACCTCCCGTATCTGCTGGCCTGGACACCGCTGCTGCTGGCGGGCGCCCCGCTGCTGTCCGTGGACGCCGCTCTTCGTACCCGGCGGCGGCAGCGGAGAGGGGAGTACCGGTAGCGCCCGCTCAGGGCGCCGTCTCCGCGCCGGTCTTCCGGGGAGCCGTCCGGCCGCCCCGGCGCCGCCGTACGAGACCGGTCAGGGAACCCACCGCGCCGGCCAGACAGAGCCCGCCGGTGACCACGGGAATCGCCACGAACCACGGGGTGTCCCAGGCGCCGCCCGCGTCACCGGCGTAGATCACCGCGGCGAGGACGAGGAAGGCGCCGGCCACCAGCCTGCCCGGCTGGAACTCATGACGCGGCACGGCTCACCTCCGCCTGTCCCGCGCCGACCTGGAGATCGAGGTCGAGCGTGCCCGCCTCCTCGACGCCGGCCGGCGGCTCCAGGGTCACCTCCTTGTGCTTGCCCGGTGCCACGTCCACGTCCTTCTGCCTGTCGCCCGGCAACTGGATGTCACCCACTCCCACGTCGATGGTCAGCCTCACGGTCACGTCCCTGGGCACGATCACGTGGACCCGGCCCAGGCCGACGTCGGCCCGCGTCGAGACGGTGCGGTCCTCGGGAACACGTATCGCGGACAGGTCCAGTTCGCCCTCGCCGGCGCCCAGGTCGTAGGCCGGGCGTATCTGCGCGACCGAGGCGGGCGCCCAGGTCGTCTGCTTCCAGTCGGTGCCGATGTCCTTGGGCAGGGCGGCCGAGCCGGCGAGCAGGCCCGCCGTGACGACCGCCAGAACGATCGAGCCCGCCCCGGTGCGGCCGAGGAACGCACTGACGGCCACGCCGATGCCGAAGACGGCGAGCGCGCAGGCGAGACCCGTCTGCAGGCTGGTGCCGAGGGGGTGGTTCTCCCACGTCAGCCCGGCACCGAGGCCGCCCGCGAGCAGGGCGAGCAGGAAGACCCGGCCGCCGATCCCGCCACGGGGGACGCGCGGGACCGGGGGACGGAGGGGCGGTGCGTACGCCTTCCCGCGGGTGCCGGTGCGGGGGCCGAGCCCGCTGTCGACGGTGGTGGCGATGTCCATGTCGCGGGCGTCCAGGGGGCCCCACAGATAGCCCGTGCCCCCGACGTGGGTGCCGTCCTTGACGATGGGGTCACGCCACCACGACGGGAAGGCGGAGGGGGCCGGCGGCGCCTGGGGCTCCGGCGGGGCGTCGGCCACGGCCTGGGCGGCTATGGGGTCGGGGCTGGGCGCACCGCGCCGCCGTGACCAGTACCCGGCGCCGGCGAGCAGCAGGGACAGTATGACGGCGAAGCTCAGCACTCCGTCGTTGCTCAGCATGGTGAGGAAGACGCCGCAGCCGACCAGTGCGAACAGGACGGCCGTCAGGGTGTGGCCGCTGACCCGGCCGGTCAGCAGCCGGCGGATCTCGTTCTCCTCCTCGTCCTCGTACGGGACGAAGAGCCAGGCGAAGCCGTAGAAGATGAGGCCGATGCCGCCGGTGGCGGACAGGACCGCGAGCGTGATCCGGAAGATCACCGGGTCCATGTCGCACTGCCGGCCGAGCCCCGCGCACACCCCGCCGAGCAGCTGGTGCCGGCGGTCGCGCCGGAAGGGCCCGCTCTCGTCGGCCGGCTCCGGTGGCGGGGCGGTCGCTCCCTCCGGGCCCGAGACGGGTCCCGGACCCGTCGTGGCGTGCTGGTGATCGGTCATGGGTCCATGGTGACGGGCGAGCCGCCGTGGCGGCAGTCGGTACGACCCTGGCCGGACCCTGATATCGGTCCCCGAGCGGTACCGGGGGAGCGTTCGACGGACCAGGGCCGCGGAGATCAGGGGAGTCTCCGGGGCCGACCCTGATGCTCCGGTACTCCGGGCGTGTGACCATCATTGGCATGTCGGAAGCCGCAGCAGCGCCCGTAGCCGAGCCGCGGCCGCCGCGCAAGCTCTACCGCAGCAGTGACGGACGCTGGCTCGGTGGTGTGGCGCGGGGGCTCGCCGGACACCTCGGGCTGCCCGTGATCTGGGTACGTCTCGTCTTCGTCGGCCTGTTCATGGCCGACGGGCTCGGCGCGCTGCTGTACGCCGCGTTCTGGTTCTTCGTACCGCTGGGCGTCGGCGGTGTGGACGCGCAGAAGCCGCCCTCGCTGGTGACGACGGAGACCTCGCCGGACGGCCGGCGCAGACTCGTCACCCGGAAACCGGACAAGGGACAGATCGTCGCCCTGCTCCTCATGGTCGTGGTGGCCATGATCTTCGTGGGCAATGTGGACCTGACCAACGGGACCAGGGCCTACCTCTGGCCGACCGTACTGGTCGGCGCGGGCGTCGCCCTGGTCTGGCGGCAGGCGGACAACGCCCGCCGGGCCCGCTGGATGGAGGTCGGCCGCCGCCGGCGCACGGTCACGCTGCTGCGGGCCGGGGCCGGAGTGCTCCTGGTGACGGCGGGCGCCTCGGGCATCTTCGTCCTGCGGGGCTCCGGCAGCCACCTCGGCTCGGTGCTCCAGGCGGCCCTCGCGGTCCTCGTCGGCATCACCCTCCTCGCCGGCCCCTACCTCGTACGCATGACCCAGGACCTCTCCGAGGAGCGCCTGATGCGCATCCGGGCGCAGGAACGCGCGGAGGTCGCCGCCCACGTCCACGACTCGGTGCTGCACACCCTCACCCTGATCCAGCGCAACGCGGACAACGCGGGCGAGGTGCGCCGTCTGGCCCGGGCCCAGGAGCGCGACCTGCGGGCCTGGCTCTACAAGCCGGAGGGCAACGGCAAGGACGAGGACGAGGAACCCGCCACCCTCGCCGAGGCGGTGAAGCGCAACGCCGCCGAGGTGGAGGACAAGCACGGCGTCCCCCTCGAGGTGGTCGTCGTCGGCGACTGCCCGCTCGACGAGAGAATCGGCGCACAGATGCAGGCCGCGCGCGAAGCGATGGTCAACGCCGCCAAGTACGGTGGCGAGGGAGGCGCGGTGCAGGTCTACGCCGAAGTCGAGGGGAGGACGGTCTTCGTGTCCGTCCGGGACCGCGGCCCCGGCTTCGACCTGGACTCGATACCCGCCGACCGCATGGGCGTCAGAGAATCGATCATCGGCCGCATGGAGCGCAACGGGGGCACGGCGCGGCTGCGCGCGGTGCCGGACGGCGGCACGGAGGTCGAGATGGAGATGGAGAGGGCGGAGAAGACGTCATGAGCGAGCCGACCGAGGCGAACGGAACGACGGGACCGGCACAGGGCGCCGCGTCCGCGGAGTCGGCCGGCGGCAGCGCCGGGCGTCATGTGCGGGTGGTCCTCGTCGACGATCACCGCATGTTCCGCACGGGTGTCCAGGCGGAGATAGGGCAGACCGCGCAGACGGGTGTCGAGGTGGTCGGTGAGGCCGCCGACGTCGACCAGGCGGTCACGGTCATCACCGCGACCCGGCCCGAGGTGGTCCTGCTCGACGTGCACCTGCCCGGTGGCGGCGGCGTCGAGGTGCTGCGCCGCTGCGCCCCGTTGATGGGCGACGCCGAGCAGCCGGTCCGCTTCCTCGCCCTGTCCGTGTCGGACGCGGCGGAGGACGTGATCGGCGTGATCCGCGGCGGTGCCCGTGGCTACGTGACCAAGACGATCACCGGGACCGATCTGGTCGACTCGATCTTCCGGGTCCAGGAGGGGGACGCCGTCTTCTCCCCCCGCCTGGCCGGCTTCGTCCTGGACGCCTTCGCCTCGACCGACGCCCCGCCGGTCGACGAGGACATGGACCGCCTCACCCAGCGCGAGCGGGAGGTCCTGCGGCTGATCGCCCGCGGCTACGCCTACAAGGAGATCGCCAAGCAGCTCTTCATCTCGGTGAAGACGGTCGAGTCCCACGTCTCGGCGGTCCTGCGCAAGCTCCAGCTCTCCAACCGCCACGAACTGACCCGCTGGGCGACGGCGCGGCGGCTGGTCTGAACGGGCCGTTCAGACCACGCGCGCGGCGCCCGCGAAGGGCATCTCGTCGATCGGGGCCACGCGGACCGGGGCCGAGGGGTTCGGGGCGTGGATCATGCGGCCGTCGCCGATGTAGAGGCCGACGTGGCTGATGCCGGAGTAGAAGAAGACGAGGTCGCCGGGGAGGAGTGCGGAGCGGGGGACGCGGCGGCCGGCGTCGATCTGGGCGTAGGAGGTGCGGGGCAGGGAGACACCGGCGGAGCGGTACGCGGCCTGGACGAGGCCCGAGCAGTCGAAGGCGTCCGGGCCGGTCGCGCCCCAGACGTAGGGGCTGCCGAGCTTGGCGTAGGCGTAGGAGACGGCCTGCGCCGCGCGGGGGCCGGGAGCCGCCAGAGCGGCGTCCCGGGCGTCCGTCGAGGAGTGCGGGGCGCGGTCGGTTCCGTCGGTGAGCCCCGCGCGTTGCCCGGGGGTCAGCCGGGACAGCAGCCGGCGGGCGGCGGTCAGCTTGGTGTCGATCGTCTTCTGGTGCCGCTGGAGTTCGGCGCGGCGGGACGTCAGCGATGTCACCTCGACCCGTGCGGCGCCGCGCAACCGCTCGATCTCCCGGAGTTGTGCGCGTACGTGCCCCACCGCCGCCTGCCGGCGGCTGCCGGCCCGTTCGGCGAGCGCGGCGCCGTCCAGATAGCCGTCGGGGTCCTCGGAGAGGAAGAGCTGCAGGGCGGGGTCGAGGCCGCCGCCGCGGTACTGCGCCGCGGCGACCGTGCCCAGGGCGTCCCGCGCGGAGTCGAGCCGGTCCTTCCTGCGGGCCGCCTCGTCCTGCAGATCGCGCAGCCGCCGCTGGGCCGACTCGGCCTTCTCCTTGGCTCCGTTGTACTTCTCGGTGGCGGTCTCCGCCTCCCGGTAGAGCCTGTCGACCTCGGCCTTGACCTGGCCCGGTGTCAGCCGCGGTTCGGCGTGTCCCGCCCCGTCGAAGCCGGTCGCGGTGGCCGCGCCGGCGAGGGCGAGGGCGGTGGCCGCGCGGGCCGTGGTGCCGCCCGGGACACGCTGCCGGGTCCTGCGGTGCGCTGCCACCTGGATTTCCGTCCTTTCCGACTTTCCGACTTTCCGACGACCGCGCGGAGCGGACTGCCGTCCGGTGGTCCGGCGGCGGGGGTGCGCAGGGGAGCCGTCCGCCGCCGGACCTTCTCGGCGGTGGTGTCCGGCCGCCGCCCCTGGACCGGGCGGCGGTGGAGAGCCGGTCACCTGGAGGAGGACGCTAGGCCCGGCCGTGCGGCCCCGGTGACGGGTTGTGCGGAAGTGATGTGAGCGGACCGTCGGGTGACCGTAAGTGACAGATGCCCTGCTCCGACTTCATCGTCTTCACTCAAAGTGATGACCGATATGGCGGAGGAGGGACGGATGAGGGTGCCGGAGTGCTAGGAGGCGGCTATGGCTAGGCTCCGGCCTCATGGACGTACTCATCCACCTCTTCGTCGGTCTGCACATCATCGGCATCGCGTCGCTCCTCGGCGGCTTCCTCACCCAGATGAAGGCGATGGGCGCGGGCACCGCCCGGTTCGTCCCCGCGATGCTGCACGGCGCGCTGACGATGCTGGTCACCGGTGTGGTCCTGGTCGGCCTCAACCAGGCCCAGGACTACTCCGTCGACAACATCAAGATCGGCGTGAAGCTGGCCCTGCTGATCGTGATCCTCGGCCTGGTGTACGTGAAGCGGGACGACGAGAAGGTGGACAAGGGCCTGTTCGGCCTGGTCGGACTGCTGACCGTGACGAACGTCTTCATCGCGGTGCTGTGGACCTGACCTCCGCTCCACGGACCCGGACGTGACCGCGGCCCACGACAGGACGCGTCCCGGGCTCCCGGGCCCAGGGGACGCCGGCGGCGGTGGACGCGGACAGCGCCACCGCCGCCGGCGTTTCCCAGGGGGAGCGCGGGCGACCGGCGCCGCGTGCCGTGGCGCGGACCGGCACGGAAAAGGGGCGGGGACGACGCCGGAGGACCGTCCCCGCCCCTTCCGGGCGGTCAGGCGGGGCGCACCACGCTGTGGATCGAGGACTCGCCGTCGTAGTAGATCGACTCCTCGCGGACGTACGTGCCGGGCTTCGGCGCGTGGATCATCATCCCGTTGCCGATGTAGATCCCCACGTGGGTGACGTCGTCGTAGAAGAACACCAGGTCACCGGGCCGGGCCTGGGAGACGGGGACCGTCGTGCCCGCGTTCACCTGGTCGTAGGTGGTGCGCGGAACGGTGACGCCGGCGGCCTTCCAGGCGGCCTGGGTGAGGCCGGAGCAGTCGTAGGAGCCGGGGCCGGTGGCGCCCCAGACGTACGGCTTGCCGATCTGCGCGCGGGCGAAGGCGAGGGCCTTCTCGGCCTTGGTGGTGTACGAGGAGTCCGTCGACGGTGAGGTGGTCGAGCCGGAGGTGCCGCCCGCCGAGGTACCGCCGTCCTGCTGAGCGGTGGCGGCCTCCTCCTGCGCCTTCTGCCGCTCCGCCTGCTGCCGGGCGAGCTCGGCGGCCTTGCGGGCGGCCTCCTCCTGCTTCTCCTTCTCGATCGCCGCGAGCCGTGCCTTCTCCTCGGCGGTCAGCTTCGCCATCAGCTCGCGCGCGTCGGTGAGCTTCTTCTGGACGGTGGCCTTGGCCGTCTTCAGGTCGCCCTGGGTCTCGGTGAGCGTCTGAAGGCTCTCGGTGGCCTCCTGGCGCTTCTGCATCGTCTCGGACTGCTGGGTGACGTAGTCGTCGACCGCTTCCTTCTGGCGGCCGGTCATCCGGTCCATCACCTGGCGCTGGTCGAAGATGTCCTGCGGCGTGTCCGCGAGCAGGAAGGTCGCGGTGTCGGGGACGCCGGCACCGGTCCGGTACTGGGCGGCGGCGAAGGAACCCAGCTCCGCCCGCGCCTCGTTGAGCTTCTGGGTGCGCTTGGCCACGTCGTCGAGGAGCGTGTCCACCTGCTTGCGCTGCTTCGCGGTCTTCTCCTTGGCCGCGTTGTACTTCTCGGTCGCCGACTCCGCCTGGCGGTAGAGGTCGCCGACCTTCTTCTCGACCTCCTCCAGGCTCGGCCTGCCGTCGTCGGAGGGGGCGGCGGTGGCCGTCTGGGACAGCAGGGCCACGGAGGTCAGGGCGGCCGTGGCGAGGGCCGGGGTCCGTATGCCTGCCACGCGCGTGCCGGGGGTGCGCGACTTGCGGTGCGACGCCAAGGGAGGCGACTCCTTCCAAAGCTCCGCCTACCGGGTTAGCTGTCGGGTTCGGGCGGCTTGCTCGGAAGGGTTGCCCTACGGCCGCTCCGCGAGGGAGTGGGCCGATTCACCCCATGGTCTCGGTGGGTCCCCGGCTCCGGCTGCCGCGGGGGCAGTGACGGACTCGGCGGGGGCCGCGCGGCCCGGCGGGGTTCGCCGGTGGGGGTCGTACGGCCCGCCCGCACCGTAGCCAACCGGTGTGGCCCCTGTGAAGGTTGATGGGTGATATGCCCGATACATTTTCGTGACCTTGCGTGCGGGGTCACCCAGGGTGATGGGGTGGTTCTGGAGGGTGTGCGCCCCGTCCCGGCCGCCGGATTCCGGGGATGTTCCCGGGGTGGCCCCGGGTTGTCGGTGGGGCGCCCTAGACTCGGAGAGCGATGAGCAGCCTCTTTGACGACAGCTTCCTGGCGGACCTCCAGGCCCAGCGGGGCCCCGAGGGCGAGCCCCCGCCACCGCCCGAGGACGAGTACGTGCCGGAGCAGATCCCGGACGACCTGTTCGGCGGGAAGTTCGACGTGCCGCCGGACCGGGACGCCTACTACCGCGACGGCGCCCCGCGCCCGGTGATCGACGCCGCCGCGCTGCTGGAGGGGCTGAACGACAACCAGCGCGCCGCCGTGGTGCACTCCGGTTCCCCGCTGCTCATCGTGGCCGGCGCCGGTTCCGGCAAGACCCGTGTGCTCACCCACCGCATCGCCCACCTGCTGGCCGAGCGGCACGTCCATCCGGGCCAGATCCTCGCGATCACCTTCACCAACAAGGCCGCGGGCGAGATGAAGGAGCGCGTCGAGCAGCTCGTCGGCCCGCGCGCGGGCGCCATGTGGGTCATGACGTTCCACAGCGCGTGCGTGCGCATCCTGCGCCGCGAGAGCAAGAGGCTCGGCTTCACCTCGTCGTTCTCGATCTACGACGCCGCCGACTCCAAGCGTCTGATGGCCCTGGTCTGCCGTGACCTGGAGCTCGACCCCAAGCGTTTCCCGCCGAAGTCCTTCAGCGCCAAGATCAGCAACCTGAAGAACGAGCTGATCGACGAGGAGGACTTCGCCGCCCGGGCCGCCGACGGCTTCGAGAAGACCCTCGCCCAGGCCTACGCGCTCTACCAGTCGCGGCTGCGGGAGGCCAACGCCCTCGACTTCGACGACCTGATCATGACGACGGTCAACCTGCTGCGCGCCTTCCCGGACGTCGCCGAGCACTACCGCCGCCGCTTCCGGCACGTCATGGTCGACGAGTACCAGGACACCAACCACGCCCAGTACGCGCTGGTCCGCGAGCTCGTCGGCACCTCCGAGCACCCCGCCGGCACACCGTCCGAGCCCGAGGTGCCGCCCGCCGAGCTGTGCGTGGTGGGCGACGCCGACCAGTCGATCTACGCCTTCCGCGGTGCGACGATCCGCAACATCCTCCAGTTCGAGGAGGACTACCCGGACGCGACCACGATCCTGCTGGAGCAGAACTACCGCTCCACGCAGACCATCCTGAGCGCCGCCAACGCCGTCATCGAGCGCAACGAGTCGCGGCGTCCCAAGAACCTGTGGACCAACGCCGGCGCGGGCGCGCGGATCACCGGGTACGTCGCGGACACCGAGCACGACGAGGCCCAGTTCGTCGCCGACGAGATAGACCGCCTCACCGACGCGGGCGAGGCCAAGGCGGGCGACGTCGCCGTCTTCTACCGGACCAACGCCCAGTCCCGCGTCTTCGAGGAGATCTTCATCCGCGTCGGCCTGCCCTACAAGGTCGTCGGCGGTGTCCGCTTCTACGAGCGCAAGGAGGTCCGGGACGTCCTGGCCTACCTGCGGGTGCTCGCCAACCCCGAGGACTCGGTGCCGCTGCGCCGCATCCTCAACGTGCCCAAGCGGGGCATCGGCGACCGCGCGGAGGCCATGATCGACGCCCTCGCGCAGCGCGAGAGGATCAGCTTCCCGCAGGCGCTGAGGCGCGTCGACGAGGCGTACGGCATGGCCGCGCGCTCGTCGAACGCCGTGAAGCGGTTCAACACGCTGATGGAGGATCTCCGTACGGTCGTCGAGTCCGGTGCGGGCCCGGCGACGGTCCTGGAGGCGATCCTCGAACGCACCGGCTATCTCGCCGAGTTGCAGGCCTCCACCGACCCGCAGGACGAGACCCGGATCGAGAACCTCCAGGAACTCGCGGCCGTCGCCCTGGAGTTCGAGCAGGAGCGCGGCGAGGGCGAGTCGGTCGCGCTGTCCGACTTCCTGGAGCAGGTCGCCCTGGTCGCCGACTCCGACCAGATCCCCGACGAGGACGAGGACGGATCGGGCGTCATCACGCTGATGACCCTGCACACCGCCAAGGGCCTGGAGTTCCCGGTCGTCTTCCTCACCGGCATGGAGGACGGCGTCTTCCCGCACATGCGCGCCCTCGGCGAGACCAAGGAGCTGGAGGAGGAGCGGCGCCTGGCGTACGTCGGCATCACGCGCGCGCGTGAGCGGCTGTACCTGACCCGTTCGACGCTGCGCAGCGCGTGGGGCCAGCCGTCCTACAACCCGCCCTCGCGGTTCCTGGAGGAGATCCCGGCCGCCCACCTGGAGTGGAAGCGGACGGGGGCGAGCGCGCCCGTGTCCTCCGGTCCGGTGTCGGGGGTGGCGGCCTCGCTGTCGTCGTCCCGCTCGCGCTCGTCGGCGTCGGGCGGTTCCGGTTTCGCCACCGGGCGGGCCGCGGACAAGCCCGTGGTGTCGCTGGCGATCGGGGACCGGGTCACCCACGACCAGTTCGGCCTCGGCACCGTGGTCGCGGTGAAGGGCACGGGCGCCAACACGGAGGCGACGATCGACTTCGGGGACACCAAGCCCAAGCGGCTGCTGCTGCGGTACGCGCCGGTGGAGAAGCTGTAGCAGCGCGGGCCGAGACCCGTCGGGGGCGGGCCCCTACGACGGGTCGAGGCCGTGGCTGCGGAACCAGGCGAGCGGGTCGATCGCCGAACCGCCGCCGGGACGGACCTCGAAGTGCAGGTGCGGACCGGTCGAGTTGCCGGAGTCCCCGGAGAAGGCGATCGGGTCGCCGGCCTTCACGGTCGTACCGGAGGCGACCTGGTAGCTGGAGAGGTGGCAGTACCACGTCTCCGTGCCGTCCTTCGCCGTCACGATCATCATGTTGCCGTAGGCGGGGTTGAGCTGCGTGCGCACCGTGCCGTCGGTGGCGGCCATCACCGTCGCGCCGTACAGGACGGGGAAGTCGATGCCGGTGTGGACGGACATCCAGTTGATGCCGGACTGGCCGTAGTAGGCGCTGAGTCCGTGCTGCGCGACCGGGAGCGCGAACTTCGGCCGCAGTCGCTCCTTGCGGGCCGCCTCCTCCGCGGCCGCCCTGCGCTCGGCCTCCTGCTGCGCCTTGAGGTCGATGCGCTCCTGGGTGCGGCTGGCCCGGTCGGCGAAGTCGTCGGCGCCGGCGGCGAGGCTCTCCAGCTGGGTGTCCAGCTTGATGTTGGCGGCGGACGGTTTCACCGGCTGGGCGTCCGCCGCGGTCGTCTTCGTCTCCTGGCCGCCGTCGCCGGCCAGGTCGCCGACCGAGGCCGCGGCGATGCCGGCGACGCCCATCACGCACGCCGAGGGCACGGCCACCGTCAGCAGCGCGGAGCGCTTGGCGGGCGTGCGGCGGCGGGAACGCGACCCGGCGCGCGAGGCCGCGCGCGGCGCCGGGGCGGGGACGGTCTCCTCCTGCTCCTCGAGCAGGAGCACCGCGGGCAGCTCACCGGTGTCGGCCGGCTCCTGGGCGGCGGGCTCCTCGTGGGACTCCTGGCCGAAGGACTCGGCCTGCGGCTCGTAGGCGTCGGACGCGGGCTCCTGGGCGGCGGTCTCGCCGCCGTCGGAGTTCCACTGCGTGGCGTCGTAGACACCGCTGTCGAAGGTCTGCGTGCCCCAGTCCCACTGCTGGGTCCGGTCGGCGGGGTTCCCGGCCTGATCGGGCTGGAGCCACTCACCGGCGTCCCACTGGCCGCTGGTCTCCGGCGAGGCGGCCTGCGGCGGGATCACCGTCATCGGGTGATGGCCGGTGGTCCAGGCGGTCGTGTCGTAGCCGCCGGTGTCGTACGGGGACGTGTGCTGGGCCGCGTACATGTCGTAGTGGCCGGTGTCCTGGCCGTCCGTGGGCCAGTGTCCGGTGGTGTCGTACGCGCCGGTGTCCTGACCGCCGCCCGGAAGGTCGCCGAAGAGGGGATCCGTGGCGAAGCCCCCGGCGGTGTGGCCGCCCGTGCCGAAGTGGGTGGCGGCATAACCGGTGGCGTCGTAGCCGCCGTACGTGGTGAAGTCGCCGTACGGGGCTTCCTGGGTGCCGTACGACGCATAGGGCGCCGAAGCGGCATCGGAAGCCGGAGCCGGGTCCATGGTCCCCGACGGGTGACGGTCGTTCACCAACTTCTCTTTCGCCTCGACAACAGGGGCTGCCAGAGCAGTGCGGCGACTGTACCCGGCGGTATGCGGGCACGACAATCTTCCGCAGGTTTCGCGCACGCAGGAAAGGGGCAATCGGTTGTCTTTTGGCGGACGGCGGGCGCGGTCTTGGCTTTTTGTTCGAGACGTGTTCGAGACGGTGGGTGATCGACGGCGACAAGTGGGCCGTCTCGGACCGTTGTTGTTCGGATTGCCGTCGAGGGGGGCGCGCGGTCCCGGTTGTCCCGTGACGCCGGCGCCGGGCGTGTCGCGCTCGGGCCTTCCGGGCGGTCGGTCGTCACGCCACGGTCAGGCCTTCCGGGCGGCCGGTGGACGGCTCTCCGGGGTGCGCCGTGTCCAGGGCCTGCCGTATGCGGGTCGCCACGGCCGGGTGCACGGGCAGCGCGAGATGGCCCACGCCGCTCACCCGTATGTTCACCGACGTCAGGTCGGGGTGCTCGACACACGCCGACTCCAGCGGGTCCATGATGTGGTCCAGGTCGCTCCAGAAGGCGACGAAGCGCGTACGGCAGCCCGGCGCGGGCTGGGCGAGTTCCTCGAGCAGCGGGGAGCCGGGGCGCATCTGGCGCACGATGGGGTGCGCGTTGGCCAGGGGGGCGACGCGTGTGCCGGAGTGCGGGGTGCCGAGCGTGACGAGCGTCCGCACGCGGGCGTCACCGCCCAGCCGCTGCACGTAGTACCGCGCGATGAGCCCGCCGAGGCTGTGCCCGACCACATCGACCCGGCGGCTGCCCGTGTGTTCGCACACCTGCTCTATGTGCCGGCCGAGCAGTTCGGCCGCGATGCGGATGTCGCAGGTCAGCGGGGAGTAGTTGAGCGACTCGATCTGCTGCCTGCCGTGCTGGGCGAGGCTGCGGCGCAGCAGGACGAAGACCGACCGGTTGTCGATGAAGCCGTGCAGCAGCACCACCGGGGGCTTGGCCTCCGCCGGCAGTTGCGCGGTGCCGTCCGGGGAGGGCAGCACGGGGTGCGCGCCCCGGCGCTCCTGGACGATGCCGGCGGGGTAGAGCAGGAGGTGACCCGCCAGGATCGCCAGCTCCAGGGCGGTCGCCTTCAGCAGGGTCAGGGAGAGATCCGCCAGCCGGACCGGCAGAAGACGCCGGCAGAGCGGCAGGAAGGGAAGAGCTGCCTCGGTGACCTTCATGGCCGACCTCCTGTCGGCACGCGGGAGGACGGCCCTGTCCCCCGTGTGCCCTCATGGGAAATCGCTGTGAGAGCGGTCGACGGTGCGCGCGTGCGAGGTGTGGAGGGGGCGCGCTGGTACGGCGGCCTCGGTGCGAATCCCTTGTACGCATGGTCCCACGGCTGCCCGATCGGTGCACGGGCGTGCGGTGCGCGGGGCCCGGAGCCCGGGAACGCTGCCCGGTGAACGTGTCCCTCCGTGTGATTTGCCCCTCGCTGCGCACCGTGAAACTGCCGGTTGCGGGATGCTGGAGATAACGTTCGTTCACTTCCCCGGCCGGTTCGGACCGGGGTGCCCGAGCGATGTGTACGGCACGACGGATGTGTGCGGTACTTGTCGGCAGGGATGGATGCAGTCGCTTCATGGAGGCAGTGATGGGTGTGGCAGCCGGTCCGATCCGCGTGGTGGTGGCCAAGCCGGGGCTCGACGGCCACGATCGCGGGGCCAAGGTGATCGCGCGGGCGCTGCGTGATGCCGGTATGGAGGTGATCTACACCGGGCTCCACCAGACCCCCGAGCAGATCGTCGACACCGCGATCCAGGAGGACGCCGACGCGATCGGTCTGTCCATCCTCTCCGGGGCGCACAACACGCTTTTCGCGGCGGTGATCGAGCTGCTGGCGCAGCGGGACGCGGCGGACATCCTGGTCTTCGGCGGCGGGATCATTCCCGAGGCGGACATCGCTCCGCTGAAGGAGAAGGGTGTCGCGGAGATCTTCACACCGGGGGCGACCACGGCTTCCATCGTGGACTGGGTGCGGGCGAACGTGCGGCAGCCCGCGGAGGCGTAGGCCGCGTTCGTGACGCCTCGCGCGCCGCGTTCGGGCCGGGGCACCGGCCCCGACACCCCGGAGCTGGCGCTGGGCGGGAGCGGGTCGCGCCGCCCGGCGCTTGCCGGGTGCCTCCCCCAGTGCCTGAACGGCCTGGGAGGTGCTCCCATCGCCCACCCTCCCCCACTCTCGGCTCCTCCCCCACCCTCGGCTCCTCCCCCACTCTCGGCTTCGCTCGAGCGGGGGGACCCCCATGAGCGGTGGGACCCCCGTCGCCCCTGGGGGTACCTCCCAGGCCCTTAAGGCACTGGGGGAGGTACGACTGCCCGCGGGAACGGCGGGGTGGGTCAGGGGGTGGGCGGGGTCAGTTCTTTGAGGATGGTCGCGCGTAGGTGCAGGGTGGTGACCAGGCGCTGGAAGGCTTCCGACCAGTAGCCACCGGCTCCGGGCGACGCGTCCTCCGGCTCGTCCGGTACCGCCAGGAGCGCGTCGAGGCGACCGGCCTCGGACGGGTCGAGGCAGCGTTCGGCCAGGCCCATGACTCCGCTGAAACTCCATGGATAACTCCCCGCGTCACGCGCGATGTCGAGCGCGTCGACCACCGCCCGTCCGACCGGCGCCGCCCAGGGCACGGCACACACCCCGAGCAACTGGAACGCCTCGGACAGGCCGTGCGTCTCGATGAACCCGGCCACCCACTCGGCCCGTTCGGCGGCGTCCAGCGTGCCGAGCAGCTTGGCGCGTTCGGCCAGGGACACCGCCCCCGGGCCGCCCGCCTCCGGCGCGGAGGGCTCACCGAGCAGCGCCCGCGACCACGCCGCGTCGCACTGCCGTACCGCCGCCCGGCACCAGGCCGCGTGCAGTTCGCCCTGCCAGTCGTCCGCCACCGGCAGCGCCACGATCTCCCGCGGCGTACGCCCGCCGAGCCGCCGCGACCAGCTTCCCAGGGGCGCGGCCTCCACCAACTGGCCGAGCCACCAGGACCGTTCACCCCGGCCCGCCGGGGCTCTGGCCACCACGCCGTCGCGCTCCATGCCCGCGTCGCATTCGTGCGGCGCCTCGACGACGATCGTCGGCGTGTCCCGCGTACGGTCGACGGCCACACACGCCCCGGCCCGGACCGCCATGCGTTCCGCCAGCGCGGAGCCGGGCAGCGCCGACAGCAGCTCCGCGGCCGTCGCCCGTACGTTGCGGCTGCGGTCGGCCAGGGCCTGTTCCAGGAAGGGCTCGTCGTCCGGGCCGAGTCCGGTGCGCAGTGAGTCCAGGAACATCAGGCGGTCCTCCGCCCGCTCCGTCGCCCAGCTCGCCGCGAGGAGTTCCCGCGCGGTGGCCGGCTCGCGGGAGCGGAGGGCGGTGAGGAGGGCGACCCGCTCGGCGAAGAGACCCTCCTGCCAGAGCCGCCGTATGCCCTCCGTGTCGTGGAGACGGGGCACGGACGTGCCCCCGCCCGGTGTGGAACGCAGGGCGAACCGCCAGTCCGGGTTGAACCGGGCCAGCCACAGGGCGCGCGGCCCCGCGAACCGCAGCGCCGCCGGACGCAGATCGGTCCGTCCCCGCGCGGCGTCGAGCAGGGCGGGCAGCGCGGCCGGGGGCGCCGCGAAACCGCGGGCGTTCGCCGCCGCCAGCCACTGGGGCAGCAGCTCCATGAGGTCCGGAGCCGCTCCCCGGCGGCCACCGCCCGCGGTGCCGGGACGGTCGGCGAGCAGCATCATGAGCCGACGCGCGGCGGCGGACGGCAGCGGAGGGCGCGGGTCCTCGGGGGCCGGCCGCGGACGCTCCGCGGCCCGCGCGGGCCGCAGCCCGGCACGTCGCCGTACGGTCGCCACGGCCGCCGCGTCCAGCAGGGCCGACGGCGCGTCCGCCCCGGGCGCGGATCCCGCCGGTGTGCGCCGGGCCGTGCCCAGCAGGGCCACGGTCACCAGCTCCTCCCAGGAATCCGGGAGGGGCGCGTCCACGGCGGTGGTCGTCCTGCTCATGAGCTTCCTTTCCGACGGGCGTCCCGGCACGGTCGAAGACTCACACGCGCCGAGTGTCCAGTGATGTCCGAAAGATTCCTGGGGTGGGCGGGAACAGGGGTGAGAGCACCGCTCAGCACAGCGGCACCGCCTCACCGGGCCCCTCCGGCCATACCGCCAACGGAGTGAATCCCCGGTGGCCGCACTCGCCGAAGACCCTGACCGGGGCGCCGCCCGACAGGGCGACCAGACGCCACAGCCCGGGGCGGGACCGCGCGGCCGGCGTGAGCGGCAGGGCCGCGTCCTCGTCGGCGTCGGCCAGCTGCCAGCCGTCACCGTCCGGAACCGGTATCACCCGGTCCAGCGTCACCGGGACCGAGTCCAGCCAGGGGTCGTCGCGCAGCGCCTCGCCGTAGCGGGCGGCCGCCCGGGCCGTCGTCGTCCCCGGTGGCCGTACGTCCGTCGGCGCGGGCGGCGCGAACCGCTCGCCCAGGGCCATCCGCTGCTGTCCCGTGCCCGGGTACGCGGACAGCTCCGCGTCGAGGACCAGCCCGACCGGCAGCGCGAGCTCCGGGGCGCGGCCCGCCGCACCGTAGGAGAGGAGCAGCGCCGTGCGCCCCGAGTCCGTGCCGTACAGCCAGATACGGCGGGTCGTCAGACGGCTGTCCGCCGTGTCGTACTGGGCGAGGACCAGCCAGCGGTCCCGTACCGCCGGGCCGTCCGCCGGCGCGGGCAGGCCGATACGGGACCGGACCGTCGCGGCCAGGCCCTCCGGCAGCCGCTCCCGGCGCAGCCAGCCCCGGCCGAGGAGGTGGAGCAGCGCGCACTCCTCCAGCAGCCGCACCGGCCGGTCCGGCCCGGTGCCCGCGAGCGTCCCCAGCTCCCGCACCCGGGCGGCCAGCCCCGGCGCCTGGGCGTCGACCATGCGGGCCGCGGTCTCCTCCCACAGCCCGTCCCCCGACTGCTCGGCCGCCGCCAGGCCGCCGCGGAGCAGGTCCGCCAGGCGCTGCTCCAGCTCCACCGCGCCCGCCGTCACCCGCTCGGCCCGGCGCTCCGCCCTGCGCCGCGCCGCCTCCGGACCGGCCGAACCGGAGGAGCCCGGGTTCTGCTTCCCCTCCGTGCGCGTGCGCCGGCCCGCGATCCATCGCCCGGCCCACTCCGGCGCCTCCCCCCGCGGCACCGCCCCGTCCCCGCCCGACCAGAGCAGCAGCAGACCGAGCGCGTGCTCGCACGGCAGCGTGCGGCTCGGGCAACTGCAGTGGTACGCGGGCCCGGAGGCGTCCGCGACGTCGACGACCGTCCGGTACGGAGCGCTCCCACCGCCCTCGCACAGTCCCCACACCGTCCCCTCGTCCGAACTGCCGGCCCCGGACCACGGACCGGCCGTGCCGAGTCTGCTCCCCGCCGTGCGTGACGCGGGGTCAGGCGCCAGTGCCAGCACCTGGTCCGCGGTCCAGCGCACCCCCTGCTGAGTCATGCCACCGAAACTAGATCCCGGCACTGACAATCGCCCCGTCGAGTGCGTTCGTGCAGGTCGGAGCGATTGTCAGTGGCGTGGTGCACGGTTGGTGGCAGATCCGAACCGGCCGAGCTGGAGGGGGACTCCGCCATGACTGTGTCCGTTGGACCGACGCCCGTCGACCCGACGCGGAACGGCTCCGCGCCCACGAACGCGTCGCCCGCGAACGCCGTGCCCGCACAGACGCTGCGACCGCACGCCGAGGACGCCTTCGCCGCCGAACTCGCCGCGCTGGCCGCACAGGACGACCGTCCCCGCCCCGCCCGCTGGCGGCTGTCACCATGGGCCGTCGCCACCTACCTGCTCGGCGGCACGCTGCCGGACGGCACGGTCGTCACGCCGAAGTACATCGGTCCGCGCCGCATCGTCGAGGTCGCGGTGTCCACCCTCGCCACCGACCGCGCCCTGCTCCTGCTCGGCGTGCCCGGCACCGCGAAGACCTGGGTCTCCGAGCACCTGGCCGCCGCGGTCAGCGGCGACTCCACCCTGCTCGTGCAGGGCACGGCCGGCACCCCGGAGGAGGCCATCCGCTACGGCTGGAACTACGCCCGGCTGCTCGCCCACGGCCCCAGCCGCGACGCCCTCGTACCCAGCCCGGTGATGCGGGCCATGGCGGAGGGCATGACGGCCCGCGTCGAGGAGCTGACCCGTATCCCGGCCGACGTCCAGGACACGCTGATCACCCTCCTGTCGGAGAAGACGCTGCCGATACCGGAGCTGGGCCAGGAGGTGCAGGCGGTCCGCGGCTTCAACCTGATCGCCACGGCCAACGACCGCGACCGCGGGGTCAACGACCTGTCCAGCGCCCTGCGCCGCCGCTTCAACACCGTGGTGCTGCCGCTGCCGGAGACACCGGAGGCGGAGGTCGACATCGTCGCGCGCCGGGTCGACCAGATCGGCCGCTCCCTCGACCTGCCGGCCGTGCCCGACGGCATCGAGGAGATCCGCCGGGTCGTCACCGTCTTCCGCGAGCTGCGCGACGGGGTCACCACCGACGGCCGTACGAAGCTCAAGTCACCCAGCGGCACGCTGTCGACCGCCGAGGCGATCTCCGTCGTCACGGGCGGGCTGGCGCTCGCCGCCCACTTCGGCGACGGCGTACTGCGGGCCGGGGACGTCGCCTCGGGCATCCTCGGCGCGGTCGTCCGCGACCCGGCGGCGGACCGCGTCGTCTGGCAGGAGTACCTGGAGACCGTGGTCCGCGAGCGCGACGGCTGGAAGGACTTCTACCGGGCCTGCCGGGAGGTCAGCGGATGAACGCCGGGAAGGCGGACACCGCGGGGCCGCTGCTGCTCGGCGTGCGGCATCACGGGCCGGGGTCCGCGCGGGCGGTGCGGGCGGTGCTGGAGGAGGCCCGGCCGGACGTCGTGCTGATCGAGGGCCCGCCGGAGGCGGACGCGCTGCTCCCGCTCGCCGCCGAGGAGGACATGCGACCGCCCGTCGCACTGCTCGCCCACGCGGTGGACGAGCCCGGCCGCTCGGCCTTCTGGCCGCTGGCCGGGTTCTCCCCGGAGTGGGTCGCGCTCCGCTGGGCGCTGGAGCACAGGGTCCCGGCCCGTTTCATCGACCTGCCGGCCACGCACACCCTGGCCTGGGAGGACGACGAGGCCCCCGGACCCGGCGCGGGCGACGAGGACGTGCGGGTCGACCCCCTGGGAGCACTCGCCGAAGCCGCCGGGTACGACGACGCGGAGCGGTGGTGGGAGGACGTCGTCGAGCACCGGGGCACGGGCGAGGGGGACGCGACGGCGTCGTTCACCGCGCTCGAGGAGGCCATGACCGTGCTGCGGGAGGAGTACGGAAACGGGGGACACCGGCGGGACCTCGTGCGCGAGGCGCACATGCGGCTGCGGATCCGGGAGGCGTGGCGGCAGTCCGAGGACGGCGTGGCCGTGGTCTGCGGGGCCTGGCACGTGCCGGCGCTGCGGCGGAAGACCGCCGTCGCCGCCGACCGCGCCCTGCTGAAAGGGCTGCCCAAGGTGAAGACGGACATGACCTGGGTGCCCTGGACCCACCACAGGCTCTCCCGGACGAGCGGCTACGGCGCGGGCATCGACTCCCCGGGCTGGTACGGGCATCTGTTCGACGCCCCGGACCGGCCGGTCGAGCGGTGGCTGACCAGGGTGGCCGGGCTGCTGCGGGCCGAGGACCGGATCGTCTCCTCCGCGCACGTCATCGAGGCCGTACGGCTGGCGGAGACCCTCGCCGTGCTGCGCGGACGTCCGCTGCCCGGCCTGAGCGAGACGACCGACGCCGTACGGGCGGTGATGTGCGAGGGCTCCGACGTGCCGCTGGCGCTGGTGCGCGACCGGCTGGTCGTCGGCGACGTGCTCGGGGAGGTACCGGCGACGGCACCCGCCGTGCCGTTGCAGCGGGACCTCACGCGGATCCAGCGCCGACTGCGGCTGAGACCCGAGGCCGGGGAGCGGGAGCTGGAACTCGACCTGCGCAAGGAGACCGACGCGGAGCGCGGCAGACTGCTGCACCGGCTGCGGCTGCTCGGCATAGGCTGGGGAGAGCCGGTCGCCGTACGCGGCGGCACGGGGACCTTCCGGGAGACCTGGCGGCTGCGCTGGGAGCCCGAACTGTCCGTACGGGTCGCCGAGGCCGGGGTCTGGGGGACGACCGTACTCGCCGCCGCGACCGCCAAGGCGGAGGCGGACGCCGTCGGCGCGCGGGGCCTCGCCGAGGTCACCGGGCTCGCCGAGCACTGCCTGCTGGCCGCACTGCCCGAGGCGCTGCCCACGGTGATGCGGATCCTCACCGACCGCGCGGCCCTCGACACGGACGTCGGCCACCTCGCCCAGGCGCTGCCCGCCCTGGTCCGCTCGCTGCGCTACGGCGACGTGCGCGGCACCGGCACCGCGGCGCTGGCCGAGGTCGCCGCCGGTCTCGCCGAGCGGATCTTCGTCGGACTGCCCCCGGCCTGCGCGGCGCTGGACGCGGACGCCGCCGACGAGATGCGACGCCATGTCGACGCGGTGCACGGCGCGGTGGGTCTCCTCGGCGACGCCCCCGCACCGGGCCACGGGAAGCTGCGTTCCCGCTGGCAGTCGGTGCTGCGGACCCTGTCCGCACGGGACACCGTGCCCGGCGTCATACGGGGGCGGTCCGTGCGGCTGCTGCTGGACGACGGGGAGCTGGCGAGGGACGAGGCGGCGCGGCTCATGGGGCTCGTGCTGTCGCCGGGCACGCCGCCGGCGGACGCGGCCGCGTGGATCGAGGGCTTCGTCGGCGGCGGCTCGGGCGGCGGACTGCTCCTGGTCCACGACGAGCGGCTGCTCGGGCTGGTCGACACCTGGCTGACGGACGTACCGGCGGAGGCGTTCACGGACGTACTGCCGCTGCTGCGGCGGACGTTCTCGGCGTACGAGCCAGGGGTGCGGCGCATCCTCGGTGAACTGGTCCGGCGCGGACCGGGGGCACGCGGGAGCGCGGCGACCGCGGTGTCCGGCACCCCCGGCTTCGCCCCCGATCCCGACACCGCCCGGGCGGACGCCGTGCTGCCGGTCCTTCGGCTGCTGCTAGGGCCGGACGGGGACGACGGGGACGACGGGGGAGCGCGTGACGGACGACCGGCGGGGGTGACGGCATGACGGATATGCGGGGCGAGGCGGCCACGGCGACGGACCCGGCGCGGGAGCGGCTGCGGCGCTGGCGGCTCGTGCTCGGCGGGGACCCGGCCGACGGGACCGGACACGACCTGTCCGGGCAGGACGCCGCGATGGACGGAGCGCTCGCCGCGCTCTACGGCAAGGGGGACACCCCGCAGGCGGGCCGGGACCGTTCGGCGGGGCTCGGCGCATCGGCTCCGTCGGTGGCCCGCTGGCTCGGGGACATCCGGACCTACTTCCCGTCCTCCGTCGTCCAGGTCATGCAGCGCGACGCCATCGACCGGCTCGATCTCGCCACGCTCCTGCTGGAACCGGAGATGCTGGAGGCCGTCGAGGCCGACGTCCACCTCGTCGGCACGCTGCTGTCGCTGAACAAGGCGATGCCGGAGACGACGAAGGAGACGGCACGCGTGGTCGTGCGCAAGGTCGTCGCGGACCTGGAGGAGCGGCTCGCCACCCGCACCCGGGCCGCTCTCACCGGCGCCCTCGACCGCAGCGCCCGCGTCAGCCGGCCACGCCACCACGACATCGACTGGAACCGCACGATCGCCGCCAACCTCAAGCACTACCTGCCGGAGCACCGGACGGTCGTGCCCGAGCGGCTCATCGGCTACGGGCGTGCCTCGCGGTCGGTGAAGAAGGAGGTCGTCCTCTGCGTCGACCAGTCCGGGTCGATGGCCGCGTCCGTCGTGTACGCGGCGGTGTTCGGGGCGGTGCTCGCCTCCATGCGGTCGATCGACACCCGGCTCGTCGTGTTCGACACGGCGGTCGCCGACCTCACCGACCAGCTCGACGACCCCGTCGACGTGCTCTTCGGCACGCGACTCGGCGGCGGCACGGACATCAACCGGGCGCTGGCGTACTGCCAGTCGCGGATCACCCGACCCGCCGAGACGGTGGTCGTGCTGATCAGCGACCTCTACGAAGGGGGCATACGCGACGAGATGCTCAAGCGGGTCGCGGCGATGCAGGCGTCGGGGGTGCGGTTCGTGACGCTGCTCGCGCTGTCCGACGAGGGGGCGCCCGCGTACGACAGGGAGCACGCGGCGGCGCTCGCCGCGCTGGGCGCACCGGCGTTCGCCTGCACACCCGATCTGTTCCCGGAGGTGATGGCGGCGGCGATCGAGAAGCGGCCGTTGCCGATACCGGACGCGGGATGAGGAGCGAACTCGGGCCGGTGAAAACGGACATGAGTACCCATCGGTAACGGAGGGCTTGCGCGACCTCGGGAGTCGCGTGCGAGGATCGGAGCTGTTCGATCACAGGGACTTGTGAAGTGTCTTCAGCCGTCCCGCCGCCCGGGAGGACCCGCCCCCCTTGACCTGGTCAGCAGCCGTGCCCGGTGCCGCTCTGCGCGCGATGCGCGCGGCGGCCGGGTGGCGTGCGGTCCGGCTGGCACTGCTGGTGGGCGCGGTGTTCGTGCTCGGCGTGCTGTGCGGGGAGCGGGCGCGGGCGGCGGACGGCGGGCCGGGCGAGGTGACCTCCTCCGCCATCGGGGCCTCCACCGTCGGGTCCGTCACCGTCGGGTCCGTGGTGCCGGCCGGCTCGAGCGCCGCGCCCGGCTCGAACGGTCCCGTGTCGGTCAGCGGGGCCCTCCCCGTACCGCGCCCGGACGGGGCCGGCCCGATCCGCCCGACGGCCGGGACCGTGGTCCGGTCCGTGGACGAGCGGATCGTACGGCCGGCCGGGGAACTGATCGGCACGGTGACCGGCCGACTGGACGAGGCGACGCAGAGGCAGCTCCCCGCGCTGCCCGCGCTGCCCGTGCTCTCCGGCCCAGGGCAGCCCGCGCTGCCGGTCCTGCCCGCGCTGCCCGTGCTTTCCGGCCCAGGGCAGCCCGCGCTGCCGGTCCTGCCCGCACTGCCCGCGCTCCCCGGCCCGGAGCAGCCCGCGCCGCTGCCGGAGCTCCCGCACCTGCCCCTGCCCGACGTGCCGGAGCAGCCGCTCCCCGAGCCGGGCAGGCCCGCCCCGCAGCCGGACACCCCGACACCGCCGCCCGACGCGCCGGGGCGGGACGCCCCGGACGAGCCGAAGGCCCCGGACAGACCGTCCGGGACCTTCGGACCGGTCGCCGGCCCCGTCGCCCACGGCCCGCAGCCGGCCCGTGCCGCCGGCGCGGCGCACGACGACCACGGACACCGGCCCGCGCGGGACGCCGTACAGGCCGGGGACACCGCCCCGGCCCCCGCACCGCACGCTCCCGGCGCGCCCGCCGGTCAGCCGGACGGTACGACGGGCAGCCGCTCGGCCGTGGACCATGGCACGCCGCGCCACGGTGACGCCTGTGCCGTCACCGCACCTCACCGGCCGCCGCTCCGGCTCGTCCCCGGCACCGCCGAGCGCGCCGGGGCGACCGGTACCCGGGACCCGTACCGGGACGTTCCGGTCTCGCCCGCTTAGGGCCGGCCCCTCCCTCGCCGCGGACACGTGTGCGCGAGGGCGGCGCGGCGGCCTGCCCGTCCCGCGCCCTCCGCGCCCACCCGTACGTGACTCGCGGGTGACAAAGGACTCCGCGGGGCACATCGGACCCGGACAGCCGAAAGCCGTCGGTCCGTCCGGCCGGAACCTCGTGGAGGGGCGACCGGTCCCCATTGGGGTGGGGGCCGGTCACCCCGCATCCCGGAGAAAGAGGGTGTTCACCGCCCCTCCGGGCTGTTCGACAGGGCCTCACCGGGCCGGCCCCAGCCCGGTGAGGCCCCTCACGCCCGGCACGCGGTGCCAGAGATGGCGGCATCATGTGACAGGTATCACCGCTCACGTGTGACCCGCGATTTAGAGAGGCCCCCCAAGCGGCGATAACCTGCGAGACGGACATGCCGCGCGCTCGGACACCGTGTGCGCCTCCCTTGTGACACAGCGGACGTCACGTTGCCCTTCGCGGCACGCCCACGCATCCAACGAACCGCGAGATCACTGATAGGGACGGAAGCGCGTGGACCTGTTCGAGTACCAGGCGAGGGACCTCTTCGCCAAGCACGATGTACCGGTGCTGGCCGGTGAAGTCATCGACACGCCTGAGGCGGCCCGCGCAGCCACCGAGCGTCTCGGTGGCAAGTCCGTCGTCAAGGCCCAGGTGAAGGTCGGCGGCCGCGGCAAGGCGGGCGGCGTCAAGCTCGCCGCCACCCCCGACGAGGCGGTCGAGCACGCGACCAACATCCTCGGCATGGACATCAAGGGCCACACGGTCCACAAGGTGATGATTGCCGAGACGGCCCCGGAGATCCTGGAGGAGTACTACGTCTCCTTCCTCCTCGACCGTGCCAACCGCACCTTCCTCTCCATCGCCTCCGTCGAGGGCGGCATGGAGATCGAGGAGGTGGCGGCCACCCGCCCCGAGGCCGTCGCCAAGACGCCGATCGACGCCAACGAGGGTGTGACCCCCGCCAAGGCCCGCGAGATCGTCGAGGCCGCGAACTTCCCGGCCGAGGTCGCCGACAAGGTCGCCGACGTCCTGGTCACCCTGTGGAAGACCTTCGTCGCCGAGGACGCGCTCCTCGTCGAGGTCAACCCGCTGGCCAAGGTCGCCTCCGGCGACGTCATCGCCCTGGACGGCAAGGTCTCCCTGGACGAGAACGCCGAGTTCCGCCAGCCGGAGCACGAGGCCCTCCAGGACAAGGCCTCGGCCAACCCGCTCGAGGCGGCCGCCAAGGAGAAGAACCTCAACTACGTCAAGCTCGACGGTGAGGTCGGCATCATCGGCAACGGCGCGGGTCTCGTCATGAGCACCCTGGACGTCGTCGCCTACGCCGGTGAGGCGCACGGCGGCGTCAAGCCGGCCAACTTCCTCGACATCGGTGGCGGCGCCTCCGCCGCCGTCATGGCGAACGGCCTGGAGATCATCCTCGGAGACCCGGACGTCAAGTCCGTCTTCGTCAACGTCTTCGGCGGCATCACCGCCTGCGACGAGGTCGCCAACGGCATCGTGCAGGCGCTGCAGCTGCTGAAGGACAAGGGCGAGGACGTCACCAAGCCCCTCGTCGTCCGTCTCGACGGCAACAACGCCGAGCTGGGTCGCAAGATCCTCTCCGACGCCAACCACCCGCTGGTGCAGCGCGTGGACACCATGGACGGCGCGGCCGACAAGGCCGCCGAGCTCGCGGCTGCGAAGTAAGGAAGAGGGACTCAGACAGCCATGGCTATCTTCCTCAACAAGGACTCCAAGGTCATCGTCCAGGGCATGACCGGTGCCACGGGCATGAAGCACACCAAGCTCATGCTGGCCGACGGCACGAACATCGTCGGTGGCGTGAACCCCCGCAAGGCCGGCACGTCCGTCGACATCGACGGCAACGAGATCCCGGTCTTCGGCACCGTCGCCGAGGCGATGGAGAAGACGGGCGCCAACGTGTCCGTCCTCTTCGTGCCGCCGGCCTTCGCCAAGGCCGCCGTCGTCGAGGCCATCGACGCCGAGATCCCGCTCGCGGTCGTCATCACCGAGGGCATCGCGGTGCACGACTCCGCCGCGTTCTACGCGTACGCCGTGGAGAAGGGCAACAAGACCCGGATCATCGGCCCGAACTGCCCGGGTCTCATCACCCCCGGTCAGTCGAACGCCGGCATCATCCCGGGCGACATCACCAAGCCGGGCCGCATCGGCCTGGTGTCGAAGTCCGGCACGCTGACGTACCAGATGATGTACGAGCTGCGTGACATCGGCTTCTCCTCCGCCGTCGGCATCGGCGGTGACCCGGTCATCGGCACCACGCACATCGACGCGCTCGCCGCGTTCGAGGCCGACCCCGACACCGACCTGATCGTGATGATCGGTGAGATCGGCGGCGACGCCGAGGAGCGGGCCGCGGCGTTCATCAAGGAGAACGTGAAGAAGCCGGTCGTCGGCTACGTCGCGGGCTTTACCGCGCCCGAGGGCAAGACCATGGGCCACGCCGGCGCCATCGTCTCCGGCTCCTCCGGCACGGCCGCCGCGAAGAAGGAGGCCCTCGAGGCCGCCGGCGTCAAGGTCGGCAAGACCCCGACCGAGACGGCGAAGCTGGCGCGCGCGATCCTCGCCGGCTGAACCACGGCCGAGCCGCAGCCGGGTCACCGGTGCGGAGCGACACCGTACGGGTGGGCCCGTTCCCCGCAGTGGGGGACGGGCCCACCCGTCGTCTCCGCCCCGGGTCACCGCGCCTGCGGCGCCAGCCGTTCCGGTCCCCGCGGCAGCTCCTTCCGCAGCCGGTCGCGCAGCTCCCGCTCGTCCTCCGAGAGGGGGCCGGGCGCCACCCGCGGCGGAACGCCCCGCACCGTCTCGCCCGGCGGCACCGGCGGCTCGTAGCCGGTCGGGGCCGTGTGCAGGGTGAGCGCCGTGGTGCCGATCAGCGCGACGGTGAACGCGACGGCGGCCCGCGTCCAGAACCGGGCCCGGCGCTCGCTGCCGCCGCGCACCACCGGCGGCTCGGCCGCCCGCAGCCGCCCGGCGGAGGCCAGCTCGGCCAGCCGCCGGTGCAGCTCGTCCGGGTCCGACAGCTCCGGGAGCCGGGCGGCGACGGTCTCGCGCGCGTACGTCAGCCGGCCGGCCGCCGCCCGGGTGCTGGCCTCCGTCTCCGCCGCCGTCTCCGGCAGGCCGAGGCCGAGGCCGTCGTACAGCAGGAGCGTGCGGCGGTACGGCGGCGGCAGACGCAGCAGCGTCTCCAGGAGCGCCCGGTCGTCGTCGTCGGGGGGCGGCGGTTCGGGCCGCCGGTGACGGCGGCGGCACCGGTGCCACGGGGAGAGCGCCCACTCGTACGCCGCCGCGCGCACCCAGCCGGCCGGGTCCGGGTCCCGGGCCACCTCGGGCCAGCGGTCCCAGGCGAGCTGGAAGGCCCGCTCCACGGACTCGCGGGCGAGTGCGCGGCGGCCGGTGAGCAGATAGGCCTGCCGGACCAGGGCGGGGGCGCAGAAGGAGTACAGGGCGTCGAAGGCCTGAGCGGGCGTCAGGCGTTCCTCATGAGAGGCGGACGACGACGGCGGGGGTGCCTGCGCGAACGCGGAGGGTTCCGGCGCGACCGTGCCGGGACGGCCGTCGCCGCCCGGTTTCCCCAGGCGCACCGCCACCACCGCGGCGGCCTCCTCCTGACGGACGGGGACGGACTCCCGGATCCCGCCGTCGGCGGCCCCTTCCGCCAGGCCGGCCAGCAGCTTCGCGTACGTCTCCCGGTTCCGGCCGCGCGGTGTGCTGCGGCCGGACTCCCACGCACGCACCGTCTCGGGCGGGACGCCCACACATTCCGCGACCTGGCGCCACGTCAGGGAGGCCGCCGCGCGCAGGCGCCGGCGTTCGTCGGGGGAGGGGAGCGGGGTGGCGGGGCTCCGTGTCACTGGGCGCCCCTCCGTCCGGAAAAGTACATAAACGTATATTGAGCGACACAACCGTGCTTCGCCCGTTACGACGGGAAAGCGCGTGTCGTTGGGAGCATGGCGGACGTGACCCAGATGACCGCTCGCCGTACGACGCCGGCCGCCCTGCTCACCCGCGTGCGCGACCGCTCGCCGGGGCTCGCCTCCGGCCTCCTCGGCGGCGCCCTCGCGGCCGGACTGGGGCTCGCGGCGTTCGCCGTCCTCGTGATCCTGCTGTGGATCAGCTCGCCCTACCCCGACAGCGGGCCCGGCGGCGCCCTGCACATCGCGGCGGCGCTGTGGCTGCTCGCCCACGGCGCCGAACTGGTCCGCGCCGACACCCTCTCCGGCGTCCCCGCACCCGTGGGCGTCCCGCCGCTGCTGCTGCTCGCGCTGCCGGTGTGGCTGCTGCACCGGGCGGCCCGCGACGCGGCGGAGGGCGGCACGGGCGGCGCCGGACAGGCCCCGCTGGTCCCCGGCCGTACGGCGTGGGCGGGCGTCCTCCTCGGCTACCTCGCCGTCGGCGCGCCCGCCGCGCTCTACTGCGCCGGCGGCGGATTGCGGCCGGCGTGGGAGGCGGCCGTCGTGTGCGTGCCGCTGGTCGCCGGACTGGCCGCGGGGGCGGGGGTGTGGACGGCGTACGGCCGTCCGAGCGGGCCGCTGGAGCGGGTGCTGGGCGCGGTGCTGCCGAGGGGCGCACGCCATCTGGTCCTCGGACCGGACGGCCGTCCCGGAGTCGTGGCGCGGGCGGCGGCGGCCGGGGCGACGGTGCTGGCCGGCGGCGGGGCGCTGCTCCTCGTGGTGTCGCTGGGATGGCACGCCGGGGAGACCCGGCAGGCGTTCCCGCGGCTGACGGAGGGCTGGTCGGGATGGCTGGCGGTGCTGCTGCTCTGCGTCACGCTGGCGCCGAACGCCGCGGTGTGGGCGGCGGCGTACGCCCTCGGTCCCGGCTTCCTCCTCGGGACCGGCACCCGGGTGACCCCCCTGCTCTCCCCGTCCGCCCCGCCGCTGCCGCCGTTCCCGCTGCTCGCGGCGGTGCCGGACGCGGGAGCGGGGACCGCGCCGAACTGGGCGGCGGCGGCGCTGCCGGTGACGGCCGGACTGGTGGTGGGGTGGTTCGTGGGACGGGGCGCCGCGCGGAGCGGACCGGCGCCCGCCCCCGCCTGGACCCGCGGCCGGACCGCCGGGGCGGCGGTACTGGCGGCCGTGCTGTGCGCGGCCCTGCTGTCCGCGCTCGCCGCGCTCGCGGGCGGGCCGCTGGGAGTGGCCGCGCTCTCCCGGTTCGGCCCGGTGTGGTGGCAGGTGGGGGCCGCGGCACTGGCGTGGCTCGCGCTGGTGGCGGTCCCCACGGCCCTGACGGTACGGGCCTGGCGCCGCCGCCCACCCGGAGGCGAGGCGGTGAACCAACTGCCAGGGGCGGGATCACCACGGGACCGCCGGGAGTTGGGGGACCGGCTTCCGAGTCCCGGGTCGTCACGGGACCGCCGGGGCCTGGTGAACCGGATTCTGAGTCCTGGGCCGCCATGGAACCGCCGGATCCCGGGGACCGGCTTCCGAGTCCCGGGTCGTCACGGGACCGACTGTTCTTGAGCTCGCTCAGGGACGAGGAGCTTCGACTGGACGGACAATGTCGAATGGTCCGGCAACGTCACTGTCCAGAACATCTGCGTGAGGAATCCTAGGCTGAGCATCTACGCACTGCTCACCTGAGGGTTCAGCGTACCGCCGGAGAGGTCCCAGCCTCTCCGGCGGTACGCTGTTTCTGAATTGGAAGGATATCGAAGGTGTCGAACTTTCTGGACTGGCGCAACAGGATGCTGCGGAGCGTCTGGCGACAGGAGGAGTCCAACTCGGAGGAGGTGCTGGCATGGGCGGCCGAGGTGTACGGTGAATTCGGGGGAATATCCGCAGATGAATTCTGTGAACTCTGGACCGAGCGAACCTTTTCCATGTCGAGAGCGGCCTTCGAAATGATCCAGAAGTCGGTGTTCGATGAGACTGGGAAAAGGGTTGCCGGGGATGATTTTTGCTACGTGAATTATCTTCGCGACCCGGAATTTGGGCCGGTCGGTGTAGTTCGCTTCAAGTCAGGGGAGGTCTCGGCGCCGGATTGGGCGGAGGTTCTGGGCGTCGTGGCGGAAGGGGTGCAGGAATTCGTTATGGATTACTACTCCACGGTCTGGCCGGTCTGTCGCCGCCACACCTTCGGCCTGCACTTGGATTATGTCCACGACGTTCCAGTCTGGAGATGCCGTGGAGGGGCTGAAGGGGGTCATGTGGTAAGGGCGGTTGATCCTTCGAAGTGACGAGCCATCCAGATCCCTGGTGTGTGCCTGGGTCATCCGGACTTGTCCGTTGACATCGGTGGTGCGCCACGGAACCGCCGCACCCCGAAGGAGGCGAAACCGGCGCCGCCCGTACGCGGCAGGCCGGTCCCGCCCCTCCCGCGCGACGCTCCCGACGAGCCGTACCTGCCTCACCACACCCGGGAACCCGCGCCCGGCCTGTGGGGCTGGGACATGCCGTTCGGCGTGCGGGACGCGGTCGCCGCCCCCGGCGAGGAGGGCCCCACGTCCGCCGCACGGGAGTGAGAGCGGGTGTCAGCCGCCGTCCCCCAGGAGGTCGCGGAGCTGCTCCGGGAGGAGGTCGCCGCAGGACTGGCGGGCCTCATGGGTGAGGGCGTCGTCGGTGCAGGTGTAGTAGTCGCTGTAGACCAGCTGGGCCGTGAAGGACGCGGCGACCAGGGCGAGCGCCAGCGACCCCGTGACCAGTCCGCTCACCGCGGCCGTGGTCTGCGGGCGGCCCTTCGGCTCGGACGCCGGGACGTCCGGGTCCTGCGCGCGGGGCTTGGCGCGCAGGGCGCTGATGCCCCAGTACAGGGCGAGCGCGCCCAGCAGCAGCGCGACGTACGGCCAGGCGAACAGGCCGAAGAAGAAGGCCCACATGCCGGACAGCAGGGCGAGGCGCGCACGGCGCTGGGCCGGGTCCGTGGGGTCCCAGCGCGTGCCGGGCCCCTGGGGGCCGCCGCCCTGCCCCTCGGGACCGCGCGGGCGCTCGCCGAAACCGCCGGGGGAGCGGCCGGGCTGCCGGTCGCTCCAGTTCCGGCCCCAGGAGGAGCGGTCGCCGCCCTCCCCGCCGGACGGGTGCCTCGGCTGCCAGGGCCGGTCGGGAGTCCCCTCCGGCGGCGGCGCGAACGGGTTGTCGTCCTGAGAGCCCTGGGCCCCACGGCGCCCGTCGTCACCGCCCCCGTCCTGGGGCGCGTCGGGCGGCGAGGAGGGGCGCTCCCGCAGCAGCACGGCGCCCCGCTCCCCTCCCTGGGCGGACTGCTGGGGGAACGTGAGAAGTCGCAGGCTGCGGTCCGGCATCAAGTGAGCGTCTTCCCCTTAATGAAGCACGGCGTGGTCCGGCGTGGCCGTCTCGCACGACGTATTCGACTACGACTGGGCTGGTGAACCGGTGCGTTCCCGTCGGCTCTCCGCTGCCCGGGTCCGTCATCCTGTGAACGCCCGGTGCACGGCTGACGTTCCCACGCGCCCCGGCGTTCCAGGACCGGCTCTTCCCAGACGCTACCTTCCGGCCACGCCCCCGTCCCGTGGGGGCCGCCCGGTGTGCCGGTATCGTTGCTGACGGTCGGCCGCTTCGTAGGCTTCCCCGTATCCGGGGACGCGAAGCATTCGTATGAATATACAAAGCGCTGTGCCGCCGACCGTGCAGACGCTCCCCGAGAAAGGGCCCCACCGTGGCCGCCAAGCCCGTGGCCGAGCGCGCCAGGCGTCTCGTCGTGCTGGTCTCCGGATCCGGCACCAACCTCCAGGCTCTCCTCGACGAGATCGCCGCCACCGGCGCCGAGGCGTACGGGGCCGAGGTCGTGGCCGTCGGCGCCGACCGCGAGGGCATCGAGGGACTGGCCCGCGCCGAGCGCGCCGGGTTGCCGACCTTCGTCTGCAAGGTCAAGGACCACGCCACCCGCGAGGAGTGGGACGCGGCGCTCGCCGAGGCCGTCGCCGCCCACGAGCCCGACCTCGTGGTGTCCGCCGGGTTCATGAAGATCGTGGGGAAGGAGTTCCTCGCGCGCTTCGGCGGGCGGTTCGTCAACACCCACCCCGCCCTGCTGCCCAGTTTCCCCGGGGCCCACGGCGTACGGGACGCGCTCGCGTACGGCGCCAAGGTCACCGGCTGCACCGTCCACTTCGTCGACGACGGCGTCGACACCGGACCGATCATCGCGCAGGGCGTGGTGGAGGTCCGGGACGAGGACGACGAGAGCGCTCTGCACGAGCGCATCAAGGACGTCGAGCGAAGGCTGCTCGTCGAGGTCGTGGGGCTCCTCGCCCGCAACGGCTACCGCATTGAGGGACGAAAGGTAGTTATCCAGTGACCGCCGAGAGCAACAAGCGGGCCATCCGACGGGCGCTCGTCTCCGTCTACGACAAGACCGGCCTCGAGGACCTCGCGCGCGGCCTGCACGAGGCCGGCGTGGAGCTCGTCTCCACCGGGTCCACCGCCGCGAGGATCGCCGCCGCGGGCGTCCCCGTCACCAAGGTCGAGGAGCTCACCGGCTTCCCCGAGTGCCTGGACGGCCGCGTCAAGACCCTGCACCCGAAGGTCCACGCCGGCATCCTCGCCGACCTGCGCCTGGAGGACCACCGCAACCAGCTCGCCGAGCTGGGCGTGGAGCCGTTCGACCTCGTCGTCGTGAACCTCTACCCGTTCCGCGAGACCGTCGCCTCCGGCGCCACGCCCGACGAGTGCGTGGAGCAGATCGACATCGGCGGCCCGTCCATGGTGCGCGCCGCCGCCAAGAACCACCCCTCGGTCGCCGTCGTGACCAGTCCGGCACGGTACGCGGACGTCCTCGCCGCGGTCCAGGACGGCGGTTTCGACCTCACCACCCGCAAGCGGCTCGCCGCGGAGGCCTTCCGGCACACGGCCGCGTACGACGTGGCGGTCGCGAGCTGGTTCGCCTCGGAGTACGCGCCGGTCGACGACTCGCGGTTCCCCGACTTCCTCGGCGCCACCTGGGAGCGCAAGAACACCCTGCGCTACGGCGAGAACCCGCACCAGCCCGCGGCCCTGTACGTGTCCGGGACGGGCGGTCTCGCCGAGGCCGAGCAGCTGCACGGCAAGGAGATGTCGTACAACAACTACACGGACACGGACGCCGCGCTCCGTGCCGCGTACGACCACGCCGGGCCGGCCGTCGCGATCATCAAGCACGCCAACCCGTGCGGCATCGCGACCGGCGCGGACGTCGCCGAGGCGCACCGCAAGGCGCACGCCTGCGACCCGCTGTCCGCGTTCGGCGGCGTGATCGCCGTGAACCGTCCGGTGTCGAAGGAGATGGCCGAGCAGGTCGCGGAGATCTTCACCGAGGTCATCGTCGCGCCGGACTACGAGGAGGGCGCCCTCGAGGCCCTCACCAAGAAGAAGAACATCCGCGTCCTGCGCGCCCCCGAGGCCCCGTCCGCCCCGGTCGAGGTCAAGCCGATCGACGGTGGCGCCCTGCTCCAGGTCACCGACCGCCTCCAGGCCGAGGGCGACGACCCGGCCACCTGGACGCTGGCCACCGGCGAGGCGCTGAGCGAGTCCGAACTCGCCGACCTCGCCTTCGCCTGGAAGGCGTGCCGCGCGGTGAAGTCCAACGCGATCCTGCTCGCCAAGGACGGCGCCTCCGTCGGCGTCGGCATGGGCCAGGTCAACCGCGTCGACTCCGCGAAGCTGGCGGTGGAGCGGGCGGGCGCCGAGCGCGCGGCCGGTTCCTACGCCGCCTCGGACGCGTTCTTCCCGTTCCCCGACGGCCTGGAGATCCTCACCGAGGCCGGCGTGAAGGCCGTGGTCCAGCCCGGCGGCTCGGTCCGCGACGAACTGGTCGTCGAGGCCGCGAAGAAGGCGGGCGTGACCATGTACTTCACGGGGACGCGCCACTTCTTCCACTGACGGGTCCGTCCGCCCGGCCACCGATACGGTCGGCCGGGCGGACGGAAGTCCTACTTGTCCACCTCGTACTGGCCGGTCTCCAGGAAGTACCGCAGCTCCTCGGGCGTACCGTCGATGACCTCCTCGGCCGCCGCGCGCAGCGCGTCGCTGATGTCCGGGTCGGCCAGCATCCGCGCGACGGCGACCCGGTCGTCCTCGGCCTGGGCGAGCCGGTAGCCGGTCTCCAGCCAGGTGCGGAGCTTCTCGGGGGTGGGTGCGTCGAGGAGTGCGTTGATCTCCTGCGTGACGCGCTTTCCGGCGTAGGGCTTGCCGAGGATGGTGACGATGGCGACCTTGTCGTCCTCGTACTGCGCGAGCCGGTAGCCGGTCTTGAGGAACTCGCGCATGTCCTCCACGGTGCCGCCGAGTGCCTCGTTCGCCTCCCGCTCGACGCCCCTGCCGGAGTCCGGGTCGGCCAGGATGTCGGCGATGGCGGCGCGCAGCTCCTCCTCCGACATCTCGTCCACCGGCGTACCGGGGCCGTCCGTGGCGGCCGCCGCCGTGACGGCCGGGGGAACCGGCGCCGCGTCCGCGGCGAAGGCCGGACCGGTGAGCAGGAGAGCCGGCGCCAGCGCAGTGGCGGCCGCCGCCAGAACACCGCGGGTCAGTCTCATACGTGAACCTGCCTAGGGGTAGAGGTCTTCGCGGAGGACGGCTGTTGCCGTCTCGAACATCCTTTCACTTGACGTCCGGGAGATCACTGCCGGTTCCGGGCAGTTCTGACGGCGTGTCATTGCCGGAACACCCTCGGACCATGACGCCCGCCGTCGGGGAACACGGCGGGGCCCGGCGTCAGCCGACCGGCTGACGCCGGGCCCCGCCGCACAAGGCCGCCCGCGCGGATCAGTCGCAGGTGTTGGAGGTGTAGCTCGTGGTGTGCCACGCGCCGTTGTGGTGGATCCGGTACTTTCCGTCTGTCCGGTAGACGTCGAAGTAGTACTTCGCCCCCTGGTAACGGACGTGCAGGTTCCCGCCCGAGGCCGTGCTGCCCGACAGGTAGCGCAACTTGCTGTCGGCGTAGCCGAAGGTGTTCGGGCCGACTTTGCCGTCCGCGTCGCTGAACGAGTCGGCGAGTCCCCAGCTCACCTGCAGCCGCTTGGTGGCGTGCTGCGTGTTGGAGCCGAAGTGGCCGTCGATGTCCGACATGTCGAAGTCGGTGCCGTCCGACTCGTTGGCGCCCTCCGCCAGGAGAATGATCTGCCACAGGCAGGTGGCGTTCGAGCTGCTGTACGAGGAGGTGGACAGGAGGCCCTCGTCGCCGAAGTCGTCGGTGTACGTATCGGCGCCGCTGATGTATCCGCTGGAGGCCGAGGCGGAGGCGGGCGAGGCGCCCACGGCCAGAGCACCGGCGGCGAGCGCGGCGACGGCCGCGGCGCCCAGGCGGGTGCGTGTCGTACGGAGGTTCATGGAGGATCCTTCCCCGTTGGTCCCGTGGTACTGGCGTTTCGCCATGACCATGCTGGGCGGAGGAGGCGATCGGAGGTACCTGAAGAGTTTCAGGTGTGCGGGGTGGAATCGGTGAGTTCCACGTGGGTACGGCCGTCCGCCGTGCGGATCGGACGGAGGGTCACCGGCGTTCCCTCGCCGACGTGGTCGATCGCGTTGGTCGGCAACTCGCTGACGCAGAGCTGGACCTCGGAGCGGAACGCGCCGAGGTGTCAGCGGACCGCCCGACGAACCTCGGGTACCGCCTTGGGGAACGCGAGCAGTTCGAGCGTGAGCGGTTCGGTCACCGGCCGGTCGCCTCGCGCAGGACGGCGGTCAGGGCGCGGGCGGTCTCCTCGTTGCAGTTGCCGAGGGAGACGAGCGGCGAACCGGCGTACGCGCCTGCGAAGGTCGGCAGGTTCACGGTGAGGGGCGGGAGCGTGATGCCGTGTGCTTCCAGCGCGGTGCGGAGTTGTTCGGCACAGGTCTCCGTGTCGTCGCGGTGGTGCATGCGTGCGCCTTTCTGCGGCCTGTGCGTTCCGTGATGAATCGCTCACGGAGTGGCGTCGGGCGGCGTGCGGTGAGAAGGAGTTCAGGTTGCGCACGGTAATCGGCAAACGGAGGTGGTGGGTTGTGCCCGCACGCAAGAACCCCGAGGCGGCGATCACGACGGCATCTGCGCACGCCCTCTCCTGGAACGGATCCGTGTCCCGCGCACCGGCCTGAGGCGCCCCCGCTGCGGGTCCGACCAGGTCGTCGCCGACAAGGCATACGGCTCTTGCGGCTTCCGTGGCATCACCACCGGATACGACAAGACCGCCACCTCCTGCGAGGCGGCGGTCATTCCGGCGTCACTTCCGCTCTGGGCGCGATCCGTTCGAAGGCGGACCCTGATTGGCCACGTGTGGGTGGAAGGCGGCTTCGCCTTCCACCCTGAAACGTTATAGGTGCACAACATCGTGAAGGGCTCCGAGACTGATCCGGCACGCCTTCCGCATGGCGTGCCGGCCTTGTCCGCAACAGCCATGAGCGAAACGGAAGGGAATCGCATGCGATTTACACGAATGGCCGCGGGATCCACAGCAATCGTCACCGCTGCTCTCGGACTGAGTCTGGCGACCGCCGGGCCCGCTTCAGCCGCCGATGGCAATTGGCGTGCTTACGGCGACACAAACCCGATCACCTCCAGCTCCAGTACATGGAAATGCGGCAGCACCGAACAGATTGCCACCAATGTAGGTGCGCAGGTTTGCGCGATCAGGTCGGCAAGCGGCACCTCCGTACAGGGGGCGGTGATCGTGCGTAACAACACATCCCGCCTCGTCGAGGTCTCGGCGACGGTGATCCTGTGGAACCCCTCCGGTAGCGAGGCGGGTACGTGGTCGTGCTCGCGTTCAGGGGTCGGGGCGAACTCATGGTCCGTGTGTTTCGGGGAAACCATCACCAAGAGCGGCTCGGTACGCGCGTCAGGAGCAACCACCGCGGCCGGTCAGACCGAAGGCATCGGCGTATCACCGTATGTCTGAACCTGAGCTCGTCGAAGCGGCACGAATCCTGCCGGGTTCCTGACGTCCGATACGCTCGCTGAGCTGAGAAGGGCGTGACGCTCCCCCTCTCACGGCGCGGGCGTTGTTCCTGGGCGTGGTGGCGGTTCCGGGAACACCCGTACCGCCACCACCGTCACGTCCGTGGTGTCCGGATATGCGCTTCCACTCAGGGGACTACGGCTTTCGCCGGTCGGGCTTCCTCGGCCTGAGAGGGCGTCAGTCCCTCCTCTTCCTCCACGAGCGGACGGCCTGTCGCGGTCCGCGGTATGAGAGGAGCGTGCAACCCCCATTCGTGACCGGTCGGTTCACGGTGACGTGTCGTCCCACCATGATTCGAGATTCGGCGATCCTTGAGGACGGACCCTGGCCCGTCCTGCGCTCGTCCCGTAGGACCGTGTACGTCGGCGCTGGAGCTTCAGCCGGGGTGGGCGGGGCGGGCGCGTGGTGCCCGTGGCGTGTATCACGCGGCGCAGCAGGGCCGCCGTGCCCGCGGCCCGGTCCTCGTGCGTGGGGGCCAGACAGTCGCGTACGATCTGCCGCCACTGCTCCGGGAGCCCGGGAGACAGCCGCAGCCCCTCCGTGCCACGGGCGTAGCGCGTCGCCGCGTCGGTGCGGGCCTCCGGCGTGCCGCCCGGGAGCGGGAACGAACCGGTCAGCACGGTGTGGGCGAGTACGCCGAAGGCCCAGACGTCGGCGGTGGGGTGGATCCGGGTGCCCCGCGCGTCGGTCTCCGGCCAGAGGAGTTCGGGCGGGGTGTAGTCCGGGGTGGCGAACGCGGGGGCGTAGGCGTGGGTGTCCTTCAGTTCGGCGGCCGTGCTGAAGTCGGCGAGCCGTACCGAACCGTCCGGCATCAGCAGCACATTGGCCGGCTTCAGGTCACCGTGTACCCACCCCGCCCGGTGCACGTGCGTCAGCGCCTCGCAGATCTGCGTGAGCACGGCACCGGGCGACGGGACCGGGTGCGGTACGACGTCCAGTGACCGCTCGGCCTGTTCCAGTACGAGCACGGTGGCGCCGTCGAGCTCCGGGTGGCCCGGGTCGTCCACGGTGAGGGTTTCGTACATCCGGACCAACCGTGGCGAGTGGAGCCGGCTGAGGAAATCGACTTCACGCTCCGCCAGTTCACGCACGTGATGTCGCCGGCGGCGGGTGCGGGTGCCGGTGGGCAGGACTTTCAGCGCTGCCCGGCGGGGGAGTTCCGTCGGGCCCTCTTCGACGAGCCGTCCGGCGTAGACGGTGGCGGACGCACCCGAGCCCAGGGGCTCGCCGACCTCCCAGCGCCCGATCCGGTGACCCCTCGGGACAGCGACGGTGTGCGGCCGGCCGCTGGTCACATCCGCACCTTGCTCATGGGCGCGGAGAGCACGACGAGGTCGTCCTCGTGGACCAGATCGAAGCGGAGCGCCAGCGACACGAGGGATTCCTTCTTTCCGCTCAGGCGCTGACCCGGCTGCGCCGTGTCGGGGCTCGGCCGCAGCCGCAGTTTGAGTACGAGGTAGTCGATGTTCCAGTAGACGGTGGAGCGGTTGACCGTCGGCCAGACCGGGGCCAGCCGTTCGACGAGTTGCTCGACGGTCGGCAGTGGGGCGTGCGGCTCGTCACGCAGGCGGGGTTCACACAGGGCGGCCAGCACCGCGAAGTACCGCCTGGTGCGGTCGAGCGTGAACGCCGGAGCGGTGGGGGCGCCAGGGACTTCGTGCCGGGGGGCGCTGCGGAAGGTGTGTCGCGGCGCCCAGACGTCGAAGGTCAGCAGATCTCCTGCGGCGGGCAGGACGACACGGGCGAACTCGAACGGTACCGGTGCGTCCATACGGCCCGGCGCGACCTTGATGTGCTCGCCGGCGCCCTCCGGGTTCTCGACGACGTACGTCTGGTCCTCGCTGCGGTTGTTCAGCAGCCAGAAGTTCCGGTGCGCGGTGATCTCCCCGGCGATCCGGGGCACCCCCTCGTGCGCGATGGTGAGGCCGTGGGCCTTCTCGCCCCGGCCGAAGGCGAGCTGCTCACCCGTGGCGATCCTGATCTGGTCGGCCGGTCTCGCACATGCCGGCGGCACGACGATGATGCTGTACATGGATTCGTCCCCCCTGTCGGATCCATTGCTGTCACACTGCCTGAAACCGATCCCTTCCGGATTGATCCGTCTTTTCGGACGGCTGTCGGGAGATGGCGGACCCAGGCCGTTCCGACTGTAGGAGTGGTGTGGGTGGCTGCCAATGCGCACAGTGCGCAGTTACGGGTGTGCCGCTGTTCACGGTGCACGGTCCGTGATGCGGAACGCGTGGGCCAGTTCGTGGGTGCCGGGGCCCGGGGCCAAGAGGCTGCGTTGCAGGAGCTGCTCGGCGGTGCGCAGATGGGCGCGAACGGTGGTGCGGCTGATGCCGAGGTCACGGGCCGTCCGCTGGGCGTCGGTACCGGCCTCGATCCAGGCGCGCAGGGTCCGGCGCACGGTGCTGTCGGCGCCTGACAGCAAGGGCTCCAGGAAAGCGTGAGCCCAGGTCACGGCTGCTTCGGTAGACAACAGACGGTCCGTCGAAGGGGGTGGTGAGGGCACGGTCACGGTGTCGCCGTCGGGCGACGGGGGACCGGTGATCGCCAAGGCCAGGGCGAGATCGGCGCGGCTGTGGGGGTCGTGCAGGTCGAGGCCGAGGGCGTCCTGGACCTGGTTGAGGTGGGCGGTGACGGTGTTGCGGCTGACGTCGAGCAGCCGCGCCACACCCGAGCGGGGAAAGTTCAGGGCGAGGCCGGTGATGTCGACGGTGAGCCGGGGGGCTTCCCTGATCGGCTCCAGGAACGCCCGGGCCCAGGCCAGGGCCTGCCGACGGGGGAGCAGACCGGCAAGCGGCGGTCTGCCGTGGTGGTCGACGACCCGTTCGGGCGTGTGACGGGCGACGGCCAGGGCATGGCGGGCTTGGTCGTAAGCCCGTGCGGTGGCCGGCAAGGGCGCGGGCGCGCTGATTCCCAGCGCGTAGTGAGGGTTGTCGCGCACCAGCTCCCGTAAGGACTCGGCCAGGCCGCCGCCGTTGCCGTCGTCATCGTCGTCCGTGGGCAGCAGGCAGATGAGATGGTCGTCGTAGACGGGGCAGCGCACCATCAGGCCGCGACCGTGATACCCGGACGCATCCTGGTGAGCGTCGATGAGTCTGCCGCGGTCCGAGGGCGGACAGCGCAGCAGGTGGATGCGCAGACGTTCCGCGTCGAGCAACGGTGGAACGGCACCGGCCGTCATCCTGCGGGCCAGCGTCAGCTCTCCGGTCATCAAGGCCATGAAGACCGCCAGGCGCAGCCGTGCCGCCGCCCGCTGATGCCGCAACGCGAGGTCGTCGGCCTGCTGGGCGCGTCGCACCATCTCGGCCAGAGTGCCGACATGGGACGCCAGCGTCATCGATTCCCGTGGGAGGGGTGACGAGCTGACCACTGCCAGCACCGGACGCGGCACCCGCCGTCCCAGCGCCTCGCACCGCACATGGACCGCGCCGACCTGGGAGGCCGCGGCGGCCATGCGTCCATGGGACAACTGCGCCAGAGCCGGCTGGACGCCGGCAAGGACGCCCGGTGTGAACCGGGCGGTGGACAGGTCCACCTTGCCCGTGTGGTCGACCAGTGCGACCTCCGCACCGATCTGCCGGCCCAACCAGTCCATCAGCGCCTGCGGTCCGCGAGCGGCGTCCTGCCCGCCACGCGGCCTCAGCCGACGCAGCAACTCATCGAGTACCTGAGGTGTCGGCACAGCTCTCCTCCGCCTTTTCCCCGCTCGCTTCCGCGTCGATCCGTGTCTCCGATGATCACCGAGCTTGTCGAGCCCCCGTACATGGCCCGTTGATTCCCGCCTCCTACGATCGCTCAGCCGACGACGTCCGGCCAGGACATTGCGCCGCAGAGCAGAAGCTCAGTCCGTAGGGGAGGAACGAGATGCTCCGCATCCATTTCAGCGATGCCGACCTGGGCAGAACCAAGGTCGCCGCAGCTCCGGACCCCCTCTGGGAAACCGCTGCCGGCCTGCACCGGTCACAGGCCCGGAGGGGGCGCTGGGCCTATGCCGCGTGGTATCGCACGGCGCGGGAGCGGATGCGGGGGCAGGGACCGGAGCACCTCGTACGCGGCGTGCTCCTCCCGCTGTACCCGAGGGCCGCGTACTTCCCGGACTTTCTCACGCCGGCCCAGGGCGTGGGCGACTGGGACTCCGGGGTCGAGGCCATGCTGGCCACACCACCGCAGCGCGTCCGTGAGGAAATGACCATCCTCGACCGGACCGTCGGAGCGCCTCCGTGGGCCGCGCGGTTGGCCGGGCCGGAGGAGCGCGGGGAGTTCGTGAGGGTGCTGCGCGCGTACTACGAGGCTGTCGTCGTCCCGTACGAGGAGCAGATGCAGGCCCGTGTCGAGGGCGAGCGGGCAGTGCGCAGCCGTGGGCTGCTGGACGGAGGTGTGGAAGGCATGCTCGCCGGCCTCGGGCCGATGATGCGCTGGCGTCCTCCTGTCCTGGAGGTCGGTCATCCCCAGCAGGCGGCGGACCGGGACCTGCACCTGAACGGCCGTGGGATCACTCTCGTCCCTTCCTGCTTCAACTGGGGGAGCCGGTCGCCTTCGCGGATCCCGAACTGCCGCCGGTCCTCTGGTACTCACTGCTCCATGAACCGGCCGGGCCGGACGGCCCCGGCGACGCCGACGGTCCGGGGCGGCCCTTGAGCAACCTGCTCGGGCGCGCTCGTGCGATCGCCCTGCACACCGCGTCGACCGGTGCGACGACCGGTGAGATCGCCCGCGCCGCCGGCGTCTCGGCGTCCGCCGCGAGCAGACACGCCACCGCCCTGCGCGACGCGGGCCTCGTCACCACCATCCGGAACGGCCCGACCGTGCTGCACACCCTCACCCCCACGGGCGCCTCCGTACTGCGCGCCGCCCTGCGGAAGGCGGACGAGGAGTCCGCGGGCGCGCCGGCCCGAGCCGGCGGCCCCGGACGCGCCAGGGCCGTGTCCCCCTCGTGCGGGTGGGACACGGCCCTTGGGGTCGGTGCGCTCGGGGCGGTCGCCCTCAGTAGCGCGGGCGCTTGAACCAGGCGCTGCCCGCGGCGTTGCCGACGAACACGGCGATCAGGATCGCCAGCACCGTGTGGATCAGACCCACCAGGATGAAGGGGTAGATGCCGAGGATGGCGGTGATGATGCCGAAGATCAGCGCGGTGATACGGACGCCGTTGCCGCCCTTGCCGAACTTGACGGCCAGCACGAGCGCGAACACGCCCCACACCAGCGCGAACAGGGTCAGACCCCAGAGCAGGCCGGACGAGTAGTCGGCGAGCTGCTCGAACGCGGGCTCCTCGCTCAGCGTCGGGTCGTCCTTCGCGGCCTCCACGCCCGCGGCACTGATCGCGAACAGCGCCGTGCCGATGAGCTGCAGGCCCACGATGACCCACAGCAGCACGCGTGCCGTGCTCACCGTTCCCGGCATGGACGTCGGCACCGGGGCACCGGCGTAGGCGCCCACCGGCGGCGCCGCCGGATAGCCGTACCCCTGCTGGGGCTGCTGGGGATAGCCGTAGCCGGGGGCCGGCGGCTGCTGGCCACCCTGCGGGGGCCCGTAGGGGTTGTTCGGGTCGCCGAAACTCATGGCGGTTCTTCCTCCGTTGCGCTTCAGGTGCGGGGACGACGCGAGACTCGGCGCGGAGGAAGTTCTACAGATGCGGTCCGTCCCCCCGGTTCTGCCCGCGGCACTGTGTCCTCATCGTTCTTGACCGTTCCTTTCCTTGTCCAGGCGTAGGCCGTATGTGTTGTGCAAGTGCAACATCGCTGATCTTGGTGGTAAACGGGCGATACGCGCTCGGGGGGCCCGGTGGCCGCCCGTCATACGGGCGGATTGGAACCGGGGCCCGGTCATCCGCGAGGATGGGGGCATGACCGCCCAGATTCTCGATGGCAAGGCCACCGCAGCCGAGATCAAGTCCGATCTGACCGCCCGTGTGGCGGCGCTGAAGGAGAAGGGCGTCACGCCCGGCCTCGGCACGATCCTCGTCGGGGAGGACCCCGGCAGCCAGAAGTACGTCGCCGGGAAGCACCGCGACTGCGCCCAGGTGGGCATCGCCTCCATCCAGCGCGAACTGCCGGACACGGCCACACAGGAGGAGATCGAGGCGGTCGTCCGCGAGCTGAACGAGGACCCCGCCTGCACCGGTTACATCGTCCAGCTCCCGCTGCCCAAGGGCATCGACGAGAACCGCATCCTCGAACTGATGGACCCGGCCAAGGACGCCGACGGCCTCCACCCGATGAACCTCGGCCGTCTCGTCCTCAACGAGCCGGCCCCCCTGCCCTGCACCCCCAACGGCATCATCACCCTGCTGCGCCGCCACGGCGTGGAGATCAAGGGCGCGGAGGTCGTGGTCGTCGGGCGCGGTGTGACCATCGGCCGCCCGATGCCCCTGCTGCTGACCCGGCGCAGCGAGAACGCCACGGTGACCCAGTGCCACACCGGCACCCGCGACCTGTCGGCCCACCTCCGGCGCGCGGACATCATCGTGGCCGCCGCGGGCAGCGCCCATCTGATCCGCCCCGAGGACGTCAAGCCGGGCGCGGCCGTCCTCGACGTCGGTGTCTCCCGCAGTGCCGAGGGCAAGATCCTGGGCGACGTCCACCCGGGCGTGGCCGAGGTGGCCGGCTGGGTCGCCCCGAACCCCGGCGGCGTCGGCCCGATGACCCGGGCCCAGCTGCTGGTCAACGTGGTCGAGGCGGCGGAGCGCAGTGTCGGCTGAGCGGAAGACCCCGGACGTCTCCGAGAAGCGGGCCGAGGGGCGGACGGAGGAACGGGCCGAGGACATCACGGTCCGTGATCCCGTCAGCGCGCCCGACGCCGAGGGCAGGCCGCGCCGCACCACCCGGCGGTTCCCCCTGTTCACCAGGGACACCGCGCGCCCCGAGGGCGGGGGCAGGGCCGCCCCCCGCGACGCCCCCGCGCCCGCCCGTCAGTGGCCGATCCTCTCCGTGCTGCTCACGGTCGGAACGGGGCTGCTGCTGACCGCGCTGGACCAGTTCCGGCTGGGCACGCTGCTGGTCGGCGTGGCGCTGGTGGCCGGGGCCCTGCTGCGGTGGCTGGTGCGGGACGTGGGGATGCTCGCGGTGCGTTCCCGTTTCACGGACATCGTGACGTACGGGGGACTGGGGCTGGTGATCGCGATGCTGGCGCTGATGGTGCAGCCGAATCCGCTGCTGGAGATTCCGTTCCTGAAGGACACGCTGCACTTCACGGTCGACAGTTAGTCCGCGTTCTGTGAGCGGCGGCGGCCCGTCCTCACCCCCGTGAGAGGACGGGCCGCCGCCGGGGACCACGTTCCTGCACCGTGAAGGGCCTGTTCAACGGCTGTCCGGGGGCTGTGGCACGGAAGTGACCGTTCCGGTACGGTCTCCGCAATCCCCGTACAACCTTGCGATGTGGCCGAGCCGGCGGCCGGCGTCGGAACGGGGCGGGGACGACCGCCTGCGGCGGGTTTATGTCGATGTATTGACAAGTTTGCCGTTGTGCGTCGAAGTAGGGGGACGGCGGGCTAGCGTGAGGAAACGGGGCCGTCCTGGCGTCCCGCGCGCAGGTGCCCGGGTTCCGTTCGGCCGAGGGGGTGACCGATGGGACACTGGGCCGCGAGTGAGTAGGCGTGCGACGGTGCCTGCCCGCGGCCCCGATGCTCCCGTGCGCCCCCGCCCCGGGAACTGAGACCCCGCCCGGCGGCATCCTCGTGGGTATCCACAACGGGGACTCGGCAAGGGGCACCATGCACGAGGGAACGACCAGTACCAACCGGGGGGAAGAGGGGGGAAGCAATGCCTCGTTGGAAGGCCTTGCCGGATGAACTCGATCCGCAGATCAGGGAGTTCACGAGCCAGCTCAGGCGGGTCGTGGACCGCAGCGGCCTGAGCGTCGCGTCGGTCTCCGACCGCACGGGCTACAGCAAGACGTCCTGGGAGCGTTATCTGAACGGCCGGCTGCTCGCGCCCAAGGGCGCGATCGTGGCCCTGGCCGAGGTCACCGGGACCAACCCGATGCACCTCACCACCATGTGGGAGCTCGCCGAGCGTGCCTGGAGCCGCTCGGAGATGCGTCACGACATGACGATGGAGGCGATCAGGATCTCGCAGGCGCGCGCCGCGCTCAGCGAGCTCGCCGGACCGTCCTCCGGCCCGGGCGGCGGATCCGCCCGCAAGGGCGCGTCCGCGGTCCGTCCGGGCGTCGCGGGGCCGGCCGGAGTCGCGCCGAGCGTGCCGCCGCAGCCGACCGCCTCGGAGGTGCGCGACGCCACCGGCGGCGCGCGGGACGGTTCGGCCGGGACGAACTCCTGGGGGGTCGCCGCACCGGCCGACCCGCCGCGGACGGGCCACCGCGGCCCCGGGCCCGCGGCGGGCGCCTCCGGGACGTACGGCGCACCGCCCCCCGGCGCGTCCGGTCAGGGCCGTCCGGGCGGACCGGGCCGTTCCGGCGGCAAGCGGCGGACGTCGACGTTCATCGCCGGAGCGGTGGGAGCGCTGGTGGTGGTCGCCGCCGCGTTCTATGTCACCAGCGTCGAGGGCGACACGAAGAAGGACGAGACCCGGAAGTCCCCCTCGCCCACCGCCACCGCCCCTGTCGACCTGCCTCCCGGCGTGAAGTGCAGCGGCGACAGTTGCGCGGGCAAGGACGCCGAGGCCATGGGGTGCAGCGGCGACCTGGTGACCACCACGGGGACCGGGACCGTCGGCGCCACCACGGTGGAGGTCCGCTACAGCGAGACCTGCGCCGCGGCCTGGGGACGCATCACGCAGGGCACGCAGGGGGACAAGGTCGAGATCAGCGCGGGCACGTCGAAGCAGAGCGACAGCATCACCGCGGCCGGCGACACGGTCACGTACACCCCGATGGTGCCGGTGAAGGGCGCGAAGGACGCGAAGGCCTGTGCCGTACTGGCCGCCACCGGTGAGAAGGGCTGCACGGAGTAGTACCCGCACATGATCCGTCCCGCCACACATATGGGCCCGTACCGGCCCGTACTGGTCCATATGGGTCCATATATGTGGGGGAAGTGTGGGGATGCGCATGGTGCGGCGGAAGAGGGGCAGGCGGAAAGTACCCCCACGGGAGTCCGGCACGGTCGGTCCCCGACGGCGGCCGCCCCGCCCTCACCTCTCCCGGACGGAGCGGCCGCCCCTTTTGTGCCCGCCCGGCCACCCGCGTACCCGGGCCGTCACTCTGTGGGGCGGGCCACAGGGAGCCCGGCCGTCCGCGCCCGCGGATGCGCGATAGCCTGACCGCTGGATCTCTCTTGACGCCAAGAGATCGATCATCCGAACCGATGATCGATCATCGTGGTGGACGCCGGTCACGAGCCGGAGCGGGATCCCGCACCCCGGGGCAGGGACCGCCCCACCGCCAGCTGTCATACGGAGAACGCCATGACCCGCACTCCCGTGAACGTCACCGTCACCGGCGCGGCCGGCCAGATCGGTTACGCCCTGCTCTTCCGCATCGCCTCCGGCCAGCTGCTCGGCGCGGACGTGCCGGTCAAGCTGCGCCTGCTGGAGATCACCCCGGCGCTCAAGGCCGCCGAGGGCACGGCCATGGAGCTGGACGACTGCGCGTTCCCGCTCCTCCAGGGCATCGACATCACGGACGACCCGAACGTGGCCTTCGACGGCGCCAACGTCGGTCTTCTCGTGGGCGCCCGCCCGCGCACCAAGGGCATGGAGCGCGGTGACCTCCTGGAGGCCAACGGCGGCATCTTCAAGCCGCAGGGCCAGGCCATCAACGCCCACGCCGCGGACGACATCAAGGTCCTGGTCGTCGGCAACCCGGCCAACACCAACGCCCTGATCGCCCAGGCCGCCGCCCCGGACGTACCCGCCGAGCGGTTCACCGCCATGACCCGCCTGGACCACAACCGCGCGCTGACCCAGCTCTCGAAGAAGACCGGCGTCCCGGTCTCCGAGATCAAGAAGCTGACGATCTGGGGCAACCACTCCGCCACCCAGTACCCCGACATCTTCCACGCCACGGTCGCCGGCAAGAACGCCGCCGAGGCCGTCAACGACGAGAAGTGGCTGGCCGAGGACTTCATCCCGACCGTCGCCAAGCGCGGCGCCGCGATCATCGAGGCCCGTGGCGCCTCGTCGGCCGCCTCCGCCGCCAACGCCGCCATCGACCACGTGTACACCTGGGTCAACGGCACCGCCGACGGCGACTGGGCCTCCATGGGCATCCCGTCGGACGGCTCCTACGGCGTCCCGGAGGGCCTGATCTCCTCCTTCCCGGTCACCGTGAAGGACGGGACGTACGAGATCGTCCAGGGCCTGGAGATCAACGAGTTCTCCCGCGCCCGCATCGACGCCTCCGTCAAGGAGCTCGAGGAGGAGCGCGAGGCGGTCCGCGGCCTCGGCCTCATCTGACCGGGACCGATTTCCCCGCGGGCCCCGCGCCGGTTCGTCCGGTGCGGGGCCCGCGCGTGCCCGGCCCCCGAACGTGATTCCACTCGGTAATCCGGTTCGCAGGCACCTCCGCCTCCCCTATGCTGATCCCCCGTCACTTCGAGTGCCGGCCGCGTCGATTCGCGTATCGGGGGATTCGCGTGAGCACCGCATACGTGCCGCAGCAACCACAGCACACCGGCCCGGCGTCGCCGTCCGACCCGCCGCCCACACCACCGCACGCCAGCGAGGCGTCCCGCCTGCTGTGCGCGGGCGTCTACCTGGACTCCGGCTACCGCGACCAGGTCATCGAGCAGCTCTACCTCAACGAGCAGCGCGTCGTCGCGCCCTCGCTCGGCTTCGACGCCGCCCGCGTCCTCGCGCACGCGCTGCGCGCCCGGCGCCACGAGCTGCTGTGGGCGGCGGCCGTCCTCGGGCTGTGGGTGGTGGGCGGACCGCTCAGCGGTGGCCTGCTCGCCTTCTTCCTCTGGCCCAGCCTGCTGCTCGCCGCCGCGCCCCTGCTCCGCGGGCGGGCGGCACAGCCGCCCTGGTACCGCTGGCTCACCGCGTTCCTGGCGCGCTGGACCGGCCGTGTGCTCACCGGGCTCGCCCTGCTGACGCTGGGGACGGTCGCCTTCGGCGGCGGCACGGACGACGACTCCGGGTACGAGTCCTCGTACGACTCCGGCGGAGACGACGCGCTGGGACTGCTCGCCGACACCTTCGCGACCCTGGCCGAACCGTGGCAGGCCTGGCTCGGGATCGGTGTGCTCGTCTGCATCGGCCTGTGCACGGCGGCCCAGCGCAACCAGTTCGCCCGCGCCCTCGCCGCCGAACTGTCCCCGCGGCGTTTCCCGGACGCCGCCGGCGACCCCGCCGAGCGGGCCGACGGGCAGCGGCTGCGGCGGCTGGCGCACCGCATCCGGCTGGAACAGCACGCCCCGCTGGTCATGTACCACGAGGCGCGTCCGTTCTGCGGGGCGGGCGCGGCGTACGACACCTGGGTGCTCGCCGTGGAACTGCGGCCGGACGAGGAGAAGAAGCAGCAGCCGCTCAGCAACCGCGCGATCCTCGACCGGATCCGGCCGCTGCTGGAGCAGCTGCGCGTGCCCGCCGAGTACGCGGGCCCCGGCGTACGGGACCGGCTGCGCCGCCTGGAGATCGACGAGTGCGTGTTCCTGCCCGTCGAAGGGCTCCTCAGCCGTGACCAGGCGCCCTACGGGCCGGCGGAGTTCGAGCAGCACCGGGGGCGGGCCGTCGAGGAGGGCGGCGAGAAGCGCCGGCACTTCCTGCGTGTCCGTGTCGGCGGCTGGGAGGAGGAACTGGTCGTCACGGTCTTCGTGCGCGTCCACACGCAGGGCCGGATGCTCATGCTGGAGATCGCCCCGCACGTGCTGAGGCCGGTCCGCGCGGACTTCAAGGACGCCGACCGCACCTCGCACCGGTTCCTCCACGACAGCCCGGCCGGCCGGATCGCCGGCGCCGCCGTCCTGGTGCCCGGCTCCGCGGGCCGCTCGCTGGTGACACTCGGCCGGGGCGCGGTCCACCTGTGGCGGATGCTGACCGGCGGATACGCGCACGCGCTGCCCGACGGTCCGGCCCTCTCGGTGCGGGAACTCGCCTCGGCGCCCTCCGGGTCCACCTTCCAGGAGATGGACGTCGCCCGGTACCTCAGGAGCGTCCAGGACCGCATCGGGCGCGGGGTGCGGCTGGCCCTGGCCGAGGCCGGCTACGAGACCGGCGAGTTCGTGCAGAAGATCGTCAACATCAGCAACGGAGCGGTGCACATCGGCCGCGCCGACAACTCCTCGTTCGCCTTCGGTGACCACGCGCGCGCCGAGACCACGACCGGCGGCCCCCCGCCGCAGAAGGGATCCGACCAGCGATGACAGTCAACGAGCCGAACGTCAGCATCGGCCGCGCCGACAACTCCTCCTTCGCCTTCGGCGACCACGCGCGCGCCGAGACCCGCAACAGCGCTCCCGCGGCGCGCGACGAGTCCGCCGAGCAGTTGCTGGCGGCCGTGCGGGAACTCCGCGGTGACCTGGCCCGGCTGCGGGAGAACGAGCAGGCCGTGCGGCTGGACGAGACCCTCGCCGAGACCGAGGAGGAGATCGCCCGGACCGGGACGGCCGGTGAGGGCCGCCTCCGGCGGCTGCGCGAGGTACTCACGGACGCCCAGAACATCGTGACGCTGTTCGCGTCGGCGGGAGCCGTCGCCGGCCTGCTGGGAATGTGAGAGGGACGTGATGAGCGGGGGACAGCGGTACTGGAACGAGGACGCCCAGCGCTGGGAGGACGGCGGCGACGGCGCCGCACCGGTCACCCCGCCGCCCCCGCCGCGCCCGGAGTTCCTGCCGCTCGAACCGGACGCGCCGGACGACGTGCCGACGGCCGCCGTACCGGCGGGCGGCATACCGGGGCCCGCCGCGGGTCACGGAGCCTGGTCCAGTCCTGAACCGCCGCACGGCGCCGTCTGGCCGTCCGCCGAGCCGGTGCCGCCCGTCGGCCGGGGCCCCGGCCGACGGCTCCTGTGGGGCGTACTGGGCGGGGCCGCCGCGGCCGGGGCCGCCGTGGCGCTGCTGCTGACGCTGGTCGTCGACGACGACGCGGCGGACGGCGGGCCCGGCTCCCGCGACGACCACGCGGCCACCTCCGGCCCGGCGCCGACGTCCGACGTGAGCCCCGGCCCGTCGGGCGTGGGCACGGCCGCCGTCGAACCCACCGACGGCGGCACCGGCTCCCCCTCCGGCCAGGCGTCCGGACTCCCCGCCGACTACGAGCTTCACACCGACGCCGAGGGCTTCGCCATCGCCCGCCCGCTGGGCTGGACGCGCGAGGCGGTGGCCTCCCAGCACGGCATGGACGTCGTCAACTACCGCAGTGCCGACGGGTACCGCCGCCTCCAGGTGTACGAGGTCGCGGAGTCCTCCCCCGAGGAGTCCTTCGACCTGTTCCTGTCCGACAGCACGCCGAAGGCCGAAGGTTTCGAGAAGGTCTCCCTGGAGCCGGTCGACGAGGCCGGCGTCTCCGGGCTGCGGCTGGAGTACCGGGCCGACTCCCTGCGGGGCGAGCCGGACGTCGGCAGCTGGCACGTCCAGGACGTGCGCTTCCGCGCTCCGGGCGACGGCAAGACGTACGCGATCGCCGCGTACGGCCCGCCCACCGACGGCATCGACCCCGAACTGCACCTGGCGCTGACCGCCGTCGCGCACTTCTGCCCCCCGGCCACCACCTGCGAACAGGGCTGACCCGAGGGCTTCCCGACCGCATCCGGGCCTTTTGTCCCGCTGCGTCGCTCCGTCGCGCCCCGTGCCCCGTGTCCTGTGCCCCGTGCCCTGTGCTCCGGAGCGCTGCCGGTCATGGACCGCGCACGCGCCGGTGACCGGAGTTCACCAATCGGTGGAACCCGGCGGGATCCGGCGGGCGACCATCAGCCGGTTCCAGCCGTTGACGGCGGTGATCAGCGCGACGAGGTGGGCGAGCCGGGCGGCGTCGAAGTGCCGGGCCACCCGCTCGTACACCTCGTCGGGCACGAAGCCCTCGGTCAGCACCGTGACCGCCTCGGTCAGCTCCAGCGCGGCACGCTCCCGCGCGTCGAAGACGTCGTCCCCGGCCTCACTCCAGGCCTCCAGGAGATCGAGCTGGGCCTCGCGCACCGCCCCGCCCTCGCGGGCGAGGGCGAGGTGCATGTCGAGGCAGAACGCGCAGTGGTTGAGCTGCGAGGCACGGATCTGGACCAGCTCGGCCAGCCCGGGATCGCCGAGGCCCCTCTTGGCGGCGGCGCTCACGGCCCGCAGCGCGCCGCGGACACCGGCGTCGAGACGGGTCGTACGGACCGTCACCCGTGCTGTCCCGGCGTGTAGTGGCCCGGGGTCATCCGGCAGGTCACACCGAACCGGTTCCACGCGTTGATCACCGTGATCGCGGCGATGAGCTGCGCCAGCTCCGGCTCCTCGAACCGCTTGGCGGCCCGCTCGTACACCTCGTCCGGCACGAAGCCGTCCGTCAGCACGGTGACCGCCTCGGTCAGCTCGAGCGCCGCGAGCTCCTTCTCCGTGTAGAAGTGCCGCGACTCCTCCCACGCGCCGAGCTGGATGATCCGCTCGACGCTCTCACCCGCCGCGAGCGCGTCCTTGGTGTGCATGTCCAGGCAGAAGGCGCAGTGGTTGAGCTGCGAGGCACGGATCTTGACCAGCTCGTACAGCTTGGCGTCGAGCCCCTTCTTGGCGGCGGAGTCCAGCCGGATCATCGCCTTGTAGACCTCGGGGGCGTGCCGGGCCCACTCCAGCCGGACGGGCGGCTCGGGGGCGTACTCGGTGTTCGTCTCGGTAGTGGTCATGCCTCGACCCTAGGAGCGAGGCAGCCCAGGAGTATGGTCCACTTCCATGGCGGAACGCTGGGCCACTTTCGGCATCGACCTCCACCTCGAACCGACCGGTCCCGGTCTGCGCCGCGGCCTGACCGAGGCCCTGCGCGAGGCCGTCCGCACCGGCCGGCTCGCCCCCGGCACCCGGCTGCCCTCCTCCCGCTCCCTCGCCGCCGACCTGGGCATCGCCCGCAACACCGTCGCCGACGCCTACGCCGACCTGGTCGCCGAGGGCTGGCTCACCGCCCGGCAGGGCTCCGGCACCCGCGTCGCCGACCGCGCGGTCCCCACCCCGTCGGCCCGCCGGCCGTCCCCGCGCCGGGCCCCCGGCCGGCTTCCGTACGACCTCGTCCCGGGCACCCCCGACCTCTCCTCCTTCCCCCGCGCCGAATGGCTCAAGGCCACCCGCCGCGCCCTCGCCACCGCACCGCACGACGCCCTCGGCTACGGCGACCCGCGCGGCCGGCCCGAACTGCGCACGGCCCTCGCGGACTACCTCGCCCGGGTGCGCGGCGTACGCACCGATCCCGAACGGATCGTCGTCTGCTCCGGTTTCGCCGGCGGCCTCCGCCTCCTCTGCGAGGTCCTGCGCGCCCGCGGCGCCCGCACCCTGGCCGTGGAGTCCTACGGACTGGACGTCCACTGGGACCTGGCCACCCGCGCCGGCCTGACCACCGTCCCGCTCCCCTTCGACTCCCTCGGCACCCGCGCCCAGGACCCGGGCGCCGCCGACGCGGTGCTGCTCAGCCCGGCCCACCAGTTCCCCCTCGGCGGCGCCCTGCCGCCCGAGCGCCGCGCCGCCGTCGTCGACTGGGCGCGCCGCACCGGCGGACTGATCCTGGAGGACGACTACGACGGCGAGTTCCGCTACGACCGCCAGGCCGTCGGCGCGCTCCAGAACCTCGACCCCGACCACGTGGCCTACCTCGGCACGGCCAGCAAGTCCCTCGCCCCCGGCCTCCGCCTGGGCTGGGCGGTCCTGCCCCCGTCCCTGCTCCCGGACGTCGTCGCCCACGGCGGCGGCCACTCCGTGAGCGTCCTCGAACAGCTCACCCTCGCCGAGTTCCTCACCTCCGGCGCCTACGACCGCCACGTCCGCGCCGCCCGCCTGCGCTACCGCCGCCGCCGCGACGTGCTGGTCGATTCCCTCGCCGTCCGGTCCCCCGACGTCCGGATCACCGGCATCGCGGCCGGCCTGCACGCCGTCCTCCGGCTCCCGCCCGGCACCGAACGGTCCGTGGTCCAGGCCGCCACCTGGCAGAACCTCGCCGTCCACGGTCTCTCCCGCTTCCGCCACCCCGCCACCGCCACCACGGCGGGCGACGCCCTGGTCGTCGGCTACGCCACCCCGCCGGACCACGCCTGGGCCGGCACCCTGGACGCCCTGTGCCGGGCGCTGCCCTGACGCACCGAGCCGGCATAACGCGCCAAGAGCCGCAAATGGGCGGCAGGGGAGCGCTGCCGGCGGGGGGCTCCTGTGCGTGCCGTCCGGGCGGTCTCTAGGCTGTCCGCCGCGAGCCGGGAGAGGTGACCCGGAGGTGTGCGAGGGGGAGTGACGGGCATGGCGGAGACACGGCGGCGGCTGCGGTCCAGCACGGTGGTGCTCGGAGGGATGGGCGTGCTCGCGGCGGCGCTGTCGGCGTGCGGGTCGGATCCGGACCGGCGGTGCGTGGACCGGGACAGCTACGACTACCTCAACGGCTACAAGATCGTCGCCGACAAGAACTGCAAGTCCTCCGGGAAGACCTCCGGTTCGATCAGTACGTCCCGCACCAACGCGGACTGGTACTACGACGCCGACGTCAGCAGAGGCTACGCCGACGACGGCACCTTCAGCCGCAGCGAGGCAGTCGACCGGGGCGGCTTCGGCTGCTCGGGCTCCGGCAGCAGCGGCGGCTGACCGGATCATGGAACGGCGTACGACCGAGCCCCGCCCCGGCTGGCAGGAGACCGTCGAGGAGCAGGGGCTCATCTATCCGCTCACCCGCTACCCGGACGGCTCCCTGCGCCCCTACTGGGACGAGAGCGCCTACTACGTCTTCGGCCTGGAGGAGATCGAGGCGCTGGAGGAGGTCGTCGAGGAACTGCACGGCATGTGCCTCGCCGCCGCCGAGCACATCGTCACCGCCGACCGCTTCGCCGACCTCGGCATCACCGACCCGCGCATCGCCCGCGTGGTCGCCGAGGCCTGGCACCGGCGCGCCGAACTCCCCTCCGTCTACGGCCGCTTCGACCTCCGCTACGACGGCACCGGCCCGGCGAAACTCCTGGAGTACAACGCCGACACCCCCACCTCCCTGGTGGAGGCCGCCTCCCCCCAGTGGTTCTGGATGGAGGAACGCTTCCCCGGTGCCGACCAGTGGAACTCCCTCCACGAGCGCCTCGTCGACGCCTGGAGGAAGCAGGCCGCACTTCTCCCGCCGGGCAGCCCCCTGTACTTCGCCCACTCCTCCGCCGACGAACTCGGCGAGGACCTCATGACCGTCGCCTACCTCAAGGAGACCGCCGAACAGGCCGGCCTCGCCACCGACTGGCTCTCCATGGAGGAGATCGGCTGGGACCGTCTCTCCGGCCGCTTCGTCGACAACGGGCTCCGGTTCATCCGCAGCATCTTCAAGCTGTACCCCTGGGAGTGGCTCACCACCGACCGCTTCGCCGGCCACGTCCTCGACACCCTCGACAACGGCGGCGGCACCGGCACCACCCTGTGGATCGAGCCGGCCTGGAAGATGCTCCTCAGCAACAAGGCCCTCCTGGCGATCCTCTGGGAGCTCTACCCCGGCCACCCCAACCTCCTCCCCTCCTACCTCGACGGCCCACGGGACCTGGCGGACACCACCGGCTGGGTCGCCAAGCCCCTGCTCGGCCGCGAGGGCGCGGGAGTGACCGTCCACGAGCCCGGCTCCGATCCGGTCCCCCGCGAGGAACCCTGCTGCTACCAGCAGCTCGCCCCCCTCCCCGCCTTCGACGGCAACCACGTCGTCCTGGGCGCCTGGGTGGTGGAGGACGAGTCGGCGGGCCTGGGCATCCGGGAGTCGTCGGGCCTGGTGACGGACGAGTACGCCCGCTTCCTGCCCCACGTGATCCTCTAGCACGCCTCCCGCGCCGCCCGCGTCGACGAGGCGGAGGCCGACGCCCGCATGGTGGACGCCTCCCCGTGGCACTTCGTGCCACCCGGTAATGTGACCGTGGGCCGTGACTGGCGCGCAAGGATGGGAACAACCATCGGGAAGCGGCCCCGGACCCTTCGGGTCCGAAACATGTGCCGTGCGCCTGGGCCGACCCGAACGCCGATCACAACGTCCGGAGGTCCCCATGCCAGCCGAGCTCACCCTCGCCTCCCAGGCCTACCGAGCCGCGCTCGACGTCATCCGCACCGTCGAGCCGCGCGTCGCCGACGCCATCGGCCAGGAGGTCGTCGACCAGCGCGAGATGCTCAAGCTGATCGCCTCCGAGAACTACGCCTCCCCGGCCACCCTCCTCGCGATGGGCAACTGGTTCAGCGACAAGTACGCCGAGGGCACCGTCGGCCGCCGCTTCTACGCCGGCTGCCGCAACGTCGACACCGTCGAGTCGCTCGCCGCCGAGCACGCCAAGGAGCTCTTCGGCGCCCGCCACGCCTACGTCCAGCCGCACTCCGGCATCGACGCCAACCTGGTCGCCTTCTGGTCCGTACTCGCCGACCGCGTCGAGGCCCCCTTCCTGGAGAAGACCGGCGCCCGCCAGGTCAACGACCTCTCCGAGGCCGACTGGGCCGAGCTGCGCCAGGCCTTCGGCAACCAGCGCATGCTCGGCATGTCCCTGGACGCCGGCGGCCACCTCACCCACGGCTTCCGCCCGAACATCTCCGGCAAGATGTTCGACCAGCGCTCCTACGGCACCGACCCGGCCACCGGCCTCATCGACTACGAGGCCCTGCGCGTCTCCGCCCGCGAGTTCAAGCCGCTGATCATCGTCGCCGGCTACTCCGCCTACCCCCGTCTGGTGAACTTCCGGATCATGCGCGAGATCGCCGACGAGGTCGGCGCCACGCTCATGGTCGACATGGCCCACTTTGCCGGTCTCGTCGCCGGCAAGGTCCTCACCGGCGACTTCGACCCGGTCCCGCACGCCCAGATCGTCACCACCACCACCCACAAGTCGCTGCGCGGCCCGCGCGGCGGCATGGTGCTGTGCGACGACTCCCTCAAGGACCAGGTCGACCGCGGCTGCCCGATGGTCCTCGGCGGCCCGCTCCCGCACGTCATGGCCGCCAAGGCCGTCGCCCTCGCCGAGGCCCGGCAGCCCGCCTTCCAGGACTACGCCCAGCGCATCGTCGACAACTCCCGCGCCCTCGCGGAGGGCCTGATGCGGCGCGGCGCCACCCTGGTCACCGGCGGCACCGACAACCACCTCAACCTGATCGACGTCGCCACCTCCTACGGCCTCACCGGCCGCCAGGCCGAGGCCGCCCTGCTCGACTCGGGCATCGTCACCAACCGCAACGCCATCCCCGCCGACCCCAACGGCGCCTGGTACACCTCCGGCATCCGCATCGGCACCCCCGCGCTGACCACGCGCGGCCTGGGCACGGCGGAGATGGACGAGGTCGCGGGCCTGATCGACCGGGTCCTGACGACGACCGAGCCCGGCACCACCAAGTCCGGTGCCCCCTCCAAGGCCGCCCACGTCCTCGACGCGAAGGTCGCCGACGAGATCTCCCGCCGCGCCACCGAGCTCGTCGCCGGCTTCCCGCTCTACCCGGAGATCGACCTCGGCTGAGGCGACCCGGCCCTGCTCGACGCGCCCCGCGGCGGTCCGGTCACGCACCGGGCCGCCGCGCGCCCGTCGTCAGGCGTCCAGCAGCTCCTGCCGCGGCCCCGGGTCGTCCTTCCGCCGGCGGACCAGGGGCCACCGCGTCACATACGGGCGCAGCACAGGGCCGGTACCGCTCCGGCCACGGCCCCCGGTATCGCCCACCACCGTGATCCAGCCAGGAAGCCCAGGGCTTCAGCCCCGGGAGGAATGGCTTCTTCGCGGCGGAGCCGCGCGGCGGCGGAGTTCTCTTCGTTGTGTCTGTGCGTAGAGTTCATCTCTCGTCACTCTGTGTACTAGGGTGTTCTGTGTGAAGATTGTCGCGCAGGTGAAGTTGTTGCCTGCGTCCGCTCATGACGCGGACGCGCTGGCGGCGACTCTGCGTGCCTGCAACCGGGCCGCGAACGCGGCATCGGAGGTGGCGTTCGCGAAGGACCTCAAGCGCCGTAACGTGTTGCAGGATGCCGTGTACCACCGGATCAAGGCCGACTTCGATCTCGGGGCGCAGTCCGCGGTGCGGGTGGTGAAGAAGGTGTGCGACGCCTACGCCACGCTGAAGGGCAACCTCAAGGCCGGGAACCACGGCCCCGAGGGGTCCAGGCGCCGTGCCCGGGTGGAGTCCGGGCCGGTCCGGTTCCGTGAGGACGCGGCCCAGCCGTATGACGACCGGATTCTGACCTGGAACCTCGACGCCCGGACCGTCAGTATCTGGACACTGGCCGGACGTCTCAAGCACATGCCGTTCGTCTGCTCGCCCGAAACGCTCCGCCTGCTCGCCTCCCGCAAGGGCGAATCCGACCTGGTGATGCGTGACGGGATGTTCTTCCTGATCGCCACCGTCGACGTACCCGAACCCGAGACCTACGAGCCCGACGGCTTTCTCGGCGTCGACCTCGGCATCGTCAACATCGCCACCACCTCGGACGGCGAGATCATGTCCGGGCGGCAGGTCAACCGCTACCGGCGACGCAAGCGTGACCTGCGCGCCAAGCTCCAGAAGAAGCGCACCAAGAGCGCGGCCCGTGTCCTCAAGCGCCAGCGCCGCAAAGAGACCCGGTACGCCACCCAGCGCAACCACATCATCGCCAAGAAACTCGTGACCACCGCTGAACGCACCTCCCGCGGTATCGGACTGGAAGACCTGTCCGGTATCCGGCAGAGGGTTACGGCCAGGAAAGACCAGCGGGCACGACTGCACTCCTGGGCATTCGCCCAGCTCGGCGCGTTCATCGCCTACAAAGCCAGGCGGGCGGGTGTGCCCGTGGTCCACGTGGACCCGCGCAACACCTCCCGCCAGTGCTCCGAGTGCCGGCACACCCACCGCACCAACCGGGTGACACAGGCACGGTTCGTGTGCAGGTCCTGCGGAACGGTCATGCACGCGGACCACAACGGCTCCCGCAACATCGCCCACCGGGCCGATGCCGCGTGGCAGCGGGGCGCGGTCAACCGCCCCAGAACGGCCTAACCGTTCCGGACGCAGGAAACCACAGCGGGACTTCATGCCCCACTCTGCCTGCAAGCCCGGCCCTACAGAGCCGGGTAGTTGACGCCTCTCACCCCCTTCCCGGGGCCGGAAGTCCGGCAGCAGGCGCTCCAGCTTGCGCAGGGCGCGGTTCAGCCGCGACTTCACCGTGCCCCGGGGCCAGCCCAGGGCCTGGGCGGTCTCCCGCTCGTCCATCTCGAGCAGATAGCGGTAGGTGACGACCAGTCGGTGCTCCTCGCTCAGCTTCTCCAGGGCGGACACCAGCGCCCCGCGGCGCTCCGTCTCCAGCGTCGCGACCGCCGGGTCCGTCGACTCCGGTATCACCGGCTCCGCCTCCATGAACGCCGCCTCCCGGTCGGCGAGGCCGTTCCGGCGCATGGCGGCACGCACTGTGTTCCTCGTCTCATTGGCCACGATCGACAGCAGCCACGGCCGGAACGCCGTGCCGTCCCGGAACCGGCCCAGAGCGCAGTACGCCTTGACGAAGGCCTGCTGCACCACGTCCTCCGCGTCCGCCCCCGCCCCGAGCGCGGCGGCCGCCCTGAGCGCGATGCCCGTATGGGCCCGCACCAGCTCCGCGTACGCCTCCGGCTCCCCGGCGCGTACGCGTGCGATCACCGCGGCCTCATCGACGATGCGGCCCCCCTCCCGCGTCCTCACGTCTTTGTTACACCGCCGGGCACGGATCGGTTCCCACCTATTTCCGGACCGCTCCGCGGGACCTGCGAGAATAAGGAACATGGCGACTGACCGACCCCGCGTGCTCTCCGGAATCCAGCCCACCGCAGGCTCGTTCCACCTCGGCAACTACCTCGGCGCCGTCCGTCAGTGGGTGGCCCTGCAGGAGACCCACGACGCGTTCTACATGGTCGTCGACCTGCACGCGATCACGGTCCCGCAGGACCCGAAGGAGCTGCGCGCCAACACCCGGCTGGCCGTCGCCCAGCTGCTGGCCGCCGGTCTCGACCCGGACCGCTGCACGCTCTTCGTGCAGAGCCACGTGCCCGAGCACGCCCAGCTCGCCTGGATCATGAACTGCCTCACCGGCTTCGGCGAGGCCTCCCGCATGACCCAGTTCAAGGACAAGTCCGCCAAGCAGGGCGCCGACCGCGCCTCCGTCGGCCTGTTCACGTACCCGGTCCTGCAGGTCGCGGACATCCTGCTCTACCAGGCCAACGAGGTGCCGGTGGGCGAGGACCAGCGCCAGCACATCGAGCTCACGCGCGACCTCGCCGACCGTTTCAACGGCCGGTTCGGCGAGACGTTCACGATGCCGAAGCCGTACATCCTCAAGGAGACGGCGAAGATCTACGACCTCCAGGACCCGGCGGTCAAGATGAGCAAGTCGGCGTCCACGCCGAAGGGCCTCATCAACCTCCTGGACGAGCCGAAGGCCACCGCCAAGAAGGTGAAGAGCGCGGTCACCGACACCGACACGGTCATCCGCTACGACGTCGTGGAGAAGCCCGGGGTGAGCAATCTCCTCACGATCTACTCGACCCTCACCGGGGCGGACATCCCCGAACTGGAGGAGAAGTACGCCGGCAAGGGCTACGGTGCGCTCAAGACGGACCTCGCCGAGGTCATGGTCGAATTCGTGACTCCCTTCAAGGAGCGCACCCAGCAGTACCTGGACGACCCCGAGACGCTGGACTCGATCCTGGCCAAGGGCGCGGAGAAGGCGCGTGCCGTCGCCGCGGAGACCCTCTCCCAGGCGTACGACCGGGTCGGTTTCCTGCCCGCCAAGCACTGAGCCGGCGCACCGGACGGACACACCGCACCGGCGCTGAACCGGCCCACGGCGGCGATCCGTACCACCGCACAGCGCTGCACATCACTCCGGTTGCGCCTGCCCGCATCCGGGTCGTGGTCGTACAGTCGATAACCGGGTGACCGTTTCCGCGGTCACCCGGCGCACACCGCAGCTTCACCGCCACGCTTCACCACCACAACGACAGGAGACGACGTGGGGACCGTAACGATCGGCGTGTCGATCGCGGTCCCGGAGCCTCACGGCAGCCGGCTTCAGCAGCTGCGCGCGGGCTTCGGCGACGCCGCGGCTCACGGTATCCCCACGCACGTCACCCTGCTGCCGCCGACCGAGATAGACGACGCCGACCTGCCGGCCGTCGAGGCGCATCTCGGCGAGGTCGCCGCGGCCGGCCGCCCGTTCCCGATGCGGCTGTCCGGCACCGGCACCTTCCGGCCGCTGTCGCCGGTGGTGTACGTGCGGGTCGTCGACGGCGGCGAGGCCTGCACCTGGCTGCAGAAGCAGGTCCGTGACGCCTCCGGCCCGGTCGCCCGCGAGCTGCAGTTCCCGTACCACCCGCACGTCACCGTGGCGCACGGCATCGAGGAGGCGGCCATGGACCGCGCCTTCGAGGAGCTCGCCGGTTACGAGGCCGAGTGGCCCTGCACCGGCTTCGCGCTCTACGAGCAGGGCGCCGACGGGGTGTGGCGCAAACTGCGCGACTTCCCCTTCGGCACCGCGGTGGTGCCCCCGCAGTCCGGGAGCGTGGACCGGGGATCCGTCTCCGCCCGCTGAGCCCCCGGCCGGGTCTCAGACCGGCAGCCGGCGGAACACCCCGCGCGGCAGGTGCCGCAGCGCCGACATCACCACCCGCAGCGTGCCCGGCACCCACACGGTCTCCGCGCGGCGCCGCAGCCCCAGCTCGACGGCCGTCGCGACCGCCTCCGGCGTGGTGGCCAGCGGCGCCTCGGGGAGTCCTGCGGTCATCCGGGTACGGACGAATCCGGGGCGTACGACCATGACGTGCACCCCCGTGCCGTACAGCGCGTCGCCGAGGCCCTGGGCGAAGGCGTCCAGGCCGGCCTTGCTGGAGCCGTAGATGAAGTTCGCGCGGCGGGCCCGCTCGCCCGCCGCGGAGGACAGCACCACCAGGGAGCCGTGGCCCTGCGCCTGGAGGGCGCTCGCGCACACCAGGCCCGACGAGACCGCGCCGGTGTAGTTGGTCTGCGCGACCCGCACCGCGGCCGACGGGTCCCGTTCGTCGTGGGCCTGGTCGCCCAGGGTGCCGAAGGCGAGCAGCACCATGTCGACGTCGCCCTCGGCGAAGACCTTGCCGAGCGTGTCCTCGTGGGCGGCGGGGTCGAGTGCGTCGAAGGCGACGGTGCGCACCTCGGCGCCGAGGCCGCGCAGTTTTTCGGCGGCCTCGGCCAGGCCGGGGGAGGGGCGGCCGGCCAGCCACACCGTGCGGGTGCGGCGGGCGATCAGCCGCCGCGCGGTGGCCAGCGCGATCTCGGACGTGCCGCCGAGGACGAGCAGGGACTGGGGGAGGCCGAAGGCGTCCTTCATGACAGCTCCTAGCTGGATGTGACCTGGAGGCGGAGGCGGCGGGCCAGGTCGGAGACGAACACCCCGCGCGGGTCCAGTGCGGCGCGCAGCGCGCGGAAGTCGTCCAGGCGGGGGTACATGGCCGCGAGCAGTTCCGGGCGCAGCCGGGAGTCCTTGGCGAGGTAGACGCGCCCGCCGGCGCCGGCGACCTCCTCGTCGAGTTCGTCGAGGAAGCCGCCGAGGCCGGGCAGCGAGGCCGGGATGTCCAGGGCCAGGGTCCAGCCCGGCACCGGGAAGGACAGCCAGCCGGGGTCGGCCTCCCCGAACCGCTTGAGGACGGCGAGGAAGGACGGGCAGCGGCGCTCGGAGATCCGGCGCACGATCCGGCGCAGGGTGTCCTCCCGGCCGTGCCCGACGACGAACTGGTACTGCACGAAGCCGCCCCGGCCGTAGACGCGGTTCCAGTGCGGTACGCCGTCCAGGGGGTGGAAGAACGCGGGGATCCGCTGGAGCTGCCCCGTCCGCGCGCGGGGCGCCTTGCGGTACCAGAGCTCGTTGAACAGCCCCACGGTGGTGCGGCTGAGCAGGCCCTCGGGGACGAAGGAGGGGGCGGCCGGGAGGCGGGAGGTGCGGAAGGAGAGGGGCTCCCCGCGCGCACGTGCGTTCCGGGGCAGCGCGTCCAGGGGGGCGTGGTCGCCGCGCGTGAGCACCGCGCGGCCGGTGGCGGCGCCGCGGGCCAGCAGATCGATCCAGGCGACCGAGTAGCGGTAGCGGTGGTCGGTGTCGGCGAGGCGGGCCATCAGGTCGTCGAGGTCGCTCGCGCGCTCGGTGTCGACGGACATCAGTGAGGTCTCGACCGGCTGGAGCCGGATCGTCGCGGTGAGGATCACCCCGGTCAGGCCCATGCCGCCCGCGGTCGCCTCGAACAGCGGCGTGCCCGGCACGACCGTACGGACCTGCCCGTCGGCGGTGAGCAGCTCCAGGGAGAGCACATGGCGGGAGAAGGAGCCGGAGACGTGGTGGTTCTTGCCGTGAATGTCGGCGCCGACCGCCCCGCCGACGGTCACGTAGCGCGTGCCGGGGGTGACCGGCACGAACCAGCCGAGCGGCAGCAGCACCTCCATCAGCCGGTGCAGGGAGACGCCCGCGTCGCACAGCACGGTGCCGCCGTCGGCGTCGATCGCGTGCACGCGGTCCAAGCCCGTCATGTCGAGCACGGCGCCGCCCGCGTTCTGCGCCGCGTCCCCGTACGCCCGTCCCAGTCCCCGCGCGATGCCTCCGCGGGCCCCGCACTCCCGGACGGCCCGGGCGGCCTCCTCGTACGTCCGTGGGCGGATCAGCCGGGCGGCGGTGGGAGCGGTGCGGCCCCACCCCGTGACGGGAACGGTGTCGGCAGACATGACGGTGACCGTATCGCCCTTATGTGACTGTTTGGTTTTAAAACGTCATACCCGTCCCTGAAACGGGTGATTAATGGGATGTCGCTCCTCGGTGACGGGATTTCCGGCCCGTCCGGCGTGAACAGTGAGTCCCCATGGACGAGCTCCACGACTCCCACGGCCCCCACGGCCCCCACGGCCGCTATGACTTCCCCCGCCCACTCGGTCTCCACGGCGTGGACCACCGGATCGTCTCCGCCCTCAGAGCGTGCGGCGCGGACCCGCGCGTGGCCGGTGCCGCGCGGACGCTGTCCCTGGCGGGGGAGCACGGGGCGGTGTGGCTCGCGGTGGGGCTCGCCGGAGCCGTCGTGGACCGTCCCCGGCGCGGCGCCTGGCTGCGCGGCACCGCGCTCACCGCGGGCGCCCACGCCGCCGGCTCGGCCGTGAAGCGGGTCGTGCGCCGTCCGCGCCCCGCACACGTCGAACCCCTGGTCGGCACGGTCGGCCGGCACTCCTTCCCCAGCGCGCACGCCACGTCCGCGGCGGCCGCCGCCGTCGCCTTCGGCGCGCTGGGCGCCCGCGCGGTGCCCCCGCTCGCCGCCGCCGTCTGCGTGTCCCGCCTGGTGGCCGGCGTCCACTACCCGTCGGACGTGGCGGCCGGCGCCGCCCTCGGCGTGCTCACGGCCCGCCTGGGTGCCCGCTGGATGGCGGGAGGCCCCGCGTGACCCTCCTGCGCGAGCGCTCCGACCGACGGCAGACCGCACCGCCCGTCAGGGGCGGCCTCCTCAAGGGCCTGCTGCTGACCGCGCGGCCCAAGCAGTGGGTCAAGAACGTCCTGGTGATCGCCGCCCCGGCCGCCGCCGGCGAACTGTTCTCCGTTCACGCCCTGACCCGGCTCTCCCTGGTCTTCGTCCTGTTCACGGCCTGCGCCGCCGCCGTCTACCTCGTCAACGACGCGCGCGACGCCGACGCCGACCGCGCCCACCCCGTCAAGTGCCGCCGCCCGGTCGCCGCCGGCCAGGTGCCCGTGCCGGCCGCCTACGCCGTAGGGATCGCCCTCGGCGTCCTCGCGCCCGCCGTCGCGGCCCGGCTGTGCCCCCCGGAGGCCGCCGCGCTGCTGACCGCCTACCTCGCCGTGCAACTGGCGTACTGCGTCAGCCTCAAGCACGTCCTCGTCGTCGACCTCGTCGTCGTCACCACCGGTTTCGTGATGCGCGCGGTGATCGGCGGCCTCGCCCTCGGCATCCCCCTGTCCCGCTGGTTCCTCATCACCACCGGGTTCGGCGCGCTGTTCATGGTCGCCGCCAAGCGCTACTCCGAAGCCGTGCAGATGACCGGGAGGGCGGGTGCCACGCGTGCGCTGCTCACCGAGTACACCACCGGCTACCTCCGCTTCGTCTGGCAGCTCGCCGCCGGCGTCGCCGTCCTCGGCTACTGCCTGTGGGCGCTGGAGGAGGGCGGTGTGCCGCACACCAGCGTGCTGCCCTGGCGGCAGCTTTCCGTGGTCGCCTTCGTCCTCGCCGTCCTCCGCTACGCCGTCTTCGCCGACCGCGGGACCGCCGGTGAGCCCGAGGACGTGGTGCTGGGCGACCGCGCGCTCGCCGTCATCGGCCTGATCTGGGCGGCGATGTACGCCCTGGCGGTGGCCGACTGGTGAGGAACGGGCCGGTGCGGAACCGTCCCGTGAGAGACCGGCCGGTGGGAAACCGTCCGCTCCGCCACCGGTCACGGAGGTCCGGTTCCGGGGTACCCGGACATGGGTCTTCCACGATGGGGGCAGGGTCGGATCATGGACTGGCTGAAAAGGCTCCCGGTCGTCGGGCCGTGGACGGCCCGGCTGATGCTCACGCACGCGTGGCGGTCGTACGAGCGTCTGGACCGGGTGCACTGGACGCGACTGGCCGCCGCGATGACGTTCAGGAGTTTCGTCGCGCTGTTCCCGCTGCTCACCGTGGCCGCCTCGATCGGCGCCGCCACACTCAGCCAGGACCAGCGGGACACCCTCCAAGACAAGATCACCGACCAGGTGCCCGGCATCTCCGACCAGTTGGACATCGGGGAACTGGTGGAGAACGCCGGCACCGTCGGACTCATCGCCGGTGCCGTGCTGCTGTTCACCGGCATCAGCTGGGCCGGTTCCCTGCGCGAATGCCTCCGCGCGGTGTGGGAGCTGCCCGACGAGGAGGAGAACCTTCTCCTGGGCAAGGGCAAGGACCTGGGCATCCTCGTCGGCCTGGGCGGTGCGGTCCTGATCACCCTGGCCGCCTCCGCCGTCGCCTCCGCGATGGTCGGCCGGATCAGCGACGCCATCGGGCTGGAGAAGGGCGGCTGGGGCGGGATCGTCCTGCACGTCGCCGCGTTCGCCGTCGCCGTCGGCGCCGACTTCCTGCTCCTGCTGTACGTCCTCACCCTGCTGCCCGGCGTCGAACCCGCCCGGCACCGCCTGATCGTCGCCGCGCTCACCGGCGCGGTCGGCTTCGAACTGCTGAAACTGCTGCTCAGCGGCTATCTGCAGGGCGTGGCCACGAAGAGCATGTACGGCGCGTTCGGCGTCCCGATGGCCCTGCTGCTGTGGATCAACCTCACCTCGAAACTGGTCCTGTTCTGCGCCGCCTGGACGGCGACGCGGAGCAAGCGGGACGAGGTCCCCGGGGTCACGGACGCGAGCGGCGGCGCACCAGGTCCGGCAGCGGCCAGCGCCGGTTGACCAGGAAGGCGCCGCCCGCGAGCAGCACCACCACTCCGCCGGCGATGCCCAGCGCGACCCCGATGCCGTCGGCGCCGCCGCCCGACGCGGCACTCGCCACCGGCTTCGGGCCGGCCGCGAAGGCACCGTCCCCGGCGCCCCCGGCCTCACCCGGGGAGGCGGACGGGCCCGGCTGGGCATCGGCCTGCGCCGCGCTCCTCGGCCGCACCAGCTCACCCACCGGCTCGACCTTGCCGGCCGCCTTGAAACCCCAGTCGAAGAGCCTCGCGGTCTCCTTGTAGACCTCGTTGCTCACGTTCTTCCGCGGGTTCATCACGGTGACCAGCAGCACCTTGCCGTCCCGCTCGGCGACACCGGTGAAGGTGGCGCCGGCGTTGGTGGTGTTGCCGTTCTTCACACCGGCTATGCCCTGGTAGACCGGCACGTCGGTGTCGCCGGCCAGCAGCCGGTTGGTGTTCTGGATCTCGAAGGATCCGCGGACCTTCTTGCCCTTCTTGTTCTTCTTCGTCTCGCCGGGGAACTGCGCCCTGACCGTCGAGGCGTACTCCCGGAAGTCCTTCTTCTGCAGCCCGGAACGGGCGATCAGCGTCAGGTCGTACGCGGACGACACCTGCCCCGGGGCGTCGTAGCCGTCGGGGCTGACCACGTGGGTGTCGAGCGCCTGGAGCTCCTCGGCGTGCGCGTTCATCTCCTCGACGGTGTCCTCGACGCCGCCGTTCATCGCCGACAGCACGTGCACGGCGTCGTTGCCGGAGCGGAGGAAGACACCCAGCCACAGGTCGTGGACGGTGTACGTCTCGTCCTCCTTGACGCCGACCATGCTGGAGCCGGAGCCGATACCGGCCAGGTCGGACGGCTCGACCTTGTGCTCCGTCGTCCCGGGCCACTTCGGCAGCAGCGTGTCCGCGAACAGCATCTTCAGCGTGCTCGCCGGGGCCAGCCGCCAGTGCGCGTTGTGCGCGGCGAGCACCTCGCCGGACTCGGCGTCGGCGACGATCCAGGAGCGGGCCGACAGGTCCTTCGGCAGCACCGGCACCCCGCTCGCGAGGTTGACCTGCGTCCCCGGCCGGCTGAGCCGGGCGCCGCCCACGATGGACGTCTTCGCCGGGGGCGTGGCCGACGGACTCGTCGACGGCTTGGGGGCCGCGAGCGCGACGGGCGCGGTCAGCGCGGTGGACAGCAGGACGGCGGAGGCGACCAGCAGCGATCGCCGGACGGTGTTCTTGGGTGCGGGCACGACCGGAAACGTACATGCCATACCTGACGAAGTCCCGGGCAGGTCCCCACCCCGGGCAAGGATCCGGACACCGCCCGGTGATACTGGAGCCATGAAGCTCAGCCGCCCCGTCTCCTGGTTCCTGCTCGCCTTCGGAGTGTGGAGCTGGGTCATCTGGGTCACTTTCGTCAAGAACCTGGTCAAGGACAGCAGTGGACTCGCGTTCGAGAACGGGCACCCGACGGCGTACTTCTTCGTTCACCTGACGCTCGCCGTCGTCTCCTTCGTACTGGGGACGGTCATCGGGGGCATCGGGTTGCGCGGACTGCGCGCACTGAGCCGGACGTCACGGACGTCCTGACCGGGAACAGGGGAACTCCGCCTCGTGGCCATCGTTTTCGTACTCATCGCGCTACTGGTCGTGGCCGTCCTGGTGACGGGCAACTGGTACGTGTGGCGGCGCCTGTTCCGGGACACCACGAAGGGCCCGGGCGCGGTGCGCCGCGCGGGCGTCGTGGTGATCGCCGGCGGCTGGGCGCTGACCGTCGGCGCCCTCGTCGCCGAGCGCGGCGGCGCCCCGTTCCGGCTCCAGCAGGTCCTGGCCTGGCCCGGCTTCCTGTGGCTGGCCCTGGTCCTGTACCTGCTGCTGGCGGTGCTCGCGGGCGAGCTGGTGCGGCCGGTGCTGCGGCGGATCCTGGAGCGGCGGGCGAGGACGCCGGAGGAGGCGGTGCCCGTACCCGCGCGGCCGGAGCCGATAGCGGCCGGGCAGGGCGCGGGGCGCGGTCCTGAGGGCGGGACGGACGGTGGGACGGACGGGGACAGCTCGGCGGCCGACGGCGCTGCCCCCGGCCCGCGGGAGACGCCTGCCGCCCCCTCCCGGCGGCTGTTCGTCTCCCGGGTCGTCGGCGGGGCCGCCGCCGCGGCGGCCGTGGGGACCGTCGGCTACGGGACGTACGGCGTGCTGCGCGGGCCGCGCGTGAAGCGGGTCACCGTGCCGCTCGCCAAGCTTCCCCGCGCGGCGCACGGTTACCGCATCGCGGTGGTCAGCGACATCCACCTCGGACCGGTGCTCGGGCGGGGCTTCGCGCAGAAGGTCGTCGACACGATCAACTCGACCCAGCCGGACCTGATCGCGGTCGTCGGCGACCTGGTGGACGGGAGCGTGAAGGACCTCGGCCCGGCCGCGGCCCCCCTGGCGCAACTGAGGGCGCGTCACGGGTCGTTCTTCGTCACCGGCAACCACGAGTACTTCTCCGGTGTCGAGCAGTGGGTCGAGGAGGTGCGGCGGCTCGGGCTGAACCCGCTGGAGAACGCCCGCACGGAGCTGCCGCACTTCGACCTGGCGGGGGTCAACGACGTGGCCGGCGAGGACGAGGGGCAGGGCCCGGACTACGCCAAGGCGCTCGGGGACCGGGACCGGGGACGGGCGTGTGTGCTGCTCGCCCACCAGCCGGTGCAGATCCATGACGCCGTCGACCACGGTGTCGACCTTCAGCTGTCCGGTCACACCCACGGCGGGCAGCTGTTCCCCGGCAACCTCGTGGCCGGTCTGGCCAATCCCACGCTGGCGGGGCTCGACCGGTACGGGGACACGCAGTTGTACGTCAGCCGGGGAGCCGGTGCGTGGGGGCCGCCCACGCGGGTGGGGGCGCCGTCGGACATCACGGTGATCGAGCTGGCCTCCAAGCAGGCCTGACGGTGTGTCGGGGTGGGCCGGGGGCGGGTTTCCCTCACCTGCGCTTGTGGGGTGCCTCCCCCGCTCTCGGCTTCTCCCCCACTCTCGGCTTCGCTCGAGCGGGGGGACCCCCATGAGCGGGGGACCCCCATGAGCGGGGGGGCCTCCATCGCCCACCCGTGCCGCCCCGGGGGTATTTCCCAGGCCCTTGAGGCACTGGGGGAGGCACGACTGCCCGCAGCCAGGGGGGACCCGATGAGTCACGTTCGTACGGCACTCGTGCTGGTCGATCCGCAGCGGTGGATCGCCGGCATGTCCTGGGAGCCGGTCGGCGGGGGCGTCGTCGTCGAGGCGTGCGGGTGGCTGCGTGACCACTTCCCGACGGTCGTCCTGGTCCGGTACGTGCGTGCCGACGGGGCGGACGGCGGTCCGGACGCCGCCCCCAACCGGCTCGTGCCCGGCTGTACGCCGCGCCCCGGCGACCACCTCGTGACCGAACACGGTCCCGACGCCTTCGAGGGCACCGGGCTGGACGACGTACTGCGCCGCGAGCGGGTCACCGGGATCGTGGTCGCCGGGCTCTCCACCGCGCACGGCGTCGCCGCGACGGCCGCGACCGCGCTGCGCCTGGGCCACGGCGTCGTCGTGGCCGAGGACGCCACCGCGAGCCCCGACGAGGCGCGGCACCGTGAGGCCCTCGACCGGCTGACCGCGCTCGGCGCACGCACCGCCCGGGTCGCGGACCTCGTGGCCGCCGGGGAGTGAACCGGCCTCATGCCGTGCGGCTCGACGCGGCGGGTGCCGGCTCGTCGTCCGCCGGGCACGCTCCCGGCCGGGCCGGCAGCGTCACGGTCACCTCCAGCCCTTCGCCCGGCGCCGTCCGTACCGCCACCTCACCCCCGTGGGCCCGCACCACGCCCTGCACGATCGCCATGCCGAGACCGCTCCCCGCGCCCCCGCCCGCGCGGAAGAAGCGGTCGAAGACGCGCGCCGCGTCCTCCGCCGCGAGGCCCGGCCCGTCGTCCGCCACGGAGAGCCGCACCACCCCGTCCGCGCGGACCACCCCGAGCCGTACCGCGACGTCCGCCGGAGTGTGCGTCCGCACATTGCCCAGCAGGTTCCCCAGGACCTGCCGCAGCCCCGACTCGTCCGCGCGCACCAGCACCACGCCGTCCGCGTCCACGGTCACCGCCCGCTCCGGCTGCTGCACCCGCAGGTCCTCCGCCGCGTCCCGCACCAGCCGGCACACGTCCACGTTCCGCAGCCGCAGTTCGGGACGCTGGTCCAGCCGGGCCAGCACCAGCAGCTCGTCGACGAGCCGCCCCATGCGGTCGGACTCCGCCAGCATCCGGTCCCAGGCCCGTCTGCGCTCCGTCGGCTCCCGCAGCATCCCCCGGTCGTAGAGCTGGAGGTAGCCGCGTATCGCGGCCAGCGGCGTCCGCAGTTCGTGCGAGGCGTCGGCGACGAACCGCCGGAGCTGGGCCGCGCTGCGCTCGCGCGTGCGGTACGCCGACTCCACCTGCTGGAGCATCGAGTTGAGGGCGAGCCGTAGCTGCTCCACCTCCAGGATCGGGTCCCGGCTGGAGGGCACCCGCCGGGTCAGGTCGCCCTCCGCGATCGCCGACGAGGTCTCCACCATGTCCTCCAGCGGCCGCATCCGCCGCCGCACACTGAACATGGTCAGACAGGCCAGCAGCAGCAACAGCAGCGTCCCGATGGCCAGGTCGAACTTGACCGCCTTGGCGATGGCGTGGTGCACCGCCTCGGTGGAGCCGGCGATCAGGATGTACGTGCCGTCCGCGAGCCGGGCGGCGGTGACGCGGTAGGCGGAGCCGCGCACGGTGACGTCGTGCGGTTCCGGGTCCTGGAGCAGGGTGCGCGCGTCGCCCACCGCGTCGGCCAGGGCGCGCTGGGCCTCGGTCGGTTCGAAGCCGAGGACGCCGACGGGCTCGCCCCGGCTGTCCACGGCGGCGAAGATCGAGTCCGGGTCGTCCTCCCGGTTCCAGTCCGGATCCACCCGGTCGCGGAAGAAGCTCAGCACGCTCAGCGAGTCGATCTGCCGCAGCGTCAGTTCCGTACCGCCCAGCGAGTCACGGGTGCGGGTCAGCTCCGTGTCGATCTGGTCCAGCAGGTAGTAGCGCATGCCCATCACGCTCACCACGGTGGCCGCCACGATGCCGAGGGCCAGCAGCACCACGTTCGCCAGGGTCAGCGCCCCGCGCAGCGAGTGGATGCCCCGCCCGCGGCCCGGCTTGCGGATCGGGAGCCTCACGTCAGGCCGTACCCGACCCCGCGCCGGGTGGTGATCACCGGCGGGCCCAGGGCGTCGAGTTTGCGCCGCAGATAGCTGATGTAGGTCTCGACGACGGTCGACTCGGCCGGGGCGTGCTCGTACTGCCAGACGTGGCGCAGCAGTTGTTCCTTCGGCACGATCCGGCCGCCGTTGCGCACCAGGAAGCGCAGCAGCGCGTACTCGGTGGGGGTGAGCTCCACCGAGCGGCCCGCGCGGCGCACCGAGTACGTCGTCTCGTCCAGTTCCAGGTCGCCGTGGCGCAGCGGCGCCCGCTGCGGGAGGACGTCGGCGGGGCGGGTGCGGCGCAGTACGGCGGTGATCCGGGCGACGACCTCGTCGATGTTGAACGGCTTGGTGATGTAGTCGTCGCCGAAGCCGAGCGCGCCGACGACCTCGGCGGGCGCGTCCCGCGCGGTGAGGAACACCAGCGCCAGCTCCGGCCGCCGGGACCGCAGTTCACGCCCCAGGGCGCGGCCGTCGCCGTCCGGCAGCATCACGTCGAGGAGGGCGCAGTCGGGGTGGGTGTGCTCGGTCAGCGCGAGCGCCTCGCGGACCGTGCCCGCGGTCATGACCTCGAAACGGTGGTAGCGCAGGGCGATGGCGAGGACGTCCGCGATGCTCTCCTCGTCCTCCACGACCAGCACGGTGCCGGGAGCTGTCGTCATGCCCCCAGTATCGGCGGAACCCCCACCGGCCGTACCGGTGTTCGCTTTGGAGTTCCTTGAGAGTCCCGCCCGAGCCGTGTCCCCGCGCGGGTGCCGCCGTCGATTCTGCTGCCCAGGACCTGGGGGACCGACCGAGCGACGAAGGAGCTTGAAGTGGCGGTATTGGCACGCTGGTGCTATCGGCATCGGCTGGTGGTCCTGCTGGTGTGGGTGGGGGCGCTGCTCGGACTGGGGGTCTCGGCGAGCGGCGCGGGCACGAACTACGCGGAGGTCTTCTCGCTGCCGGACACGGACTCCAAGCGGGCGTACGACCTGATGGAGAAGGCGTTCCCGGAACGCGCCGGCGACACCGACACCGTGGTGTGGAAGGTCGACGAGGGTTCCGTGCGCGACGACTCCGTACGGTCCCGGATCGAGCCGGCGCTGACGGAGATCGGGCGCATGGAGGGCGTCGGCGCCGTCACGAATCCCTACGGCGCCCAGGGCGCGGCGCAGATCAGCGAGGACGGGCGGATCGCCTACGCGCAGGTCACGTTCGCCGAGCAGGCGGACGCCGTGCCGAAGGAGCTGGTCCAGGACGTCGTCGACACGGCGCAGGACGCCGCGCGCGACGGGCTCCAGGTGGAGCTGGGCGGCCAGGCCATCACGCGCGTCCAGGAACCGCCGACGGGCACCGCCGAGCTGGTCGGCATCCTGGCCGCCGCCGTCGTGCTGTTCGTGGCCTTCGGGTCGCTCTTCGCGATGCTGCTGCCGATCGTGGTCGCCGTCTTCGGCGTCGGCACCGGCATGTTCGGCACCCAGCTCTTCAGCCACGTCACCAACGTCCCCGAACTCGCCACGCTGCTGTCCACGCTGATCGGTCTCGGCGTCGGCATCGACTACGCCCTGTTCATCGTCACCCGGCACCGGCGCGGCATCCTGCGCGGCGCCGATCCGGAGGAGGCGGCGGTCGCCGCCCTCAACACCTCCGGCCGCGCGGTGCTGTTCGCGGGCGGCACGGTGTGCATCGCGCTCGCCGGGATGCTGGTGACGAACCTGCGGTTCCTGGACGGCGTGGTCATCGGCACCACGCTCACCGTCGTGCTGAGCGTGCTCGCCGCCGTCACCCTGCTGCCCGCGCTGCTCGGCCTGCTCGGGCACCGGGTGCTCAGCCGCCGCCAGCGCCGCAGGCTCGCGGAGAAGGGCCCGGAGACCGAGACGGCGAGCGGTCTCGCCGCGCGCTGGTCGGCGGGCGTCCAGCGCCGTCCGCGGTCCGTGGCCGTCCTGGCCGTGGTCCTGATGGCGGCGCTCGCGGTCCCGCTGCTGTCGCTGCGCCTGGGCACCGTGGACCAGGGCAACGACGACGCCTCCATGACCACCAGGCAGGCCTACGACCTGCTCGCCGAGGGCTTCGGGCCCGGCTTCAACGGCCCGCTCCAGGTGGTCGTGGACGGCGAGGCGCCCGACAACCTGGTGACCGTCCTGGAGGAGACCGAGGGTGTCGCCCAGGTAGCCGCCGTACCGCCCGCGAACGGCGTCACCGTCATCCAGGTCGTCCCCACCACCTCCCCGCAGGACGCGGAGACGGACCGGCTCATCGACACCCTGCGCGACGACGTCATCCCGGAGGCGGGCGTGGAGGCCCACGTCGGCGGGGTGACCGCGGTGTCCAAGGACTTCGCGACGGTGACCGGAGAGCGGCTGCCGCTGTTCATCGGCACGATCATCGGCCTGGGCTTCCTGCTCCTGCTGCTCGCGTTCCGTTCCCTGGTGGTGCCGCTGACGGCCGCCGTGATGAACCTGCTCGCGGCGGCGGCCTCCTTCGGCGTCCTGGTGGCGATCTTCCAGTGGGGTTACGGCCTGGACCTGCTCGGCCTCGGCCAGGAGGGCCCCATCGCGTCCTTCCTGCCGATCATCATGCTGTCGCTGCTGTTCGGGCTCTCCATGGACTACCAGGTGTTCCTGGTGAGCCGGATGCACGAGGAGTGGGTGCACACCCGGGACAACGCCCGCGCGGTGCGCGTCGGCCTCGCGGAAACCAGCCGCGTCATCAACTCCGCGGCCCTGATCATGGTCTGCGTCTTCCTCGCCTTCGTGCTCAGCGGCGACTACGGCGCCGCCATGGCGGGCGTGGGACTGGCCGCCGCGGTCGCCCTGGACGCGTTCATCCTCCGTACGGCACTGGTGCCGGCCGTGATGCACCTGCTCGGGAAGTCCAACTGGTGGCTGCCGGCCGGCCTGGAGAAGCGGCTGCCGCACCTGGCGGTGGAACCGGGGGAGGAGGAGACCGCGGCGCCCACGACGCCCTCCGGCGTTCCGGGCGGTCCCTCCTCGGTCGTCCACGGCTTCGTCCGCACCGCCGACGGCGAACCCGTCGAGGGCGCGGCCGTCACCCTGCTGACCTCGGGCGGCCGCCAACTGGACCGCGTGGTCTCCCTCGCCGACGGCGCGTACATCGTCTCCGTACCGGCCCCGGGCACCTATCTGCTCGCGGTCACGGCGGCCCCGTACGGCTCCCGCGCGGGAGCCGTGTCCGTGACGGACGGCCCGCTGGTGCACGACGTGGAACTCACGCCCGGTGAGGTGGACGCCGTCAACTGACGGCGTCGGGGCGCCCGTCGCCGGCGGGCGCCCCGTTCCCCTTCTTCGCCGGGTCGGGGAGCGCCTTCGTCATCCCGGGCAGGAACTCCGTGAACAGTTCGTGCACCTCGCGCACCAGGGGCCGCAGCACCCGGAAACGGGCCAGGGCGATGCCCCGCGCGGTGATCCGTGCGCCGCGCTCGGCCAGCCGGTAGCTGCGCTCCCGGCCTTCGGTGCGGTCGAAGATCCAGTACAGGACGAGCCCCATCTGGGACAGCCACATCAGCTCGGGCAGGATGTCCCGCAGCTCTTCGGGCACCTTGCTCTTCGTCCCGGCGAGCACCGCGCGGTGGACGCTGATCGCCTCCACGCGCGCGTGCTCCGACTCGGGGGAGAAGGGGCTGAGCGGGCTGTCCGGGTCGGCGGCGTTCTTGAAGAACTGCACCGCGAACTCGTGGTACGGCGTGGCGATGTCCAGCCACGCCTTCAGCACGCCCGCGAGCCGGGCCTCCAGGTCGGTCTCCCGGCGCAGGACCTCCCGGACCGCCACCTGGTGCTCGGCGGCGATCCGGTCGTAGAAGCCCTGGATCAGGTGTTCCTTGCCCTCGAAGTAGTAGTACGCGTTGCCGACGGAGACCCCCGCCTCCTTGGCGATGGCCCGCATGGTCGTCTTGTCGTACCCGCGCTCCTGGAACAGCCGCATGGCCGTCTCCAGGATCAGGGCGCGGGTCTGCTCGGACTTGCTGAGGGTGGCGCCGTCGCCGGGGCCGTCGTTCTTCGCGGGCACGGAAAGAGAGCCTAACGCCACGGACGGACGCCCTACGGGGCGGTGCAGGTGCCCGCGTCGCAGCCCGGCGCGGTGTAGCTCCAGCCGCCGCGCGGATCGTACGTCCACCCGTCGCCCCGGCGGTACACGCCGCCGCCCCACCCGGACACCGCCCCGCGCCACTTGGCGGCGGCCAGCACCGCGCCCTTGGCGAGCAGGGCGCCGGACGGGGTGCTCAGCCGGTGGGCCAGCCGCCGGTACTCGCGCAGCGCCCACAGGGTGACGACCCAGGCGGCGGCGCCCCGGTACACCTGCCCGGCGTCACCGACCACGGTGATCTCCTCCAGGGTGGATCCGTGGTCGAGGCCGGGGAACCGGGCCCGCGCCGCCTCCGAGGCCGCCGGGACCAGTTCCAGGGGCACCAACTGCGGCTGGCGCACCAGCCAGTCCCGTACGAAGGCGCACAGGGAGCAGTCGGCGTCGTACAGCACGGTGAGCCGGCGGACCGGGACGCGCGCGGCGCCCCGGTCCCCGTGTGCGGCCGCCACGCCGCTCACGCCCCGGCCTGCGGGGCCGGCGGGGCCGCCCAGCCCTGCGGCGGCACCGGCGGGACCTGCTCCCGCTCCATCACCCCGCGCCGCCGGATCCTGTTGAGCACGTACACGTTGCCCAGGTGCATCACGCCGAGCACCAGCAGCACCACGCCGAGCTTGGTGGACAGGGCCTCGAAGACGCCGCGCGTGTCGGTGATCGTCTCGTCGTCGCTCAGGTACAGCGCGACGAACCCGAGGTTGACGAGGTAGAAGCCGACCACCAGGAGGTGGTTGACGGCGTCGGCGAGCTTCTCGTTGCCGTGCAGCACGTCGGAGAGGAAGATCCGTCCGTTGCTGCTGAGCGTGCGAGCGACCCACACGGTCAGCCCGATGCTGACCACCAGGTAGATGACGTAGGCGATGACCGTACGGTCCATGTCCCCCAGCCCTTCTTGAACGCGTTCAAAACGCTGACAGGGGAGACTCTAGACCTATGTTTTGAACGTGTTCAACTCCGAGGTGGAGTGGGCTGTGTCACGGAACCGCCGCGCCCGGCGTGCGGTTCAGTCGGCCTTGCGCGGCTGCCCGGCCTGAAGGATCTCGGCTACGTCCAAGGTGACCTTGGCACCGATGGAGTCGGGGAGGGTGACCTGCTGGCCGGGGGAGTGGAAGCGGTGGCCGGCGTACTCGTTCCCGACCGGATCGGTCAGGACGTGGATGCGCTGGTGCTTGCGGTCGACGATCACGTAGACGGGGATCTTCGCCTCGGCATAGGCGGCGACCTTGGTCTTGAGGTCGGTCTTCCAGTTGCTGGAAGTGACCTCTAGGACGAGGCGGAAGCAGACCGGGTCGTAGGAGTTGTTCTCGATGAGGTGGTCGCGGAAGTCCGCGTCGACCACCGCAAGGTCGGGGATTGCGTAGTCTTCGGTGTCGGTCGGCAGCCAGAGTCCGATGCCCTGGACCACCTTTGAATCCGCGCCGTGCAAGCCGGCGGTCGCGAACGGCAACATGAGGTCGGTCAGGACTACGGCGTGCGGGCCGTCCGGTGGCGGGGTCACGAGGATCTGGCCTCCGATGATCTCGACGCGGTAGCCCGGATTGCGGTCCATGAGACGGTTCGCCTCCGCGATCAGCGGACGCTCGTCGTGGGGCCGCTCGACGGATGCTGCGGACATCGCGTGCCTCCTAGGGGCTGGTGTCGAGACCATCATCGTAGGGCGGAGGACGCCCTCACGTCCGTCTCGGCCGCGTTCACCCAAACGTGTGGCATATGCCAGAGGGCCCCGTCTCCGGCGGAGACGGGGCCCTCACGGACGTACGAGTGACGTGCCTCAGTAGCGGCGCGTGATCAGCGCGCGCTTCACTTCCGCGATCGCCTTCGTGACCTCGATGCCGCGCGGGCAGGCGTCCGTGCAGTTGAAGGTCGTGCGGCAGCGCCAGACGCCGTCGCGGTCGTTGAGGATCTCCAGGCGCTGCTCGCCGGCCTCGTCACGCGAGTCGAAGATGAAGCGGTGCGCGTTGACGATGGCCGCCGGGCCGAAGTACTGCCCGTCGTTCCAGAACACCGGGCACGAGGACGTGCACGCGGCGCACAGGATGCACTTCGTCGTGTCGTCGAAGCGCTCGCGGTCCTCGGCGGACTGCAGCCGCTCGCGCGTCGGCTCGTTGGTGTCCTTCGTGATCAGGAAGGGCATCACGTCCCGGTAGGCCTGGAAGAACGGCTCCATGTCCACGACCAGGTCCTTGAGGACCGTCAGGCCCTTGATGGCCTCGACCGTGATCGGCTTCTCGGGGTTGATGTCCTTGATCAGCGTCTTGCACGCCAGGCGGTTCTTGCCGTTGATCCGCATGGCGTCGGAGCCGCAGATGCCGTGGGCGCAGGAACGGCGGAAGGTCAGCGTGCCGTCCAGGTCCCACTTGATCTTGTGCAGCGCGTCGAGGACACGCTCCTTGGGGTCGATCTCCAGCTGGAAGTCTTCCCAGACCGCCTCCGCCGAGACCTCCGGGTTGAACCGGCGGATCCGCATCGTGACGGTGATGTACGGGGAGTCGGCGAAACCGGGCTCGGGGGAACCGGCCGCGTCCGCCTTGTCCAGAACAGGGGTAGCCATCAGTACTTACGCTCCATCGGCTGGTAGCGGGTCTGGACGACCGGCTTGTAGTCCAGACGGACGGTCTCGGTGCCGTCGGCGCCGACCTCGCGGTACGCCATCGTGTGGCGCATGAAGTTGACGTCGTCGCGGTTCGGGTAGTCCTCGCGGTAGTGACCGCCGCGGGACTCCTTGCGGGCGAGGGCGGACACCGCCATGACCTCGGCGAGGTCCAGCAGGTTGCCCAGCTCGATCGCTTCCAGCAGGTCCGTGTTGAACCGCTTGCCCTTGTCCTGGATGGCGACGTTCTTGTAGCGCTCGCGCAGCTCGGCGATCTTCTCGACCGCCGTCTTGATCGTCTGCTCGGTGCGGAACACCATGACGTTGGCGTCCATGGTCTCCTGCAGCTCACGGCGGATGGTGGCCACCCGCTCGTTGCCGGTGGAGGACCGCAGCCGCTCGATCTGCTCGACGACCAGGGACTCCGGGTTCTCCGGCAGCTCGACGAAGTCGGCCTTCTGAGAGTACTCCGCCGCCGCGATGCCGGCCCGCTTGCCGAACACGTTGATGTCCAGCAGCGAGTTGGTGCCCAGGCGGTTGGCGCCGTGCACGGAGACGCAGGCGACCTCGCCGGCCGCGTACAGGCCCGGGACGACGGTGGTGTTGTCCGCGAGGACCTCACCCTGGACGTTGGTCGGGATGCCGCCCATCGCGTAGTGCGCGGTCGGCTGGATCGGGATCGGGTCCGTGTAGGGCTCGATGCCGAGGTAGGTCCGCGCGAACTCCGTGATGTCGGGCAGCTTGGCGTCGAGCTGCTCCGGCGGGAGGTGGGTGAGGTCCAGGTAGACGTGGTCGCCCTCGGGACCGCAGCCGCGGCCCTCGCGGATCTCCGTGTAGATGGAGCGCGAGACGACGTCACGGGACGCGAGGTCCTTCATGACCGGCGCGTACTTCTCCATGAAGCGCTCGCCGTCCTTGTTGCGCAGGATGCCGCCCTCACCGCGGGCGCCCTCCGTCAGCAGGATGCCCATGCGCCAGATGCCGGTCGGGTGGAACTGGAAGAACTCCATGTCCTCCAGCGGCAGCCCGCGCCGGTACACGGCGGCCTGGCCGTCACCGGTCAGCGTGTGCGCGTTCGACGTCACCTTGAAGAACTTGCCGGTGCCGCCGGACGCGTAGATCACGGCCTTCGCCTGGAAGACGTGGATCTCGCCGGTCGCCAGCTCGTACGCGACCACGCCGGCGGACTTCTTGACGCCGTCGACCTCGGTGATGAGCTGGTCCAGGACGTAGAACTCGTTGAAGAACTCCACGCCCTCCTTGACGCAGTTCTGGTACAGCGTCTGGAGGATCATGTGGCCGGTGCGGTCGGCCGCGTAGCAGGAGCGGCGGACCGGGGCCTCGCCGTGGTTGCGGCTGTGACCGCCGAAGCGGCGCTGGTCGATCGTGCCGTTCGGGGTCCGGTTGAACGGCAGGCCCATCTTCTCCAGGTCGAGGACGGAGTCGATGGCCTCCTTCGCCAGGATCTCGGCGGCGTCCTGGTCGACCAGGTAGTCACCGCCCTTGACCGTGTCGAAGGTGTGCCACTCCCAGTTGTCCTCCTCCACGTTGGCCAGCGCGGCGGCCATGCCGCCCTGCGCGGCGCCCGTGTGGGAGCGGGTGGGGTAGAGCTTGGTCAGCACGGCGGTGCGGCTGCGCTTCGTCGACTCGATGGCGGCGCGCATACCGGCGCCACCGGCGCCGACGATGACGGTGTCGTACTTGTGGATCTTCATGATTCTCGCAGCCCCGTGCCTAGCGGATGTTCGGGTCGAAGGTGAAGATCACCAGCGTGCCCAGCAGGATGGTGAACACCGTGGCGGTGTAGAGCAGGCCCTTGAGCCACAGCCGGGTGTTCGGCCGCTCCGCGTAGTCGTTGATGACCGTGCGCAGGCCGTTGGCGCCGTGCAGCATCGCCAGCCACAGCATCAGCAGGTCCCAGACCTGCCAGAACGGCGAGGCCCAGCGGCCGGCCACGAAGGCGAAGCCGATCTTGGAGACGCCGCCGTCGAGGACCAGCTGGATCAGCAGGTGGCCGATGACGAGGACGACCAGGACGACGCCGGACAGGCGCATGAACAGCCAGGCGGCCATCTCGAAGTTGCCGCGCGTGCTCTTCGGGCTCTTCTTGGTCCGCTTGCGCGGGGGCTCGATGACCGGTGCCGGGTTGTCGACGGAGTAGAGCGGGGCGCCTTCGACGGGGCCGACGCCCGAGGCGGTGGTGTCAGTCGTGGACATGGGTGTCAGCTCCCGAACAGTTCACGAGCGGCGTGGCCGAGGACGGGGTAGATCGCCCCGAGCATCAGCACGACCCAGATGGCGACGACGGTCCAGAGCATCTGCTTCTGGTAGCGGGCGCCCTTGACCCAGAAGTCGACGGCGATGACACGCAGGCCGTTGAGCGCGTGGAACAGGATGGCGGCGACGAGGCCGTACTCCAGCAGCGCGACGATCGGCGTCTTGTACGTGGCCACGACCTCGTCGTAGGCCTCGGGGGACACCCGCACGAGAGCGGTGTCCAGCACGTGAACGAACAGGAAGAAGAAGATGAGGACGCCGGTGACTCGATGAGCCACCCAGGACCACATTCCTTCCCGGCCGCGGTACAGCGTTCCAGCCGGCACGGAAGTTTCCTCCGGGAGCGGGGTTCGGGGCCGCGCCGGCTTTCCTTGTCGGTCGGGCCCGGCCGGGTACGGTCCACCGGCCCCCAGCATGTTAGCGACGGATGCCCGTGGCGCTTACAGGGGGCCTGCCGGTGTGATCGAACTGGCACGCTTACGGGCTATCGCGGCGGCGTCCGGGGTGGAGTGTCCGGTTGTGTGCCGGGTGCGGCGCCGTCGTGGCCGGTCGCGCCCACGCGGCGGAGCCGCAGATCGTTACAGCCCCGCGCCCCCAAGGGTGCTCACCTGAGCGTGTTCACCAGTCTGGCCCGTGCCAGGCGGCGGAGTTCCTCCGCCGCCACTGCTCTCTCCTCGTCCGGATCGTTCGCCAATCGTGACCGGATGTCCTCCAGGACCCGGTCCAGGGTCTCCTCCTCGGGGACGTCGTCCAGGCAGATGACGAAGACGTGGCCGAACTTGGTCTCGTACGCCGTGTGGGCCGCGGTCAGGGCCGTGTGGGCGGCGGAGTACGTGCCGTCGGGGAGGGCGGGGCGGGGTTCCGCGGCCAGGGCCTCCGCCAGTTCCTTGGAGGAGAGGTCGTACGCCGCCTCGTCGGAGGCCGCGAGGAGGGACGGCACGTCCGGGTAGGGGCGGTGGCCGGAGAGGCGCAGGGCCCAGCGCGGGCTGCGCAGACAGGCCAGGAGGGCGCGCTCGGCGTCCGCGGGGGGAGCGGTGTTGAACCGCTCCAGCGCGGCCGGGACGCCGGGCGCGCCGCGGGACTGTCCGGGTATGGCGACTCGGCCGGGGAGGTCTGGGAGACGGTGCGCGGGCAGCGTGGGTCCTCGTGGGCGTCGCGTGTGTGTCGGTGGAAGATGCTGTGACAGTTCTGACGTCACGTTATCGAGTGAGTCCGAGACGTGTCCGATCGGTACCCCGAATTCACCCGGACGGCAGAGTTTGAGAGCGGCTTGATGACGCGCTTCACTCGTTCGGGTCGTACGTTGGCCGGGTGAGTCAGCACAGGCAGCACGGGCAGCACCGGCACCCCAGGCAGCACCGGCGACGGGTGCTGGTCACGGCCGTCGCCGCGGGCACGCTGGTGGCCGCGTCCGGCGTGAGCCTCGGACTCTGGGCGGCCTCGGACGACGACGGCCCGCCCGCGGGCTCGGCGGCGGCGTCCTCCGCCGGGACGGCACCGGGCGGCAGCCCGAGCCCTGGCCGCACTTACCCCTTGTCCGAGGCGCCGCGCACCATACCCGCCGTACGCGACCACACCGCGGAGCGCGGCCTGGGCTGGCGCCCCGCGAAGGACCACCGGGTGGTCGTGGACGACCCCGCGCTGGCCGACGAGGGACGCCTGATAGCCGGTGAGCTGGGACTGGCGTACGCGGGGGAGAAGGACGACCGGCGGGCCGGGGACCTGCGGCTGGAGCTGAACCGGGACGGGGGCGCGAACCCGGAGTCGTACACGGTGACCGTGCGGGGCGGGAGCGTGACCGTGAGCGCCCCCGGTGAGCCGGGCGTGTTCTACGGCACCCGCACGCTCAAGCAGGAGATCAAGGGGGCCGGCACCGCCCCCGAGGGCGTGGTGCGCGACGAGCCCGCCAAGCAGCGGCGCGGGCTGATGCTGGACATCGCGCGCAAGCACTACGACGCCGGCTGGATCGAGGACCGGATCCGCGAACTGGGCGACCTGAAGTTCAACGAGATCGGCCTGCACTTCTCCGACGACCAGGGCTTCCGCATCGAGTCCGACGCGCACCCGGAGATCGTGTCCGCGGACCACCTCACCAAGGCGCAGGTGAAGAGGATCGTCGGCCTCGCGGAGAGCCGGCACATCACCGTCGTCCCCGAGATCGACTCGCCCGGACACCTCGGCGCGGTCCTCGCCGCCCACCCGGACCTCCAGCTGCGCGACGTGGACGGCGATGCCGTGCGCGGCGCGATCGACATCTCCAAGCCCGGGTCCGCGGAGATCGTCGACGACCTGCTGGACGAGTACGCCGGGCTCTTCCCGGGCGGGCAGTGGCACCTGGGCGGCGACGAGTACCAGGCGCTGGTGGTCCCCGACCCCGAGGCGTCGTTCCCGGGCCTCGCCGCCGCCGCGCGGGAGAAGTACGGCTCCGGCGCGACCGTGGAGGACCTGACCACCGGCTGGCTGAACGACCGGGCCGCCACCGTCCGCGCCCACGACCGCACGCCCCGCGCGTGGAACGACGGCTTCTTCCGGGGCGGGTCGGTGCGGGCGGCCGAGGACATCCGGGTCGCCTACTGGACCGGCAAGGAGATCGGCGCCCGGCAGCCGGCGGAGTACCTGAGCGAGGGCCGCGAGGTCGTCAACCACAACGACGAGTTCCTCTACTACGTGCTCGGGGAGCCCCTGACCTTCGTCTACCCGACGGGGGAGCGGATCTACGAGCAGTGGACGCCGCTGGTGCTGCGCGGCACCACCGCCGTCCCGGAGCGGTACGACGACCGGATCCTCGGCGGGTCCTTCGCCGTCTGGGGCGACATCCCCGGGGCCCAGACCCAGGAGCAGGTCGCGGACGGGATCCGGCTGCCGCTGGCGGCGACCGTCCAGAAGCTGTGGGACCCGGACGAGCCGGAGCTGTCGTGGGCGGAGTTCCGGGACCTGGCGGGCGAGCTGGACTGACGGCTCCCCGTCACGGGGTGAATTGCCGCATACGGCTGCGAACCCCCGTACGACTGTGGTGGTGTTCTGACGAACCGACCGCGACACCCGGGGGGAACACCGGCACATGGGCTACTGGGGGTATTTCGTCGTGGGCCGCGGGGAGCGGCCGCTCGCCGGGCTGGACACGCTGGCCGGTGCGGCCGGGGGCATGACCCTGCGCACCTCGGCGCCCGACGGCTGGCAGGTGTGGGAGTACCCGGGCGGCCAGGGCGACGTCGGGAACATGAACGACCTGGCCCGGGAGACCGGCGCGCCCGCGCTGTTCGGATACGTCATGAACAGCGACTGCGTGGTGGTGGAGGCGGCCTCACCGGAGAGCGGGGCGTGGACGACCTGTCTGGCGCGGGCCCGCATGGCCGGTTACCTCGAAGGGCAGCAGGAGGGGCTCACGCTGGAGGACTACTTCCTGGAGCCCTCCGACGCCGCCGAACGGGCCGTCTTCTGGGCCGAGGAGGCGGGGCGCACCGCCTCCGCCGAGGACCTGGCCGAGGTGTTGACCGCCGACCCCGAACCGGTGGCCGAAAACCTCTTCTTCCGCCTGCTCGACCGGCTCGGCGTGGTGCCCCTGTGACACTCCGGGCCCGTCGCACGCAGTAAGGGGAGATGCGGGCTCCGTGAGGGATGGGGCACGTGAGGGCCTCTCCGGGGCCCGTGAACATTCCTTGAGGAGGCGTGGATGAGCCTGGTGGAACTGATCGCACAAGCCGACGAGCGCGGGCTGGCCGCGAGCGGGTTGGCTTGTTTGGATCGGTGCGTACCGCTGCTGGGCGGCGGTGACGAGGTGCTGCGGCCGCTGTGGGGGAGCCTCGCGGAGGCCGTGCCCGCCGGGGACTGGGCGCGGCGGCTGGAGCAGGCCCGCGGCACGCTGGAAGCGTCGGCCGACGGTGCGGACGAGGCCGTGGCCCTCGCGCACCGGATGCTCGCCGGCGCCCCCGCCGAGCGGTCCGCCGCCGGGCTGCGGGAGTGGGCCGACGACTGCTCCGTCGCCGCGCTGCGGATCCACCGGCTGCTGGACGGCGCCGACGACGACACCGACCTCGCCGACGCCCGCCGTGACGGCCGCCCCGACGGCCTGTCACCGCTGCTCGCCGCCGAACTGCGCCGTCAGCTCACGGTCCTGGAACTCCTCGCCGCCCACGGTCCGGGGGGCCTGCGCGGAGCCCTGGAGGTCTCGACGGAGGGGCGCCGGGTGCTGCGCGCCGTGGTCTCCCGCCGCAGCCGCAGGGACGGCTGAGCGGCCGCCCGCGCATCAGGGTGACGAAACGCTTCTCCGGAGCGCTTACCAGGATGTGACGACTGCGACGACTGTGACCACACAGCAGGAGACCAGGCCCTCGGCCGCGACCAAGCCGGTCCGCTGGGCGGCGGACGCGGTGGCGGCGATGCGCGAAGGGGCCCGGCTGCGCCTCGACTACTCGGCGCGCAGTCTGTGGAGCGTCGACCGGATGATCGAGGACATACGCCAGGAGGCGGCCCCGTTCGCCGCCGTGGAACTGGTGCTGCGCGGATTCGGCGCCTACGCCGGCGAGGTGATCGCCCGCCAGACCGGCGGCGAGTGGTGGTCCTCCGGCGGCGACCACTGGGTCCGCACCCCCGACGGCCATCTCTGGGACCCCATCGACGAGGCCCGCCGCTGCTACACGGGCGACGGCTCCCTGCGCCTGCTGTGCCGGGACGCGTCGGACGGTACGGCACGGACCTGACGGCCGTGCCGTCCGGTGAGACGACGGCCGGGGCCCCGCGCGCCATGCGGGGCCCCGGCCGTCGTCTCACCGGTGACGCGGTGGTGCGGTGCTACGGGGTCAGCGTCTGCCCGATGCGCACGTCCGCCGCCAGGCCGAGGGCGCCCCTGCCGAAGACGTACGAGTCGCCGTAGCCGAGGCCCGAGCCGTTGCTCGGCAGGTACAGGAGCACGCCGTCCGACGTGTCCTCGCCCTCGGCCCCGACCGACAGGTCCGCGCGGCCGTAGCCGGACAGGTCCGTCAGGGACACCGAGGAACCGAACCGGTCACCGGACTCCGTGGAGCCGGGGATGCCGGAGGTGTCCTGGGAGACGCCCACCGCGCCGGAGCCGGTGAGGCCGGAGGAGCCGCCGCGGAACAGGAGCGCCTGGCCCGCGTCCCTGCGGGTGCCGCTGCGGGAGAGGTCCTCGCCGGGGGCGCCGGCCAGGACGTCCGCGTAGCCGTCGCGGTTGTGGTCGCCGGCCGAGACCGAGGTGCCCAGCCCGTCACCGGACTCGTTGCCGCCGGGGACGCCGGAGGTGTCCTGGTGGAGGGTCCGCATGCCGGTGGTGGTGAACCCGGTCGACGTGCCCAGGACCATGACGATCCGCCCGCCCGGCGTCGAACCGCCGGACTCGGCGGCCACCGGCTGGCCGATGACGATGTCGTCGTAGCCGTTGCCGTCGAAGTCGCCCGCGGCGAGGGAGCGCCCGCCCTTGACGGAGATGACGCCCGCCTTGGTCAGGCCGGACGCGGAGCCCGCGAAGCGGACGATGCGGCTGATGCCGCCGGTGTCGCGGTAGTTGAGGGCGATGTCCGCGTAGCCGTCCCGGTTGAAGTCGCCGCTCGCGGCGTCCAGGTAGGAGACGGCGCCCGTGGCGCCGGTGAGCGTGCCGTACTTGGTGGCGCCGTCGGTGTGACGGGCGTTCCAGTTGCCGCCCCGGCCGGTGCCGGCCGCGAACACGTCCGCCTTGCCGTCACCGTCGAAGTCGCCGACGGCGACCGTGGTGCCGAACCTGGCGCCGGTCTCCGTGACACCCGTCGTGCCGTACGAGAAGCCGGTGTCCAGGTCCGGGCCGTACATCACCGCGACGCCGCCGCGGTCGGTGTGGCCGGTGGTGTCGTCCTCGCCGGGGATGCCGATCGCGAGGTCGGCGTACCCGTCGCCGTTGACGTCGCCCCAGGCGGTGGAGGTGCCGAAGCCGTCACCGGACTCGTTGGAGCCGGGGACGCCGGCGCTGCTCTGGGTGATCGTCTTCCTGGCGCCGGTGACCGGGCCGTCCAGCCCGCCGGGGATCACGGTCACGCTGCCGCCGCCCGAGGCCTTCGGGGTGCCGGCGACCAGGTCGGCGAGGCCGTCCCGGTTGTGGTCCGAGGTGGCCAGGGCGTGCGAGATGCCCGGGGTCCTGGCGAGCGAGGCGATCCGGGACAGCTTCGGGTACAGGTTCTTGCCGGGGCAGGCCGTGTTGTTGGTGTCCCGGTGGCCGAAGACCCGCGGCAGGGTGACCGACTCACCCTTGTCGATCTTGTTGCCGGTGACCCCGGCCTCCGTGCCGGAGGTCAGCGTGACCTTGCCGGCCGGGTCGATGCCGTACATGCCGAACTTCCAGGCGACGACCCGCGCGATCGAGTCCAGCGCGGCCCGGCTCGGGTGGGCGCTCTCGAAGTTGCCTATGTACGAGATGCCGAGCGTGTCGGTGTTGAAGCCGACGTCGTGCGCGCCGACCACCGGCAGGTCCATGCCGCCGCTGCGGCCCTCGAAGATCTGACCGCAGCGGTCGACGACGAAGTTGTAGCCGATGTCGTAGTAGCCGCGCGCGAAGTGCTCCTGCTGGATGGAGCGCATCCGGGCCCGCGAGTCGGCGCAGGAGACGCTGTTGTCGCTGTCGACGCCGGTGTGGTGGACGACGGCGGCCTTGATGTCGGTGCCGTAGCTCGGCGTGCCGTCGTAGTCCGTGGACGCGCCCCACTCGGCCTGCGTGATGATCGGCGGCTTCACGACCGTCGACGGGCGGGGCTCGGGGACGGTGGGCGTCGGCTCGGGGGACGCGGTGTCCGTGGCCGCCGTCTCCGACGGGGTGCCGGTCGGCTCCGCGGACGTCGTGTCCGTGGGACCGGCCGTCTCCGTGGCGGCCGGCTCCGACGGCGTCCCGGTGGTCTGCGTCTGCGTCGGCGTCGGCTCCGTGGTCACCGGTGCCGTGGTCTCCGCCGTGAACGCGGCCGGCTCCATGTTCGCGACCGTCGGCGCGCCCTCGGGGTCCGTGCCCGGGTCGAGGAGCTTGACGTCCATGCCGGCCGGCTGGCCGCCCACCTGGGTGCCGTCGCCGTTCACCACGCGTACCTCGACGCCGTCGGCGTCGTCGGTCCACAGCGACGCCGTGCCGCCGCGGGTCGCCGCCCGCTCGCCCTCCGCGCCGTCCGCCTGGTTCGGCTCGTCCTCCAGCTCCTGCCAGCCGGACCACTTGCGGGTCTCCAGGTCCCGGGTGCGCACCTCGGGCGTGCCCTTGGCGTCCGCCTCCGGGTTGTCCCAGGTCACCAGGACCGCGCTGAAGCGCTCCGTGGCCTGCCGGTCGAGACCCCGGCGGCCCGCCCCCCGGTTCTCCAGCTCCAGCGTGTGGATGCTGGGCTCGCGGGCCTCCTCCCGCGGGTCGGCCGGCGCGGACGGCGGATCGGCCACCGCGTACGTGACGACACCCGCGCCACTGAGCACGACGGCTCCGACGGTCAGCCAGGCCCGCCGTTTCAGGCCGAGCGGCTTGTACGCATGGGTCCTGCGTGGACTCAACTGTCCCACCCCTAGAAGAAAGCACATGGACACCACCTGTCCCACAGGTGGCACTCATCCAGCGCCGAGCGCGCGCCAAACGTCACACGTGGTGTCACCGGACCCGCACATTCCCCGGGAAGTCTCGCGGACGTACGAGAAGCGGAAAGGTTGTATGCGCCCGGTGAGTTGACCGTGTGGTGATCGCCACGCCCATGACACGTGATGATCGCGGCCCGACGTCCGCTTGGTCTTCCGGAGGGTTCGAACGAATGCCATGGCGGGGCGAGTTGAGGGGCGGTGTCGCATGGAGGCGGCGGACGAGCGGATGCCGGGTGCGGGACGGATGCGGCTGTGCGCGGCGGCCTTCGTGGCCCGCGCGACCGCCCGCGGCCGGCTCCCGCTGGACTACTCCGTGGCCAGCCTGCGCCTGGTCGACGCCCTGGTCGACGGGCTCCGCAAGGGCGGGGCGGACCGCGAGCGGGCGCACGACACGCTGTTCGGCCTCGGCGCCTACGTCGGTGAGGTGCTCGTGCGCCGCGCGGGCGGGGTGTGGGTGGACCTCGACGAACGGCAGCGCGCGTACTTCGGGCAGCCGGTCGGGATCCGGATGCCCGACGGCCGGATCTGGAATCCGGTCGGCAAGGTGCACAACCGGTTCGAGGCGGGCGGCCCGCAGGAGTCGCTGGGGACCTTCTACCTGGTGCTGCACGGGCGGGCCCGGGGGACCGCCGCCTGACCGCCGGCACAGGGGGACACGGGGGATCCCCCTCGTGGGGAAGCACGGCGGACGCGGGGAGCGACGCGGCCGGCCACCGCATCGGACACGGCCACGGGACCCGCCCGGGACCCGGACGCCCGGCCCCCGCGATGACGGCGGATCAAGGGACTTGAAGGACCGCGTCGTCAACGCCCGGCCGTACGACCGGGACGGCACCTGTCCGGGCGGCCCCGCCGTTCCCCGACGTCGAGGGTCAGGGGGCGGACCGGCGTGCCCGCGTGTGCCGTACGGGGCGTGTGACGAGCTGTGACACTTTCATGGCGCCGGACGCTGATGACCGTGGGGGTGTGGACACTGCTGGACGTGCCCACGCCAAGCGATGGCGGTGCGCTACGCGCTCGGTACGGACGAGGACGGTTCTTGGGCCACGGAGGGGAACCCCGCCGCGCACAGGCGTACGACGGGGAACTGGGCGCGGCCGTCGCGCGGGCCCAGAAGGGCGACGAGGCGGCCTTCGCCGCGGCCTACCGGCTCGTACAGCCCGGCCTGCTCGTCTATGTGCGCGGGCTGGTCGGGGACGACGCCGAGGACGTGATGTCGGACGCCTGGCTGGAGATAGCCCGCGACCTGGGGAGGTTCAAGGGTGACGGGGCCGGGTTCCGGGGCTGGACGGCGACCATCGCCCGGCACCGGGCGCTGGACCACCTGCGCCGGCAGCGGGTGCGGCCCCGGCCCTCCACGCTGGAACAGGACGTCCTGGACCTGCCCGGACCGCACAGCACCTACGACCAGGCCATGGAGTCCCTGTCCACCGAGTACGCCCTCGAACTGGTCGGCGGCCTGCCGCGGGACCAGGCCGAGGCCGTGCTGCTGCGGGTGGTCGTCGGCCTCGACGGCCCCGCCGCCGCCCGCGTCCTCGGCAAGCGGCCGGGCGCGGTACGGACGGCCGCGTACCGGGGACTGAAGCGTCTGGCGAAGCAGCTCGGCGTCGAGAGTGTGACGGATGAGGCCTCGCGGACGCTGGGTGAGTCGACATGAACGTCGGCCGGGACGGCGGACACGGCGGGCGGCGCGACGGCGTCCGGCCCGGGCCGGCCGCACCCGGCGGTCCACGCCGGCCCCCGAGGGCCACCGGCTGAACGGGCCGGACATGCGGAACGTATCCGTCGGTCCGGGCGGTACCGCTTGTGCGGCCGGTCCGCACGGACGTGGCGGGCCGGGCGTGGGTATCAAGTGGAACGAGCAGGAACGGGAACGGACATGGGTGAACGGCAGAACGACGGCGGGCCGGCCGGCCGTCGGCGTGTGCACCCTGAGAGGGGCGCGCCGCCCGGGTCCGGCGGTCCGGACTCCGTCACGGGCGGGCGCCGGGTCGTCGACGCCGCGGATCTGGAGGCGCTGCTCGCCGCCGCGCTGATCCGCCGCGGCGTGGACGCCGGGGCCGAGCAGCGGGCCGTCGCCGCGTTCCTGGCCGCCCGGGAGGCGGGGGCGCTCGGCGCGCGCACCCGGCGCCGGGACGACTGGCGGATCCGGCGCGGCCGGCTCGGCCGCCACTCGCTGAAGGCAACGCTGTCCGTGCTGATCGCCGGTCTCACCCTGAGCGGTGTCGCGGTCGCCGGCATCGGCGCGGCCGGCTCGTCCACGGACGAACCGGCGGAGGACGTCGAGGGCACCCACGCCCCGTCGCCCGGTACCACCGGCCCGTCCGCCGGTGGCTCGGCGGGCCCGGGGACCGACTCCGGCCTCCCCGGCCGTCCCGGCACGGCCGGGGACACCGAGGCCCGCTGCCGCGCCTACGACCGGGTCCGAGGACGGGGCGGGGCGCTGGAATCGACGGCCTGGAAGCGGCTCGTCGAGGCGGCGGGCGGTGCGGCGAACGTCGGCGCCTACTGTGCCGAGCGGCCGGCGGGGACCGATACGGCGCGGCGGCCGGAGAAGGACGGCGGCGACTCGGCCGGGCAGGACGGCAACGGTTCGGCCGGGCAGGACGGTAACGGTTCGGCCGGGCAGGACGGTAACGGCTCCACGGGCAACGGGAGCGGCAACGCCACGGGCAACGGGAGCGGCAACGCCACGGGCAACGGGAGCGGCAACGCCACGCGCGGCGAGGGCGATGTCTCCGGCGGCGGGCCCGGGAAGCCGGAGAAGTCCGGGAACCCGGGCGCCGGTCGCCCCTAGCGTCCGTCAGGGGTCCCGTGTTCCACGGGACCCCTGGGGCCGGATGCCGGTTTTGAGACCAAGGTTATTCATTTCCGGCCGAAAGGCTTTCGGAACTTTCCGAATGTAGTAGCCACTGATCGAGGATGAACTCGGAAGCAGCACATCCGATTCATCGCGCGGTGGTGCCGAGTACTCCGCTCACGTTCAGGACCTCATGGCACTCCGACGCCTGACGACCCGTGGCCGGCGTACCGGGCTTCGCGCAGGTCACGCTGATGGTCACCGTGTCGTTCTCCGGGATCTCGATGGGAGTGACCCAGTGGTAGTCCTGATTGCGGAAGGTCTCCAGCGCGATCGTGGTGATCTTGCGGTCGCCGAAGCTGATCGTCAGTACGCCCTCGTCGCCCTGGAAGTTGGCGACGACGATGTCGGTGACCCCGAAGACGCTGTTCTCGGGCACCTCGTAGGTGCCGGACTCGGTCGCCCCCGTGCGCGTCTTCAGGTCGATCGTCTCCGAGCTCTGCCGCCCGCCGGCCGCGATACCGCCCCCGGCCGCCGAGCCGCTTCCGCCGCCGCCCGTCCCGGGCGCCGCGGCCCCCGACTCCTGGCCGCCGCCCCCGGGGCTGTCCTCCGCACCACCGGTGCCCGGGGCCCCTTCTCCGCCGGCCTCCTGCTCCCCGGCCGGTGTCGGCCGCGGCTGGACCGCCTCGGTCGCCGCCTCCTCGGCGGCGCTGCGCACCGCGGGACGGACCAGCGTGAACCAGGCGAGCAGCAGCGCGAGCAGCGCGGCGAGCAGCACCAGCAGCCACTTGGGGAAGATCGGGATCTGGACGAACTCCGCGTCCAGCGGCGGCCGTACGACGGGATCGTCCCCGCGGGCCTCCGCCGGCTCCTCCTGCTCGACGGCCTCCGTGGTGTCCACGGTGAACGGCCACACCACGGGGTCGCCGAACCACACCGGCTTGGCGGTACGGACCCGCAGCCGGACCTCCGCCGACTCGCCGGGCTCCAGCTTCGGCTGCGCCGGGTCGAAGGCGAACGCCAGCTCCTCGCCCGCCTGACCGGGCGTGAAGCGCACCCGCACCGGGGTGTTGCCCTGGTTGCGTACGGCCAGCAGATAGCGCCCGCGCAGCCAGCCGCGCCGACGGCGCGGGGACAGCTCGGTCCGCAGTTCACGGAACTCCCCGATGTGCACCGTGGTCTCGAGGACCCGTACGGCGTCGGGGTGCTCGTTCGGCAGCACCCGCACACCGAGGGGGACCTCACCGGCCCGGATCTCCGGCGAACGCGGCGGCTCCAGGCGGAGCGTCACCGTCTCGGAGGTGCCGGGATACAGGGAGACGCGCGCCGGTTCGACCGTGGTCCAGGCGGCGCAGTCGCCGACGACCTTCAGGTCGTACGCCTCGACGATGTCGCTGTCGTTGCGCACCGTGAGGGTGGTGGTGGCGATGTCGCCCGGAGTCACCGTCACGGCCGGGAGGTCGAGGCCGGGCGCACCGGGACGGGAAGAGGCTGCGGAAGGCGTCACGCCCTCACCGTAGGAGCGCGCCCGGGAACGCGGCGAGGAACGCGAGGGCAATGCGCGGGCAGTGATGCTGCCCGGCAAGGCGCCGTCAACTCCCCCGTAATGGTGGGCTCTTAATGTGGCGAGCCGCCTCGCGTGCACCACCTCGCCCATGGTCACCTCACGTCTTCCCCTGTAACCCCCCACCGACTCAGGAAACAGGTAGCCGTGTTCCGCGCAGATGAGAACAGACCTGCCCCGCCCGACGCCCCGCCCCCCGGCCCCGTCCGGGCCGGCTGGATCCACCGCGTCTCTCCCGCCGAGCCCCCGGCCCGGGTGTCCCTGGCCGTCTACGCCGCCGACCCGGTGCTGCGCGTGGGCGTCGTCCAGCAGTTACGGCACCGTCCGGAGGTCGACCTGGTCGACACCGACGACGTGGGCTCGGCGCGGGTGTCCCTGGTGGTCGCGGACACCGTCGACGACGACGTGGCCGCCCTGCTGAACCGGCTGCGGCACAACAGCGCCACCCGCACCGGCCTGGTGATCGGCACCCTCGGGGCCGGCGGGCTGCAACGCGTCATCGAGTGCGGTGTCGCGGCGGTGCTGCGCCGCGCCGAGGCCGATCAGGACCAGCTGCTCCGTCTGGTCCTGGCCACCGGCAACGGCGAGGGGATGCTGCCCGGCGACCTGCTGGGCGAACTGCTCAGCCACGTCGGCAGCCTCCAGCGCTCCGCGCTCGACCCCGGTGCCCTGTCCCTGTCGACGCTCACCACGCGCGAGGCGGACATGCTGCGCCTGGTGTCGGAGGGACTGGACACGGCGGAGATAGCCCGTAAGACCTCGTACTCCGAACGCACCGTGAAGAACGTCCTGCACGAGGTCATCACCCGGCTGCAACTGCGCAACAGGGCCCACGCCGTGGGCTACGCGCTGCGCAACGGGCTGATCTGAGGGCCGGCCGGGCGACCCCGCCGACGACGCCGGGGAACCCCGCACTGCCCGAAAGCACACCCCGCGCTTCCCCCGGATGCGGCCCCACCGCCCTGCCGCCGTGCGCGCGGCCGGTGCACGGTGGCGAGGGCACATCCAGATGCCGCACCAGACTGCGAAGGGGACCGTGATGGAAACCGCTGGCTCCGGCGGGCGGTACCGCCTGGGGAGACTCGGCATGTCGCTGCTGCTGGTCGTTCCCCTCCTCGGGGTGACGGCGGCGGCCGGCCCGGGCAGCGCCGAGCCGCGGACGACGGCCGCGGCGGACGCCGCCCAGACCCGGATCGCGTACGCCGGCACCGGGCACCGCAGTCTCGGCGAGGCCACCACCACCACCTCCAGCACCGCGCTGTCCGGCGAGGGTCCGGCCCACTACGACGTGCAGCCGTCCGCCCTCGACGACCAGTTGGTCTTCGCCAGCCGCCGCGACGAGAAGAACCCGCAGATCTATCTGCGGGCCGCCGACGGCAAGATACGGCGGCTCACCGAGGGCATGGACGCGGCACACCCCCAGCTGACGCCCGACGGGCGGTTCGTGGTGTTCGACGCGGCCGAGCCCACCGCGGGCGGCGGGACGCAGCGCGACCTGTGGCTGGTGCGCACCGACGGCACCGTCGGCACCGGTCTGACCCCGCTGACCGACACCCCGGAGGACGAGGAGGACCCGACGGTCTCCCCCGACGGGAAGCGCATCGCGTACGTCTCCGACGGCGGTCCGTCGGTCGGCCGGCAGATCTACGTACGGGACCTGGACGGCGGCACCGCCACCCGGATCACCGATCCCGCGAACGGCACCGCCTCCGAACCGGCGTGGAACCCGGTCGACGACGGCGTCAACCGCGAATGGATCGCGTACACCGCCACCACGACCGAGGACGGGGAGTCCAAGCGCCGGCTGCGGATCACCAACGGGAGGGCCGACGAGCCGCTGTTCGGGGGCGCGAGGGCCGGCTGGCGTGCCCACGGGGCGGCGTGGCTGCCCGACGGGGACGGTCTGGTGTTCCTCAGCCCCGAGAACACCTGTGAGTGCCAGAGCGACTGGGACCACGTGTTCCGGTCCACCGCCCACTCCGACCGGGTCCCCTCGCTGGTGCTCAACGAGAACCGGGACGTCCTCTCGCCCACCTGGCTCGGCCCCCTCGATGGCGGCAAAGCGGTGGTCGAGCGCACTTCCGCGGCCGGCCCGCACACGGTGACGCTCCAGGACGCCCGGACGGACGGCTCCGACCCCCGCGATCTGGGGCTGACGATCCTCAACGAGGATCCGGAGGCCGACACCAACACCAACTCCGCCAAGGACCCGCTGTTCGATCCCCGGCCCGGCTACGACCCGTGGACCGAACGGCAGAGCTACACGCCCGACGGCCGCCGGATCGTCGTCACCCGCTTCGAGGACAACGCCGCCGGACAGCGGATCCAGCGGATCTGGACGGTGGACGCCGACGGCTCCAAGCCGGAGCCCATGGAGCTCGAGGGACGCGCCGACACGGACTGGGACACCGACCCGACGTTCTCCCCGGACGGCAAGTACCTCGCCTTCACCCGGACCTCGCCCGGCGGCGTCGGCGGAACCAGCCACATCCTCATCGCGGACGTCGCCTCCGGCGAGATAGCCGGCGAGGTCGTCCCGCCGGACGGAGAGCTCACCGGCCGGGACGCCCAGCCCACCTGGTCCCCCGACGGCACCACCCTGGCCTTCACCCGCGCCATGGAGATCAACGGGGCCCGCGGCAACAAGCACGTGTGGACCGTGTCGGTGGACGACCTGTCCCAGCAGGACGACCTGAGCAAGGAAAACTGCCCGGGCGACTGCGAGGTCATCGACGACAGCCCCGCGTTCTCCCCGGACGGCCGCGGCATCGCCTTCAACCGCAAGAACGGCGCCGGCCTGATCGACGAGAAGAACGGCATCCTGCTCACCTCCCTGTCCGGCAACACCTGCCGGGTGCTGCTGCCGGCCGCCGCCCGCGGTGTGCCCGGCGCCTGCGGCCGGAAGCTGCCGGACACCTCGGTCACCGGCCCGCACCAGCCCCGCGACGCCGCCTGGACCGCCGACGGCAAGGGGCTCGTGTTCAGCTCCCGCGCCGCGGCCGCGGTCAACAGCCCCGAGAAGCTGAACCGCCTCGACATCGCCTCCGGCGACGTCACCACGCTCACCGGCGACCTCGCGGGCCGGCAGAAGGAACCCGCCGTCCAGCAGTCCGTGGACCTCGCCGTCCGGGCGCCCGGCACCACCCCGCCGGTCACCGTCGGCGACACCACCACGGTCACCGTGGAGGTGGTCAACAACGGCCCCGCCGCCTCCCCCGGCACCCGTCTGACCATCGCCCCGCCGGCCGGCGTGCGGGTCACCCGGATCAGTTGGTCCGGCGACCCCTGCGACGCGGCCTCCCTCCAGTGCGACCTCGACGTGGTGGAGCCCGGCAGCACCGTCCCGGTGGACGTCACGCTCACCGGTGTCGTCCCCGGCGACGCGCCGGTCGGCTGGTCGGTCGACGGTACGGTCATCGACCCGCAGCCCAGCGACAACGCGGGCCGGACCGTGGTGCCGGTGGCCGAGGCCACGCCGACCCCCACGCCCACGCCGACCCCCACGCCGACCCCCACGCCGCCCGCGTCCCCGACTCCCGCGCCGCCCGCGCCCCCCGCCCCGACGCCGACCCCCACGGTGCCTCCGGAGCCGGAGGAGCCCGAGGCCGGTCCCGGGGTGCGGGTCACCGCCCAGCCGAACCCCGGCTACGTCGGCGGGCGCGTCGTGGTGACGTACACCGTCCGCAACGGCCGCAACGCGCTCGCCACCGGACTGCGGCTGCGCGTCGGCCTGCCCGCGGGCATCCCCGACAGCGGGCGCCCGGCCGGCTGCGACCGGAACTGGGTGTGCGCGCTGCCCGACCTCACGCCGGGCGCGAGCACCGTCGTACGGGTCGTGCTCAGCCCGGACAAGGCGATGACCGGCCAGGTCACCGGGGTGCTCACCACCACCGGCACGGACGCCGACCGGAACGACAACACCGCCCGGCAGCGGCTGCGCATCCTCCAGCCGCGCATCGTCGCGGTGCCGGACATCGGCAAGCCCGGCTTCGTCACCTCCGTGCGCGGCAAGGACTTCCCGCCGGGAGCGCCGGTGCGGTTCAAATGGAAGCCGGGCATCACCGCGGCCGCGGCGCCGACCGTCCCGCTGGCGGACGGCACGTTCACCGGCCAGCTGCTGATCCTCGCCAAGGACCAGACCGGACCGCGCGTCATCACGGCCAGCGGCCCCGGATTCTTCCCGGTGAAGACCGACTTCCTGGTCGTCAACGGCAGCGTGCAGCCGCCGGACGAGGTGACCCGCCGGTGATCCACGAGGTCGACGAGGGGCTGCGCCGGCTGCTCGCCGGGAGCGGTCTGGAGGCGTCGGGCGTCGACGTGGTCTTCGACGCCCCCACCCGGGACTGGGCTGCCCGGCGCAGCACCCCGACCGTCTGCGTCTTCCTGTACGACATCCGGGAGGACGCCCTGCGGCGCGGCAGCGGCGCGGGGGAGGTGTACGACGAGGAAGGGCACGTCGTCGCCCGGCGCTCCCCGCCGCGCTGGTTCCAGCTGACGTACCTCGTCACGGCGTGGGCGAGCCGCCCGCAGGACGAGCACCGGCTGCTGTCGCAGGTGCTCGGCACCCTGGTGGCGTACGACGTGCTGCCCCCGGCGCTGCTCACCGGTTCGCTCGCCGAACTCGGCCTGACCGTGGGCCTGGACACCGCCGGGACGGGCATGGACGCGCCGGCCGCCGCCGACGTGTGGTCGGCGCTCGGCGGGGAGCTGAAGGCGTCCCTCGGGGTCCGGGTGCGGGCGCCGCTCGCCGGGGTGACCCGGGTCGCCGCGCCCCCGGTCACCGAGGGCCTCGTCGTGCGCTCCGCCGCCGCGCGCGAGGGCGCGGAGGCGAGCCCGGGACGCCGGCTGCGCTACACGGAGGCGAGCGACCCGGGCCCGGACGGCTTCACCGGCCCGCGCGCCCGCCCGCCGGCCCCGGCCCGACGCCGCCGCAAGGGAGACCGCCAGCCGTGAACCGCACCGTGGAGCCCCCGCTCGACGCCCCCGCCGTCCCCGACGCCCTCTGGGTGCGGCTGGGGGCGGTCGAGCGGCGGGTGCGGGAGGCCGTGGCGGTACGCCGGGACGCCGATCCGGACCCCGACGACCCCTACCGCGGCCAGTACCTCACTCCGGAGGCGGCGGCGCGGATCCTGGACGAGCCGGGCGGCCTCGACGTACCCCCGCAGGGGCCCTGGCAGCCGCCGGCGGACTCCGTGCTCGGCACGCTCGCCCGCCGGTTCGACCTGTCGCCGCTCGACCTCGACCTGCTGCTGGTCGCCGTGGCGCCCGACCTGGACGCACGGTTCGAGCGGCTGTACGGCTACCTCAACGACGACCTGACCCGCCGCCGGCCCACGGTCGGGCTGGCGCTGGAGCTGTGCGGGCTCGGCGGCGCGTCCCCCGCCCGGTTCCGCCTCGCCGCCGGCGCCCCGCTGATCGCGGGCGGCCTGCTGGAGGTCGCCGAACCGGAACGGCCCCCGCTCTCCCGTGTCCTGGTGGTCCCCGACCGGGTCACCGCCCACCTCCTGGGCGACCCGCGGCCCGACGCCCGGCTCACCGGTGTGCTCGACGACGTACGGGAGGACCCCACCGCCGAACCGGCGCAGGCGCGCCGGGCGGCGGCCGCGGCCGGGACCGGTGCCGGCCTCGTCCATCTGCGCAGCCGGGGCGGCGACGCCGAGGGGCTGGCCGTCGCGGCCCTGCGCCTGGCCGGTCCCCGCCCTCTCGTCCTGGACCCGGCGGCCCTCGCCCGCCGCCCGGCCGACGTGCCGGCACTGGCCCGGGTCGTCGCCCTCGAAGCCCGTCTGACCGGTGCCGGCGTGGTGCTCGGGCCGTTGGCGGCGCTGCCCGGGGAACCCGCCGAACGGGCCCGTACGCTCCGGGCGCTCTGCACCGCACTGCGGGGCGTCCCCCTGTTCACCCACGACGCGACGCCCTGGGACCCGATGTGGGCCCCCGACACCCCCGTCACCCTCACGGTCCCGCCCCCCACCCCCGAACTCCGGGCCGGCCGCTGGCACCACGCCCTCACCCGGGCCGCCGGCGCGGCCGGCGACCCCGGCCGGGTTCCCCCCGACGTCGAGGCGCTCGCCCGAGCCGTCGCCGCGCACCGGCTGGACTCGGGGCAGATGCGCAGGGCCGCCGACGTGGCGGTGCGGACGGCCGCCCTCGACGGCCGTCCCGTCGGGCCGGACGATCTGCGGGTCGCCGTACGGGCCCAGAACGGCGCGGGGCTCGACCGGCTCGCCCGGCGGGTGGAGCCGGGCGTCGGCTGGGACGACCTGGTGCTGCCGCCCACCACCCACCGGCGGCTGCGGGAACTCGCGCTGCGCGCCCGGCACCGCGAGCGGGTGCTCGGGCAGTGGGGGATGCGGCCCGGTGGCGGCCGGGGACGCGGCGTCATCGCCCTGTTCGCCGGCGAGTCCGGCACCGGCAAGACCATGTCCGCCGAGGTCGTCGCCGCGGACCTCGGCATGGACCTGTACGTCGTCGACCTGTCCACGGTCGTGGACAAGTACATCGGGGAGACCGAGAAGAACCTGGAGCGCATCTTCACCGAGGCGTCGGCGGTCAACGCGGTCCTGCTCTTCGACGAGGCCGACGCGATCTTCGGCAAGCGCTCGGAGGTGAAGGACGCCCACGACCGGCACGCCAACATCGAGTCGGCGTACCTGCTCCAGCGCATGGAGTCGTTCGACGGCATCGCCGTGCTGACCACCAATCTGCGGGCCAACCTGGACGAGGCGTTCACCCGCCGCCTGGACGTGGTCGCGGACTTCCCGATGCCGGACGCCGGCCGGCGGCTCGCCCTGTGGGACCGGTGTCTGGGCGACCGGCTGCCCCGGGCCGACGACCTCGACCTCGCCTTCTGCGCGGACCGCTTCGAACTGGCCGGCGGCTCCATCCGCGCCTGCGCCGTCACCGCGGCCTACCTCGCCGCCGAGTCCGGCGCCCCGCTCACCATGCGGCAGACGGTGACCGCGATCGCCCAGGAGTACCGCAAGCTCGGGCGCCTGGTCCTGGAGAGCGAGTTCGGACCGTACACGGCGGAGGCGGCCGGCGTGTGACGGGGACGGGCCGCCGCCCGGCCGGGAAGGTCACGGCGCGGCCCGTGCTCCGTCACTCCTCGGTGAGCGCGTCGTCCCCGGTGACCTCGCCGACCGTCCGGGCGATCAGCTCGGCCAGACCCAGCCAGCTCTCCTTCTCCAGGGGCCCGCCCAGGTCGCGCATCTCGAAGAGCGACAGGGGCCCGTCCGCGCCCATGGCGCCCACCCCCTCCGGCTCCGGGGTCTCGTGGTGCCGCGGATAGCCGGGCGGGGGAGAGAGCAGGTCCTTGGCGTCCGATCCCTGGAAGACCGAGTCCAGCCACTGGCGCCTCGTCAGGGCGGTACCACCCGGCTTCTCCTTGTACCGGCCGGAGAACACGGGGCCGTCGATCCCCTTGTCCGCGATGTCGTGCAGGGCCGTGTAGAGGTCCTGGAGATGACTGCCCAGCCACGCCTGCGCCGCCGGTGCCAGAGTGCCGCGCATGCTCACGAAGTCCGTGCGCGGCATCATCGAGAAGAAGTATTTCGGGTCCTCGCCGGCGCCCTTCTTGTCCTCCAGGTCGTAGAGGGTCTTCAGGATCACCGTCAGGAACCCGGAGACCTCTTCCCGCAAGTCCGCGTCCAGCGGTTCGGCGGCCGTGGCGGCGAGCCGGTCGAGGACCGCACCGGCGTGATCACGGGCCTGGCCGAGACCGGGCACCATTCCGGTCACCCGCTTCTTGAAGTCCTTCTCCTTCTCGAGCCCGTCGTCGGCGTTCCGGACGCGCCGGCGCTTCGTCGGCAGGCTGTCGTCGTTCGCCTGCTGTTCCAGGGTCTCCAGCTTCGCCACCAGCTGGTTGACGCTCTGCATGCCGATGCCGAAAGTGGCCTGCGGCTTCGCCCGACCCGGCCCGCGCGCCTCGATCTCGTAGGCGCCCTCGACGTACTTCCCGGCCGCGGAGGCCTTGTCGTGGAACGCGACGACCGAGAGCAGGGCCTTCCGCACGTCCCCGAGGGTCGCCAGCGGGTGGGTGACGAACTCGACGTTCCCGTTGTCGGCGGCGACGTACGCCAGACCGCCGGGCAGGTCGATGAGCGACTTCTTGGTGTCCTTCTTGAGGCGCCCGTTCTCGCGGAACTTCCAGTTGGTGTCGGTGACCTCGAACTCGAAGCCGACCTTCCGCTGTATCTGCGCCTCGGCCTCCTGCGGGACGCCGGGAGCCGCGGTCACCGGGTGGGAGTGCCCCCCGGCGCACTCCTCCGCCCGCTGCACGGGTGAGGGCCCCGACATGATCCGGTGCGCGTTCGCCTCCGCCTCCCGCTCGAAGCGGTCGCCCGGGTCGCTGATCCGCAGGCCGTTGCCGTGGTCGGTGCCGGAGACCGGGCCCTGGCGCTGCTGGACGACGTGGGTGAGTTCATGGGCGAGGGTGTGCTTGTCGCCGCCGCCGTCACCGAGGACGACATGGCTGCCCGAGGTGTAGGCACGGGCCCCGATGGCGCGGGCCGAGCGGGCGGCGGCCGGCCCGGTGTGCAGCCGTACGCCGGAGAAGTCGGTCCGGAACCGCGCCTCCATCTCCTGGCGCACCGGCCCGGCGAGCGGCTTACCGCCCGACTTCAGGACCTCGCTCACCCCGGTGTCGTGCTGCTCCGGGGCGGGCGCGGGGCGTGCCCGGCGGGCGATCATCCGGGTCACGGCCGCGTTGCCGACGTCGCGCTGGGCGGTGCGCAGCGCGACGGCGGTGAGCGGCGGCGGCACGGAGGCGCCCGCGGAGGTCTCCCGCCGGGCGGGGGACACCTCGCGCCCCGGCTGCCGGTTTCCGGCCCGCTCGGTGCGCGGTTTGGGCGTCTGCACCTCGTGCCTCCTCGTCCGTACACCTTCGCGGCCGCTCCAGTGGACCGCGCGGCCGGCCGCCCTGTCCAGGGCGGCGCGGGCAGCGCAAGGGCAACACCGGGTGACGACGGGGCGGTTGAGAAGCCCGGAAAGGCAGCGGTCCTGCCCCTGTTCAGGTCCGCGGGTCCCTGCCGTCCCGCCCGGGGCTCCGCGCAGACTCGGCCTGGACACAGGTGACCGCAAGGACGTTAAGGAGCGAGCATGCCGACGTACCTCACCCCGGGCGTGTACGTGGAGGAGGTGCAGTCCGGTGCCCGGCCGATCGAAGGGGTCGGCACGGCCGTCGCCGCGTTCGTCGGCTTCGCCGAGAAGGGCCCGTTCCACGCGCCGACGCTGGTCACCAGCTGGGACCAGTACTCCCAGCTGTTCGGCGGCTTCACCGAGGGCACCTATCTGGCCCACGCGGTCCACGGCTACTTCTCCAACGGCGGCGGCGCCGCGTACGTCGTACGCGTCGGCGGGTCCGCCGAGGACACCTCCGCCCCGGCGGCCGGCAACGGCCGGGCGCGCGGGGGCGACAGGGCCGTACAGCCGGTGGAGCTCGGCGGCTTCCTGATCGCGGCCAGGCCGGGCGTCACCGGGGTGTCGGTGGAGGTCGCCGACGTCGACGGGGAGAACCCGCCGGAGGACCGCTTCAAGGTCCTGGTCCGCCGCGGCGAGCAGGTGGTGGAGACCTACGAGGCCTCCACCCGCAAGAACGTCAAGGGATACCTGGTCACCCAGGCCCGCTCCTCCGAGCTGATCGAGGTCACCGAGCAGCGCGGCGCGGGGACCGCCAAGCCCGCCGCGGGCACGGTGGCCGTCCCCGACGCCCCGGCCGCCCCGGCCGGGAACGCCGCCCGCGTCGACCCCGCCGAGTACGTCGGCGACGCCTCCGCCCGCACCGGGTTCGGCGGTCTGGAGACCATCGACGAGATCACCATGGTCGCGGTGCCGGACCTCATGGGCGCCTACCAGCGCGGCGACATCGACGCCGAGGGCGTACGCACCGTGCAGCTCGCCGTCATCTCGCACTGCGAGCAGATGGGCGACCGGGTGGCCGTGCTCGACGCCCCGCCCGGCCTGTCCGCCCAGCAGGTGCGCACCTGGCGCAACGACGAGGCCGGCTACGACTCCCGCTACGCCACCCTGTACTACCCGTGGGTGCGGGTCTTCGACCCGGCCCTCGGCCGCAACACCACCGTCCCGCCGAGCGGCCACGTCGCCGGGGTGTGGGCGCGCAGCGACGCCGAGCGCGGGGTGCACAAGGCCCCCGCCAACGAGGTCATCCGCGGCGCGGTCGACCTGGAACTGCGGCTCAGCAAGGGCGAGCAGGACCTGCTCAACCCGATCGGCGTGAACTGCATCCGGGCCTTCCCCGGCCGCGGCATCCGCATCTGGGGTGCCCGCACCCTCTCCTCCGACCCGGCCTGGCGCTACCTGAACGTGCGCCGCCTGTTCAACTACCTCGAAGAGTCCATCCTGCTCGGCACCCAGTGGGTGGTGTTCGAGCCGAACGACGACCGCCTGTGGTCGAGCATCCGGCGCAACGTCACCGCGTTCCTCCAGGAGGAGTGGCGCCGGGGTGCGCTGTTCGGCCGCACCGCCGCCGAGGCGTTCTACGTGAAGTGCGACCGCGACAACAACCCGCAGGAGTCCATCGACCAGGGCCGGGTCGTCTGCGAGATCGGCGTCGCGCCGGTCAAGCCCGCGGAGTTCGTGGTGTTCCGGCTGGCCCAGTTCTCCGACACCACCAGCCTCATCGACGAGTGACCCGCGGGTCCGCAAGGGAAGGTTGACAGACAGTCATGGCAACGGGCGACGCTCTTTCCACCCACGTCTTCGGCGTGCAGCTCGGCGGATACCTGGTCGAGTCGATCCAGGAGATCAGCGGGTTCACCGTCGAGGAGGATGTCGTCGAGGTCAAGCAGGTGACCTCCGAGGGCAAGCAGATCATCCGCAAGCAGCCGGGTGCCCGGCAGGCCGGCGAGATCACGATCACCCGGGGACTCGACCAGAGCAGCGAGTTCACCAACTGGATCAAGGAGACCCTGAACAACGGGGCCGTGAACTCCGCGCGCCAGAACCTCACGATCGAGATCAAGGACACCGAGGGCAACACGGTCCGCCGGATCCAGCTGCTCCAGGGCTGGGCCTCCAAGTGGGAGGGCCCGTCGCTGAAGGCGGGCGAGTCCTCCCCGGCCACCGAGTCCGTCACGATCGTGTTCGAGGAGATCGTCGTCGAATGAGGCGTCGTACGGTGACGGCGGGCAACCTGGAGGAACTCCTCCAGGCGACGGCGCCCGCCCCGGCGTCCGAGCAGGCGGCGGCGGACCCCCCGGCCGCGGCCGCCCCGCCGCGCCGGGAGGACCACGGGCTGCGCACCGAGTTCGAGTTCGAGCTGCCGCGCGGCTACGTGGACGACGAGGGCACGGTGCACCGGCACGGCACGATGCGCCTGGCCACCGCCCGCGACGAACTGCGGCCGCAGATCGATCTGCGGGTCAAGGAGAACCCGGCGTACCTGAGCGTGGTGCTGCTGAGCCAGGTGATCACCCGGCTCGGCTCGATCACCGATGTGCACGCCGGGGTCGTGGAGCGGATGTACGCCACCGACGTTGCCTTCCTCCAGGACTTCTACCGCCGCGTCAACAGCGAGGGCCACACCCGTGCGGCGGTGACCTGCCCGCACTGCGAGGGCGCCTTCGAGGTCGACCTCTCGGGTGGGCGCCTGGGGGAATCGTGACGTACGCGCTTCCCCGGCTCCGGGAGGAGATCGCGTACGTCGCCTACCACTTCCACTGGCCGCGCGAGGAGATCCTCGACCTCACCCACGGCGAGCGGCAGCAGTGGGTGGCCGAGATCGCCCGCATCAACACACGGATGAACGAAGGCGGTTGAGCGCATGGCATGGCGGGACAGGCTGCGCCGCCGGGCCGCCGGCCCGTCGGCGGCCGGCCGGTCCGGTGAGTCCGGCGCCGCGGGCGTGGACCGGGGCGTGAACGACGTCCCGGCCGCCACCGTGCCCGTGCCCGCCGACTGGGACGGCGGCTGGCGCCGCACCGCCGCGCCCCCGCTCACCGTCTCCCGCGCCCCGCTGGGCGTGAGCGACGGCCTCGCCTTCCGCGCGGGCCTCGCCGCCTGGCAGGACCCGACCTTCGACCGGGGCATGGGCCACGCCCTGCTCCCCGACGCCCCGGCCGGCCTGGTGCGGGGGGTCACCCGTCCGGCCACCCCGGCGGCCACGAGCAGCGGCGGGGGGCCACTGCTGCTCCGTGCGGTGCGGCGGGAGGGGGACGGCGCGGAGGGCGGTGCGCCGGGAGCGGCGGCCGGGCCGGCCACGGCGCGTGCGGACGCGGTACGGCCGGACACGGCGGCCCGCGCGGGCAGGGCGACGCCGGCGACACCGGTCGCACGACGGGTGCGGTCGTCCGGTGCGGGGTCCTCGGGCTCCGGGTCCTCGGGCTCCGGGTCCATGGCCCCCGGGGCCGTGGCTTCCGGTTCCGCGGGCTCCGGGGCATCCGGTACGGGGCCGTCCGGCCCGGCGTCCTCCGGTCCGGCCTCCTCGCGCTCCGGAACCGCCGACTCGGCGACTTCCGGTCCTGGGGTTCCCGGTGCGGAGTCGTCCGGCCGGGTGTCCTCGGGCCCGGCGGACTCGGGTGCCGGGGCGTCCCGTGGCGGCCCGGGTGGTGCGCGGGCGGCGGGTACGGGTTCCGGGGCGACCGTGGTGGCCCGTTCCACCGACGGTTCCCGCGGCACTCCGGACAACAGCGGTGCCCCGGCGTCCCGTGGCCTCACGCCCACGACGTCCCCGGCCGTGCTCTCCTCGTCGTCTCCCGCTGTGCAGCGAGCCGTGACACCGGACAGCGGCACTCCGGTGGTGGAACCTTCCGATTCCGGCCTCCCGTCGACCACTTCGCCGATTCCGCTCGTACGACGCGTCTCCGTGGTCCCCGGTGCGTCCGCCGGGGGAGCCGGTGCCCGGCCCGTTCCCGCCGCGTCCGCTTCCTCGCGGACGCCGTCCGCGCAGCGCACCGCCACGGGGGCGGGACCCGAACGGAGCGGCGGCCGACCGGAGGCGTCCCGGGTCCCTGGAGTCGAGCCGTCCCGTCCGGTCGCCCGGCCGCAGTCGGTGGGACCCCGGTTGACGGTCGCCCGCCGAGTGACCGGCCCCGTACGCCGCGTCGCCGCCCTGCGCCCCGTCGTCGCCCCGACGCCGGACAGCCCGAAGGACCCCGCGGCCGCGGACAGCCGTGCCGCAGCCGCAGCCGCAGCCGCGGACAGCCGTACCGCCGCCGCGGCCGCGGACAGCCGTGCCGCAGCGGCACCCGGCGAACGCCGGCGAGTGGACACCCCCACGGCACCCGCCACTGGGCAGAACCCCGTCCAGCGGGCCGCCGTGCGCCCGCCACTGGGCGCCCCGCTGACGGAACTGCCGCCCACGGCCACACCGCTGAAGCGGCAGACTGCCGCCGCCGAGGGAGGCCCCACCCTCCCCGTCGTCCAGCGCCAGGCCGAGGACACGAGCGGTACGCCCTCCAACAGCCCGGCCTCACCGCCGAGTTCCGCCCCCCAGCGCACCGGCGCCCGCACCCGTGGCGGCCTGGGCGCGCCCCTGCCCGCGCTGCCCCCCAGCGCCGACGTGCCGGGCACGACTCCATCCGGCGCCCGAGCACCCCGTACGACGCCCGCCCACGTACCCCCCGCGGCGGACGCCGGTCCACCGGCCGCCCCGCTCCTGGGAACCGCCGACGTCCAGCGTCGCCTCACGGATCACCCGGCCCCGCAGGGCACCCCGGCACCCGATCCCTCCGCCCCGCCCGGCGGCGGACCCGCCACGCCGTTGGTGGCGCCGACTCCGGGTCCGGCGTCCAAGGGCCCGGCCGGCACCGTCGTACGATCCACGTCCACGTCCACGTCGGCGCCGGCCGGACCGGAACCGGGCCCCGTCGTCGCCCGTGCCGTGAGCCCCGCCGTGGGCTCGACCGCCAAGGCCGCCCCCGCCACGACGAGCAGCCCGGGCGCGAGTCGCCCCGCGACCCCCCGCCCCCGCACCCTCGCGCTGCTCCCCGCCCGCCCGCTCGGCCTCAGCACCCGGACCCCCGAAGGCGCGTCCCCGGCGGCCGCGTCCCGCACCGGCGGCCGCCCCGTCGTGGCCGCACGCTGGACCACGGCCCCGGCCGTCCCCGGCGCCGGCCCGGGGGCGCCCACGCGCCCGGCGTCCGCCCCGTCCCCGGGCTCCCCGGTGATCCCGCCGCACGTCCAGCGGGCCGTGACGGCGCACCGGCCGCGGGACCCGGGTGCGCGACGACCCGACCCCGGCCCCGCGCCACGGACCGGCGGCCCGACCGGCCCCGGGAGCGGCGGTACCGGCCGGCCCGTCCCCGTCGTCAGGCCCGAGCCGCCCCGCACGGCTCCCGGTACGGCGACCGCCCCCGCACCGGCGCGGTCCCTCCCCGTGACCGCCCTCCAGACGGCACCCCTCGCCCACGGCCCGTCGGCCCCGACGGCACCGGCGCCGGCGGGACCCGTCCCCGTGGTCCGCCCGAGGACCGTGACGCCGGGACCGGCGGCGCGCGGCGGTACCGGCCGGGCGGCGACCCCGGTCCAGCGCGACACCTCTCCCGCCGGTGACCTCGCAGGGGTCACCGGCGTACCGGTCACGTCGCGCCCGGCGCCAGCCCGTTCCTCCTCGGTCTCCGCCGCCGGTGACCTCGCCGTACCCGAGAGGACCGGCCGGCAGGCCCACCGGGCGGCGGACAACCCGCAGAACCCCGGCGCCGACCTGGACGACCTCGCGCGCCGCCTGCTCGACCCCCTGGCCCGCCTGCTGCGCGCCGAGCTGCGGCGCGGCCGGGAACGTACGGGCCGCCCCTACGACGGACGCCGCTGAGGGCACGGCACGGAACGGATGACGGACGGATGACGGACAACATCTTCGCGAGCAGCGTGTTCTTCCAGCTCACGATCGGCGGCAACGACCTGGGCGCCTTCAACACCTGCTCCGGCATGGGCGCCGAGGTGGAGATCGAGAGCTTCGCGGAGGGCGGCAACAACGGCTTCTCCTGGCAGCTCCCCGGCCGTGTGACCTGGTCGAACATCACGCTCACCCGGCCGGTCACCGCCGACACGGCGAAGATCGGCCGCTGGCTGGACGAGACGCTGAAGCGGGTGGAGCCCAAGGACGGCGAGATCGTGGCGCTGAAGCCGAACCTCAGCCGGATCATCAGCTGGCAGGTGTTCGGGATCGTGCCGGTGCGCTGGCAGGGCCCGTCCTTCGATCCCAGCAACTCGCAGGCCGCCATCGAGACCCTGGAGATCGCCCACGAGGGACTGCGCCCCTCCTGACCACCGCGCCCGCCCCGCGCCGCCACCCGCACCCGCCCCGGAAAGGAAGTCCCGGCATGTCCACCGTGTCCCGCGCCAGTCGGGCCAGGGCCCAGCTGACGTTGAAGGAGCCCCCGGCGTCCGTCGGCGCGAAGCCGGGCGGGACGATCGCGCGGCTGAACCTCCAGTTCAACCCGAACACGCTGCAGTTGCAGAAGACCACCGAGTGGCGGCGCACCCCGTCCCGGATGGCCGGGCAGTCGGCGCTGCCCGAGTTCGTCGGCAGCGGACCGCGCACGCTGGCCCTGGAAGTGTTCCTGGACGCCACCGCCAAGCACGACAACTCCGTGGAGCAGGCGGTGGAGAAGCTGATGAAGGCGTGCGTGCCGACCCCGGCGAGCCTCGGCCGCAAGAAGCCGGCCAGTCCGTGGGTGCGGTTCGAGTGGGGGACCGCGCGGACCACCTCGTTCGACGGGGTGCTCTCCAGCCTGTCGGTGTCGTACACGCTGTTCGACGTGGACGGGAAGCCGCTGCGGGCCACCTGCCAGCTGTCGATCGAGGAGGCGAGCGTCGACCCGCCGGGCCAGAACCCGACGTCCGGCGCCCGCACCGCCCGCAGTACGCACACCGTCGTGGCGGGCGACAGCCTGGCCCTGCTGGCCTGGCGGGAGTACGGCGACGCGACGGCCTGGCGGGTCATCGCGGAGGCGAACCGGATCGACGACCCGATGGCCCTCGTACCCGGCACCGAACTGGTGGTGCCGGGGCTGCGGGACGCCGACGGCGAGGAGGAGCAGTGAGCACAGCGGTGGAACGGGGCGGCCGGTCCTTCGCGGCCGACCCGATCGTGGAGACGCCCGCCGAACTCCCGCCCGTCTGGGCCGCCCAGCTGGTGAGCTGCGTGGTGGACGAGAACGTGGGCCTGCCGGACGCGGCGGTGCTCACCTTCCGCGACCCCGACCACGAGTTCCTCCAGAAGACCGGCATCACCATCGGCACCCCGCTGAAGGTGTCGGTGGTGACCGTGTCCGGGCAGGCGCGCGAGCGGCTCTTCAGCGGCGAGGTGACGGCCCTGGAACTGGACCGGGACCGCACCGGCTCGTTCACGGTCGTGCGCGCCTACTCCAAGGCGCACCGCCTCCAGCGCGGCCGGAAGGTGGTGGCGTACCGGAACATGACGGCGGCGGCCATCGTCCGCAAGGTGGCCGCCGGGGCGGGCCTGGCCTGCGGCACCGTGCAGGCCGCGCCGGTCACCTACCAGCAGCTGTCGCAGGCGAACGTGTCCGACTGGGACTTCCTCCAGTTCCTGGCCGCCGAGAGCGGCGCACAGGTGCGCGTCGACGACAAGGGGCTGCTCCAGTTCACCAAACCGGAGAAGGCGTCCGGCGCGCCCGCGCCGTCCACGTCGGCCACCCGGAACCCGATGGTGCTGGAGTACGGGCGGAACCTGCTGGCGCTGCGGGCCTCCCTGTCGGCGGCGGACGGGGCGCAGCAGGTGGAGGTGCGCGGCTGGGACGTCACCACGAAGCGGCCGCTGGTGGCGGCCCGGCCGTCGGTGGACAGCGACGCGGTGGTGCCGGGACTGAGCCCCGCGCTCGCCGCCCGGTTCGGGAAGTCCAAGCTGACGGTCACCGACACCCCGTACCGCACCCAGGCCGAGACGAAGGCGGTCGCCGACGCGGTGGCCGACCAGGTGAGCGCCGGTTTCGGCGAGCTGGAGGTGCTGGCCGAGGGCAATCCGAGGCTGCGGGCGGGCAAGCCCGTGGCGCTCGGCAACGTCGGGCAGGCCTTCTCCGGCAAGTACACGGCGACGGCGGTGCAGCACGTCCTCGAACCGAACGGCGGATACCGTACGACGGTGTGGGTGAGCGCCAGCCCGGACCGCTCCCTGACCGGCCTGGTCACCGACGCCAACGCGCCCTCCCGGGGCCCGCGCATCCCCGGCCTGGCGATCGGCGTCGTCACCGACGTGCGCGAGCCCGGCGGTGCCGAGAGCGGCGCCGTGAAGCTCAAGTTCCCCTGGCTGGACGACACGTACGTCACCGACTGGGTGCGCACCGTGCAGTGGGGCGGCAGGGGCGGCGGGGGTGTGGTGGGCGCCGAGGTCAACGACGAGGTGCTGGTCGGCTTCGAACAGGGCCTGCTGGACAGCCCGTACGTCATCGGCGGGCTCTACAACGGCGTGGACAAGCCTTCGCCGCACGACGTGCCACTGATCGACAAGACCACCGGGAAGGTCAACCGCCGGTCCGTCGTGTCGCGTTCGGGTCATCGGGTGGAACTGCTGGACGCGCGGGCGCCCGGCCGCTCGGGGGTACGGCTGCTGACCGCCGACGAGCACATGGAGGTGTTCCTCGACGACCGCCGGGACCGGATCGAGCTGACCGTGTACTCCGGCAAGGGCACGGCCCGCACGCCCCTCAGCTCCGTCGTGCTCGACAAGAAGGGCATCACCCTGGACGCGGGCCGGGGCGACGTGAGCGTGTCGGGCCGCAACGTGGACATCCAGGGCCGGGTCGGCGTGAAGATCGGCGGCCGCGACGTGAACGTCACCGGCAGCTCGGGCGTCACCGTCGACGGCGGTCTGCTCGGCGTGCTCAAGGCCAAGCTCATCCGCATCAACTGACCCCGCCCGCCGTCGTCTTCCGACATCCTCCGAGGAGAGCCGCATGCCAGCCGCAGCCCGTACCGGTGACCCCACCGACCACGGCGGCCGGATCACCACCCCGCCGCCCGCCGCCGCGCGGTCGGTGGCGACCGTCCTGATCGGCGGCCGGCCCGCCGCCGTCGTGGGCAGCCTGCACGTCTGCGTGCTGCCCCAGCACGCGGTCATGGGGCCCGCCAACGTGATCCTGCCCAACCCGGCGGGGCTCGCCTCGGGACAGGTCCTCATCGGCGGGCTGCCCGCCGCGCGGGCCCGCGACCGGACCGCGTGCGGCGCGACCGTCCTGCCCGGCGCCCTGAACGTCGTGATCGGCGGTGCCGTGTGAGCGAGCGGTTCATCGGCCGCGGCTGGGGGTTCCCGCTGCGGGTCGGGCCCACCGGCGGGATCGCCCTGGTCGAACGGGAACGGGAGATCGAGGAGGCGATCCGGCTGGTCCTCGGCACCGCGCCCGGCGAACGCCCCATGCGCCCGGAGTTCGGCTGCGGCATCCACGACTACGTCTTCGCCCCCGGCGACGGCGCCACCGCCGGACGCATCGCGCAGCAGGTGCGCGAGGCCCTGGAACGGTGGGAGCCGCGGATCGCGGTCGACGACGTGGTCGTCGCCTTCGATGCCGTCGAGGACGGCACCCTCTACATCGACGTGCACTACACCCTGCGATCCACCAACGACCGGCGCAACCTGGTCTTTCCCTTCTACACGATCCCCTCCGAGGAGGGGGCCGAGGAAGCGGGCGCGGACTGATGGCCCTGCCCTCCCCGAATCTGGACGACCGGCGGTTCCAGCAACTCGTCGACGAGGCCAAGCGGTACGTGCGCCAACGCGCCCCCGAGTGGACCGACCACAACGTCTCCGACCCGGGCGTCACCCTGATCGAGACGTTCGCCTACCTCGTGGACCAGTTGCTGTACCGGCTGAACCGGGTCCCGGACAAGAACTACACCGCGTTCCTCGACCTGTTGGGCATCCGCCTGTTCCCGCCGACGGCCGCCTCCGCCGACGTCGACTTCTGGCTGTCGGCGCCGCAGCCCGACACGGTCGCGCTGCCCCCGGGCACCGAGGTGACCACCGCGGGCGGCGAGTCCGACGAACCCGTGGTCTTCACCACCACCGGCGAACTGCGCATCCTGCCCAGCGAACTGACCCGTCTGGTCACCGCGCCGCGGACCGGCGAGCAGAGCGACCGGACCGGCATGCTCGCCGACGGCCTCGACATCCGCTGCTTCCAGACCACACCGGAACCGGGCGACGCGCTGCTGTTCGGACTGCCGACGGCGGTGCCGCGCTGCATCGTCGCGGTCCGCCTGGACAGCCGCGTCGAGGGCATCGGCGTCGACCCGCGCCAGCCCCCGCTGGTGTGGGAGGCCTGGGACGGCGGCGGCTGGCGGCCGTGCGAGACCGGCACCGACACCACCGGCGGCCTGAACCGGCCCGGCGAGGTCATCGTGTACGTACCGGCCGGGCACACCGCGTCGGTGATCGGCGGCACCCGGGCCGGCTGGCTGCGCTGCCGGGTCACCGAGGCGGAGCCGGGCCAGCCGTTCTACTCGGAGTCCCCGACGGTGCGCGAGGCGACCGTCTTCACCGTCGGCGGCACCATGTCCGTCGAACACGCCGAGACCGTGACCGACGTGCCCCTCGGCACCTCAGAGGGCGTCGCCGGACAGACCTTCCGGCTCGGCCGCCCGCCGGTCCTCCTCGACGCCGGGCCGCCCGTGGTGGAGGTCTCCACCGACGAGGGGTGGCAGCGCTGGGAGGTGGTCGAACACTTCGGCCGCTCCGGACCCGCCGACCGGCACGTCCGGGTGGACGCCACCACCGGCGAGTTCCTCTTCCCGCCGGCCCTGCGCGAACCCGACGGCACACTGCGGCAGTGCGGCGCCGTGCCGCCCAAGGGCGCCCGGATCCGGGTGGCCCGCTACCGCACCGGCGGCGGTCCCGCCGGCAACGTGGCCCGCGGCGCGATCTCCGTACTGCTCAGCTCCGTGCCGTACGTCGCCCAGGTCACCAACCGGGAGGCGGCGCGCGGCGGGGTGGCCGGGGAGACCGTCGAGAACGCCAGGCGGCGCGCCCCGGAGGCGCTCCGCATGCAGGACCGCGCGGTGACCGCCGAGGACTACGAGATCATCAGCCGCCAGGCCGCGCCCTCGGTGCGCCGGGTGCGCTGTCTGCCGGCCGCCGGCACGCCCGGTGCGGTACGGGTGCTGGTGGTGCCGGACGCGGTGGCCGACGAGGGCGACGACCGGCTGCGCTTCGAGCAGCTGATCCCCTCGGAGCAGGTGCTCGCGGCGATCACCGCGAGCCTCGACGAACGGCGGCTGATCGGCACCCGGCTGGTGGTGGAGCCGCCGGTCTACCAGGGCGTCACCGTCGTGGCCCGGCTCTCCGCGGCCCCCGGCGACACCGACCGGGTCCGCGCCGCCGCCCTCGACGCGCTCTACGCCCACCTCAACCCGCTCACCGGCGGCCCGGACGGCACCGGCTGGCCCTTCGGGCGGCCCGTCCAGTACGGCGAGATCTTCGGCGTGCTGCAACGCGCCACCGGCAACGCCCTGGTCGAGGAGATCCGGCTGTTCCCCGCCGACCCCGTCACCGGCCGGCGCGGCGCCCCGACGGACCGTATCGACCTGGCGGCGGGCGCGCTGGTCTTCTCGTACCAGCACCAGGTGGTCGTGACGCCGGCCGGGGCGGAGGGCCGGGGATGAGCAGGGCCGCGATACCCGGCCTGCCGAGCAGATACCCGATCGGCGGGCAACTGCCCGCGCTGTACGCCGACGACGACTTCGCGCAGCGGTTCACCGCCGGGCTCGACACGGTCCTCGCCCCGGTGTTCTCCACCCTCGACAACCTGCCCGCCTATCTCGACCCCCGGGTGACGCCGGTCGACTTCCTGGTGTGGCTGGCGTCCTGGGTGGGTGCCGGGGACGACCCCCAGTGGCCGGTGGAACGGCGCCGTGAGGCCGTCGTCCGCGCGGTGGAGCTGCACCGGTGGCGCGGCACCCGGCGCGGGCTGGCCGAGGCCCTGCGGCTGGCGCTCGGCGTGCACGCCGAGGTGACCGGCGACGGGGGTGCGGTGTGGTCACACACCGCGGGCTCCGACCTGCCGCCGGAGCCGCCCGCCGAGGTGCTGGTCCGGGTCCGGGCGGACGGCGCCGCACCGGTGGACGTGGACAGGGTCCACGAGATCGTCCGGGCCATGTGCCCGGTGCACACGGCGTTCCGGGTGGAGGTCCTCTCCGGCCCGCCCGCCGAGGAAGGGAGCTGACGCATGCGCGCATGTCCCGCCTGCGGGGCGTCCAACGACCCCACGGACGACTTCTGCGGCAACTGCGGCACATACCTGGGCTGGTCGGACACGCCGTCGGCACCGAGCCGAGCGACGACTCCGGCGGACCCGGCACCCGAGGGGCCCCCCGCCGTCGCGGACCACCCGACGCCCCCGGCGGCCACGGAACCGACGGTCCCTCCCGAGGACCCGGCCACCGCTCCGGAGCGCCCGGCCGCCGCGGGGTCGGGGCCCGGGTCCACCGATGCTTCGGCGGCCGCCGGGCCGGTGGGTTCGGCGGCCGACGGCGTTCCGGATCGGTCGGGTGCTTCGGTGGATCCGGGCCGGCGGGCCGCCCGCCCGGCCGCCGCCGAGTCCGGGACGGGGCAGGTGTCCTCCGATGCTTCGGCGGCCGCCGGGCCGGCGGGTCCGGCGGCCGCGTCGAGGGGCTCGGGCCGGCCGACCGCGGCGGAACCGGAGACGGGGCGGATTCCCGACGCCCCCTCGGCGGCCGTACCGGCGACTCCCGCGCTCCCTGTGTCCCTGGACCCTCCGGCCGTCCCGGCGCCCCCTGCCCTCCCCGACGTCATCCCGCCGGGGGTGTCCGGAGCGGCCCTCGCGGAGGGCGGGCCCCTGTCGGCCGCGCGTGCCCTCGGCGCGTCACTGCGCGCCCGCCTCACCGGCCGCGGGTCCGACGAGGCGAGCGCCCCGGACACCCCGGCCGCGGACGCCGCCGACGCCGACGACACGGCCCGTACGGACCAGGGGCCCGGCACGTCGGAAGGACAGGGCGCCACCCCTTCCCGGCCCGCGACCACCGGCCCCTCGTCCCCCTCCGCACCCGGGGCCGCTCCCCGTACCGGCTCCCGGGCCCCCGCTTCCGGTGACCCCCTTCCCACCACCCCCCGGCCCCCGGCACCCCCCGCCCCCGCCGCCGACCCCGCCCCCGTAGGTCCCGTCCTCCCCGCGAAGCCGGTGGCGCCCCGGCCCGTGGTGCGGCCCACCACCGTGGAGGAGGGTGACGTGGTGGGGCGGGCGTGCCCCGTCTGCGGGACGGTCAACCGGCCCGAGCGGCGGTTCTGCCGGCGCTGCGCGGCCGAACTGAAGCCCGCCGAGAAGCCCGCCCCGCTGCCGTGGTGGCGGACGGTGTGGCCGTTCCGGCGCCGGAGGCGGGCCGGGTCGGGATCGGTGTTCCGGTTCGTCGTGATCCTGGCCGTGGTGCTGGCGCTGTGCGCGGGAGGTTTCCTGCTGCTGCCCGCCGGACGGGCCCTGATCGAGGACACCCGGGACAAACTGGGCAAGGCCACCCCCATCACCCCGGTCGCCGTCGAGGCGAGCGCGGCGGTGCGCGGACATCCGGCCGCGGACACCACGGACGGGCTCAACAACCGCTACTGGGGCGCGCCCGGACCGGGTGCCTCGGTGACCTACACCTTCCGCAAGCCGTTCCGCCTGGTCGACCTGATCATCACCAACGGGGCGTCCACGTCTCCCGAGGCGTACGCCCGTCAGGGCCGCGCGCTCCAGGTGGACCTGGAGGTGACGGCCGAGGACGGCACCGAGCACCGCAAGGAGATCACTCTCAGCGACAAGCCGGGCCCGCAGACGATCTCCACCGGCATCAGCGACGCGAAGTCGGTGCGCCTGGTGCTGAGTTCACCCGCAGGTCTGACATCGGGACGCCATCTGGCCGTCGCGGAGGTGGAGTTTTTCCAGCGGAGCTGACGGCGCGGGGTACGGGAGCCGACGTCCCGGTGGAGCGCGGACGGCGATTGGCACAGCAGGAGGGAGACCGCCCACCCCCCGCCCCACCAGTGGCTACGTTGACGAGGTGCGGACACAGCAGCAGTCAGGGGACGGCAGGACCGGCACCTCGGAGCAGGCGGCCCGGACGCCCCGCACCGAGCTCCCACCCGCCCCTCTGCTCTCGCTCCAGCGTGCCGTCGGCAACGCGGCCACCTCACGCGCCGTGCGCAGGACCCGGACCGCGGCCGCCGGCCGCCCCGCGCTCCAGGACATCGAGGAGCGCACCGAGACGGGCCTCGTGCTGCCGCCGTACCTGATGAACCTCCAGGCGGGCGGCCTCTCCTCGTCGTACGGGCCGACCGGTCACGAGTTCGTCCGGCACGCGGTCTCCGCGGTCGTCGGGCACGCCGACGGCACCGTCGCCGAACTCGCCGGCGAACTGGCCGGCCGCCCGGAGAGCTTCTTAGGGCAGGGCCGCGCCTTCGCCGTCGAGGGCCGCACCGGCAAGGAGTGGTACGACGTCACCGTCACGATCCGCCGGGCCCCGGACGACCGGCCGCCCGTCTTCCACCCCGGGGACACCCTGGCCGACGCCTCACCGGGCACCGACGGAGTGCCGCAGGCCGCGCTCGAACACCCCGAGGGCAAGGACACCAAGCTCGACATCCACCACAACTCCGCCGCCACCGTGAGCTCCACGAGCGGCGGTTCGTCGAGCAAGGGCGCCGGAGGCGTCGCCTTCGGACTCGCCCCCGTCGCCCCGGGAGTGTGGTTCGGCGCGGCCGGTACCGCGAACGCCCAGCCCTGGCAGTCCTCCCGCGAGTCCCGCCGGCAGACGAACGTGGCCGAATGGCGTGTGCTGCGCAGCGACAAGGGCACGGTCGAGGTGGAGCGCAAGGTGCGCTACGAGGTACGGATCCGCAAGCACGGCACCGAGGACGAGCAGACCTTCGGCGACGCGGGCACCCTCACCCAGCGGGTGCCGACCGAGCACCTGGTCCCGGTCGGCACCGAGGCGCCCGCCCCGCCCCGGCCGGTGACCGCGGCCACCTCCCGCGACGTCTCGCTCTCCGACTCCCTCGCCCCGGTCGCGGTGGCCGACGAGGCCGCCCCGCACCAGGGCGGCGGAGGCCTCTTCGACACCGTCGCCTCGGTGCTGCACCCCGCGCTCACCGCCCCGGGCGCGCCGGGCCGCAGCCGGCTGTACTCGGTGACCTCCACCGCGACCGTCCTCGAGGATCTGCCCCGGCTGCTGCGCGACGGACTGACCGGCGAGGACCTCTACTCCAAGGACGGCAGGACGGCGGGCAGTTACCGGCTGAGCGCCGTCGTCACCGGTCTGTCCCCGGCCTGGGGCACCGGGAAGACACAGCTGCGCACGCACCAGCACGGCCAGACGTCGGTCGCGGAGAGCGCGGGCAAGGGCCGGTCCGTCCAGGCGGGCGTGGGCCCGGCGATCGGCGTCGGCGCGGTCGGCAACGCCGCCGTCGTACGGGGCACCGCCATGCCGGTCGCGGCGGCCCGCAAGGCGCGCTTCACCGTGACCGAACAGAGCGTCGCCGGCCGGCAGGGCGCGGAGATCCGCGGCGAGAAGGCCCTCTACTACGGGACCGTACGGTTCACCGCGGAGGGCACCGGCCCCCGCGCGGCGCAGCACATCCTGCGCCCCGCGACCCGCGTCGCCGTCCACACGATGAACGTGTGGATCAGCCTGCGGGCCGACGAGGCCCGCTCCTACGGGCTGCCGCTGCCCCCCGGGACGACGGCCGAGGACTTCATCAGCAAGCCCACGACGACCGACGAGAACGGCGACGAGCAGGACGTCGAGCGCCACCTCCCCTACGGCGGCAAGGGCGCCGGAGTCGCGCTGAGCCGCCTCGACACCGGCCCCATGATGCGGGCCGTCCACGAGATGTTCGCCACCGACCCCCGGCTGGCGGGCTACCTCCCCGCGTTCGGGACCACCGCGCCCGCCCCCGACACCGGCGCCGAGGACGCCGAGGCCCAGCGGCGCAACGTCCGCGAGCTGACGACCGCCCTGTCGGAGACCAGCCTCCGGGTCAACAAGGACCAGCTGCTGACCACCGGCATCCGGGTGCGGCTGCGCCGCAAGACGACCCTGCACTCCCACGACGTGCAGCTCCTCGTCAAGGGGGAACTCGGCGGCACCGAGTACGAGGGGGACATCAAGGACTGGTCGGTGCGCAGCCACACGACCGTCGCCGCGAACGCCCAGAGCGGGCGGAGCAGCCAGCGCTCGATCGGCGGCCTCGTCCTCGGCCAGGCCCGGCTGGTCCCCGGCGTCCTGACCGGCGCGGCCCGCTACGAGCGGCACAGCACCGGCTCGCACCGCAACCAGGGCGGCACGACCAGCCGTACGGACGTCGTCGCCAACGGCTCCGACACGGCCGCCGCCTTCCGCGCGGCCCTGCGCCTCGACGTGGAGGCCACCATGACCTCCCGCCCCCGCAAACTCGCCCGCGGCCTCACCCCCGGCGCCCCCGGCCGGGACGTGCCGGAGCCCGAGACGCTGACGTACATGAACCTCGGCAGCCAGGACGTACGGCTGCTCACCCCGGCCGAGTTCACCCTCGACGACGACGGCAGGAACCGGCTGGACGCCCTCACGGCGGCCCGCCCGGACGCGGCACCCGCCACGCCCGTCGCCGCCGGGGGCATCGGCGACCTGGCCTCGCTCGACCCGGTGCAGGGCATCACCACCGCACTGCACGACTGGCAACTGGTGGAGACCCTCGACGGACAGCCCGTCCGGGACCTCGCCTTCGCGCTGCTGTCCAGGGCCGCCGCCCGCAACAAGCCGCTGCGCGAGGACCCGGCACTGGCCACGGAAGGGCTCGCACCCCGGCTGGCGATCGAGGAGCGGTTCGGCGAACGGTCGATCCAGTCGGCGCTGCGGCAGGCCGCGTCCTCCGGCTGGGTCGTGAAGAACCTCCGCTACCCGCGCCGCCTCGCGGCCCTCAACGGCGCCGTCGGCACCCGGCTCGCCCTGGCCAACCCGGCGTTCGTGCACCGGGGCGCCGGGCCGGGCGCCGAGACCTTCGTGCTCGGCGGCCACCAGTCCGCCGGACAGTCGGGCCAGGGCACCACCAGCACGGTGCAGGTCGGCGCCACCGGCTTCGAGAACGGCGGCACCTGGCGGGCCGCGCAGGGCCTGTCGGCGTTCCGCACCACGGGCAGGGGTGACGCCCGGTCGTACGCCCTGTCCGGCACCGTCGAACGCAACGCCCACACCCCGAAGAAGGCCCCGCTGTACCTGCTCCAGTGCGATGTGGTGGTCACCATGGTCGCGGAGGTGAAGGTCACCGGCGGCGGCCCGTACGTGGCGACGGGATCCCGGCTCCTGCCCGGCGGGGCGGGCGTGTGGGTGACGGAGGCACAACTCCCGGCGGCACTGCGGCGGCAGGCGGGCCTCGACGCCCCCGAAGCGGCCACGGGGGACGAGAGCGACACGGAGAGCTTCCACACGGCCGCGGAAAGCCTCCGCACGGCAGCCGAACCGGCGGAGGACGAGAGCGACACGGCGAGCTTCCGCACCGCCCCCGCCTTCCCGGCACTCGCCCGCGAACTGCCGCTCGGCTTCGGCATGATCGAGGACCTGCCCAGCTTCGTACCGCTGCTCCCGGCGCTGCGCGCCCGCCTCACCGAGCACCGGCGGCAGGACCTCGCCGACACCCTGCTGCCCCGGCGGCAGCTGGACGACCGCAACGACAACGTGCAGCGCCTGCTGCGCGTCCTGGACCGGGACGGGTCCGCCGGACTGCTGGCCGGCGCCATGGACGGCGGGGTCACCGTGGAGCTGTTCGACGGCCGCAGCACCCCCTACTGGGCGGTGTTCAAGGTCGAACGGACCGGGGAGGGCGAGTACCTGGGCGCGGCGGACGACAAGCGGGACATGGAGTACATCACCTCGGCCGTCGCCCAGCAGGCCGCCTCCCACGACGACGGCGCCACGACCGGCATGGAGGGCATCCTCGCCGGTTCCGGCAAACCCGACGGCGGCGCGGGACAGTTGAAGAGCACGGGCGGCGCGGCGGGCCTCGGCCTCTCCTCCGGCGCGTCGAAGCGCAGCGGCACCGCGGGCCGGGGCCAGCTCGGCATGAAGACGGTCGCGGACGCGAGCACGGCGGCGGTGGCGAGGGTGCGGGTACCGATCCGCGCGAGGCTCGAACTGTTCGAGGGGAACCGGCGGCTGGACTTCGTCCTGCTGGACCACCTGACCCTGACCCACCGCCTCCCGCGGGCGGACCTGGACGCCCTCTCCCGCATCGGGCCCCCGGCCGCCCAGGGCCCGCAGGCGCCCGCCGCCGATCCGGCCCGCTGGCGCGCGGGCGGGGCGCGGCTGCCGATGGAGGCACAGGTCAACGGCTTCCAGGGCGCACCGCAGGTACGGCAGCTCCTCGCGTCCGCCATCCGGCAGGCCGGCGGCGGCGCCCGCTTCGACGACAAGGGGCAGGCCGCCGCGTACGCCCTGCACGAGGCCGTCTCCACCGAGTGGATGATCGCCGCCCTGCCGCTGCTCACCTCCGCCGGGGTCGAACTGCCGCCGGTGCACGCCACCGGAGTGGAGGGCCAAAACCTCCGCGCCTCCCTGCACGCGCGCCTGCGCGACGGCCGGGTGCTGGGCGTCGGCGACAAGATGGCCTTCGAGACGATCGGCCAGAGCCATCTGGAGGGGCTCCGCCCCACCCAGACGGAGGGCCAGAGCTCCGCGGACCACAGCAGAGCGGCCCGCGGCCTGGCCGGCGCGGGCGTCCTGGACGCCGGTCAGTTCCGCCTCAACCAGCTCATGGGCAACACGGGCGGCTCGGGCGGCGCCGCCGACGCCACGGCGAACGCCTCCGGCTCGATGCCGGTGCACAAGCCGAAGACGAAGTCGGTCCTCGTCCGGTTCACGCTGGACGTCAGGGCGGTCGCCCGGGTCACCAACCGGGTCCGCGGCTCCCGCACGGAAACGGCCGTACGCGACACGACACTCTCCCGCCCGGTCGTCATCCGTATGCCTGAATTCGCGGTCCGCGCGATGTTGACAGGTCAGCCCACCCACATCAGGGACGAGGAGAACCACCTGGGCCTGCGCCTGTCGACGGCGCCGCCCCCCGCTCCCTAGGACTCGGGGGACCAGGACTCCGGGGACCGCCGGGCAACGGCCGAGGCCGCCACCCCCCACAGGAGAGGCCCCGGCCGTCGCGCGGTACGGGCCGCGCGGCGACCCGTACTTCCTACAGCGCCATGCGTGCGTTTTCTGTCACACCCCCGTGTCACGGGTTAGTTGCATCTTGGACGGACGTGGACGGGCAGAGGATTCAGGCCGTAACGTGCCTTTCGCGCCAGGCCGCGACGGACACATGACCACGAACCGCCCGCGGCCTTGAGACCGCAACCACTGATCGAGCAACCACGACGGCGAGCAACCCGGTCCGCGAGAGCGGCGCCGGTTCAGGCGCAGAAGGGCGCGCGCGTGTGCTGGGGGACGACGCGGAGCTGACCGCCGCGGTGCGTGCGGCACAGGACGGGGACGAGACCGCGTTCCGGACTGTGTACCGCGCGGTGCATCCGCGGCTACTGGGATATGTACGGACACTGGTGGGCGAACCCGACGCCGAGGACGTGACGTCCGAGGCGTGGCTGCAGATCGCCCGTGACCTGGAGCGCTTCACCGGTGACGCGGACCGGTTCCGCGGGTGGGCCGCCCGGATCGCCCGCAACCGGGCACTGGACCACATACGGATGCGCGGACGCCGTCCCGCGATCGGCGGCGACGAGACCGAGCTCACCGGGCGGGCCGCCGAGTCCGACACCGCCGGCGAGGCCATCGAGGCGCTGGCCACCGACGGCGCGTTCTCCCTCATATCCCGGCTGCCGCAGGACCAGGCCGAGGCCGTCGTGCTGCGTGTGGTCGTGGGCCTCGACGCCAAGTCCGCCGCCGAGACACTGGGCAAACGACCGGGTGCCGTACGGACGGCCGCGCACCGGGGTCTGAGACGTCTGGCCGAGCTGCTCGGCGGCGATCCGGAAGCCCAGCCGGAATCCGCCGGGGTGCTCGACGCCCTTCCTCCCCAGAGAGAACCCCGCCGTCGTACGGTGACGTCCGCGAGTGTGACGCAGGTGCGAACGCGGACACAGAAGGACATGTGATGGCCGATGAGCAGCACAGGTGGCTGGACCGCGGGGCCGCGGAGCGCTTACTGAGCGGAGAGCCCCTGGAAACTGCCGATCCCGTCGCCCGGGACCAGGCCGGACGGCTCGCCGGAACACTGCGCGCGCTCTCCGCGCCGCCTCCTTCGGGCGGTGAGGAGCTCCCCGGGGAGGCGGCCGCCCTGGCCGCCTTCCGCAAGGTGCGCGAGGAACGGGAGGGGCGGTCCGAGGCGGCACACGGCGAGGACCGGTCCACCGGAACGCGGCCTTCCGACATCGGGGCGATCCGTATCGGCGTCCCGCACGATGATCGTTCCGCAACCGCGGACGGATCCCGGCGGGGGCGTCCCCTGGGCCTCGGGCTGGCCGCCGCGCTGGTCGCCGGCATGGCCGGGGGCCTCGCGGTCCTGGCCGGAACCGGAGTCCTCTCCCCGCCCGACGGCTCCCGGTCCGACCCGGCCGCCTCCGTCACGCACCCCGAACGCCCCCTGGTGTCCCCTCCTCCGGAGGGCGCCGCACCGGGCGGAGTCACGCCCGGGGGCGCCGCCGGGGACGCGGAGGGGTCCCGCGCGCCGGGGAAGCCCGATGCGGACACCGGTGACGGCGCGGGCCGTGCTGGCCGCGGTGGGAAGCAGATCGCCGCGGCCTGTCGCGCGTGGCGCGACGGCAAGGCGCTGAACGGCGAGGGCGAGCACCTCCTCGAGGACGCGGCGGGCGGCTCCTCCCGTGTCGGTACGTACTGCGAGGACGTGCTGTCCACGTCGGACACCCCCGGTGCGTCCGGTACGGCCGGCACCGACGGGGGAGCCCACAGCGGCGACGGGAACGGGAACGGGAAGGCCGACGGTCAGAGCAATGACCAGGGCCAGGGCCAGGACCAAGGGCAAGGACATGGTCAGGGGCAGGGGCAGGGGCAGGAACGTGGCCAGGGTCAGGATCAGGATCAGGGTGACGATGCCGACAACGGCAACGGTGGCGACAGCGCCGGGAAGGACGACCTCGGAAGCAGCGGCACCAACGGAAACGGTGGCGGCAGCGGCAATAGCAGCAAGGGCGGCAACAACGGCAAGGGTGACGAGAGGAACCCATGACACCGCCCCTGACCTGCCCTTTTGTTGACCGCTGAACTTCCCTCCCGTGCGGGTGTGACACTTCCGGCCCTTGCGGCGCAGTAATGAGTGAGCCGACTGGTCATCGGCTGTCGCACGGAGCCGGGGTTCCCCCCGTACCCACGGCTCGTGCACCTCGGCGCGGGCGGGACACGTTCCCCCGGTCCCGCCCGCGCCCCTTCTGTCTCACCAGTGCACGACGACCTTGTCGCCGTTGCGCACCTGCCCGTACAGCCGTGCGATCGCCTCCTCGTCCCGTACGTTGACGCAGCCGTGCGAGGCGCCGGAGTATCCCCGCGCGGCGAAGTCGGCCGAGAAGTGCACGGCCTGGCCGCCGCTGAAGAACATGGCGTACGGCATGGGCGAGTCGTAGAGCGTGGACACGTGGTGCCGGGACTTCCAGTAGACCTGGAAGACGCCCTCGCGGGTCGGCGTGTACTCGGAGCCGAAGCGCACCGGCATCGTCGACACCGTCCGCCCGTCGATCATCCAGCGCAGGGTGCGGCTGGTCTTGCTGATGCACAGCACCCGGCCGGTCCGGCAGCGCGCGTCGGGCGCGTCGGCCGGCTGGCCACCCATCAGATACAGCTCCCACCTGCCCGGTTCGCGCGTCATGCCGAGCAGCCGCTGCCAGGTGACGGAGTCGGTCACCCCGGTCCTCGGCAGTCCGCGCCTGCCCTGGAAGCCCCGGACCGCCTCCGCCGTCAGGTCGTCGTACGTCCCCGTCGGCCCGTGGAAGATCCAGGCGACCTGCCGCAGCCGGGCCTGGAGTTCGCGTATGCCGCGCCCGGAGTCACCGGGGGACCACAGCACGCGCGGTGCCGGGGTGCTGGAAGGAGGGGAGGACTTCCCGCCGTCGCCGCCATTGCCGCCGCCGTCGCCGTCCGGAGCCCGCGACGGTGACGCGGACGGCGTCCGGCTCGGCACCTCTATTCGCACCGGTGACCTGTGCTCCCCGCCCGCCCCGGCCGGCTGCACCGTGCAGCCCGCCGCACCGCCCGCCAGCGCGGCCAGGGCCGTCAGCGCCGCGACGGCCGCGGTTCCCTTCCTCCCCATGCCCGTACTCCGCACACCAGCCCCCCTCGTCTCACCGGCCGCGCCCGGCCGTCACCTGAGATGTTCCCCGGACGTGACCCCCGGCGAACAAAGGGGCATGGTGGTGAGTGACCGGAAGACGACCGCCGAGGTGGTGCTGTGAGCGGGGTCCCACCGAGGCTGTGAGGAAGGTCCCAGCGTGCGCCCCTCCACCGGGCCGTACGCGCACCGCTACAGTCCGTCGAGAGATCGGCCCGTGCCGGCGAGTGACTGACGGGTACCGGGCGAGCGAATCGAGCAACGCTGCTCAGCGGGAGGCATCACACCATGGCGCGCGAGTCGGAGTCCGGTCTGCCCATCGAGCCGGTCTACGGACCGGAGGCTCTCGAGGGCTGGGACCCGGCGGAGAAGCTGGGCGAGCCGGGGGCGTACCCCTTCACCCGGGGCGTGTACCCGACGATGTACACGGGCCGGCCCTGGACGATGCGCCAGTACGCCGGTTTCGGCACGGCGACGGAGTCCAACGCCCGCTACAAGCAGCTCATCGCCAACGGCACGATGGGCCTGTCGGTCGCCTTCGACCTGCCCACCCAGATGGGCCACGACTCCGACGCCCCGATCGCGCACGGCGAGGTCGGCAAGGTGGGCGTCGCCATCGACTCGGTGGACGACATGCGGGTGCTGTTCGGCGGCATCCCGCTGGACAAGGTCTCCACGTCGATGACGATCAACGCCCCCGCCGCCCTCCTGCTGCTCCTCTACCAACTGGTCGCCGAGGAGCAGGGCGTCCCGGCCGACAGGCTCACCGGCACGATCCAGAACGACGTGCTGAAGGAGTACATCGCGCGGGGCACGTACATCTTCCCGCCCAAGCCCTCGCTGCGGCTGATCGCCGACATCTTCAAGTACTGCAGGGCCGAGATCCCGAAGTGGAACACGATCTCGATCTCCGGCTACCACATGGCCGAGGCGGGCGCCTCTCCCGCGCAGGAGATCGCGTTCACCCTCGCGGACGGCATCGAGTACGTCCGCACGGCCGTCGCGGCCGGCATGGACGTGGACGACTTCGCCCCGCGCCTGTCCTTCTTCTTCGTGGCCCGTACGACGATCCTGGAGGAGGTCGCCAAGTTCCGCGCGGCCCGCAGGATCTGGGCGCGGGTGATGAAGGAGGAGTTCGGCGCGAAGAACCCCAAGTCGCTGATGCTGCGCTTCCACACGCAGACGGCGGGCGTGCAGCTCACGGCCCAGCAGCCCGAGGTGAACCTGGTCCGCGTCGCCGTCCAGGGCCTGGCGGCCGTCCTCGGCGGCACCCAGTCGCTGCACACCAACTCCTTCGACGAGGCGATCGCGCTCCCGACGGACAAGTCCGCCCGCCTCGCCCTGCGTACGCAGCAGGTCCTCGCCTACGAGACGGACGTGACGGCGACCGTCGACCCCTTCGCCGGTTCCTACGTCGTCGAGAAGATGACCGACGACGTCGAGGCGGCGACGCTGGAGCTGATGAAGAAGGTCGAGGACCTCGGCGGCGCGGTCAACGCCATCGAGCACGGCTTCCAGAAGAACGAGATCGAGCGCAGCGCCTACCGCATCGCCCAGGAGACCGACTCCGGCGAACGCGTCGTGGTCGGCGTCAACCGCTTCCAGCTCGACGCGGAGGAGCCCTACGAGCCGCTCCGCGTCGACCCCGCCATCGAGGCCCAGCAGGCCGAACGCCTGGCGAAACTCCGCGCGGAGCGCGACCAGCAGGCGGTCGACTCGGCGCTGGCCGCCCTGAAGAAGGCGGCGGAGGGCGAGGACAACGTCCTCTACCCGATGAAGGACGCGCTGAAGGCACGGGCGACGGTGGGCGAGGTGTGCAACGCGCTGCGGGAGATTTGGGGAACCTACGTGCCGTCGGACGCCTTCTGACCTGGTCGGTTACTCCGTATGAGTGATCACGGGCGGAAGCCGTCCGTCCCCGGTTACCCTCGTGGAGAGTGGGCCCCGAAAAGGAGGACGCCATGGCCGTACTGCAGCAGGAGCTGACCCTGGGTGAGGCTGCCGACCAGCTCGCCCGTGCACTGCCTGGCCACCGCGTGGAGATTCTCCAGGGGAGGCTCACTGTGACACCGCCGCCGGACGGCTCGCACGCCCTGTCGCTGACGAAACTGGGCAGGGCCCTTGATCGGGCAGGGCTCGTCGAGGCCGGGTACGAGTACGTCCAGGGCATTGGACTGTGGCTGCCCACCTTGCCCTCGGACTTCGCGATCCCCGACCTGTCCATCGTCGATGTGGATTTCCGTGACGCCCACGTCACGAAGAACTACTACGCCCCGAACGTCTTCCGCATGGTCGTCGAGGTCACGTCGTCGAACTGGTCCGACGACCTCGGGCCCAAGGTCGAGTGCTATGCCCAGGCCGGTATTCCGGCCTATCTGATCGTGGACCGCAAGCACGACGAGGTCCTGCTCCACACCGATCCGGCCGATGGCGAGTACCCCGACCCCCAGCGCTTCAAGCGGGGCCAGGACGTGACCGTGCCGGAGTCGGTCGGTGTGCGTGTCGAGATCTCGGCGGACACCCTTCTCGACGGCTGAAACACCGGAGCGGAGTGCCGCACTCCGTGCGACACTCCCCCCATGTTCGGCGTCATCGACCTCCCCACCTACCTGGCAGGACTGATCCTCATCGTCCTGCTGCCCGGCCCCAACTCCCTCTACGTCCTCTCCGTCGCCGCCCGGCGCGGTGTGCGCTCCGGGTACACGGCCGCCGCCGGCGTCTGGTGCGGGGACGCCGTGCTGATGACGCTCTCGGCCGCCGGGGTCGCCTCGCTGCTCCAGGGCAACGCCGTGCTGTTCGGGATCGTGAAGTACGCGGGCGCCGGATATCTGACCTGGCTGGCCGTCGGGATGCTGCGGGCCGCGTGGGGGATGTGGCGGACGCGGCGGGACAAGGACGTGACCGAGGCCCCCGTCGCCGCCCCGCCCGGTGAGCGTCCGTTCCGCCGGGCCCTGGTCGTCAGTCTCCTCAACCCCAAGGCGATCCTGTTCTTCATCGCCTTCTTCGTACAGTTCGTGTCAGAGTCCAACCCAGTCTTGGGGTTCGTGACTCTAGGCGTACTCGCCCAGGTGGCAAGCGTGTTGTACCTGTCTGCGCTCATCTTCGGCGGGTCTCGTCTAGCTGCTGCGTTCCGTCGTCGGAGGGCGCTCAGCGCAGGGGCGACCTCGGCGGCCGGGGCGCTCTTCCTGGGCTTCGCGGCGAAGCTGTCGCTGGCGAGCGTGTAGCGGTCAGCGCCCGCCGAACCGGGCCAGGTACTCCGGGAGCCCGGCCGGCGTGTCCCCGGCCCAGCCCACATGGCCGTCCGGGCGGACGAGGAACAGCCCCGCCCCGTACGTCTCGTGCGCCGGGCCGCGCACCAGTCGTACGGCGGCGGGCGGCTCGGGGGCGTCCGTGCCCAGTGCCAGCAGGGTCCAGTGCGGCCCCCGGAACGCGTCGAAGAGGCGTACGCCGTCCACCGTGGCGTCCGGGGCCCGGTCGCCCGCGCGCACCGGGCCGGGTGCCGTCCGCGTCTCCGCGGTGAGCGTCGACGCGGGGTAGCCGAGATCCAGTTGCCGGGTGGCCCCGCCCCGCCGTGTCTCCCCTCGGTGGACGCTGGTGGACAGGCCCAGCATCCGCGCGGCGATCGGGCGCCGCTCCTCCTCGTACGTGTCCAGCAGCGCCGCCCCCGCCCCGTCGCCCAGTACCGCGCCCAGCTTCCAGCCCAGGTTGTAGGCGTCCTGGACGCTGGTGTTGAGGCCCTGGCCGCCGGCCGGGGAGTGCACGTGCGCCGCGTCGCCCGCGAGGAAGACCCGGTCCACCCGGAACCGGTCGGCGAGCGCGGCCCGCGGACGGAAGTCCGAGGCCCAGCGGACCTCCGTGACGTCCTCGGCGGCGAGATGCGAGCGGGCGGCGACGATCCGCCGTACGCCCTCCGGGGAGAGGTCCACCTCCGTGCCCTCCGCGAACCGGGCGACCAGCTGGAAGTCCTCCGTCCCGGCCAGCGGGCAGATCGCCAGGAGGTCCTCGGTTCCCTCGCCCTGGGGGAAGAAGTGCCAGTTGTCCCGGTCCAGGCCGGTGATCCGCACGTCCGCCACCAGCGTGGGGAACGGATCCACTTCCTCCCCGGTCATGCCGACGCCCACCGCCCGGCGCACCACGGAACGGCCGCCGTCCGCCGCGACGAGGTACCGGGCGCGCACCGGTCCGCCGGAGGCGAAGCGCGCGGTCACCCCGTCCTCGTCCTGGACCACGCCGGTGACCTCCCGGCCGAAGGCGACCTTGCCGCCGAGCTCCTCCAGGCGCTCCAGCAGGATCCGCTGGGTGCGCCACTGCGGGACCATCCACGGCTCGTTGTACGGCGCGTCCTCGCTCGGCTCGGCCGGTTCGAACATGTGGTGCTCGCCGATCCGCTCGCCGCCGCGCCAGATCATCCCGACCGGGTAGCCGCCGCCCGCCGCGTGGATCGCGTCCAGCACGCCCAGGTCGTCGAAGACCTCCATGGTGCGCGGCTGGAGCCCCTTGCCGCGCGAGCCGGGGAACAGCCCGTCCGCCCGCTCCACCACCAGCGCGGGGATCCCGCGCCGGGCCAGGTCGATGCCGAGGGTGAGGCCGGTCGGTCCGGCGCCCACGATCAGCACATGGGTGTCGCTCATGATCCAGTCTCCTTAACGTTGTTAAGTGGTCTGCCCTGTGAGCGTGTCCCTAACGGTGTTAAGTTGTCAAGCGTGAGCTCGGAACGACGCACCCCCCTGGACCGCCGACGGGTCGCCGACACGGCGCTGGGACTGCTGAACGAGGTCGGCCTGGACGGTCTGACGCTGCGCGTGATCGCCAGGGAACTGGACGTCAAGGCGCCCGCCCTCTACTGGCACTTCAAGGACAAGCAGGCGCTGCTCGACGAGATGGCGACGGAGATGTACCGCCGGATGGTCGCCCAGGGCCCGCCCGACCCGGACGACACCTGGCAGGAGCGGCTGCTCAAGGCCAACCGGGGCCTGCGCACGGCGCTGCTCGCCTACCGCGACGGCGCGAAGGTGTTCAGCGGCTCACGCTTCACGGGGATCGAGCACGCCGAGCAGATGGAGGACATGCTGCGGCTGCTCACCTCCGCCGGTTTCACCCTCGCAGGGGCCACCCGCGCGTTCAACACGACCTACCTCTACACGCTCGGGTTCGTCACCGAGGAACAGGGCGTCCAGCCGCTGCCCGGGGAACGCCGCGAGGGCTTCGACCTGGAGGAACGCGCCCGCATGATGGCCGCCTACCCTCTCGCGGCCCAGGCGGGCGGGGAGATCTTCGGCAACTACGACCAGCACTTCGAGGAGGGCCTCGCCCTGCTGATCGCGGGGATCGAGGCCCGGTACGGGACGCCTTGAGGCCGGTGCGCACGGCGTGCTCGCCGGCCGGGGTCCCGGAGGGGCCGGCGCGCCGCGGGCCGCCGGGCCGGAGCCGCACACCGGCGATCCGGCCGGCCTCGGGCGATGCCGGCTCGGACCGGTGACCACCAGGGGGAACCGCACCTCGGGTGAACCGCCCCGGGCCTCGGTGACCGCGCTCAGCGGCCGCCGTGGTGATACGCCGCGGCCATGAGGGCGGCGACCGGGCGCGGTCCGTCCGGGGCACGCGGTCGCGTTTCACGGCGAGGCGCCCCCGGCTCCGTCCCCCGGGGTGTGCCGGGTGGCGGGCGGGCGATCGTGCCGGTCAAGGAAATCCCCTGCGTTCATGGTCCCGGCCGTGCGTACGCCGGCACGCCGGACCGGTGCACGGGCGACGCCGGGCCATCGGGCCAACCATTCCTCACCAGGACGCGACGAGTTCACCTCGGCGTCGTTTTGGCTTTCTAAATTCTTCCGACACCCCCACCTGGAAGACATCACGACCGACACCGTCCCGCGGACGGCGGCCGGTTCCGCACAAGGAGTGCCATGACGACGGTCCACAACAGACGGGCACGTGCACAAGGAGGGAAGCTGGACGACTGTCTGCGTGCCTGCGCGGTGCACAGCGGCAAAATCGTCGGCAGCACCGACCGCCGCCGCATCCAGCTCGCCGAGCAGTTGCGGAAGCTGCTCGTCGTGTGCGCCACCGGTGCCACGCCGGAGCCGGCGCCCGCACCGAGTGGCGCGACCGCCCTGCTCAAGCGGGCCGTCAAGGGTGCGGCGACGCCTTCTCCCGGCCTGTCCAACGAGTTGCTGGACGCCCTGCTCGCCGTCGCCAACAAGGCCCTCGAATGCGGCTACGACGACGAACTGAACCTCGCGCTCCTCATCAGCGACACCGTTCTGGCCCAGCGCAAGAGTTCCCGGGCCGGCTGGCGGCTGCGCGCCCGCCTGCTGGAGGCCCTCGGCGACGAGACCGAGGCCGTGGCCGCCTACGAGCGCTACCTGGGCCTCACCGACGACGACGGCTTCGGCGTGCGCGCCAAGATCGCCGGACTGCGCACCGCGGCGGAGAAGGAGCAGGAACTGCTCGCCCTGCTGCGCCGCCAGTGCCCGCGCGCCGAGGAGTTCGCCCGCGGACCCGCCACCGACGTGTGGGCCGAGGGCCTGGCCGCGCACGCCGTGGGGGACTGGACCGAGGCCGAGCCGCGCATGGTGGGAGCGATCCTCGCGCTGGCCGCCGAGCAGTCCCCGGTCGACGACCGGCAGGAACTGCTCAGCCAGTACCTGGACCTGCGCACCGACCGGGGCGGCGACCTCCCGGCCCTCACCGAGGTTCTCGCCCTCTACGCGGAGCAGCGTCGCACCCGGATGCGCGGCCCCGTCGCCGACCCGACCATCGGCGGCGTGCGGTGGGTCAGCCTCGGCGAGTTCCGCAACGAGATCGCCGGCAAGTCCGTCTGCTTGATAGCCAACTCCGGGCGGGTCGGCAGCAGTTCGATGGGCGCCGAGATCGACGCCTACGACCTGGTGGTGCGCTTCAACTCGTACCGCATCGACCCGAAGCACACCGGCAGCCGCACCGACATCCACGCCACCATCCACAAGCACGGCTTCAACTGGGACCAGCAGGTCACCACCCGGCTCGTCTTCGGCGGCATCTCCGGCGACTGGAAGTACTCGCTGCGCAACCGCCTCGTGCCCGGCGCCCAGCGGTTCCTCGGCGACGAGTCGCTGCGCTGGCCCGTGCGCAACATCGGCCGGCTGGGCACCGACGCCTGGACGGGCATCCCGACCACCGGCTTCAACATGCTGTTCCTGCTGGACTTCCTGGACGTCAGCCCCACGCTCGACCTGATCGGCTTCGACTTCTACGAGAGCGGCGCCTACCGCGTGGCGGAGGCCATGAAGATGCCGATCACGTCCGTGCACGAGTACACCAGCGAGAAGGAATGGGTCATGCAGCGGGCCCAGCGAGTGACCGACATGAGGATATCCCTGCGATGACCACGACCTTCCCGGCCGGCACCACCTCCTCCCAGGCCCCGGCCCCCTCGTCGGCCGCGCTCACAGGCAAGCGGCGCGTCGCCTTCGCCTCCTACGTCGACGAGAACTACCTGCCCGGCTTCCTCGCCCTGCTGCGCAGCCTCGCCCTGTCCAACCCGGGGGTGTGCGAGGACTTCGTCGTCCTCCACGACGACCTGCGACCCGGCTCCATCGCGAAGATCCGCGCCCTGCACCCGCGCATCGTGCTGCGTCGCGTGGACGCCGAGCGGTACGACTCGTACAAGAAGGGCGACCAGGACAACTACCTGGTCCGCAAGGCGTACTTCATCCTCGACGTCTTCCGGATCCGTGACTACGACACGGTCATCACCCTCGACACCGACATGGTGGTCCTCGGCGACCTGGGCGAACTCCTGCGCCTGCGCGAGGGGCTGGCGGCCGTCCCGCAGTTCTTCTACGGGCAGCACAAGCTCAACTCCGGTCTGCTGGTGATCCAGCGCGAGTACCTCAGCGACGCCTTCTGCGCGAAGCTCGACGCGACCGGACGCAGCGGGGACTACGAACTCGACAAGCACGACCAGGGCATCCTCAACGCCGTCCTGGACGGCGACTTCGTCCGGCTCGACGCCCGCTACAACTTCGTCAAGCGGCGCCTGTCCGGCGACCTGCCGGTGCCCGACGACACGGCGATCCTGCACTTCACCGGGCGGCACAAGCCCTGGCAGGGCGGCGAGGCCGGCTACTCCCAGGCGGAGGAGCGCTGGCGCGGATTCGACCTGTCCGACGCCGACTTCCACGCCGCGTACCTGGCGTCCTCCGGGGGTCTCCACCACGACCTGCTGGTGCACTTCGGCACCCCGCACGTCATGCGCACCGGGGACGTCGAGTGCGCCCGCAAGGTCGCCGCCGCGCACATCGCGGCCGGTGACTACCAGGACGCCGTCGACATCCTGAGCAGCGTCCGCATCCCGCTCGACGAGGCCTGGCCGCACGAGGTGTTCGGCCACGCCCTGATGAGCGTCTCCCGCTACGAGGAGGCCAGGGCCCAGCTGCTGCTGGCCACCTCCGCGCCCAACCGGGCCGCCACCGCCTACGCCCGGCTCGCCCAGATGGCCTGGGTGCACGGTGACAACACCGAGGCGCTGCGGTACGCCACCGCCGGCATCTCCGTCGACCCGACCCACCGGTCGAGCCGGCTGTGGGCCCAGCGCGCCGGCACCGTGCCCGCCCAGGAGCAGGGCAGCCCCGGGGAACAGCTCGCGCACGTCGCCTTCTACATGGACCGGCAGGGCAACGCGGGCGACAAGCTGCTGCCGGAGACGGTGCGCCTGGCGTTCGGCGAGGACACCACCTCCCGGCGCTGGCACTCCGTCCACGCCCACCGCCTGTTCGACGAGGCGGCCCTGGAGCGGGTCAACGCCCGGCGCGGTCTGGTCATCGGCGGTGGCGGACTGTTCATCCCGGACACGATGCCCAACGGCAACAGCGCCTGGCAGTGGAACGTGGCCGACGAGCAGCTGAACGGCATCGACGTGCCGATCATGGTGTACGCGGTGGGGTTCAACGCCTTCGACGGGCAGTCGTACCGGGCCGGGCGGTTCCGCGAGAGCCTCCGGCTGCTGGTGGAGAAGTCCGCGTTCTTCGGACTGCGCAACCACGGCTCCATCGCGAAGGTACGGGCGATGCTCCCGGACCACCTGCACGACCGGGTCCGCTTCCAGCCCTGCCCCACCACGGTCAGCCGTCAGCTGGTCCCCGGCTGGACGGACCCGGCGCACCGCGAGGACACCGTCCTGCTGAACGCCGCCTACGACCGGGCGGGCCTGCGCTTCGGGCACGACTACGGCCACTTCCTCGCGGAGATCGCGAAGGCCGTACGGGACATCGGCGCGCACACCGAGGTCCGCTGCGCCGCGCACTCGCTGGACGACGAGCGGATCGCCTTCGACCTGCGCCGTGAGCACGGCATCTCGCTGCCGGTGATCCCGATGTACGACTTCGACAACGACGCCATCCGGGACCTGTACGCGAAGACCCGCCTGGTCATCGGCATGCGCGGGCACGCCGGGATGATCCCGTTCGGTGTGGGCACACCGATCATCAGCCTGATCTCGCACCCCAAGATGGCGTACTTCCTCGCCGACATCGAGCGTCCCGAGTGGGGCATCTCCGTGCACGAGCGGAACCTGGGCGCGATGCTCACCGAGCGGGCCGTCGGCATCCTGGACGCCCACGCGGCGACGGTCGCCGACGTCCACGAGCGCCAGCAGACGCTGTGGAAGGTCACCGAGGCGAACGCGGCCGACCTGCGGAGGATCCTCGGAGCCTGAAACAGGGTGAGCCCCCGCGGCCGGTGGACCGCGGGGGCTCACGCACGCGGGTTCAGCGGCCCACGGCCTTCCTCACCAGCCGGGTCAGGCGGGAACCGCCGTGCTGCTCCCGGTCCTGTTCGTACGCCTTGCGCAACTGTTCGAAGTGGTCCGCGCGGGTCCGGCTCAGGTACGCGTCGGAGGTCAGCGGCTTGGCGATCGACCAGGCCCGACGGTGCTCGCCGGCGTAGTGGGCGGTGTAGGCCTTGGCGAACTCCAGGACCGACTTGAAGGGGATCCCGCCCGTGTGGTCGCGGTCGATCTGCTCCTGGACGGCGGAGATCAGCGCCAGTTTCTCGTCGACGGAGTAGGAGTCCTCCGCGACGGCCTTCAGCACGTGCCCGGGGATCGGCCGGACCACCTCGAAGGCGAGCGTGGAGCGGACCGGCGGCCCGGCGATCTCTATGTACGGCAGCAGCGCGCCGGTGCTGTGGTGCAGCCACGGCAGCCGCGGTCCGGCGAAGTCCTGGTGCAGCACCACCGAGCCCGGTCGCAGCCGGGTCAGGAACCGTTCGGTCACGCACCGGAACACCCGTGCCGTCTTGGCGATGTCGACGTGCAGGAACTCGACGGGGGTGGTGTCCTCGGGGTCGGAGGTCTGCCAGAGGTCCCCGGCGTGGATCTCCAGGAACGGCAGGAACGGCTCCAGCCGCCCGCGGAAGTCGTCCAGGAAGGAGTTCTCGCCCCGCGGCTTCGCTCCGTCGGTGAAGAACTTCTCCGTGGCGAACGTGCCCTTGCCCACGCGGAAGAAGTCGTACGCGTGCAGCCGGCCCGTGCGCTCGTCGAACACCGGGCTCTCCCGCAGACCGAGGGCGAGGGCGTACGTGGATCCGCCCCCGCCGGAGCCCAGTTCGACCAGCCGGTCCTCGCCCGTGAGGTGATGGCGTCCCAGCAGGTAGAGGAACTGCAACTCCCAGGTGCTCACCTGGGAGTAGGGAAGGGTGTCCGGCAGCCGGACGTCGCCGAGGAGAGGATAGAGCCGACTGAGCTTCGTCATGGATGCCTCACGGGTGGGACAGCGCTGGAGGAGGGCGGCAACGCGGTACGGAACGCACGACCGTTGATACACCAGCGAATCCGGGGAATGCATTCCTCTCGGCCGAATGTCCGACGGGCTTCATTCACTGTTCACCGGTGGAAGCGGGGGCCGCCCGCCGGCGTGCCACCGCCCGCCGCAGACCGCGTGCCTTGCGCGCGACCCGCCGTACGGTGGCGTTGCGCGGCAGGAAGCCCAGCTGGGCCGGAATTCCGCCCGGCAGCCCCAGGGACGTCAGCCGCTTCTTCGTGAAGTACCTCAGGGTCCCGTCGTCCAGCCGCGTCGACAGATACCGCTCGGTCCCGGCCCGCAGTTCCGGGAGGATCTTCGGCTGCATCGCGAACCCGACGGCCCGCACGAGGTCGCCGAGCGCCTCGGTGTCCATGCTCCCGCGCCGCTCCGCGACGGCCGCGCGGTCGTCCGGCGAGGGCAGCAGCGCGTGGACGATCGTGACGGGGACGCGGTTGCTGTTCTCGTACGGCGTCAGCCGTTTCAGCAGCGTGTCCGTGCCGACCCGGGCGACCGGCAGACCGTACAGCTCGGACGCGGTGAGCAGGGCCGTGGAGAAGCAGCCGACGACCAGCGCCGGACGCATCCGCTGGTAGAGCACCTCGGCGAGCACCGGGGTGTCCAGCACCGTGAGATCGGCACCGAGCCGCTCGGCCTCCCGCTCCAGGGTGCGGGTGAAACGGGCCGGGGCCGTGGGGTGCGGCTTGAACAGCACCCGGGTGTGACCCAGTTCCACCGCGCCCTTCAGCATCCGTACGTGCAGGTCCTCCTCCTCCTCGACGGAGAGGATGCGCAGCGCGGACAGGTACTGGCCCAGCAGCAGCGCGGGCTCCTCCACGTCCGGCAGCGCGGCGCCGGTGTCGACCAGCTCGGCGAGCACCTTGGTGAACGCCGGGGTCGGCACCACCTCCGACGCGACACCGAACTCGGTGAGCAGCAGCGGCCGGAGCCCCGGCACCAGGTCCAGGTGGAGCAGGCGCTCCACCCGTGTGCCGACCAGCGGATCGATCTTGTTGCGGGTGGGGCCGTAGCTCATCAGGCCGTCCGCGTAGACGGTGACGGGCGCGTCGGTGAAGATCTGCGCCACGCCGAGGGCCGGGTTGACCTGGATGGACTCCACCGCGAGCGCCACGTCGTCGTCACCGATGTTCCAGGCCAGCCGCAGATACCGCTCCCACAGGGGCACGTCGTCCACCCGCGGTTCCCAGCCACCGGGATGGAAGGGGAAGACGGCCTCGTTCCACGACACCACGTCGTCGAAGCGCGACCGCAGCCGCTCGAACCCGGGCATCTCGTCGACGGAGGGTGTCGTCTCCGGCGTCACCGCGTTGTTGGAGACCAGCAGGATCCGCCGGTCGGCGGGTGCGAAGCAGCCCGAGTCGAGAGCGGCGGCGAGCGTGGCGGTGCCGTACAGGGTCGACGCCATGAAGATCTGTGTGCTCACGCCGCCACCTCCGCGGCCGGCGCCGGACGACGCCGCAGCCGGCGCAGCCGTCCGGCGCGCTCGGCGTCCATCGAGCCGAGCGCGCCGTCGAGTACGTCCTGCGGCATGCGCCGCAGAGCGGCGGCGCTCATCACCTTCAACTTCCTCGCCACGGACGGCTCGAACCTGTCGACGGCGCCCAGGTGGTGGGCGATGATCGCGCAGTACGTGCGCACGGCCTTCGGCAGCAGCGCCGCCGCCTCCGGGTCCCTCGCGGTCTCCTCGATCACCTGGTCGAACGCGCGGATGAAGTCGAGTTGCCGGGCGTCGCCGATCTGCGTCAGCGACGAGGTGACGCCGCGCCGGTAGAAGACCCCCAGCAGGCTGGTCACCGCGAAGGACTCCGCCTCCCGGTGCAGCTTCCAGATCCAGGGCCGGTCCTCCGCCGTGCGCAGCCCGTCGGTGAAGTGCAGCAGGCCGCGATCGACCAGACGACGGTGGTAGATGCCCGCCCAGGCATAGGCGTAGTCGACGGAAGTGGTCCGGTGGGCGGGCAGGATCGCGTCGCGCGGCCGCAGCGTCACGTTGCGCCGGCCGTGCGGGACGCGGTGCACGGTGCGGGCCCGCGCCGTGCACTGCACGTGATCGGTGCGGACGAAGTCGCAGCCGAGCGCCTCGATCGCGGCGACCAGCCGGGCGTAGTAGCCGGGCGCCAGCCAGTCGTCGCCGTCCATGAAGGTCAGGTACTCGCCACGGGCCCGGTCGATGCCGGTGTTGCGGGCGGTCGCCAGACCGCCGTTCCGTTCGTGTCTGACCAGTACCGCCCCCTGCAGTTCATGTTCCGCGCGTGAGAGAAGGTCTGCGGTTCCGTCGGTCGAACAGTCGTCGACGAGAATGAATTCGAAGTCGTCGCGCGCATTGGCACGCAGACTTCGCAGGGCATCGAGGGCGTATTGCCGCACATTGTAGAACGGCACGATCACGGAAAGCTTCGGCACCCTCGAAACGCTAGGAGATTGCCGGACAGGGGAACTTTCCGACGGGCATACACAGGGTGAACTCGATGTGTCGGAATGGTGCATCGCTTGTGCTTCCAGGGAATCCGCGGGCCGGTTCGGCTTTCGGTGGTGTGTTGTTAACTTCTCGTTGATTCACGGTTGGGCCATGCCTAGAATTCGCTTCCTAGCGTCTTCGACGTGCCAGCAAGTGCAACGAAGCCTCTCAGGGTCGCGGTCCTCGCGGATTCCGACACCCGGTGGAAATGGGGCGCGCTCACCGCGAACCGCGTCGCTCCGCGGGACGTCCGCCTCGACGGATTCCTGCTGCGGGGCCGCGCCACCCCCACCGCCCGCCAGCTCGGCGAGGTCGGCGTCACCGCGGACTCGCTCCGCGAGGTCACCGCCGTCGAGTTCCTGCGCGCGATGCGCGAGGAGTCGTACGACCTCCTCGTGCTCGCCCTGGTCGGCGGCGGGGTGCAGGCGATGCTGCACGGACTCAAGCGCGCCTGGGAGGACCGGCCGCGGCGGCCCGTCGTCGTCACCGGATACGTCGGCGTCGTCTACGAGAAGCTCGCCGACGGCCTGCTGCTGCGTCACGGCGCCGACCTGGTGCTCGCCAACTCCCGCCAGGACGCGGACCGTTTCCGCGCCGTGTACGAAGGCGTGGGCGCCGACGCCTCCTCGGTGACCGAGGTCGCGCTGCCGTTCCTCGGCGGGGACTCCTACGAGGGCGAACACGAGCCCTACACGGTCGTCTTCGCCGCCCAGCCCTCCGTCCCGGAGAGCCGCAAGGACCGTACGTACCTGCTGAACCGGCTGGTGGAGCACGCCCGCCGGCACCCCGAGCGCGAGGTGCTGCTGAAGCTGCGCTCCAAGCCCGGCGAACACACCACGCACATCGAGGAGCTGCCCTACCAGAAGCTGTCCCAGCGGCTGGACCTCCCCGCCAACTTCCGCCTGGTCTACGGGCACATGGGCGAGGTCCTCGACCGGACCGACCTGCTCGTCACCGTCAGCTCCACGGCCGCCCTGGAGTCGCTGCACCGCCGCATCCCGACCGCGGTCCTCACCGACCTCGGCATCCGGGAATCCCTCGGCAACCACCACTTCCTCGGCTCCGGCTGCCTCGCCTCCTGGGACCAGCTCGACGACGGACACCGCCCGGTGCCCGACGCGGAGTGGGTCGCCCGGCAGGGTGTCGCGTCGGACGGCTCGTACGGGACGGCCTTCGACGCGGCCCGCGCGCGCATCGCCAAGCTGCTCGACCGCCCCGGCGGACTGCCGCCCCTCACCCCGTACTACACGCCCGTCACCGCGCCCGGCTACCTGCCCGGCATCCTCGCCCGCCACCACCTCGGCCCGGACGGCACCCCGCTGCCCGGCGCGCCCGCCGCCGACAAGGAGCCCGGACCGGTCCGGCAGATCGTGCGCCGGGCGGCGCGCGGCGCCTACCGGCACGGCGTGCAGCGCGTGGCCCCGGTGATCCGCCGGATGGGGGAGCTGTGACCGGCCCGACCCCTGCTCAAGGAGCTGATCCCATGTCCCACCCGCCGACGGTGCGCCGTGTGCTCGCCGTGATCCCCGCGCGCGGCGGCTCCAAGGGCGTACCCGCGAAGAACCTCGCCCCCGTCGGCGGCGTCCCCCTGGTGGCGCGCGCCGTCCGCGAGTGCCGCGCCTCCCGGTACGTCACGGACGTCGTCGTCTCCACCGACGACCAGGCCATCGCGGCCGCCGCCCGGCAGGCCGGCGCCGAGGTCGTGCTGCGGCCCGCCGCCATCGCCGGCGACACCGCCACCTCCGAGGCCGCCGTCCTGCACGCGATGGACACCCACGAGGCCCTCCACGGCGCCCCCGTGGACGTCGTCCTGCTCGTGCAGTGCACCAGCCCCTTCCTGCTCCGCGAGGACGTCGACTCAGTGGCCGGCGCGGTCGTCGACCAGGGCGCCGACACCGCGGTGACCGTCGCCCCCTTCCACGGCTTCATCTGGCGGGACGCGACGGACGGGACCCCCGGCGCGGGAGCGGACCCGTCGGCCGCCGGAGGCCACGGCGTCAACCACGACAAGTCCTTCCGCCCCCGCCGCCAGGACCGCCCCCAGGACCTCCTGGAGACCGGCGCCGCCTACGCCATGGACGCGGCCGGCTTCCGCGAGCACCAGCACCGGTTCTTCGGCCGCACCGAACTCGTGCGCACCGACCCGGCCCGCGTCCTGGAGATCGACGACCCGCACGACCTCGCCCGGGCCCGCGCCCTCGCCCCGCTCTTCGACGGGGACCGGCCCGGCGCCCTCCCGACCGCCGACGACATCGACGCGGTCGTCCTCGACTTCGACGGCACCCAGACCGACGACAGGGTGCTGATCGACTCCGACGGACGGGAGTTCGTCTCCGTGCACCGCGGGGACGGACTCGGCATCGCGGCCCTGCGCCGCAGCGGCCTGAAGCTGCTGATCCTGTCCACGGAGCAGAACCCGGTCGTCGCCGCCCGCGCACGCAAGCTCAGGCTCCCCGTGCTGCACGGCATCGACCGCAAGGACCTCGCGCTCAAGCAGTGGTGCGAGGAACAGGGCATCGCGCCCGAGCGCGTGCTCTACGTCGGCAACGACGTCAACGACCTCCCGTGCTTCGCCCTCGTCGGCTGGCCCGTGGCGGTCGCGAGCGCCCACGACGTCGTACGCGGCGCCGCACGCGCGGTCACCACCCTCCCCGGCGGTGACGGCGCGATCCGAGAGATCGCCGGCTGGATCCTCGGTCCCTCTCTCGATTCCCTCCCCAAGTAAGGAAACCCCGGACATGAGCACCAACTCCCGCATCCGCACCTTCGGCACCCGCGAAGCCGGCCCCGGCCGCCCCGTGTACGTCACCGGCGAGATCGGCATCAACCACAACGGCGACATCGAGAACGCCTTCAAGCTGATCGACGCCGCCGCCGAGGCCGGCTGCGACGCGGTCAAGTTCCAGAAGCGCACCCCGGAGATCTGCACCCCGCGCGACCAGTGGGACATCGAGCGCGACACTCCCTGGGGCCGGATGACGTACATCGACTACCGCCACCGCGTGGAGTTCGGAGAGGACGAGTACCGCCGGATCGACGAGTACTGCAAGGAGAAGGGGATCGACTGGTTCGCCTCCCCGTGGGACACCGAGGCCGTCGCCTTCCTGGAGAAGTTCGACGTCCCCGCCCACAAGGTGGCCTCCGCCTCCCTCACCGACGACGAGCTGCTGCGCGCCCTGCGCGCCACCGGCCGTACGGTCATCCTCTCCACCGGCATGTCCACCCCGAAGCAGATCCGCCACGCCGTCGAGGTCCTGGGCAGCGACAACATCCTGCTCTGCCACGCCACCTCCACCTACCCGGCGAAGGCGGAGGAGCTCAACCTCCGCGTCATCAACACCCTCCAGCAGGAGTACCCGAACGTCCCGATCGGCTACTCCGGCCACGAGACGGGCCTGCAGACCACCCTCGCCGCCGTCGCCCTCGGCGCCGTCTTCGTCGAGCGCCACATCACCCTCGACCGCGCCATGTGGGGCTCCGACCAGGCCGCCTCCGTCGAGCCGCAGGGCCTGCAGCGCCTGGTCCGCGACATCCGCACCATCGAGGCCTCCCTCGGCGACGGCGTCAAGAAGGTCTACGACTCCGAGCTCGGCCCGATGAAGAAGCTCCGCCGCGTCACCGGCGTGGTCGCCGAGGCGGAGATCGCCGCCGCCGCCGGCGAGCCCCTCGCCGTCTGAGCAGTCGAACCCACCCATCCCTTACGACGACGGGAACGGTCGTACGTCGATGAGCCCCCGCGCCGGCCGGCCCGGCCCCCACACTCTCGCCTTCGTCGAGAGCCCGGTACAACTGCTCAACGTGCTGGAGTGGGCGCACGCGCATGCGCCCGGCGTGGGGCTCACCCTCGTGGTGCTGTCCCCGGTCGACCCCATGACCCGCGGCCAGCTGCGCCGCATGGCGGAGCTGGCCCGCGAGGAGGGCCACGAGGTCCGCTGGGAGGAGGCGCGGGGAGGAGCCGGCGCACCGTTCCAGACGGTCGGCGGTCTGACCGCCCCGCTCCGCCGGGCCACCCGCGTCGTCCTCGGTGACCCCTTCTCCCGCTACGTCCAGCTGCTGCTGACGATCACCCGCGCCCGTGAGGTCGTCGTCGTCGACGACGGCACCGCGACCATGGAGTTCGTCGGCCAGCTCGCCCGGGGTGAACGCCTGGTGCGCTGGCACCGCAAGGGCGGCCGCCCCGGCCCCCGCGAACTCGTCCTCGCCCCCGTGTCCGCCGCCGCCCGGCGCCGGCTCACCCCCGGGGCGAAGCGCACGGTGGAGGTCTTCACCTCCATGCCCATGGAGGACACCCCGCCCGGCGTCACCGTCAGCTCCCACACCTTCGCCTGGACCCGGGACCGCTTCGGCCCGCCCCGCGTCACCCGGGGCGCCGACATGGTCGGCACGTCCCTGGTGGAGACCGGCGTGGTGGACGCCGACGCCTACCTGGAGGCCGTACGCGCCCTGGCCGCCACGCACGGCGCCAAACGCTACTTCGCCCACCGCCGCGAGAGCACGGAGAAACTCCACCGGCTCGCCGTCGAGACGGGGCTGGAGATCGTCCGCCCCGAGCTCCCGCTGGAGCTCATCGCCCGGCGCGGCCCCATCGGCTCCACCGTCCTCAGCTTCCCCTCCACGGTCGTCCACACCCTCCCGCTGGCCCTCGCCGGCACCGGCGTCCGCGTCGTGGTGTGCGACATAGACCCCGCCTGGCTCACCGAGCACGCCTCCCCCCGTGCCCAGGGCTTCCTGGCCAACGTCACCGACACGGCCAGGTCCGCCCACCACCTGCGGACGGTCCCGGCGGTCTGAGTTCCGGCTGCCGGAAGTCAGGGCGTGGGAGGTGGGCGCTGCCCTAGACTGGCCGCGTGACCGCAGCGTCCGACTACGAGGACATGCACCACCTGGTGGACCGGCTCACGCCGTCCCAGGTGCGGCGTCTACGCCTGCTCGTCACCCAGGACGAGGAACTGTCACAGGCCGCCGAAGCGCTCCCGGCACGTCCCGACGAGGAGCAGTCGGCGCCGGACGGGCTGCTGTCCCTGATCGGCGCGGTCAACGGGCCCGAGGACCTGGCCGAGCGGCATGACGACCACATCCGGGAACGCATGCGCGAGCGGTTCGGCGACCAGGTGTGAACGCCATTGTTCTCGACACGGGCCCGCTCGCGGCGGCCCTCAACGCCGGCGACCGCCGCCACTCGGAATGCGCCTCTCTGCTGGTCTCGATGACCGGCCGCCGTCTGCTGCCCAGTCCGGTCCTGACCGAAGTGTGCTGACTGCCGGAACGCTGGCCCAAGGTGGAGGCCGCGTTCCTCTCCGAGGTCGCCAAGGGGACCTTCGAACTGGTCCATCTGACTCCCGCGGACCTGGAGCGGATGAGCGAGCTCGTCCTGCGGTACGCGGACTTCCCCCTCGGCGGCGTCGACGCCTCGGTGATCGCCGTTGCCGAACGCTTCGGCGTGGAGCGCGTCGCGACGCTCGACCGCAGACACTTCAGCGTGGTACGCCCCGCCCACACCCCGGTCCTCACGCTGCTGCCCTGACGGCGGGCACGGCGGATGCCCAGGCCGCTGCCGCGTCGAGGCATCCGCCGAATGAACCGGCCCGCGTGCCTTCGGCCGATCGTGGTAACCGTGAGGAGTGGACGGGTGCCGGAACCATGTCCCGGATTGTGACCGGCCTCATGGACCGGCAGGCCAACGGCCTATACCCTCGCAAAAAGGCGGTGAGTGTACCCACCTCAATACACAGCTATGCGTAGGGCAGCCGGATTTTCTCCCTCCAACGGGCTGATTTTTCTTGATCGGGGGTCAGCGGACGGCTCCGGCGCCCTACCCTTCAAAGGGTGAAACCACTGATGTCACTGGAGTCCGAGATCGATCTCCCCGGGGGAGCGGTGCTCCCCGGGGCGCTGCCCGAGGCCCTGCGCGCCGAACTCGTGGCCTTCCGACGCGACCTGCACATGCACCCGGAGCTCGGTCACCAGGAGTTCCGCACCACCGCGGCGATCAAGGAACGCCTCGAGCAGGCCGGTCTGAAGCCGCGCGTCCTCTCCGGCGGCACCGGTCTGATCTGTGACATCGGAACCGACGACGAGGCCGGCACGGACTCGGCGATGCTCGCCCTGCGCGCCGACATCGACGGCCTGCCCATCCCCGACATGAAGGCCGACTGCCCCTACCGCTCCACCGTGCCCGACCGGGCCCACGCCTGCGGTCACGACGTGCACACCACCGTCGTGCTCGGCACCGGCCTGGTCCTCGCCGAACTGCACCGCCAGGGCCTGCTGCCCCGCCCCGTGCGGCTGATCTTCCAGCCCGCCGAGGAGGTGCTGCCCGGCGGCGCCGCCGAGGTCGTCGAGGACGGCGGACTCGACGGCGTCGGCCGGATCCTCGCCGTGCACTGCGACCCCCGCGTCGACGCGGGGAAGATCGGGCTGCGCGAGGGCGCCATCACCTCCGCCTGCGACCGGCTGGAGATCGCCCTCGACGGCCCCGGCGGCCACACCGCCCGCCCGCACCTGACCACCGACCTGGTCACCGCCGCCGCGCGGGTCGTCACCGACGTGCCCGCACTGGTCGGCCGGCGGGTCGACAGCCGCAGTGGACTCGCCGTGACCTGGGGCCGGGTCGAGTCGGGCCACGCGCCCAACGTCATCCCGCAGCACGCCGAGCTGTCCGGCACCGTGCGCTGCCTGGACCTGGAGACCTGGCGGCAGGCCCCCGACGTCGTGGTCGCCGCCATCGACGAGGTGGCCAACCTGCACCGCGCCAAGTCGGAGATCACCTACGTGCGCGGCGTCCCGCCGGTCGTCAACGAGGCCGGCGCCACCGAGCTGCTGCGCGACGCCATGATCGCCCGGCGCGGAGCCGACTCCGTCGAGGGCACCGAACAGAGCCTCGGCGGCGAGGACTTCTCCTGGTACCTGGAGCGCGTCCCCGGCGCCATGGCCCGTCTCGGCGTCCGTCCCCCGGGCGAGCGCACCGTGCGCGACCTGCACCAGGGCGACTTCGACGTGGACGAACACGCCATCACCGTAGGAGTGGAACTCTTCACCGGCGCCGCCCTCCTGGACGCCCTGCGCTAGGAGTCCCAGCCCTTCCGCCCCAACCCAGTTCCTCCACCCCAACCCAGCCCCTCCGCCCGATCCAGCCCCTCCGGCGTTTGAGGAGCGGGGTCCGGGGCGGAGCCCCGGGTCGGGACGGGAAGGGGCGGCGGGGGCGAAAACCCTGCCCGGTCCTCACCCCCCTCCACCTCACCCATCCCCTCCACCTCCTCCCCACCCACCCCACCAGTCCCCACCGTCACCTCCCCTGCCCGCTCCGCTTGCGCGCCCCGCGCACCGGAGGCAGCGTGGGCCGCGTGCACCTACGAGCCCCGCACCGACCGCCCGCTTCGGACCCGTACGTCCCCCTGATTCACCAGGACGTAACCGGCCACCGGCACGAATGGATAACGGCCCCGCTCGCCCCCGTTCCCAGGAGTGTCTACGCGCGTTAATGTGCGCCGAACCGAGCGCCCACTGCGGGGCTTTGGAGAATGGGGAACTTCAGATGCGTCGGATATCCAAACTGACCCGCGTCGCGGTGGGGATCGCCTCGCTCGCACTCGCCGCCACCGCCTGCGGCGGCACCAGCGGTGACAACGGCGACAGCGGCGGCTCCAAGGAGAACCTCGGCCTCGCCATCGCCTACGACATCGGCGGCAAGGGCGACCAGTCCTTCAACGACGCGGCCTTCGCCGGCCTCACCAAGGCCAAGGACGAGTTCGGCTACAAGACCGCCGACGTGGAGCCCACCGAGGGCGAGACCGACGCGGACAAGGAGCAGCGCCTGGCCTCGCTGGCCCGCCAGGGCTACAACCCGGTCATCGGCGTCGGCTTCGCCTACGGCCCCGCGATGAAGGCCGTCGCCGAGAAGTACCCGAAGACCACCTTCGGCATCGTCGACTCCGTGGTCGAGGGCGACAACGTCACCTCCCTCGTCTTCGCCGAGGAGCAGGCCTCCTACCTGGCCGGCGTCGCCGCCGCCAAGGCCACCAAGACGAAGACGGTCGGCTTCGTGGGCGGCGTGGACATCCCGCTGATCCACAAGTTCCAGGCCGGCTACGAGCAGGGCGTCAAGGCGACCGACCCCGGCGTCAAGGTGATCCCCCAGTACCTGACGCAGACCGCGGAGGAGGGCGGCTTCTCCAGCCCCGACAAGGGCAAGGCCGCCGCCGAGGGCCAGATCGAGAAGAAGGCCGACGTCATCTACCAGGCGGCCGGTCTCTCCGGTCAGGGCGTCATCGAGGCCGCGGCCAAGGCGAAGGTCTGGGCGATCGGTGTCGACTCCGACCAGTACCAGCAGGAAGCCCTCGCCGCGCACAAGAACTACATCCTCACCTCCGCCCTCAAGGACGTCGGCGGCGCGGTGTACACCCTGGCCAAGTCCGTCGAGGACGGCAAGCCGCTGACCGGCACCCAGGTCTTCGACCTCAAGGTGAACGGCGTCGGCCTGTCCGAGAGCAACCCGGAGATGGCCAAGATCCCCGGCCTGACGGACGCCGTGAACAAGGCCAAGGAAGGCATCATCGACGGCTCCATCCAGGTCAAGACGGATTGACATGCTCCTCGCCCTGAAGGGCGAGGATTCCGGCCTTCCCGACTGGTTGCCGTGCCGCTACGCGGCACGGTTTCCGGTCGGGAATCCGTGGCTTCCTGTTTCTTCGCGCTGTGCCAGAACGGGTTCTGGTCTTACCGGCGCTCCGCAGGCCGATACCGCCAGTCCGGCGGCCGTTTCGATGTTGAGTGCGGCGTTGTGGTCCCGGTCGTGGACCGTGCCGCAGGCGCTGCAGGTCCATTCCCGCACGTGCAGGGGTTTGGGCCCGTCCTTGGCCCCGCAGGTGGAGCAGGTCTGGCTGGTCGGCTCGAACCGGCCGGTCTTCACCAGGGTGCGCCCGTACCGGGCGGCCTTGTACTCCAGCATGTTCACGAACGACGCCCAGCCCGCGTCATGGACGGACTTGGCCAGCCTGGTGCGGGCCAGTCCCGCCACCGACAGGTCCTCCACGGCGATCCCTTGGTCCTCGGAGATCAGCTTCGTGGAGAGCCGGTGGTGGAACTCACGGCGTGCATCAGCCACCTTGGCGTGGGCGCGGGCGACCTTCAGGCGGGCCTTGGCCCGGTTCTTGGATCCCTTCTGCTTGCGGGACAGCTCCCGCTGGGCCTTCTTCAGCTTCTTCTCCGCGCGGCGCAGGAAACGCGGGGAGTCGATCTTCGTGCCGTCGGACAGGACCGCGAAGTGCGTGAGGCCGAGGTCGATACCGACGGTCTGGTCGGTGGCGGGCATGCGTGCCTGGTCGGCGGCGGGGTCGGTGTCGATGACGAAGGACGCGAAGAACCGGCTGGCCGCGTCCCTGACGACGGTGACGGAGGTCGGGGTGGCGGGCAGTGTGCGGGACCACTTCACCTTCACCGCCCCGATCTTCGGCAGGTCCAGCCGGCCCGCGACGGTGATCTTCCAGCGGGCATTCGCGGTGAACCGGACCGACTGCCGGTGATCCTTGCGGGACTTCAAACGCGGCGGACCCAGTTTCGGGCCCTTGCGGGTGCCGTTGAGGGAGGCGAAGAAGTTGCGGTACGCGGTGTCGGCGTCCCGCAGGGACTGCTGGAGCACCACCGCGGAGACCTCACCCAGCCAGGCACGTCCGGCCGTCCGCTTCGCCTCGGTGATCAGCTTCCGGGACAGCTCCCCGGCCGTCGGGAACGGCCGCCCGGCCCGACGGGCGTCCTCACGGGCACGGACCGCGTCGTTGGACACCACGCGGGCGCACCCGAACGCCCTGGCCAACGCGGCCTGCTGGACGGCGTTCGGGTACAGGCGGAAGCCGTACCGGAGCCGCATGACGATCACCCTAGGCACATCGAACCCACGTCGTCACCGGGAACATGCGAGCGACCCGTCACCATGACGAAGCAGAGTCCGGCTCCGCCGGAACGCCACCGCGACGCTCCGCGTCGCGACCACACGATCCGCTGCACCCCCGGCCTGAAGGCCGGAGCACTGCGAATGACTCCCAGTAGCCGAACCCGGTACACACGCACGGAGGGGGCCGGCCCGTCGGGTGCCGGCCCCCTCCGTCGTTCCCGCGCCCCTTCAGGGGGCGCGGGGCCGCGCCGGTATGAGGCTCCGCCGCGTGGGCACGAAGGGGGCGCGGGGGTGATGCTCCCGAGGGTGCCCGCTCACCCACCGCCACCCTCCGTTCGCGCCCGGCAACGCCCTGCCCACCGCTCGACGCCGTATTGGCCACGGCCGCATAACAAGGTGGACAGAAGGGGTTTTCAGGCAGGTCTACGCGCGTTAATCTGCGGCAGAGCCAGCGCCGCAGCCGAACACGTCCCGGCGCTTTGTACGACTAGGAGCACCACACATGCGCCGGATTTCCCGGATCACGGTCGCAGGCGCAGCGACCGCCTCCCTGGCCCTCGCCCTCTCCGCCTGTGGCGGCACCTCCACCTCCTCGAGCTCCTCGGAGTCGAAGGGTGACAAGGGCCTCGCCATCGCGTACGACGTCGGCGGCAAGGGCGACCAGTCCTTCAACGACGCCGCGTACGCGGGTCTGGAGCAGGCGAAGAAGGAGTTCGGCTACGAGACGGCCGACGTCGAGCCCACCGACGGCGAGACCGACGCCGACAAGGAGCAGCGCCTGGTCTCGCTGGCGAAGCAGGGTTACAACCCGGTCGTCGGTGTCGGCTACGCGTACGCCGCCGCCGTGAAGGGTGCCGCGGAGAAGTTCCCGGACACCACCTTCGGCATCGTCGACGACGCCACGATCGAGGCGAAGAACGTCGCCGACCTGGTCTTCTCCGAGGAGCAGGCCTCCTACCTGGCCGGTGTCGCCGCCGCCAAGTCCACCAAGACGAAGACGGTCGGCTTCGTGGGCGGTGTGAACATCCCGCTGATCCACAAGTTCCGCGCGGGCTTCGAGCAGGGCGTCAAGGACACCGACCCCAAGGTCAAGGTCATCTCGCAGTTCCTGACCCAGACCGCGGAGGAGGGCGGCTTCTCCAGCCCCGACAAGGGCAAGAGCGCCGCCGAGGGCCAGATCGAGAAGAAGGCCGACGTCGTCTACGCGGCCGCCGGCCTGTCCGGCCAGGGTGTCATCGAGGCCGCCGCCGCCAACAAGGTGTGGGCGATCGGTGTCGACTCCGACCAGTACAAGCAGGAAGCCCTCGCCACGTACAAGGACTCGATCCTGACCTCGGCCATGAAGGACGTCGCCAAGGCGGTGTACAACCTGGCGAAGTCGGTCGAGGACGGCACGCCCACGACCGGTATCGTCAAGGGCGATCTGAAGACGGGTGAGGTGAGCCTGTCGAACTCCAACCCGAAGTTCGCGGACGACGCCGAGCTCCAGAAAGCCATCGAGACGGCCAAGGAGAAGATCATCAGCGGCGAGATCAAGGTCAAGTCGAGCTGAGGCAAGTCACCCCTGAACCACCCGGGGTCGCGTCCGCTCGACGGGGTACGAGGAGCCAGGCTCCTCGTACCCCGTCGGTCGAGTGCGCCGCCCCTTTGCATGCCGTAGGGGCACTACGCGCGTAGACGGCCCCCGTCCCCAGGAGAGTGCGTCATCAACGCGTCCAGCAGCCCTCCGGCCGGAGCGGCGGTCAACGATTCGGTGACCGCCGTCGAACTCGCCGGCATCACCAAGCGCTTCCCCGGTGTCGTCGCCAACCACGACATCCACCTCACGGTCCGCAAGGGCACCGTCCACGCCCTCGTCGGCGAGAACGGCGCCGGCAAGTCGACCCTGATGAAGATCCTCTACGGCATGCAGAAGCCGGACGAGGGCACCATCGCGATCCACGGCGAGAAGGTGAGCTTCTCCTCGCCCGCCGACGCCATCGTCCGCGGCATCGGCATGGTGCACCAGCACTTCATGCTCGCCGACAACCTCACCGTCCTCGAGAACGTCGTCCTGGGCAGCGAGAAGCTCTACGGCATCGGCGCCAAGGCCCGCCGTAAGATCAAGGAGCTCTCCGACCGCTACGGCCTCGGCGTGCGCCCCGACGTCCTGGTCGAGGAGCTCGGCGTCGCCGCCCGCCAGCGCGTGGAGATCCTCAAGGTCCTCTACCGCGGCGCCACCACCCTGATCCTCGACGAGCCCACCGCCGTCCTCGTGCCGCAGGAGGTCGACGCGCTCTTCGACAACCTGCGCGAGCTGAAGGCCGAGGGCCTGTCGGTCATCTTCATCTCCCACAAGCTGGGCGAGGTCCTCTCCGTCGCCGACGACATCACCGTCATCCGCCGCGGCACCACGGTCGGCACGGCCGTCCCCGCCGAGACGACCCCGCGCCAGCTCGCCGAGCTGATGGTCGGCAGCGAGCTGCCCACCCCCGAGACGGCCGAGTCCACGGTCACCGACCGCCCCGTCCTCACCGTCGAGAAGCTGCGCCTGGCGGCCCCCGGCGGCAAGGCCCTGCTCGACGACATCAGCTTCACCATCCACGCGGGCGAGGTCCTCGGCATCGCCGGTGTGGAGGGCAACGGCCAGACCGAGCTGGTCGACGCGCTCATCGGCCTGAGGCACGCCGACTCCGGCGTCATCCGGCTGGCCGACGAGGAGATCACCTCCTGGGCCACCCGCAAGCGCCGCGAGCAGGGCATCGGCTACATCCCCGAGGACCGCCACCGCCACGGCCTGCTCCTGGAGTCCCCCCTCTGGGAGAACCGCATCCTCGGCCACGTCACGGAGAAGCCCAACGCCAAGGGCGTCTGGCTCGACCCGAAGGCCGCCCAGGAGGACACCCGCCGGATCGTCACCGAGTACGACGTCCGCACCCCCGGCATCGACGTCACCGCCGCCTCCCTGTCCGGCGGCAACCAGCAGAAGCTGATCGTCGGCCGCGAGATGAGCCACAAGCCGCGCTTCCTGATCGCCGCCCACCCCACCCGCGGTGTGGACGTCGGCGCGCAGGCCGCCATCTGGGACCACATCCGCGAGGCCCGCCGCGAGGGCCTGGCCGTGCTGCTGATCTCCGCCGACCTGGACGAGCTCATCGGCCTGTCCGACACCCTCCGGGTGATCTACGACGGCAAGCTGGTCGCGGACGCCGACCCGGCCACCATCACCCCGGAGGAACTCGGCACCGCCATGACCGGCGCCGCCGAGGGCCACCTGGAGCACGAAGAGACCCCGGCCGACGGCGGCCCGGGTGCGGAAGACGAGGCCCGCTGATGAAGAAGTTCGACAAGGAGCGCGTACTCCTCGCGGTGGCCGGACCGGTCATCGCGCTCGCCGTGGCCTTCGTGCTCAGCGCGATCGTCCTGATCGCGTCGGGCAAGAACCCGGTCGAGCCGTTCGCCCTGATGTTCGAGCAGGCCGGTTTCTCCGACATCCAGGTCCTGATCATCAACCAGGCCTCGATGTACTACATCGCCGCCCTCGCGGTCGCCATCGGCTTCCGCATGAACCTGTTCAACATCGGCGTCGACGGCCAGTACCAGCTCGGCGCCATGATGGCCGCCGTCGTCGGCGCCCACGCCGCCCTCCCGGCGTTCCTCCAGGTCCCGCTGCTGCTGCTGACCGCCGTGCTCACCGGCGCCTTCTGGGCCGGCATCGCCGGTGTCCTCAAGGTCACCCGCGGCGTCAGCGAGGTCGTCGCCACGATCATGCTCAACGCGATCGCCACCTCGCTCATCGTCTACATGTGGAAGCCGGACGTCTTCGGCGTCAAGATCGGCAACAACAGCACCACCGGCGAGATGCACGAGTCCGGCTGGATCCCCGGCATCGACATGGGCGCGGCCGGCGAGATCTACGGCCTGGTGATCCTCGCCGTCCTGCTCGGCATCGGCTACTGGATCACCCTCAACCGCACCCGCTTCGGCTTCGACCTGCGCGCCTCCGGCGCCTCCGAGTCCGCCGCCTCCGCCAGCGGCGTCGACCCCAAGCGCATGGTCCTCACCGCCATGCTGCTCTCCGGCGCCATCGCCGGCCTCGCGGGCCTGCCGATCCTCCTCGGCGACTCCCACACCTACAACCTCAACTTCCCCACCGGCATCGGCTTCCTCGGCATCGGCATCGCCCTGCTCGGCCGCAACAGCCCGGTCGGCATCGCCTTCGCCGCCCTGCTGTGGGCCTGGCTCGACAAGGCCTCGCCCGAGCTGGACTTCCACGGCTACGACAAGGAGATCGCGGTCATCATGCAGGGCCTGATCGTCCTCTCGGTGGTCGTCTCCTACGAGGCCGTCCGCGAGTGGGGCCTGCGCCGCCAGCAGCGCCGGGTCGGCGCGGAGCTCGCCGCAGGGCACGTCCTGGGCGCCGACAACAACACCACGAAGGAGGTGGCCGGCCGATGACCGCTCCGACCACAGCGACCGACGTCAACCAGCCGTCGCTGGAGCACACACCGCCGACCGGCCGCCGCATGTCGTGGCCCGTCCTGCTCCTGGTCATCGCCGGAGCCCTGGCACTGGTCTCGATCGTCCGCATCGTCACCGGCGCGGACGGCATCACCAACGTCAGCCAGATGTCCACCGCCCTCCAGCTCGCCGTCCCGATCGGCCTCGCCGGTCTCGGCGGCCTGTGGGCCGAGCGCGCGGGCGTCGTCAACATCGGCCTCGAGGGCATGATGATCCTGGGCACCTGGTTCGGCGCCTGGGCCGGATTCCAGTGGGGCCCGTGGACCGGCGTCCTCGTCGGCGTCATCGGCGGCTGCCTCGGCGGACTGCTGCACGCGATCGTCACGATCACCTTCAACGTCAACCACATCGTCTCCGGTGTGGCCATCAACATCCTCGCCCTCGGCGCCACCCGCTACCTCGCCCCGCTCGCCTTCGAGGGCCACCAGGGCGGCTCCGCCAAGCAGTCCCCGGCGGTCGAATCCCTCGGCCACTTCACCGTGCCGGGACTGTCCGACGGACTGAGCGACCTCAACGACAAGGGCTGGTTCCTCGTCTCGGACATCGCCGGCCTGCTCGGCGGACTGGTCACCGACGTCTCCTGGCTGACCCTGGTCGCCGTCGCGCTCGTCCCCGCCACCTGGTGGATCCTGTGGCGCACGGCCTTCGGACTGCGCCTGCGCTCCTGCGGCGAGAACCCGATCGCCGCCGAGTCCCTCGGCGTCAACGTCTACAAGTACAAGTACCTCGCCGTGATCATCTCCGGCGGCCTGGCCGGCCTCGGCGGCGTCTTCCTCTCCATCGTGGCCAACCCCTTCTACCTGGAGGGCCAGACCAGCGGCCGCGGCTACATCGGCCTCGCCGCGATGATCTTCGGCAACTGGATGCCCGGCGGCCTCGCCATCGGCGCCGGCCTCTTCGGCTACACCGACAGCCTCAACCTGCGCGGCGGCTCCGCCAACGTGCACGCCCTGCTGCTGCTCGGCGCGCTGCTGCTGGTCATCGGCGCGATCTGGCTGGCCGTCCGCAAGAAGTACGTCCACGCGGTGATCACCCTGATCATCGGCGCCCTCGTCTGGACCTGGTACGCCACCACCAACGAGGTCCCCAACCAGGTCGTCTCCGCCACGCCGTACGTCATCACCCTCGTGGTCCTCGCCCTTTCCGCGCAGCGGCTGCGCATGCCCAAGGCGGACGGCATGCCGTACCGGAAGGGACAGGGCAAGTGACCTCCGCCGGGTCCACCGCGGCCGGCACCGACTGGGAGGCGCTGCGCGCCGTGGCACGGGACGCCATGTCCCACGCCTACGCCCCCTACTCGGGCTACCCGGTCGGCGTGGCGGCCCTGGTCGACGACGGACGCACGGTCTCCGGCTGCAACGTCGAGAACGCCTCGTACGGGCTCGGCCTGTGCGCCGAGTGCGGACTGGTCTCCGAGCTCCAGCGCACCGGGGGCGGCCGGCTCACCCACTTCACCTGCGTGGACGGCGCCGGCGAGATCCTCGTCCCGTGCGGCCGCTGCCGCCAGCTCCTGTACGAGTTCGGCGGCCCCGGCCTGCTCCTGGAGACCCCGGCGGGCATCCTGCCGCTCTCCGAGATGCTGCCCCAGGCCTTCGGCCCGCAGCACCTCACCAAGTAATTCCCGTACGGCCCCTCCGAGCGACTGCCGGTATCCGTCGATACCGTCGTCCGGAGGGGCCGCACCCTTCGCACCTCCGGAAGGAACGCCAGCCATGGCCATGGACGCCATCTCCGTCATCCGCACCAAGCGGGACCGCGGCGAACTCAGCGACGAGCAGATCGACTGGGTGATCGACGCGTACACCCGCGGGGAGGTGGCCGACGAGCAGATGTCGGCCCTCGCCATGGCGATCCTCCTCAACGGCATGAACCGCAGCGAGATCGCCCGCTGGACCGCCGCGATGATCGCCTCCGGCGAGCGCATGGACTTCTCGTCCCTGTCCCGCCCCACCGCCGACAAGCACTCCACCGGCGGCGTCGGCGACAAGATCACCCTCCCGCTGGCCCCCCTCGTCGCGGCCTGCGGCGCGGCCGTCCCCCAGCTCTCCGGCCGCGGCCTCGGCCACACCGGCGGCACCCTCGACAAGCTGGAGTCCATCCCCGGCTGGCGCGCGCTGCTCTCCAACGAGGAGATGCTGTCGGTGCTGGACGGCACCGGCGCCGTCATCTGCGCGGCGGGCGACGGACTGGCCCCGGCGGACAAGAAGCTGTACGCCCTCCGGGACGTCACGGGCACGGTCGAGGCGATCCCGCTGATCGCCTCCTCGATCATGTCGAAGAAGATCGCGGAGGGCACCGGCTCCCTCGTCCTGGACGTGAAGGTCGGCACCGGCGCCTTCATGAAGACGATCGACGACGCCCGCGAACTGGCCCGCACCATGGTCGGCCTGGGCACCGACTCCGGCGTGCGGACGGTCGCCCTCCTCACCGACATGTCCACCCCGCTCGGCCTGACCGCCGGCAACGCCCTCGAGGTCCGCGAGTCGGTCGAGGTCCTGGCGGGCGGCGGTCCCGCGGACGTCGTCGAGCTGACCCTCGCCCTGGCCCGCGAGATGCTGGACGCGGCGGGCCTGAAGGACGCCGACCCGGCGAAGGCCCTCGCCGACGGCTCCGCCATGGACGTCTGGCGCCGCATGATCGCCGCCCAGGGCGGCGACCCGGACGCGGAGCTGCCGGTCGCCCGGGAACAGCACGTCGTCAAGGCCCCGTCCTCCGGCGTCCTGACCCGCCTCGACGCCTACGGCATCGGCGTCGCCGCCTGGCGCCTCGGCGCGGGCCGCGCCCGCAAGGAGGACCCGGTCCAGGCGGGCGCGGGCGTCGAACTTCACGCCAAGCCCGGCGACACCGTGACGGAGGGCCAGCCCCTCCTCACCCTCCACACGGACACCCCGGACCGCTTCGACTACGCGCTCCAGGCGGTCGAGGGCTCGTACGACATCGAAGGCCCCGGTACGCACTTCTCCGCCACGCCGGTGGTGCTGGAACGTATCGCCTGACCTGGGTTTTCCTCATTCGGGTGAACGGGACCGGTGGACCCCCGCCGGTCCCGTTCCGCGTGCTCGATGCCTTCATGGACGTGTGCGACGGCGACTACATCAAGGCCGACAACGAGTGGGACGAACTCCGCTGGATCCGGGAGCGGACGGACGCTCCCAAGGGCTGCCGGGTGGAGATCGTAGAAGGGCTCGTCACCGTGACACCACTCGCCGGGGTCCGCCACCACGCCATCGCCGCACGGGTGCACCGGCGCCTCTACGAGGCGATCCCGGAGGACTGGGGCGTCCATCAGTGGTGGGACATCGCCGTGCCGGAGCACCTCGCGCTCTACGTGCCCGACCTCGTGGTCGTGCGGGAGAACACCCGGGACGCGGGCGACGACGGCCTGTGCCCCGCGGCGGCAGCCGAACTCGTCGTGGAGATCACCTCGAAGGCCACCGCGAGCCGTGACCGGACGGTGAAGCCCGAGGCATGCGCCACGGGCGGTGTCCCGCTCTACCTGCTGATCGACGGCCTGGCACCGGGCGGGCCGGCCTTCACGCTCCACGGCGCACCGGAGAACGGCGTCTACCGCGTCCTCGACGCGGGCCCGTTCGGCGAGCCGATCAAGCTCCCCGCCCCCTTCGACCTCGTCATCGACACCAGCGAGTTCCCCGGGACCTGACTCACCCCAGCAGCGCCGCCACCACGACCAGCACCGGCACCGACAGCACCGTCGACACCAGGATCGCCTCCCGGGCCAGCTTCTCGCCCACCCGGTAGCTGCTCGCGTACGTGAAGAGGTTCTGGGCGGCCGGGAGGGCCGACGTCACCACCACGTCCAGCAGGTGCGCGCCGCGCAGCCCGAAGACGCCCACCGCCAGCGCCCAGGCCGCCAGCGGCTGGCCCACCGCCTTCAGACCCACGGCGAGAAGAACGGCGCCCCGGTCACCGCCCCGCAGGGGCAGCGCGCTGCCGCGCAGCGAGATGCCGAAGGCGAGCAGTACGGCGGGGACCGCCATGTTGCCGATCAGGGTCACCGGGTCCCAGACCGGCCCCGGTATCCCGACCCCGGCCGCCGACACCGCCACCCCCGCCAGCGACCCCACCGCGATCGGATTGCGCAGCGGGGTGAGCAGCCGCCGCCACAGGGGCTGCTTCTCGCCCGCCGTCGACAGGTCGAGGATCGTCAGCGCGACCGGCGTGACCCCGACCAGCTGGAACAGCAGCACCGGCGCCACGAGCGAGGCGTCGCCCAGCACGTACACCGCGATCGGGATCCCCAGATTGCCGGAGTTGACGTAGCTGGAGCACAGGGCGCCGATGGTGGTGCGGCCCACGCCCCAGCCCCGTACGACACCCACCGCGACGAAGACGCCCGCCACCGCCGCCGTGCTCAGCGCGGTGACCAGGAGGCGGCTGGAGAAGACCACCGACAGGTCGGCCCGGGCGAGCGTGGTGAACAGCAGCGCCGGGGACGCCACATGGAACGCCAGCTTCGTCAGGACCTCGCGGCCCTGCGCGCCGAGATACCCCCGGCGGCCGATGACGTAGCCGACGCCGATGACGACGGCGATCACCAGGAACCCGCTCAGCACCCCCTGCACGGCGGCTCCTCGCGGACGCGAAAGGCATCGGACACCATGGGCGGGGAGGATCTATGGCACATACAGCCAACCCTCCGGGGAGGGCCGCTTCCAGGTCAATGTGATCCTTACGGCGCCGGCCGCTCGCGATGAGTTGCGCACCGCCGCCCGGTCTACCGGTCGTGGACGCCATGACACCGCCCGTGCTCGTGCTCAACGGCCCCCTCGTCCAGGACGAGGTGAGCGGGCCCTGCGACGCGCTGCGGGCGCTGATGGACAGCGGCGGCGGCGGTGGCTCGGACCGGGTGGTGGTGTGCGATGTCGCCGGGCTGGGGCCGGCCGGTCTCGCCGCCGTGAACCTGCTCGCGCGGCTCCAGCTCACCGCCCGCCGCGCCGGGGGCCGGATCCGGCTGCGCGATCCCTCCCCGGCGCTATGCGCCCTGCTCGACCTGGTCGGCCTCCGCTTCGAGACGGAGGGGCAGGCCGAACAGCGGGAACCACCGCTCGGTGTCGAGGAAGCAGTGGAACCCGGTGATCCGGCCGTCTGAGATCTCCAGCACCTGGACCGCCCACGGTGTGAAGCCGCCGGCCTCCGGATCGGGCTTGTACTGCGCGAACCCCGGCAGCCCGTTGACCTCCACCGGTATCAGCCGCGACCCCGAGCAGGCGGCGCCCAGCGTCGTCATGAAGCCCGTGATGTCCTCGGTGCCGGTCAGCCACAGGTCGAACGGCGGCATCGTCATGACGGCGTCCTCGTGCAGCAGCGCGGTCAGCGCCGACATGTCGTACCCCTCGAACGCCGCGACATAGCGCTCGAGCAGCTTCCGCTGCTCCTCGTCCAGCGGGTCGGAGACCGACGCGTCGGCGCCCGGCTGCCGCCGCTCGGCGAGCGTCGCCCGGGCCCGCTGGAGCGCGCTGTTGACCGACGCGACCGACGTGCCCAGCAGCTCGGCGACCTCGCTCGCCTTCCAGGCCAGCACCTCGCGCAGGATCAGCACCGCCCGCTGCCTGGCCGGCAACTGCTGCAGCGCGGCCATGAAGGCGAGCCGCACCGACTCCTTGGCGACCGCCGCCTCCGCCGGGTCGGCGGGCGTGGGCAGCACCCGGGAGTCGGGCATCGGCTCCAGCCAGGTGCTGTCCGGGCGGGGGGAGAGCGCCGCCTGCGCCAGCGGGGTGGACTCGGTCAGGTCCATCGGCCTCGCCCGCTTGCCGCCCGCCGTCAGCATGTCCAGGCAGACGTTGGTCGCGATGCGGTACAGCCACGAGCGCAGGCTGGAGCGGCCCTCGAACCTGTCGAAGCCGCGCCAGGCGCGGATCATCGTGTCCTGCACCGCGTCCTCCGCCTCGAAGGAGGAGCCCAGCATCCGGTAGCAGTACCCGGTCAGCTCGACCCGGTACGCCTCCAGCCTGGCGTCCAGATCGGTCGTCGTCGCGGTGCCGTTCATCTTCGTCCACCCACCCCATGTGGTGTCGTCGTGGTCCACCACTTCGGAAGCTACAGCAGCCCACTGACAACGGCCCGCCGTGCAGACGAATGTGCAGGTCAGGGGGGCTGGCGCAGGTGTGTTTCGCCCCCGCCGCCCCTTCCCGTTCCCGTCCCCCGGGGGCAGCGCCCCAGGTTCGGGACGGGAAGGGGCGGCGGGGGCGAGGAAAACTCAAGCCGGCCGGACCACGGCCGCCCGCGCCGCCGCCCGCGTCCCGGCCAGGGTGATCGACGCGACCCCGGCCACCGAGACCAGCCCGACCGCCACCGTCCCGCCCCAGCCCCCCGCGTGGAACGCGAGCGCTCCCACCGTGCTCCCCACGCTGGACCCGACGTAGTACGCGGACTGGTACAGGGCCGATGCCTGCGCCCGCCCCACCGTCGCCGTCTTCCCGACCGCCGACGACGCCACCGCGTGCCCCGCGAAGAACCCCGCCGTGATCAGCACCAGCCCCAGCAGCACCACCGGCAACGACCCCGCCAGCGACAGCAGCAGCCCCGCCGCGGTCGTCCCGCCGCCCGCGTACAGCGCGCCCCGGCGGCCCAGCCGGCCCACCAGCCGCCCCGCCGCCGACGCCGAGACCGTGCCGACCAGGTACACCAGGAAGATCGAGCCCACGATGCCCTGCGGCAGCGAGAACGGCGCCTCGGTCAGCCGGTAGCCGATCACCGTGTAGACACCGCCGAACACCGTCATGAACAGCGCGCCGATCGCGTACAGCCGCCGCAGCAGCGGGTCGGCGAGATGCCCCCGGACGGTCCGCACCAGCACGCCCGGCCGCAGCGAGCCCGCCCGGAAGTGCCTCGGCGCCGGCAGCAGCAGCCGGAACGCCACCGCGCACGCCACCGCGACCACGCCGATCACCCCGACGGCGACCCGCCAGCCCCACTCCTGCGCCACCCAGCCGGTGATCACCCGGCCGCTCATCCCGCCGACGCTGTTGCCGGCCACGAACAGCCCGATCGCGGTCACCAGCGCCTTCGGCGTGACCTCCTCCGCGAGATACGCCGTCGCCGACGCCGGCAGCCCGGCCAGCGCCGCACCCTGCAGCGCCCGCAGCGCCACCAGCGCGCCCAGCGACGGCGCGAACGGCACCAGCAGCCCGAGGACCACCGCGACGGCCAGCGAGGCCGTCATGACCGTGCGCCGTCCGTAGCGCTCCGACAGCGCGCTCATCGGCAGCACGAACAGGGCCAGGCCGCCGGTGGCCGCCGCCACCGTCCAGCTCGCGTCGCCCGCGCTCACCGCGAAGTCGCCGGAGATCAGCGGCAGCAGGGCCTGGGTGGAGTACAGCAGTGCGAAGGTCGCGACGCCCGCGAGGAACAGGGCGAGACTCATCCGGCGGTAACCGGGCCCGCCCGGAGACATCCGGGACTCGGAGACGGGCGGCCGGGAGGAGGGAACGGATGCGACGGCGCCCACATTGGTGGACGCCCCGGTACTGGCGGGAGTCATGCCTCGAAGCTACGTACGCCCCCGCTCATCCGTCCAATGCACGGAATCGCCATAATCGTTCCCATGGCGCATGAGCAGAGGTCACGGAGCCGGCTGTCACGGACCAGTGACACACGAGACACGGACGACATGTCGCGGCTGCTCGCACCCCGCCTCGCCCACTTCGCCGGCGTCGCCCGCACCGAGCACGTCACCCGTGCCGCCCAGGAGATGCAGGTCCCGCAGTCCACCATCTCCCGGGCGATGGTCCGCCTGGAACAGGACCTGGGCGTCGAGCTGTTCGCCCGCCACGGCCGCACCGTCTCCCTCACCCCGGCCGGCCGCACCTTCCTCACCTCCGTCGAGCGCGCCCTCGCCGAGATCGAGCGCGCCGCCGACGAGGTGCGCGCCGACGCCGACCCCGCCACCGGCAAGGTCGCCTTCGGCTTCCTGCACACCATGGGCGCCGAGACCGTACCCGGCCTGCTGCACGCCTTCCGCGCCGACCACCCGCGCATCCGCTTCAGCCTGGTCCAGAACTACGGCGAGGCCATGCTGGAACGCCTCCGCGCGGGCGAACTCGACCTGTGCCTGACCTCCCCGGTGCCCGAAGCCCCCGACCTCGTCGCCCGCCGCCTCGACGAACAGAAGCTGCGCCTGGTCGTCCCCGCCGACCACCGCCTCGCCGGCCGCCGCCGCATCCGCCTCGCCGAGGCCGCCGACGAGACCTTCGTGACCCTGGAACCCGGCTACGGCCTGCGCCGCATCACCGACGACCTCTGCGCCCAGGCCGGCTTCAGACCCCGTATCGCCTTCGAGGGCGAGGAGGCCGAGACCCTGCGCGGCCTGGTGGCGGCGGGCCTGGGCGTGGCCCTCCTCCCCCCGCCGGCCTTCCCCCGCCCCGGAGTGGTGGAACTGACGGTCACGGCCCCCAGGGCGGCCAGGGAGATCGGCGTGGCCTGGCTCGCCGGCCGTCCGGACACACCCCCGGTGGCGGCCTTCAAGAAGTTCCTGCTCTCCAAGAGAGGCACGCTGCTGCCGGCCTAGGGGCGCGGGGCCGTGTCGACATGCGGCTCCGCCGCGTGGGCGCGGCCGGCCCCCGACGGCCCGCGGTCACGGAACGGCATTCCGCCCGACGGCACTACCGCCGCAACGACTTGCCGAACCCGGCGGCGAGCGGCATCCGCAACCCCAGCGGCGGAGGCGCGGCCAGAGCATCCCGCACGGGCCGCGAGAACGCCCGCCCGAACAACGCCCCCATCACGAAGTCCTCGGAGAGCGCCAGCACTTCGTCCCGGTACTGGCTCAACCCGTGGCCGTCCGAATGGACTTCGAACCGGCACACCTCCCGGTTCGCCTTCTTCGCCCGCGCCGCCAGCCGGAACGACAACTCGGGATCGCTGCGCGCGTCGTTCGTGCCGTGCACGATCAGCACCCGCCGCCCGGCGAGCTGTTTCACCGGTTCGGGTGGCGCCGCCACGTCCTCGTCCGGCAGCCAGGGGGCCAGCGCCAGCACGGAGTTGACGGCCTCGTGGCCCGCCGCGCGGAGCGCGGCCCTGCCGCCCATGCCGACGCCGGCGAGGCAGACGGGGACGTCCCCGTAGCGCCGTACGGCCTCGTCGGCGGCCCACGCGGCGTCCCGCGCGAGATGCGCCTCGCTGCCGTTCCAGCCCCGGTAGCGGTAGTGGACGACGTGGGCGGCGAGGCTCTCGTCGCGACCCGCGCGGGTGAGACGGCGCCCCAGAGCGCGTACGGAGGCGGCCGCCAGCACGGCGGACGGTCTGCGGCCGGACACCTCCTCGCCGCCGGGGAGCAGCAGCACCACTCCGCCCACCGCCGTCGGATCCGGGCCGAGCGCCCTCCCCAGCCGGGCCGTGCGAACCGGCATCGCTTCCTGTGCCATGACAGAACATTCTCAGAAGTGCGGGTGTACTCCACCCGGCCGTGCGATCACTGTTACGTATCGGCGCCTTCGCCCTCCCGGCGATCTACGCGCGTAGGAGTTAGAGTGCGGAAATGACGAGCCAGACCATCGCGAACACCCCGACGACGGAGCAGATCCGCCGGGCGCCCAAGGTTCTGCTGCACGACCATCTCGACGGCGGGCTGCGCCCCGGCACCGTCGTGGACCTGGCCCGCGAGAGCGGGTACCTCCACCTCCCCGAGACCGACCCCGACAAGCTGGGCCTGTGGTTCCGGGAGGCCGCCGACTCCGGCTCCCTGGAGCGGTACCTGGAGACGTTCTCGCACACCGTCGGCGTCATGCAGACCCGTGACGCCCTCGTCCGGGTCGCCGCCGAGTGCGCCGAGGACCTCGCCGAGGACGGCGTCGTTTACGCCGAGGTGCGCTACGCCCCCGAGCAGCACCTCGAAGGCGGGCTCACCCTCGAAGAGGTCGTCGAGGCGGTCAACGAGGGCTTCCGGGAGGGTGAGCGGCGCGCGCGGGAGAACGGCCGCCGGATCCGGGTCGGCGCCCTGCTCACCGCGATGCGGCACGCCGCCCGCGCCCTGGAGATCGCCGAACTCGCCAACCGCTACCGGGACCTGGGCGTCGTCGGTTTCGACATCGCGGGCGCCGAGGCCGGCTACCCGCCCACCCGGCACCTCGACGCCTTCGAGTACCTGAAGCGGGAGAACAACCACTTCACCATCCACGCCGGTGAGGCGTTCGGGCTGCCGTCCATCTGGCAGGCCCTCCAGTGGTGCGGCGCCGACCGGCTGGGGCACGGGGTGCGCATCATCGACGACATCCGGGTCCGCGACGACGGCACGGTCGAACTCGGCCGGCTGGCCTCCTACGTCCGGGACAAGCGCGTCCCGCTGGAGCTGTGCCCCAGCTCCAACCTCCAGACCGGGGCCGCCGCCTCGTACGCCGAGCACCCCATCGGACTGCTGCGCCGGCTGCACTTCCGGGCCACGGTGAACACCGACAACCGTCTGATGTCCCACACCACCATGAGCCGGGAATTCGAGCACCTGGTCGACGCATTCGGCTACACGCTCGACGACCTGCAGTGGTTCTCCGTCAATGCGATGAAATCGGCGTTCATTCCTTTCGATGAACGACTCGCCATGATCAATGACGTCGTCAAGCCCGGATACGCCGAGCTGAAGTCCGAATGGCTGTTCCGTCAGACGGCCTCCACCAGCGGTTCTCCGGAAAAGGAAAGCTGAGAACGGCGTCCGCGGGAAACGTGAACAGCGTCAATGTTCACCATCCGTCCGCATTTCGATGTTTGCGGCGGGAGGGGCCCCGTGTTTACGGTCTCAGCACCGCTCACTCCCCGTATCCCATTTCGAGGACGCATTTACATGAAGCAGTCTGCTGCCAAGACCCTCGGTGTCGCCGTGCTGGGTGCCGCCTTCGCCGCCGCCGGTGCCGGCGCCGCCCACGCGGCCCCGGCCGTCCCGGACGCCGCCCCGGCGCTGGACACCGTCAACCGGGCCGTACCGGCGGAGAAGCTGTCCACCGCGCTGCCGGGCTCGGACCGGGCGCTGGCGACGGGCCAGGAGCTGGCCGGCACCGGCGTGGCGACCGCGCAGCCGGTCGCCCGGCAGGTGGGCCAGGAGGCCCCGACCGGTCTCCTCGGCGGTATGCCGCTGCAGGACCTGCCCACCCAGGGCGTCAACCTCAACGGGATGCCGATCGGCGCCTGACCGCCAGGCGGAAACGCACCGATGGGGCGCGACCCGGAACCGGGTCGCGCCCCATCGGCGTACTCGCGGCAGACCGCGTCGCGGAGCTACCAGGCCGCCCGGGCCTTGTCCTCCGACGGCAACAGGATCCACAGCGCTATGTACAGCAGGAACTGCGGGCCCGGAAGCAGGCACGACAGCAGGAAGATCACCCGCATCGTGGTCGCGGAGGTACCGAAGCGCCGGGCCAGCGCGGCGCAGACTCCGCCGATCATGCGGTTGCCGGTGGGGCGGGCGAGGCGGCTCATCATGACTCCTTCGTGAGTGGTGCGAGGCCTCCCGACCGGCTGCCTCGATGCACTCCACGTTACGGAGACGAAGGGGGCAAAGCATCGCTCCACGGGGCGATCCCGACCCTGGGAATCGTCGGGGTCCTCCCCTGAGCCGGCTCCTCCGGGAGGAGGGGCGGGACGGAGCACCGTACCGCCCGGCGGCGCAGCCGGGCGCGGCCCGCCGGCACCACCGCCGCATGCGCGAGTGCCGCACCCGCCGTGTTGAGCAGCAGCGAGTCGACGTCCACGACCTGGCCCGGCACCACCGTCTGCAGCATCTCGATGGCCAGCGACACCAGCGCGGTCGCCGCCGTGGTGCGGACCAGCGAACCCAGCCGCGAGACGGCCGGCCGGCCCCCGGCCATCGGCAGCAGCACACCCAGCGGCGCGAGCAGCGCCAGCCCCTCGCAGATCCGGCGGACCCCCGTCGTCCAGCCCAGCGCGAAGTCGCCCCGGATGCCGTCCAGCGGCCGCAGATTGGCGGGCATCACCCAGGGGACGTCCAGGGGGCGCAGCGTGTACCAGGCGACGAACGCGAGATACGCGCCCAGGAGGAGGCCTCCTGTCACACGGATACGGGTCACGGCGGAGCCGCCGATGAAACCTTGACGCTGCACGCCCCCCAAGACGCGGCCTTCGGCACGATCGGTTCCGGGATGTCACCCGTTCACCGGATGAGGCGTGCGCCACAGCCGCGGGTTCACCCGCCGGTGGCCTCCGAGGACGGCGGTTCCTCCTCGTCCGGACGGGACCGGACCTCGTCCGTGCACGCGTAGCGGAGCGGCCGGGCGCCGTCGGGGCCGCCCAGGATCACCGAGCCGTCGCCCTCGGCCGCCGCCGAGTCGGAGAAGGTGCACACGATCTGCGCGAGCCCGGCGGAGGTGAGGTCCGCGGGCGCGGTGCTCAGCCGCAGCGTGTCCTCGGGGTCTCCGGGCCGCGGACCGCCCACGGTCGTCCCACGCCGTACCCGCGTGCTGTACCCGGTCCGCTGCTCGGCGGCCGACGGCTCCCGTGCCAGCTCGTCCAGCAGCCCCTGCGCCACCAGCACGCGCCGCGCGTCCGCCGCCCCGTCCGGCACCCGCACCGTCCGGTCGACGGCCACCAGCGACGACCCGCACAGCAGGAACACCTGCACCGGCAGCCCCCGCTCCGCCTGCGCCGACGCCTCCGGCCCGGCCGGCGAGCAGCGCACCCGCGACGGCGCGGGACCGAAGTCGGTCGGCACCTCCGTGGCCCGTATCCCGCACCCGGCGAGCAGCACCGTGAGCGCCCCCGCCGCGAGCAGCCCCCGCGTACGCCGCGGAGCAGTCCGTACGTTCATCAGGCGTCCCCCTCGGCGCCCTCGTCCCCGATGCCGGCGTCCTTCTCCGAAGCGCTCCGCGCGGACACGTCCCGCGGCAGCCGCAGGGTGAACACGGCGCCTCCCTCCGGGGAGTTGGCCGCGGTGATCTCGCCACCGTGGATATGGGCGTTCTCCAGCGCGATGGACAGGCCCAGGCCGCTCCCCTCGGAACGCGGCCGCGAGGCGCTCGCCTTGTAGAAGCGGTCGAAGACGTGCGGCAGGACCTCCTCCGGGATGCCGGGACCGTGGTCCCGCACCTCGATGACCACCGCGCCCCCGTCCCCGGCGCCCTCCGCGCCGTCCTCCCGTACCGAGACCCGCACCGGCGACCCGCCGTGCTTGAGCGCGTTCCCGATCAGGTTCGCCAGGATCACGTCCAGCCGGCGCGGGTCGATCCGGGCGTGGATGCCGCGCTCGGCGTCCAGGTCGACCGCGTCCAGCCAGGCACGCGCGTCGATGCAGGCGGTGATCTGGTCGGACATGTCGACGTCGTCGAGGACCAGCCGGGCGGTGCCCGCGTCGAAGCGGGTCACCTCCATCAGGTTCTCCACCAGGTCGTTCAGCCGCCGGGTCTCGCTCACCACCAGCCGTACCGCGGGCTCGATCATCGGATCGATGCCGCCGGCCTCGGAGTCCAGCTCCTCCTCCAGGACCTCCGTCACCGCCGTGATCGCGGTCAGCGGCGTCCGCAGCTCGTGGCTCATGTCCGCCACGAACCGCCGGGACGCCTCGTCGCGCCCCGCCATGTCCGCCACCCGCTTCTCCAGCGCCTCGGCCGCCTTGTTGAACGTCCGGGAGAGATCCGCCAGTTCATCGGTGCCCGACACCCGCAGCCGGGTGTCCAGCTTCCCCTCGCCGAGCCGTCGCGCGGCCACGCCGAGCCGCTGCACCGGCTTCAGCACCGTCGTGGCCGCCGCGTGCGCGAGCAGCGCGGAACCTATCAGCGCCAGCCCGGTGGCGATCCCCAGCGACCAGGCCAGCGAGTTGAGGTCCTTCGCCTCCGGCTCCAGCGACTTCAGCATGTAGCCGGTCGGCCCGCCGCCGATCACCCGCGTCCCCGCCACCAGGTACGGGGTGTCGCCGTCGACGATCCGCTGCCAGTACAGATGGTGCGGGTACGTGTTGTTCGACGTGATCTTCTGCCGCTCGGTCACCGCCTCGCGCAGCGAGACCGGCACGTCCCGCAGCGAGAAGCCGTTCAGCCCGCCCGAACTGCCGTACACGGTCCGCCCGTCGGGGTTCTCGGCGACCAGCAGCACGGTGAAGCGCTGACTGCTGGTCGCCATCTGCCCGGCGGTGCGCTGCAGTTCGTCCTGCGTCGGCCGCTCGGGCAGCGAGCCCGCCCGGTTGCGCATCTCCTGCTCGAAGTCGCGCAGCACCGCGTCCTGGGTGCGGGTCAGCACCGACTCGCGGTTCAGCCAGTACGCGATGCCGGACGCGGACACCGCCGCGGTGAGCGCGACCAGCCCGAACACCACGACCAGCCGCAGCCGCAGGCTGGTGAACCGCAGCCGTGACCAGACTCCCTTGCGCGCCGCGGACCAGCCGCGGCCTTCCTCCTGGTGCTCCTGTGTCACTGAGGCGCGTCCAGCCGGTAGCCCACACCGCGCACCGTACGGATCAGGGTCGGGGACGACGGCACGTCCTCGACCTTGGCGCGCAGCCGCTGGACACACGCGTCCACCAGGCGCGAGTCGCCCAGGTAGTCGTGCTCCCACACCAGTCGCAGCAACTGCTGCCGGGACAGCGCCTGCCCCGGCCGCCGGCTCAGCTCGAGGAGCAGCCGCAGCTCGGTCGGCGTGAGCTGGAGGTCCTCGCCGTTCTTCGTCACCGTCATCGCCGAACGGTCGATGACCAGGCTGCCGAAGGTCGCCGAGTCGGTGGACTCCCGCTCCCCGCGCCGCAGCACCGCCCGGATCCGGGCGTCCAGCACCCGGCCCTGGACCGGTTTGACGACGTAGTCGTCGGCGCCGGACTCCAGCCCGACCACCACGTCGATGTCGTCGTTGCGCGCGGTCAGCAGGATGATCGGCAACTGGTCCGTGCGCCGGATGCGCCGGCACACCTCGAACCCGTCGATGCCGGGCAGCATCACATCCAGCACGATCAGATCCGGCCGCTGCTCACGCAGCAGCTTCAGACCGTCCTCACCACTGGCAGCGGTCGCCACCCGGTGACCCTGGCGCGTCAGTGAGAGCTCCAGGGCCGTGCGGATGGCGTCGTCGTCCTCGATCAGCAACAGGGAAGGCACGGGCTCATTCTGGCCCATGGAGGGCCCCCTGTTCGACCCATGGACGGCAGATGCCCATTGAGCACGCATACGTGCCGCTACGTGCACGGACACCTGTGAAGGATCCGTGGGCCCACCGTGACCGACCTCTGTGACACGCCTGTGACAGTCGGCTGACACGGCGATGAAGGTCCCCGGGCAAGCTTTTCGGCACAAGCACAACAGCACGGCAGAACACCGGAAGTCCACGACGGGGGGCGCGAGATGAACACGCTGCACGGCACCAGCACCAGCGCAGTGATCACGCGTCTGCACGACGTGCACCGGGGTTGTGAGAAGTCCGGTGCGGCGGGCATGCGGGGGTGCGCCCGCGGCACCGGGCGTCAGCACACCACGATCATGACGGTGGTTGACGCACCCACGGGGGACACGGACGGGGGGAACGCGTACAGGGAGGGCTCGGGGGAGCGCCGCTCGCTGTCGGAGGCGGAGTTCACCGCCTACGTCCAGGAGCGCCGCGCCTCCCTGTACGCCACCGCCTACCACCTGACCGGCGACCGCTTCGAGGCCGAGGACCTGCTGCAGAGCGCGCTGTTCTCGACCTACCGGGCGTGGGACCGGATCAGCGACAAGGCGGCCGTCGGCGGATACCTCCGCCGCACCATGACCAACCTGCACATCAGCGCGTGGCGCCGCCGCAAGCTGAACGAGTACCCGACCGAGGAACTGCCGGAGACGGCCGGTGACACGGACGCGATGCGCGGCACCGAGCTGCGCGCCGTGCTGTGGCAGGCGCTGGCCCGGCTGCCCGAGCTCCAGCGCACCATGCTGGTCCTGCGCTACTACGAGGGCCGCACGGACCCGGAGATCGCGGACATCCTCGGCATCAGTGTCGGCACGGTGAAGTCCAGCATCTGGCGGTCGCTCCGCCGGCTGCGCGAGGACGAGGTCCTCAGCTTCGGCCGTGACGAGGAGGACGCCTTCGGGGAGCTTGTCGCCTGAGGGTACGGGGGAGTCACGGGGATGCCGGGGGGCGTCGCCGTGACGAACGGGGGCGCGGGGATGTCGGGGGACGTCGCCGTGGCAAGTGGGGGAGCGCGGGGGCGTCGGGGGACGCCGCCGTGACGAACGGGGGACCGGAGGGGGGAAGCACGAGGGGGTCACGGGGGACCTCCGCGGATCCGGGGGGACCACGGGGGAGCACGAGGGATCCGGGGAGAACACGGGGGATCACGGGGGAGTGCGAAACAGCGGGACTGGAGGGCCGGGGGGCCCGCCCGGTCCCGCCTTTCGTATGTGCGCGGTGGTGTGGGCGTCCCGCTAGGCCGGGGTGCTCGTCCCCGTCGCCGTACGCCCGGCGACCGCCGCCCTCGCGAGGCGGCCCAGCGCCTCGTCCCGGTCGCATGCGTACGCGCCCAGCGCCGTCTGGCGGGCCACGATCGACCGCTCCAGCCGCATCAGCCGCCAGCCGCGGCGCAGCAGGAACGGCACCGACTTGCGGCCCTCCTTCAGGTCCCGCAGGAACCGCCGCCGGAACGTCCGCACCGGACCGCGGTTCAGGCACAGCGCGTCGGCCAGCAGGCCGAGTTCACGGCAGCGCTCGACGATCTCCGCGGCGAAGATGCCCTCGGCGATGAACAGCGGGGTCCCGCCGATGTCGACGGCCGTCTCGCCCGTACGGGCGCTCAGCGAGATGTCGTAGACGGGAACCGGCGTACGACGCGTGCGGCACAGCCGCTCGATCGCGGCGACGGCGGTGTCCGCGTCCCAGGAGCCGGGGTGGTCCCAGTCGATGTCCGTGCTGCCCGCCACGAGGGGGAGGGTCGGGTCGTCGCCCTCCTTGTAGAAGTCGTCGAGGCGCAGCACGGGAAGACCGGAACGGGCCGCGATGAGGGACTTGCCGGAGCCGGAGGGGCCGCAGAGCAGCACGACTCGCGCGGATATGGGCGACTGGGAACTCACGGGACACCAGTCTGAGGCATCAGCCGGGCGGCGTACGCCCCGCGGTACGGCTTTGAAGCGCGCGTCACACCTCAACTACTCTTCGCGTCGATCCGGTTACCCATCGAAGGCGACAGGTGGCAGAGCGATGGCCCGACACAAGGCCCCCAAGGCGCCGACCGTCCGACGTGCCCTGGCCGTCCTCGCGACCGCCTCGGTGGCGCTCGGGGCCGGCGCGGCGACGGCGGCGGCCGCGGACTCCGACTCGCTCCTCGACGACACCGGCCGGGCCGTGGGCACGGTCGCGGACCTCAAGCCCAATCCGCTGGCCGGCACGGGCGTGGACCCGCTCGACAACGGCGTCGGCACACAGGTCGCCGACTTCCGCGCGGTGGACTCGCGGGAGGTGACGGGGCCGGTCGCCCAGGCGCGGTCGGTCGGCGGCGTCCCGGTGGCGGGGCAGGCGACGGACGCGCTGAGGGGCTGACCCCTGCCGTCCGCTGCGCCCCTGGTCCGCCCTGCGGGCTCGGCGCGGCCTCGTGCGCCGGGCCCGATGGCCGCTCGCCCGGCCGTCCCGGCGTCGCGATGTGCCGCAGGGCGCCGGCATCCCCGTCACCGGGGGCATGCCCCACCGCGGTCGAGCCGCCGTCCCGCCGGGGGAGCGGCCGCGGCGTCCGCGGGTTCGGGATGCGACCGTGACGTCCTCGCGGCGCGTCAACCGCTCTACCGGCCGGCTCGGTTGGCGTGATGACAGGTCGAGCGGATCTGCCTCGGCCGGTTGGCGTCAACTTCGCCTCGCACGTGGTGACTTGTAAGGCAAGCCCTGCCCGGGCGCCCCGCCCGCTCGGCCGGAGCGGCATGTCTTTTTGTGGACATGTCATGCATGGGTATTAAGATCACCCAACCTTTGACCGAGATGGATGGGAAGGTTCCTCTGTGTACGACCGCACGCCGATCGCCCCGGTTCCCGGCCGACGAAGATCCCGCATCGGACGACGAGCCCTGACGGCAGGCCTGTTGGCCGCTCTCGTGTGCGCCCCGCTGCCCCTGCTCGGCGAGCCCGCGTCCGCCGAGGCCGCGGAGGCGGCAACCGGGGCGGCGACGACGGCACAGCAGACGTCCGGCGCGCGGAGCGAGATCGTCTCCGAGCGCACCGAGTCGACCACCACCTGGGCCAACGCCGACGGCACCACCACCGTCGAGGCGTACACCGGTCCGATCCGGGTCAAGCAGGCCGACGGCGGCTGGCGGCCCGTCGACACGACCCTCGTGGCCGAGGACGGCGTGGTGCGGCCGAAGAGCGCGGCCGCCGGCATCACCTTCTCCGGCGGCGGTGCGGACGAACCCCTCGCCGAGGTCTCCCGCGGCGGCCACACCCTCGGCCTCGACTGGGACGGCAGGCTTCCCGAACCCCGCCTGGACGGTTCGACCGCCGTCTACGAAGGCGCCGTCGAGGGCGGTGATGTCGTGGTGACCGCCCTGAAGGAGGGCTTCTCCCACTCCGTCGTCCTGCACGAGCGCCCCGACGGCCCGGTCAGTTACCGGCTGCCCGTCTCGGCCGACGACCTCACCCTGCACGAGACCGCCGACAAACGTCTGCGCTGGAACGACGGCAGCGGCCGTGCGGTGGCCACCGCACCGCTGCCGGTGATGTGGGGCTCGGACGAGAAGCACGCCTCCGGCGAGCCCGAGGATCTCGCGGCCATCGACGTCGCGATCGAGCGGGACGCGGACACCGGCGACCAGGTCCTGGTCCTGCGGCCCGACGCGGAGTTCCTCGCCGACCCCGAGCTGAAGTACCCGGTCACCATCGACCCGACCGACTCCCTGCTCGGCCCGGTGACCGACACCTGGGTCCAGTACGACGACTACCTCACCTCGCAGCGCGGCTCGACCGAGCTGAAGGCCGGCACGTACAACGGCACCGAGAAGGCCCGCTCGTATCTGAAGTTCGACGTGGCGAAGTACGCGGGCAAGCACATCCTCGACACCGACCTGCGCCTGTACTCGTACTACTCGTCCACGTGCAGCACCGGCAACTCCGGCAACCAGGTGCGCCGTATCACCTCGGCCTGGGACCCGTCGGCCCTCACCTGGGCCGAGCAGCCCACGACCACCACGACCGGCGCCGTGACCTCCACAGCGGCCAAGGGGTACAACTCCAACTGCCCGGCCGGGCACGTCTCCTGGGACATCGACGGCATCGTCCAGGCCTGGGCCGACGGTCAGCCCAACCACGGTGTGCGGATCGCGGCCGTCGACGAGACCGACCCGCTCACCTGGCGCCGCTACCACTCGGCGAACCAGACGGACGGTTCGCACAACGCCGCCTACGAGCCGTCCCTGACGGTCACCTACAACTCCAAGCCCGGTACCGCGGCAGCCGTTTCCCCGCTGACCGGTGCCTACATCTCCGACACCACACCCACGCTGTCCGCCAAGGCCACCGATGCCGACGCCCAGCAGCTCACGCTGACCTTCGAGGTGTGGACGGCGACCGGCACCGCGGCCCTGCAGTCCGGCACGTCAGCCGCCGTGGCCTCCGGAGCGGTGGCCACCCGCACGGCCACCGCACTGGCACCGGGTGACTACAAGTGGCGGGCCCGGGCGTCCGACGGCACCGACACCGGGGCCTGGTCGGCCTGGCGGACGTTCACCGTCGACACCACCGCGCCGTCCGCCCCCGCCATCACCTCCACCAGCCACCCCTCGGCGTCGGCCTGGTACAACGCCACCACCTTCGCGGGCACGCTCGCCGCGACGGACGCCTCCGGCGTGAGCGGGTACGCCGTCAAGCTCGACCAGAACCCGACGACCGCTGCCGGAACGACCGTCACACAGACGGCGGCCGACGTGAACTGGTCCGGGCGCACCGACGGAACGTGGTGGGTGCACGCGGCCGCCAAGGACAAGGCGGGTCTGTGGTCCTCGACCCAGCACCGCGGCTTCAACGTCGACACCACCGCCCCGGGCGCGCCCGGCGGTCTGGCCTCCTCCACGCATCCCGTGACGACCAGCGTCTACGCCGACCGCACCGCGACGTTCACCTGGTCCGCGCCCACCGACCTGTCCGGCATCGCCGGTTACGCGGTCAGTGTGGACCGCGTCACGGACACCCTGCCGGCCACCACCGGCACCGCGCAGACATCGACGAGGTTCACCACCACCGTCGACGCGGACGGCGCCTGGTACCTGCACGTCCGGGCCGAGGACCAGGCGGGCAACTGGTCCTCCACCGCCGCGCACCTGCCCTTCCGGGTCGACACGACGCTGCCGCCGAGCCCGGCGATCAGCTCGTCCACCCACCCCGACCAGACGGGCGCGTACAGGAGCGGTTCCTTCGAGGCGACCTGGACGGCGCCCTCCGGCGCCTCCGCCGGGTACAGCGTCGTCGTCGACTCCGCCTCCGACACCGTGCCCGACAGCACGGCCGAGACGACCGGCACGTCGTACGCGACGACCCGCGCCGAGGGCGTCTGGTACCTGCACGTGCGCGGCGTCGACGGCGACGGCACGGGCGGGGCGACCGCGCACCACCGCTTCACCGTCGACACCACCGCGCCCGGCGTCCCGGCCGTGACCTCCGCGTCCTACCCCGCGGACGCCTGGGCCGGCGGCGCGCAGGAGACCGGGACGTTCACGCTGACGCCCGACGGCGCCGACACCCGCGTCCTGACCTACCGCATCGACGGCGACACCGAGCGGAGCGTCACCACCAGCGGCGGTCCGGTGGCGCTGCCGGTCACCCCGGCCACCGAGGGCAGCCATCGGCTCGTCGTCACCGCGACCGACCGGGCCGGCAACGTCTCGGCCGGGGCCGAGCGCGTCTTTCACGTCGGACGGGCGGCCGTGACCGCGCCCGCCAACGGCGAAGTGCTCGCGGGGTCGGCCGATCTCGCGGTCAGCGCGCCGGCCTCGCTGACGGAGGTCACCTTCCTCCAGCGGGCGTCGTCCGCCGATCCGTGGCAGGTGATCCCGGCCTCCCAGGTCACCCGGGCCGATTCCACCACCGTCTCGTGGCCGGTGCCGCTCACCGGTGGCTCGGCCCCGAAGCTGGTGTGGGACACCTCGTCCCTGTCCGGCAGCGGCAGCCGGCAGATCGGCGCCCGCTTCAGCGGGCCGTACGACCCGCCGGGGGCCGAACCGGTCTCGGTGATCGTCGACCGGGTGGAGGTCATCGAGGACGGTGGGGGCGACGACGTCCAGGAGCCGGAACCCGCTCAGGCGTACGCCCTGGAACTGGCCGAGGAGCGCGCGGCGGAGAACCCCGACGCCTTCGCCCCGCCCTACGTCGATCCGGCGACGGGCGAACTGGTCGCGCCGGTCGTGGAGTCGGCCTCGGCCGACGAGGCGTCCGCACCGATCCGGGTGACGCAGGTTCCGGCCGACGAGGGCAGCGGAACGCCCGCCGAGGACACGGAGGACGACACCAAGCCCGACACCGGGACCACCGAGACGGAGACCCCCGTACCACCCGCCGACGGGGTCGCGGAGTCCACCGGCGAGGAGTCGTTCGACATGCCGGAGGACACCACGGAGACCACACCCGAGCCGGCCGGGCCGACGGTCACCGAGGAGGTCGCCCCGCGCACCGAAGTGGTGGAGCACAGCGTCACCGCGCTGGAGTCCGTGCGTGACGAGATCCTCCAGCTGCCGGAAGCGGAACTGCCCGGCGTGAGCGGGCTGCGCGTCGCGTCCGTGGACGCCGTGCGCAACCGAGTCGTCGTGGAGACCGAGACGGCCGCTCCGGCGCTGGTCGCGGCTCTGGGCGAGCGCTACGGCACCGACTCGGTGGCCGTACAGGTCACTCCCGGGGTGGACGCGCTGGACCCGCAGGCGAACCGCTACAACGACACCTCGCCCTACTACGGCGGGGCGCGTATCTACTCGCAGCTGACCATGAGTTCGGCCACGTGGTGCACGGCGGGCTTCAGCTGGAAGTACAACGGCAAGTGGTACGTGGTGACCGCGGGCCACTGCACCACCGGCAGCGGTGCCGTCCTGAACCCCAGCAAGAGCGACTACATCGGTCCGGTCGTCCGGGACAACTGGAAGAACGGCTCCGGCTCGGTGAAGCTGTCCGGCCAGAAGTACTACTCGGGTGACCTGGCGCTGTACCGGGTCGAAAGCGGCAGCTCCGCGTCGGCCCGGATCTACAAGGGCGGCAAGACGTCCAGCTCGTCGCGTCCCGTGCACGACTACTGGCGGCGCTGGGCACAAAGCGGTGACAAGGTCTGCACGGGCGGCATGATGACCGGCGAGAAGTGCGGCTGGAAGGTGACCGACACACAGGCGACCATCCGCTACTCGGGGGGTACGACGGCCAGGAACATGGTCGTGGCCAAGAAGACGTCCGGCTCCTGCACCATCAAGGGTGACTCCGGCGGCCCGGTGTACACCGTCGACGGCAGCGGGCGCGCCTTCGCCAAGGGGATCATCTCCGGCGGCGGAGGTGGCGGCGGCGACGACAGCGGCGGCCTCTTCGACCCGTGCTGGCTGTACTTCACCGACATCGGGCTGGCCAACAGCGCCTTCCCCGGCACCGTAGCGAGGTATTGACATGCGCCGAGCCCTGTTCGTCCCGCTGCTGGCGGTGGCTCTGACCGGATGCTCGGTCCTCGGCCGGGACACGCCGTGCACCGAGGCCGGCGCGGACTCGCAGGTGTCCGTCGTGTGGCGGCCCGCCGACTTCGGCGGGCCGGACGCGGCGAGACTCCGGCTGTGCGTGGACGGCGCCTGCGAGGAGCAGGCGTCGGGCAGTCCCGACGACCCGTTCATGTCGCTGGCGGTCCGTCTGCCCGACGACGTCGGCGCGAAGACCGTGGCGGTGCGGCTCGTCGTGACGTCCGCGAAGAGCGGTGACACGGTCGTCGAGGACAGCACCGGAGCCAAGCTGACGGAACAGCACCCCAACGGCACGTCCTGCCCGCCCACCGTCTGGACGGCGACGTTCCGTGCCCACCCCGCCGAGGGCCTCACCTCACCCAAGGGCATGAAGCTCCAGGGCTGAACCCCTGCGCGAGGCGCCTGTCCCCCGGTGACACCGGGGAACAGGCGCCTCGCGCCTCATCGGCGGCCGAGCGGGGGAGCCGGTCCGGGCAGCACCTGCGCCGTGACCGGCATGGGACACCGTCGCCGCAGCTCCGGCCCCGGACACTCCGCCACGGATCGTCGCCGCGCTCGCCGACTCGGCACGGCACGACCGTGTCCACGCACCCGCCGTCCCGCCGCCGCGCACTCTCCACGGGCAGCCGGGCCACCGCGTGCCCCGGCGCCCGTTCTCCCTTCGAGGAGGCTGGAGGGCCGGCAGTGCGGGGTGGGCCGGTCAGTAGGCGGAGCCCGACGCGCCCAGCGAGCCCGTCGGGTGCCAGACCGTCTTGGTCTCCAGGAACGCCGTCAGGCGGTCCGTGCCGGGCGTCGCCGACCAGTCGTCCACAGGCTGTGGACGCAGGACGCGCTTGAGGTTGTCCGCGGCCGCGATCTCCAGCTCCTTCGCCAGCGCCTCGTCGGCGCCCGCGAGGTCGATCGCGTTGACGTCCTGGTGCGCGGCGAGCGGGGCCGCGATCTCCGCCGTACGGCCGGAGAGGACGTTGACCACGCCGCCGGGGAGGTCGGAGGTGGCCAGCACCTCGCCGAGGGAGAGGGCGGGGAGGGGGGACTTCTCCGAGGCGATCACGACCGCCGTGTTGCCCGTCGCGATCACCGGGGCCACCACCGAGACCAGGCCCAGGAAGGACGACTCCTGGGGGGCCAGTACGGCGACCACGCCCGTCGGTTCGGGGGAGGACAGGTTGAAGTACGGGCCCGCGACCGGGTTGCCGCCGCCGACCACCTGGGCGATCTTGTCGGTCCAGCCCGCGTACCAGACCCAGCGGTCGATCGCCGCGTCGACCTGCGCCGCCGCCTTCGACTTCGACAGGCCCTCGGCGTCGGCGACCTCCGCGACGTACTGGTCGCGGCGGCCCTCCAGCATCTCCGCGATCCGGTACAGGATCTGGCCGCGGTTGTACGCCGTCGCGCCGGACCAGCCGCCGAACGCCTTGCGCGCGGCGACCACCGCGTCACGGGCGTCCTTGCGGGAGGAGAGCGGGGCGTTCGCCAGCCACTTGCCCTTTGCGTCGGTCACCTCGTACACCCGGCCGCTCTCGGAACGCGGGAACTTCCCGCCGACGTACAGCTTGTAGGTCTTCAGTACGGAAAGTCGTGCGTCAGACATCGAGGTACGCCTCCAGGCCGTGGCGGCCGCCCTCGCGGCCGAAGCCCGACTCCTTGTAGCCGCCGAACGGCGAGGTCGGGTCGAACTTGTTGAACGTGTTGGACCAGATCACGCCCGCGCGGAGCTTGTTCGCGACCGCCAGGATGCGCGAGCCCTTCTCCGTCCAGATGCCCGCCGACAGGCCGTACGGGGTGTTGTTGGCCTTGGCGACCGCCTCGTCCGGCGTGCGGAAGGTGAGGACGGACAGGACCGGGCCGAAGATCTCGTCGCGGGCGACCGTGTGCGCCTGGGTGACGTTCGTGAAGAGCGTCGGCGTGAACCAGTAGCCGGACGACGGCAGTTCGCAGGCCGGGGACCAGCGCTCGGCGCCCTCCGCCTCGCCCTGGTCGGCCAGCGCGGTGATCCGGGCCAGCTGCTCGGCGGAGTTGATCGCGCCGATGTCGGTGTTCTTGTCCAGCGGGTCGCCGAGGCGGAGCGTGGACAGGCGGCGCTTGAGGGAGTCGAGGAGCTCGTCGTGGACCGACTCCTGGACCAGCAGGCGGGAGCCCGCGCAGCAGACCTGGCCCTGGTTGAAGAAGATGCCGTTGACGATGCCCTCGACGGCCTGGTCGATGGGCGCGTCGTCGAAGACGATGTTGGCGCCCTTGCCGCCCAGTTCGAGGGTCAGCTTCTTGCGGGTGCCCGCGACCGTGCGCGCGATCTCCTTGCCGACGGCCGTGGAGCCCGTGAAGGCGACCTTGTTCACGTCCGGGTGGGCGATCAGCGCGGCGCCGGTGCGGCCGTCGCCGGTGACGATGTTGACGACGCCCTTGGGCAGGCCCGCCTGGCGGCAGATGTCCGCGAAGAAGAGCGCGGAGAGGGGGGTCGTCTCGGCGGGCTTCAGGACCACCGTGTTGCCGGTCGCGAGCGCCGGGGCGATCTTCCACGCCAGCATCAGCAGCGGGAAGTTCCAGGGGATGACCTGGCCCGCGACGCCCAGCGGCCGCGGGTTCGCGCCGTAGCCGGCGTGGTCGAGCTTGTCGGCCCAGCCCGCGTAGTAGAAGAAGTGCGCGGCGACCAGGGGGAGGTCCGCGTCGCGGGTCTCCCTGATCGGCTTGCCGTTGTCCAGGGTCTCGAGGACGGCGAGCTCGCGGCTGCGCTCCTGGACGATGCGGGCGATGCGGAAGAGGTACTTCGCGCGCTCGGAGCCGGGGAGCGCCGACCACTTCTCGAACGCCTTGCGGGCGGCCTTCACCGCGCGGTCGACGTCCGCCTCACCGGCCTCGGCGACCTCGGAGAGGACCTCCTCGGTGGAGGGGGAGACGGTCTTGAAGACCTTGCCGTCGGCGGCCTCGGTGAACTCGCCGTCGATGAACAGGCCGTACGACGGGGCGATGTCGACGACCGAGCGGGACTCGGGCGCCGGTGCGTACTCGAAAACGGGTGCCATGGTGATCAGTCCACCGTCACGTAGTCGGGGCCGGAGTAACGGCCGGTGGCCAGCTTCTGACGCTGCATCAGCAGGTCGTTCAGCAGCGAGGAGGCGCCGAAGCGGAACCAGTGGTTGTCCAGCCAGTCCTCGCCCGCGGTCTCGTTGACCAGGACCAGGAACTTGACGGCGTCCTTGGTCGTGCGGATGCCGCCGGCCGGCTTCACACCGACCTGGACGCCGGTCTGGGCGCGGAAGTCGCGGACCGCCTCCAGCATGAGGAGGGTGTTCGCGGGGGTCGCGTTGACGGCGACCTTGCCGGTCGAGGTCTTGATGAAGTCCGCCCCGGCCAGCATGCCGAGCCAGCTCGCCCGGCGGATGTTGTCGTACGTCGACAGCTCGCCGGTCTCGAAGATGACCTTGAGGCGGGCGCTCGTCCCGCAGGCCTCCTTCACGGCGGTGATCTCGTCGTACACCTTCAGGTAGTTCCCCGCGAGGAACGCCCCGCGGTCGATGACCATGTCGATCTCGTCGGCACCGGCGGCGACGGCCTCGCGGACGTCCGCCAGCTTCACGGCGATCGGGGCGCGGCCGGCCGGGAAGGCGGTGGCGACGGAGGCGACCTTGACGCCGGAGCCGGCGACGGCCTCCTTCGCCGTGGCCACCATGTCGGGGTAGACGCAGACCGCGGCCGTGGCGGGCGTGGTGCGGTCGGTCGGGTCGGGGCGGACCGCCTTCGCGCCGAGCGCCCGGACCTTGCCCGGGGTGTCCGCGCCTTCCAGCGTCGTCAGGTCGACCATCGAGATGGCGAGGTCGATGGCGTACGCCTTCGCGGTCGTCTTGATCGAACGGGTGCCGAGGGAGGCGGCGCGCGCCTCTAGGCCGACCGGGTCGACGCCGGGCAGCCCGTGGAGGAAGCGGCGCAGCGTGCCGTCGGACGCGGTGACGTCGCTGAGAGCGTGTGGTGCAGTGGTGGGCATGGTCACCAGACGAGCATATCTACGCGCGTAGCGGCTGTACAGCCCCGTGGGGGATCGCGTACGGCTTCCACCGCGTACGACGTCACCGGAGGCGTCGTGCAGAATCGGGAGCATGACGTCCCCCGAGCACCAGTCGCCCGACCCGGAGCCCGCGAAGCCGGCCGGGTCCGAGGCATCCCCGTACAAGGACCGCGTCCACCGCTCGCTCGCGGGCATCGTCGGCGGTGTGCTGCTGCTCGCCGTCGTCGGATGGCTCGGTGTCGACGCGGTGTTCGCCGGCGAGGGCCGCACCCCCTGGCTGGCCCTCGCCGCGATGCTCCTCCTCGTACCGCTGATCGTCGCCTACACCCTGCGTCCCGCCGTGTACGTGAACGACGACCGGCTGCGCGTCCGCAACCCGTTCCGCGTGATCGTGCTGCCCTGGGGACAGGTCGCCGCGCTGCGGTCCAGTTTCACCAACGAGGTCCTCACCGCGTCCGGCGCGAAGTACCAGCTGTGGGCCCTTCCGGTGTCGCTGCGGGCCCGCAGCAAGGCGAACCGGCAGGAGGCACGGGCCGCCGCGCAGGTGGTGCGCGAGGGCGGCGTCCGGCGCGGTGCGGGGGGCGCCGCCGAGGGGCCCCGGCGACACGAGAGCGACCGGGCGATGGACGACATGCGCGGGCTGCACGAGCGGCGGCAGGACGCCGAGGCCGCGCAGGGCGAGGTGACCGTGCGGTGGGCCTACGAGATCATGGCGCCCGCCGTCGCGGGGGCGGTGCTGCTGGCGGTGCTGCTGGCCATGGGGTGAGGGGGTGACGTGGGGCGGGTGGGCCCGCCCCACACCGGGTTCCCTCAGATGCCCGCTGCCTCGGAGAGGTCCTGCTTGATCCTCGCGAGGAGCGCCGTCGCCTTCGCGCGGGCCTCGGGCAGGCCGGCCCTCGTGGCGACCGGGACCACCACCTCCAGGTAGCACTTCAGCTTCGGTTCCGTGCCGCTGGGGCGGACGACGACCCTCGCGCCGTCCAGGGTGTAGCGGAGGCCGTCGGTGGGCGGGAGGGCCTTCGTGCCCCGGGTCAGGTCCTCGGCCTCGGTGATGCGCAGGCCGGCCAGCTCCGTGGGCGGCTGCTCGCGCAGGCGGCGCATCGCGGAGGCGATCAGGCCGAGGTCCTGTACACGGACCGAGAGCTGGTCGGTGGCGTGCAGACCGTGCTCGACGGCGAGGTCGTCGAGCAGGTCGAGGAGGGTGCGGCCCTCGGCCTTCAGTCCGGAGGCCAGTTCGGTGAGGAGGAGAGCTGCCGTGATGCCGTCCTTGTCGCGTACGCCGTCGGGGTCGACGCAGTAGCCGAGGGCCTCCTCGTAGCCGTAGCGCAGGCCCTCGGCGCGGGCGATCCACTTGAAGCCGGTGAGGGTCTCGGTGTGGCGGAGGCCGGCCTTCTCCGCGATGCGGCCGAGGAGGCTCGACGAGACGATCGACTCCGCGAAGGTGCCGGTCGCTCCGCGGCGGACCAGGTGGGCGGCGAGCAGGGCGCCGACCTCGTCGCCGCGCAGCATGCGCCAGTCCGCGCCGTCCTTGACGGCCGCGGCGCAGCGGTCGGCGTCGGGGTCGTTGGCGATGACCAGGTCGGGGCCGGTGCCGCGGGCCTTCGCGAAGGCCAGGTCCATCGCGCCGGGCTCCTCCGGGTTGGGGAACGCGACGGTCGGGAACTCCGGGTCGGGGTCGGCCTGCTCGGCGACGAGGACGGGCTCCGGGAAGCCGGCCCGTGCGAAGGCGGCGAGGAGGACGTCCTTGCCGACGCCGTGCATCGCCGTGTAGACGGTGCGGGCGGTGCGGGGGGAGTCCTTGGCCAGGACCGCGTCCGTGCGGGCGAGGTAGGCGTCCAGGACGGTGTCGTCGAGGATCTCCCAGCCCTCGGTGGGACGGGGGACCGTGGTGAGCGAGGCCACGGCCTCGATCTCGGCGGCGATCTCCGCGTCGGCCGGGGGGACGATCTGGGAGCCGTCGCCGAGGTACACCTTGTAGCCGTTGTCGCGGGGCGGGTTGTGGCTGGCGGTGACCTCCACTCCGGCGACGGCGCCGAGGTGCCGGATGGCGAAGGCGAGGACGGGGGTGGGGAGGGGGCGGTTCAGGACGGCCGCGCGCAGTCCGGCGCCGGTCATGACGGCGGCGGTGTCCTCGGCGAAGTCGCGGGACTTGTGGCGGGCGTCGTAGCCGATGACGACGAGGCCGTCGGTGTGGCCGTGCTTCCTCAGGTACGCGGCGAGGCCGGCGGCCGCGCGGATGACGACGGAGCGGTTCATGCGCATCGGGCCGGCGCCGAGCTCGCCCCGGAGGCCGGCGGTGCCGAACTGGAGGGTGCCGCCGAAGCGGGCGGCGATCCCGGCGTGGTCGCCGGCGTCGATGAGGTGGGCGAGTTCCTCGCGGGTGTCCGGGTCGGGGTCCTCGGCGAGCCACGCCTGGGCCTGTGCGATGAGGGCGTCGTCTTGCACGGTCGGTCGGCCTCTCTGAGTTCGTCGACTGTCAGGGTTGCATGCCTGTGGCGCCGGCCCCGCGCGAAACGGTGACGGCGCCACGTGAAACGGTGGCGGCGCCGCGCCCTACAGGCGTCCGAGCACCTGGGCCAGCAGGGACCCCATCCGCGTCGCGGAGTCCCGGCCCGCCTGGAGGACCTCCTCGTGGTTCAGCGGCTCGCCCGTCATCCCCGCGGCCAGGTTGGTGACCAGGGAGATACCCAGGACCTCCGCCCCCGCCTCACGCGCGGCGATGGCCTCGAGGACCGTGGACATGCCGACCAGGTCCGCCCCGATCACCCGGGCCATCCGGATCTCCGCCGGAGTCTCGTAGTGCGGCCCGGGGAACTGCGCGTAGACGCCCTCCTCCAGGGTCGGGTCGATCTCCTTGCACAGCGCCCGCAGCCGCGGCGAGTACAGATCCGTGAGGTCGACGAAGTTCGCGCCGACGATCGGGGAGGTCGCCGTGAGGTTGATGTGGTCGCTGATCAGGACCGGCTGGCCGGGGCGCATGCCCGCGCGCAGACCCCCGCAGCCGTTGGTCAGGACGATCGTCTTCGCCCCCGCGGCCACGGCCGTACGGACACCGTGGGCGACGGCCGCGACCCCGCGTCCCTCGTAGTAGTGCGTACGGCCCAGGAACACCAGGGCCCGCTTCGCACCGATGGCGTACGAGCGGATCTTGCCGCCGTGGCCCTCCACCGCCGGCGGCGGGAAGCCGGGCAGTTCGGTGACCGGGAACTCGGCCTCGGGCGTGCCGAGGGCGTCCACGGCCGGGGCCCAGCCGGAGCCCATCACGAGGGCGACGTCGTGGGTCTCGGCGCCGGTGAGTTCGCGCAGGCGCGCGGCGGCGGCGTCGGCTGCGGCGTACGGGTCGCCCTGGATGTCGTCCGGAAGAAGAGAAGCGTTCACGCGATGAGGGTAGCCGGTAATCGCCTACGCGCGTAGATGTCGGAGTGAACGGGTTGCCGATCGTTGTCTTGTCGTTTCCCCCGAGGAGGTCAGCAGGGACGCTTGCGGAGTTCCATCACATAGTCGTGGGGCGCGCCCGCGGACTCCGCCGCGTCGGCGATCTCGCCCAGGTAGCGGGCCGCGGGGAGGCCGCCCTCGTAACCGTTGAGGACGTACGTCCAGGCCGGCTCCTCGCCGTCCAGGGTGTGCACGCGCACCCGGGTGCGGCGGTAGAGGTCCAGGTCGCCCGCGCCCTCCCAGCGGTCCAGGGGCTCCTCGTCCATCGGGGCGATGTCGTAGAGGGCGACGAAGACCGCCGAGATCGGGTCCTCCACCAGCGTGGCCAGCGCACCCTCCCCGCCCATGTGCTCGCCCCCGAACGTCAGCCTCCACCCGTTCAGCCAGCCGGTGGCGCGCAGCGGCGAGTGCGGGGCGCGGCGGGACATCAGCCGCGCGTCGAGATGGGCGGCGTACGCGGCGTAGAGCGACATGGGGGAAGGGTACGGCAGCGGGAACGGGCGCCACCTTCGGTAACGGGGGAGCCACGGCCGAGGCCCCCGGGCGGTCGCACGGTGAAGTGTGCGGGACAATGGAGTACGTGACTCGGATCGTGATCATCGGTGGCGGACCCGGCGGATACGAAGCGGCGCTGGTCGCCGCACAGCTCGGCGCGGAGGTGACCGTCGTCGACTGCGACGGCCTGGGCGGGGCGTCGGTGCTCACCGACTGCGTGCCGTCCAAGACCCTGATCGCCACGGCCGAGGTGATGACCACCTTCGACTCCTCGTACGAGGAACTGGGCATCATCGTCGCCGACGACACCCCGCCCATGGAGCAGGCCGCCCGGGTGGTGGGCGTGGACCTCGGCAAGGTCAACCGGCGTGTGAAGCGGCTCGCGCTGGCCCAGTCCCACGACATCACCGCCTCGGTGACCCGGGCCGGCGCACGCGTGCTGCGCGGGCGGGGCCGGCTGGAGGGCATGCAGGCGCTCGACGGATCGCGGAAGGTCGTCGTCCGCGCCGCGGACGGGACCGAGGAGACGCTCACCGCCGACGCCGTACTGATCGCGACCGGCGGCCACCCGCGCGAGCTGCCGGACGCCCGCCCCGACGGCGAGCGGATCCTGAACTGGACCCAGGTGTACGACCTGGACGAGCTCCCCGAGGAGCTCATCGTGGTCGGATCGGGTGTCACGGGCGCCGAGTTCGCCGGTGCCTACCAGGCGCTCGGGTCGAAGGTGACGCTCGTGTCCTCGCGCGACCGGGTGCTGCCGGGCGAGGACCCGGACGCCGCCGCCGTGCTGGAGGACGTCTTCCGCCGTCGCGGGATGAACGTCATGGCGCGCTCGCGGGCCCAGTCCGCGAAGCGGGTCGGGGACCGGGTGGAGGTGACGCTCGCCGACGGCCGCGTCATCACCGGGTCGCACTGTCTGATGGCCGTGGGCGCCATCCCCAACTCCGAGGGCATGGGTCTGGAGGAGGCCGGAGTCAGGCTGCGCGAGTCCGGCCACATCTGGACCGACAAGGTCTCCCGGACGACGGCTCCCGGCGTCTACGCCGCCGGTGACGTCACCGGCGTCTTCGCGCTCGCCTCGGTGGCGGCGATGCAGGGCCGCATCGCCATGTACCACTTCCTGGGTGACGCGGTGGCCCCGCTGAACCTCAAGACGGTCTCGTCGAACGTCTTCACCGACCCCGAGATCGCCACCGTCGGCTACTCCCAGGCCGACGTCGACGCCGACAAGATCGACGCCCGCGTGGTGAAGCTGCCGCTGCTGCGCAACCCGCGCGCGAAGATGCAGGGCATCCGCGACGGCTTCGTCAAGATCTTCTGTCGCCCGGGCACCGGCATCGTGGTGGGCGGCGTGGTCGTCGCGCCGCGCGCCTCGGAACTCATCCATCCCATCTCGATCGCGGTCGACAACAATCTGACAGTGGAACAGATCGCGAACGCCTTCACGGTCTACCCCTCGCTGTCGGGCTCGATCGCCGAGGTGGCACGGCAGTTGCACACCCGGAAGGCCGGCGCGGAGGCCTGACGGTCCAAAACGACGGCCCTATACCACTTGGTGCAGGGCTGTGCGAACAACTTCTGCTATTCAGCGCAAACTGCTGAAAGCAGACGGTCGTCGGCGTTACTGTCAGTTTCGTGTTCGCTGCAGAACGTCGCCAATTGATCCTCGAAATGGTGCGAGCGAACGGGGCCGTGTCGCTCCGTGAGCTCGCCCGCGTCGTCCAGACCTCCGAAGTGACCGTACGGCGGGACGTGCGCGCGCTGGAGGCAGAAGGACTCCTCGACCGCCGGCACGGCGGTGCGGTACTGCCGGGCGGTTTCACGCGAGAATCCGGTTTTCCGCAGAAGTCACATCTCGCGACCGCCGAGAAGACCGCCATCGCCGACCTCGCCGCGAATTTGGTGGAAGAGGGCGAGGCCATCGTGGTCGGCGCGGGTACCACCACGCAGGAGCTGGCCCGCCGGCTGGCCCGGGTGCCCGGCCTCACGGTCGTCACCAACTCGCTGCTGGTCGCCCAGGCGTTGGCCCATGCCAACCGGGTGGAGGTGGTGATGACCGGCGGTACGCTCCGCGGCTCGAACTACGCCCTGGTGGGCAGTGGTGCCGAGCAGTCCCTGCAGGGGCTGCGGGTGTCCCGGGCGTTCCTCTCCGGGAGCGGCCTCACCGCCGAGCGCGGGCTGTCCACGTCCAACATGCTGTCGGCGTCGGTCGACCGGGCGCTGGTCCAGGCCGCGGCGGAGGTGGTGGTCCTCGCGGACCACACCAAGCTCGGTACGGACACGATGTTCCAGACGGTGCCCACGGATCTGATCACGCGGCTGGTGACCGATGAGCCGGCCGGACATGACGACCGGGCGGCAACCGAGTTGCAGGCGCTGGCCGATCAGGGCGTGCAGATCGCTGTCGCGGGGGCGGGGGGTGAGGGGGGCTCGACGGGGCGTCAGCGCCGGGACGTTCCTCTTCCCGGGCCGCGGCGGCAGGGGCCCGGCGGGCTGCGTACGGCTGTGGCGCTGGGGACGGCGGAGTCGGCCCAGGGGGCCGAGCGGGCGCGGGTGGCGGATCTGCGGAGGCGCTGACGGCCGGCTCGGGGGGTGCGTCGTGGGCGCCCTGCGCTTGCCGCGGGCCGGGGGTGCGCCGCCGGTGCCTTGCGGGCTGCGTGGCCCGGCACGTGTTGCGGGGTGCCCCGGCGTGGGGGTGGGCCGGGGGTGGGGTTGCGCTGCCCGGCGCTTGCGGGGTGCCTCCCCCACTCTCGACTCCGCTCGAGCGGGGGACCCCCATGAGCGGGAGGTACCCCCACCGCCCACCCGTGCCGCCCTGGGGGTACCTCCCAGGCCCTTGAGGCACTGGGGGAGGCACGACTGCCCGCGGAGGGCGGGGGAAGCGGCGGTAGTCGCGTACGGCGGGGAGGGGACGGGCGGGGGTGGCCGCCCGCAGTGGCTGGCGCGTCCGCACCCCGACCTCACCGAGAAACGTGATCCGCGCCAGTCCGAGGACGGACACCCCCGACGCGGCCCCGCACCACCCACCGGCCGTGGGCGCTGCACACGCCCTCACCGAAGCCGCACAGGCGCCGCAGGCATCCCACCCACCGGACCGAAAGCCGCACCGCGGGCACAAGCCCCTCACCCCCACCGAGGCGAACAGCCGCAAGACCCGTACCCCGCCGGGGCGGACAGCGGCGCCGCGGGTGTAAGGCCCGTACCCCGCCGGGGCGGACAGCGGCGCCGCAAGCGGCAGATGCGTCAGTCCTTGATCTCGCAGATCGCCGCACCGGAGGTGACGGAGGCACCGACCTCCGCGCTCAGGCCCTTGATCGTGCCGGACCGGTGGGCGTTGATGGGCTGCTCCATTTTCATGGCCTCCAGGACGACGACCAGGTCGCCCTCCTGGACCTCCTGCCCCTCCTCCACGGCGAGCTTGACGATCGTGCCCTGCATCGGAGAGGCGAGGGTGTCGCCCGAGACCACCGGGCCCGACTTCTTCGCCGCGCGCCGCTTCGGCTTCGCGCCCGCCGCCAGCCCCGTACGGGCCAGGGACATGCCCAGCGAGGCCGGGAGCGAGACCTCCAGACGCTTGCCGCCGACCTCGACGACGACCGTCTCGCGGTCGACCTCCTCCTCCGCCCCCGCGTCGACCGCGGCGGTGAACGGCTTGATCTCGTTGACGAACTCCGTCTCGATCCACCGCGTGTGCACCGTGAACGGTTCGGCCGAACCGGTGAGCTCGGGCGCGAACGCCGCATCCCGCACCACCGCGCGGTGGAACGGGATGGCCGTGGCCATGCCCTCGACCTGGAACTCCTCCAGCGCACGGGAGGCCCGCTCCAGCGCCTCCTTGCGGGTGCGTCCGGTGACGATCAGCTTCGCCAGCAGCGAGTCCCACGCCGGCCCGATGACCGACCCCGACTCCACCCCCGCGTCCAGCCGCACACCCGGCCCCGACGGCGCGTCGAAACGGGTGACGGTGCCGGGCGCCGGCAGGAAGTTGCGCCCCGGGTCCTCACCGTTGATCCGGAACTCGAACGAGTGACCCCGCAGCACCGGGTCGCCGTACCCCAGCTCCTCCCCGTCCGCGATGCGGAACATCTCCCGCACCAGGTCGATGCCGGCGACCTCCTCGGTCACCGGGTGCTCCACCTGCAGACGCGTGTTCACCTCCAGGAAGGAGATCGTGCCGTCCAGGCCGACGAGGAACTCCACCGTGCCCGCGCCGACGTAGCCGGCCTCCTTCAGGATCGCCTTGGAGGCGGAGTACAGCTCCTCCATCTGGGCGTCCGACAGGAACGGCGCCGGCGCCTCCTCGACCAGCTTCTGGTGCCGCCGCTGCAGCGAGCAGTCACGGGTGGAGACCACGACCACGTTGCCGTACTTGTCGGCCAGGCACTGCGTCTCCACGTGCCGCGGCTTGTCCAGGTAGCGCTCGACGAAGCACTCCCCGCGGCCGAAGGCGGCGACCGCCTCGCGCACCGCGGAGTCGTACAGCTCCGGCACCTCCTCCAGCGTCCGCGCGACCTTCAGACCGCGCCCGCCGCCGCCGAAGGCGGCCTTGATGGCGATCGGCAGCCCGTGCTCCTCCGCGAAGGCGACGACCTCCTCGGCCCCGCTCACCGGATCGGGCGTACCCGCCACCAGCGGAGCGCCCGCGCGCTGCGCGATGTGCCGGGCCGCGACCTTGTCACCCAGGTCGCGGATGGCCTGCGGCGGCGGGCCGATCCAGATCAGATCCGCGTCCAGTACCGCCTGCGCGAACTCGGCGTTCTCGGAGAGGAAGCCGTAGCCCGGATGGATGGCGTCCGCGCCCGACTCACGCGCGGCCTTCAGCACCTTGTCGATGTCGAGGTAACTGGTGGCCGGAGTGTCACCGCCCAGGGCGAACGCCTCATCCGCGGCGCGGACATGCAGAGCGTCCCGGTCCGGGTCGGCATAGACGGCAACGCTCGCGATTCCGGCATCCCGGCAGGCCCGGGCCACGCGGACAGCGATTTCGCCACGGTTGGCGATGAGCACCTTGCGCACGATTGAGGCTCCCTCCTTGAAACAAGCCGAGTTTAGGGACTGCCGACACGGCACTTCGACCCGTCCCCACTGGTGAGCTTGCCCACACGGAGCGTGATACGAGGCTCGCTCGACCCGCGAAAGCCCTTGTCGCACCTCGGTACGCAGGACTCCTCCCGGAAACCCTAGCCGTCCTGTGTGGTCAAGGTCTCTGTGAGAGCGTGCTGCGGCCCACTCAGTTTCTTTGTGGAGTCCCTACGAATGGCCCAATGATTCTTTGCCCTCCGCAGGACCCTTGTACCGAGGTTTACCCGTTAGTAGCCTTCGCGTCGGCCCGAACATACTCGGGGTAACCGCAAGCGTGCTCGAAAGTGGGTGGGGGCCGGTGGTGCGCAGACCGGTGGCAGGGGTCGTGGCGCTCGTCCTGTTCGTGGAGGCGCTCGGCGTCGCGGCGCTGAACTGGATCCTGGCCTCCGTCGTCGACCGCCAGGACATGTCGCTGGCCGGGCTCGACCCGGACATGATGTCGACGTCCTCGAAGATCGGCGGCATCGTCTTCGGGCTCTACTTCGCGCTGTGCGGCCTGGTGGCCCTGCTCGTGGCCGTACGCGACCGGTCGCCCGCCGGGCTCGGCCGGGTGCTGCTGATCAGCGCGGCGGTGGTGCACGCACTGCTGGGCGCGGTCGCCTGGGGCCTGGTCGGCCCGCCCGCGTTCCTCTGCATGGTCGTCGTACTGGCGCTCATCGTGCTGCTGCTGATGACGTACGACGGCCGTCCGGAGCAGCCGGCCGCCGCCGGGTCCGGCGCCGCTCCCGAGGGCGGCGCCGGCGGTGGTGACGGCTCTCCGGTCACGCCTCCGGCCGCGCCCACAGCTCCGTGATGCCGACGCCGAGGTCGGCGAGGAGACGCCGGACCAGGGGCAGGCTGATGCCGATGACATTGCCGTGGTCGCCGTCGATGCCGTCGATGAACGGGGCCGAGCGGCCGTCCAGGGTGAACGCCCCGGCGACGTGGAGCGGTTCGCCGGAGGCCACGTAGGCGGCGATCTCCTCGTCGGTGGGATCGCCGAAGCGGACCACGGTGGAGGCGGTGGCGGAGACGTAACGGCCACTGACGGTGTCGTAGACGCAGTGGCCGGTCTGCAGCGTCCCCGCGCGGCCCCGCATGGACTTCCAGCGCGCGGTGGCCTCCTCGGGGTCCGCGGGCTTGCCGAGGGCCCGGCCGTCCAGTTCCAGGACCGAGTCGCAGCCGATCACCAGCGCGCCCTTGACCTCGGGCTTCGCGGCGACGACGGACGCCTTGGCCTCGGCCAGGGCGAGCGCCAGTTCGGCGGGGGTGGGGGCGGTGACGGCGTCCTCGTCGACCCCGCTGACGATCACCTCGGGATCCAGCCCGGCCTGGCGGAGCAGCCCGAGCCGGGCGGGGGACTGGGAGGCGAGCACGAGTCGGCGGCGCGGCTGATCTGTCATGCGGTCAGCGTATCGACGTGCTCCCGATGCCTCATCTCACGCCGATCACGAGCATGGCGAGCACCATGGCCAGCGCCACGAGAACGCCCAGCCGCCGCAGCATGTCCTGCGTGTTCCGCAGTTCTTCGGGCGGCTCGTTCTCGGGGTCGGACCACAGCATGTCACCAGCGTGGGGCCTGGCCGGCCGAGGTGCCTGAGTACGCGTACTCAAGTAGGGGCGCGGCATCGTCCCTCCGCGCGGTGGAGCCGCGGAGGGGCACGGCCCCGCGCCCCCGAGGCCGGCGGCGGCTCAGCTCGGCCAGTACGTGCGCGTCCACGACGCCGGGCCCGGACGCGGGACGCCGCGGGCCACGATCCGGGACGGGTCCGACCAGGAGTCGCGGGGGGTGGGCGCGCCGGGCGGCACGGCTGACGCCGCCGCGGCGCGCGCCCGGACCACCGCCAGTGCGGCGGCCAGCTCCTCCGGTGTGGGGTTGCCCCGTACGACCTTGATCACGTCGGCTCCTTACAGGGGGATGTTGCCGTGCTTCTTCGGGGGCAGGGATTCCCGCTTCGTACGCAGCTGACGCAGACCCCGGACGATGTGCCGGCGGGTGTCCGACGGCATGATCACCGCGTCGACGTAGCCGCGCTCGGCCGCGACGTAGGGGTTGAGGAGGGCGTCCTCGTACTCCCGCATCAGCCTCGCGCGGGTCTCCTCCGGGTCGTCCGACTCGGCGATGGTACGGCGGTGCAGGATGTTGACCGCGCCCTGTGCGCCCATCACGGCGATCTGGGCGGTGGGCCAGGCGAGGTTGAGGTCGGCGCCCAGGTGCTTGGAGCCCATGACGTCGTACGCGCCGCCGAACGCCTTGCGGGTGATGACCGTGATGAGGGGGACGGTGGCCTCGGCGTAGGCGAAGATCAGTTTGGCACCGCGGCGGATGATGCCGTCGTGCTCCTGGCCGACGCCGGGCAGGAAGCCGGGGACGTCCACGAAGGTGAGCACCGGGATGTTGAAGGCGTCGCAGGTGCGCACGAAGCGGGCCGCCTTCTCGGAGGCGGTGATGTCCAGGCAGCCGGCGAACTGCATCGGCTGGTTGGCGACGATGCCGACGGGCCGGCCCTCGACGCGGCCGTAGCCGGTGAGGATGTTCGGCGCGAACAGCGGCTGGGTCTCGAAGAACTCGGCGTCGTCGAGGACGTGCTCGATGACGGTGTGCATGTCGTAGGGCTGGTTCGCCGAGTCCGGGACGAGCGTGTCGAGTTCGCGGTCCTCGTCGGTGACCGTCAGGTCCGCCTCCTCCGGGAACGCCGGGGGGTCGGAGAGGTTGTTGGAGGGGAGGTAGGACAGGAGCTGCTTGACGTACTCGATCGCGTCCTTCTCGTCGCCGGCCATGTGGTGGGCCACGCCGGACGCGGTGTTGTGGGTGCGGGCGCCGCCGAGTTCCTCGAAGCCGACGTCCTCACCGGTGACCGTCTTGATGACGTCAGGACCGGTGATGAACATGTGGGACGTCTGGTCGACCATGACCGTGAAGTCGGTGATCGCGGGGGAGTAGACCGCGCCGCCCGCGCACGGGCCGACGACCAGGCTGATCTGCGGGATCACGCCGGAGGCGTGGGTGTTGCGGCGGAAGATCTCGCCGTACGCGCCCAGCGAGGCCACGCCCTCCTGGATGCGGGCGCCGCCGGAGTCGTTGATGCCGATCACCGGGCAGCCGGTCTTCAGCGCGAAGTCCATGACCTTGCAGATCTTCTGCCCGTACGTCTCGCCCAGCGCTCCGCCGAAGACGGTGAAGTCCTGGGAGAAGACGGCGACCGGGCGGCCGTCGACGGTGCCGTAGCCGGTGACGACGCCGTCGCCGTAGGGGCGGTTGGCGTCGAGGCCGAAGTGGGTGGAGCGGTGCCGGGCGAACTCGTCGAGTTCGACGAAGGACCCCTCGTCGAGCAGGAGGTCGATCCGCTCACGGGCCGTCAGCTTGCCCTTGGCGTGCTGCTTTTCCACGGCGCGTGCGGAGCCGGCGTGCGTCGCCTCTTCGATGCGACGCCTCAGATCCGCGAGCTTGCCCGCGGTCGTGTGAATGTCGGGCTGCTGCTCTTCCGGCTCGGACATCGGGATGCGGCTCCCTGCCTGCTCAAAAGGGGGGACGGTTACTCATCCGTAGCGTAGTAGGGGGTCTTCCGATCGGCAGTGCGGTGTTTCCCACACCGCTTTCCCCTTCACAGACCCGGGAAGGAGATCCTCGGAGAGCCGGCCGCGAGCCCCGGCTCCCGGGCCGGGATCCGTCCCCTGTGCGGGGCGGAGGGTGTCAAACCTAGTGTGGGTCGTATGACACCCCATGCTGAAGGTACGCCCGAAAGGCACAGTGAGCCGGGTCCGGGACGTTGGTCCGACCTCGGCCGCCCGCCGTTGAACGCCGTCGGTCTGCGCCGGGGGCTGGTGCGCGCGGGCGGATTGTGGACGCAGGTGGACGTGGTGCAGCGCACCGGTTCCACCAATTCCGACCTCGTGGCGCGGGCCGCCGAGGGGGCGCTGGAGGAGGGGGCCGTCCTCGTCGCGGAGGAGCAGACCGCCGCGCGCGGGCGTCTCGACCGGCGGTGGACGGCGCCGGCCCGGTCGGGTCTGTTCTTCTCCGTGCTGTTGCGGCCCGCCGAGGTGCCGGTGGCCCGGTGGGGGTGGCTGCCGCTGCTCACGGGGGTGGCGGTGGCGACCGGGCTGTCGCGGGCCGCGGGCGTCGACACGGCGTTGAAGTGGCCCAACGATCTGCTGGTCACGGTGGGGGGAGAGGAGCGCAAGGCCGGGGGGATCCTGGCGGAGCGGGCCGGTGACGACGGGGTGGTGATCGGCGTCGGGATCAATGTGAGCCTCCGGGACGACGAGCTGCCGGTGCCGACGGCGGGGTCGCTGGCGTTGGCGGGGGCGGTGAGCACGGATCGGGATCCGTTGCTGCGGGGGGTGCTGCGGTCGCTGGAGGACTGGTACGGGCGGTGGCGTGCGGTGGGGGGTGACCCGGGGGAGAGCGGCCTGCAGGAGACGTACGCGGCGGGGTGCGCGACGCTGGGGCGGGTGGTGCGGGCGGAGCTGCCGGGGGACCGGGAGCTGGTGGGGGAGGCGGTCGCGGTGGACGGCGACGGGCGGCTGGTGCTGGCCACGGGGGAGGGCGTGCAGGAACCGGTGGGCGCGGGCGACATCATCCACGTGCGCGCGAGGTGAGGCCACGGCTTCGGTGGGGGTTGGCGCGACCCCACGACCTCACCCCATGGCCCAACCGAACGGAGTGAGCTGGCGCACACCTGCCGTAGAGTTGAGCCCGGTCGATACCTGGCCATGGCAGATCGGAAGGGCACGCGTGACCGTCGACGACTCGGGTTCCACGGACGGGCAGGGCGCCGGCGAGGATCCGCTTGCCCTGCGTCTCGAACAGCTCATCCTGGGCGCCGAGCGCCGTTACACACCGTTTCAGGCGGCCCGTAGCGCCGGCGTCACCATGGAGCTGGCCACCCGCTTCTGGCGGGCGATGGGTTTCGCCGACGTGGGCCAGGCCAAGGCCCTCACCGAGGCGGACGTACTCGCCCTGCGCCGGCTCGCCGGTCTGGTGGAGGCGGGCCTGCTGAGCGAGGCCATGGCGGTCCAGGTGGCACGGTCCACCGGACAGACCACCGCCCGGCTGGCCGAGTGGCAGATCGACTCCTTCCTGGAGGGGCTGACCGAGCCGCCCGAGCCGGGCATGACCCGTACCGAGGTGACGTATCCGATCGTCGAGCTGCTCCTGCCCGAACTGGAGGAGTTCCTCGTCTACGTCTGGCGGCGGCAGCTCGCCGCGTCGGCCGGGCGGGTCGTGCAGGGCGCCGACGACGAGGAGATGGTCGACCGGCGGCTCGCCGTCGCCTTCGCGGACCTCGTGGGGTTCACCCGGCTGACCCGGCGGATGGAGGAGGAGGAGCTCGGCGAGCTCGTCGAGGCCTTCGAGACCACCGCCGCCGATCTGGTCGCCGCGCGGGGCGGCCGGCTCATCAAGACGCTGGGCGACGAGGTGCTCTACGCCGCCGACGACGCCGGTGTCGCCGCGGACATCGCGATGCGGCTGATCGAGACCATGGCGAACGACGAGACCATGCCGGAGCTGCGGGTCGGCATGGCGTTCGGCACGGTGACCACCCGGATGGGTGATGTGTTCGGTACGACCGTGAACCTGGCCTCCCGGCTCACGTCCATAGCCCCGCGCGATGCCGTGCTCGTCGACAGCGCCTTCGCCGAGGAGCTGATCCGTACCGGTGACGCGCCCGCCTCCGAGGCGGCGGCGGCCGAGGCGGTGGCCGCGGCGGAGAAGGAGGGCGAGGAACCGCCGGGCTACCGGTTCGCGCTCCAGCCCATGTGGCAGCGGCCCGTGCGAGGTCTGGGCGTGGTGGAGCCCTGGCTGCTCACGCGCCGGAACGGGGATTCCGCCACCCCTTAACCCGGGCCGCCGCCCACACAGATCCCGATGACCGGTACGCACAGGCCGGGACGGGGGCTCGGGGCGGGATCGTCCGGCTGGGGTGGCGCCGGGTCGTGGGGGGCCGGTGGGGGCGGTCCCGGAGCGTCGCGTGGGGGCTGCCGGGGTGTGGGGGAGTGTGGTCGGCGGGTTGTCGGGCGCGTGGCGGTGGGAGTGGTCGTTGTGTCCGGGGCGGTCGTCCGGGCCGGGGACGGCCGCTCGGATGCCGTGAGCGGGGCCGGGTTCTTGCCGCCCAGGGCCGTGGGGGAGGACGGGCTCGCCTCGGGGACGGGGGCGGCGGTCCCGGGTGCGGCCGGGGAACCGGTGGGTGTGCCGGCGTCCGTGTGGGGGACGGGCCGGGGGCTTGTCTCCGTGCCGATGCCGGTGTGAGGGGCGGGGCGGGGGCCCGCCTCCGTGCCGATGCCCGTGCCGATGTCCGTGCCGCCGCCCTGGGTGGTGGCCAGGCGGACCAGGGTCACGGCGCTCGCGGCCACGGCCAGGCTTCCCGCGGCCAGGAGGACCTTGCGGGGACGGGGCTTGCGGTGGCGGCCCCGGAGGCGGGAGGCGCCCGCCGGTGGTTCATCGGTGGGTGCTGTCGGTGTCATCGCGATTCCCTCCCCTGCGTGCGCGCCCCCGCGCGCCGCGGTGTGCGCACGCTATGCACTCCCGTGCGGGGGCGGGTCGCAGTCGGAGGGATGTCACTCGAACGGGTGGTCGGGGGGTGACAAGGGAACCGGGCGTGCGCCCTTTTCCCCGGCGGGTGCGGGCTGCGATGATCGGGACGAGCGAAAGTTAACCCGCGTTAACCGGAGGGTGTCGATGAGTGAGGAACGGTTCGGGGAGTTCGTGCTGGTGCGTCGGCACGAGCGGGGGCATGTCGCGGAGCTCGTCCTCGACCGCCCGGGGGCCATGAACGCCGTGTCGACCGGGATGGCCCGCTCCGTCGCCGGTGCCTGTGCGGCACTGGGGGAGGACCGGAGCGTACGGGTGGTGGTGCTGAGCTCCTCGCACGAGCGGGCGTTCTGTGTGGGGGCCGATCTGAAGGAGCGCAATTCCTTCAGTGACGCCGATCTGGTGCGTCAGCGGCCCGTGGCGCGCGGGGCGTACACCGGGGTGCTCGAGCTGCCCGTGCCGACGGTGGCGGCGGTGCACGGGTACGCGCTCGGCGGCGGGTTCGAGCTGGCCCTGTCGTGTGACGTGATCGTCGCCGACCGTACGGCGGTCGTGGGGCTGCCCGAGGTGTCGGTCGGGGTGATTCCGGGCGGGGGCGGTACGCAATTGCTGCCGAGGCGGGTGGGGGCGGCCAGAGCCGCCGAGCTGATCTTCACGGCACGGCGGGTGGAGGCCGCCGAGGCCCGGGAGCTGGGGCTGGTCGACGAGCTGGTGGAAGAAGGGCGGGACCGGGAGGAGGCGCTCGCCCTGGCGTCCCGGATCGCCGGGAACTCGCCGGTGGGACTGCGGGCGGCCAAGCGGGCGCTGCGGCTCGGGCACGGGCTGGATCTGCCCGCCGGGCTGGAGGTCGAGGACGCCGCCTGGCGGTCGGTGGCGTTCTCGGGGGACCGGGCGGAAGGGGTCGCCGCCTTCAACGAGAAGCGCAGGCCGGAGTGGCCCGGGGAGTAGCGGAGCTCCCTTCACCCACTTCCTTGATGTCCCGGTTGGTGGCGAATCTCCCTAATCTGGGGTCATGGGTGAGGAGAGCCGGCTGGCGGCCGTGGTGGCGCTGGCCCAGGGCATGGCCGCCGCGCACGGTTCGCGGGACGCCTGGCGGGCCGCGGCCGGCGGGGCCTGCCGGGCGCTGGGCGGGAGCTTCGCCGCCCTGTCGGTGTGGGAGCGGGAGCTCGGGCGGCTGCGGGTCCTGGTGAACGTCGGAGAGCTGGCCGAGGACGAGGAGGAGTTCCCGGAGGACGAGTCCTACCCGGTGCATCAGTTCGCCGAGATCACCGAGTTCCTGCACGAGCGGTGGGCGGGGGGTGGTGAGCCCGACGCGTGGGTGGAGACCGCCGAGGGGCCCTCGGCGGGGCGCGCCGGGTACTGCCACCAGCGGGTGGCCGCGCTCAGGCGGCGGGGGCGCGGGTGCTGTGTGGTCGCGCCGATCGTGCTGCACGGGCGGGCCTGGGGCGAGCTGTATGTGGCCCGGCCGGCCGGTGTGCCCGTCTTCGGGCGGGGCGACGCCGACTTCGCGACGGTCCTGGCCGCCGTCGTGGCCGCCGGGCTGGCGCAGACCGAGCGGCTGGAGGAGGCCCGGCGGCTGGCGTACACGGACTCGCTGACCGGGCTGGCCAACCGGCGTGCCGTGGACGCGCGGCTCGACGAGGCCGTGGAGCGGCACCGGCGCGACGGGGCCGTGGTCAGCCTCGTGGTGTGCGATCTGAACGGGCTGAAGCGGGTCAACGACACGCTGGGGCACGCCGTGGGGGACCGGCTCCTTGAGCGGTTCGGGACCGTGCTGTCGCTGTGCGGGGCCATGCTGCCGGGGGCCCTGGCGGCTCGGCTCGGCGGGGACGAGTTCTGTCTGCTGGCGGTGGGGCCGCCGGCCGACGAGGTCGTCAAGGCGGCCGACGAGGTGTGCCGGCGGGCCGTGGAGCTGGGGATCGGGGACGGGGTCGCCTGCGGGGTGGCGTCCACCGAGGATCCCGTCGGGCCGGTGCACTCCGCCCGGCGGCTGTTCCGGCTGGCCGACGCGGCGCAGTACCGGGCCAAGGCCGAGCGCGCCGCGCATCCCGTCGTGGCCGGACGGGAGGGGCCGGACGATCCCGTCGTACGGCTGGCGGACGAGCCGTCGCGGGCGGTGGACGGGGAGCGGCGCCGGTTCCGGGGGCGGCATTCGCCGTAGCGCCTCGGTAAGGGGTGACAGCGGTTTCCAGGGGTGACATCGCTGAATTCAGTGCGTACGCTCCTGAATATGAGTATGCACACTGTGGTGGTGGGGACGTCCGGGACGACCGCGTCCGACGTGCTCGCCGTGGCGCGCGGCGGCGCCCGCGTCGAACTGTCCGCGGAGGCGGTGGCCGCCCTCACCGCGTCCCGCGAGATCGTGGACGCCCTGGCCGCCAAACCGGACCCCGTGTACGGGGTGAGCACCGGCTTCGGCGCCCTGGCGACCCGGCACATCAGCCCCGAGCTCCGTGCTCAGCTGCAGCGCAACATCGTCCGCTCGCACGCCGCCGGCATGGGGCCGCGCGTGGAGCGGGAGGTCGTGCGGGCGCTGATGTTCCTGCGGCTGAAGACCGTCTGCTCCGGACGCACCGGTGTCCGGCCCGAGGTCGCGCGGACGATGGCCGACGTGCTGAACGCGGGGATCACCCCGGTCGTGCACGAGTACGGCTCCCTCGGCTGCTCCGGCGACCTCGCCCCGCTGTCCCACTGCGCCCTCACGCTGATGGGCGAGGGGGAGGCGGAGGGCCCCGACGGCAGCGTGCGGCCGGCCGGTGAACTGCTCGCCGAGCACGGCATCCAGCCCGTCGAACTGCGCGAGAAGGAAGGGCTCGCCCTTCTCAACGGCACCGACGGCATGCTCGGCATGCTGGTCATGGCCCTCGCCGACCTGGACCTCCTGTACAAGTCCGCCGACGTCACGGCCGCCCTGAGCCTGGAGGCGCTGCTCGGCACCGACAAGGTGCTCGCCCCCGAGCTGCACGCCATCCGCCCGCACCCCGGCCAGGCCGCCAGCGCCGCCAACATGCTCGCCGTACTCGAGGGTTCGGGACTGACGGGACATCACCAGGACGACGCGCCCCGCGTCCAGGACGCCTACTCGGTGCGCTGCGCCCCGCAGGTCGCCGGCGCCGGCCGGGACACCCTGGCGCACGCCCGGCTGGTCGCCGAGCGCGAACTCGCGGCCGCCGTCGACAACCCCGTGGTGCTGCCCGACGGGCGGGTGGAGTCCAACGGCAACTTCCACGGGGCGCCGGTCGCCTACGTACTGGACTTCCTCGCCATCGCCGTCGCCGACCTCGCCTCCATCGCCGAGCGCCGCACCGACCGGCTGCTGGACAAGAACCGCAGCCACGGGCTGCCGCCCTTCCTCGCCGACGACCCCGGCGTGGACTCCGGACTGATGATCGCCCAGTACACGCAGGCCGCCCTGGTCAGCGAGCTGAAGCGGCTCGCCGTACCGGCGTCGGCGGACTCCATCCCGTCCTCCGCGATGCAGGAGGACCACGTCTCCATGGGCTGGTCGGCGGCGCGCAAACTGCGGACGGCCGTCGACAACCTCACCCGGGTCGTCGCCGTCGAGCTGTACGCCGCCACCCGGGCCGTGGAACTGCGCGAGGGGCTGACCCCGGCGCCGGCCACGCGGGCGGTCGTCACGGCCCTGCGGGAGGCGGGCGTGGGCGGACCCGGCGCGGACCGCTACCTCGCTCCCGACCTCGCGGCGGCGGACGCGTTCGTGCGGGACGGGCGGCTGGTCGCGGCCGTGGAGACGGTCACCGGCCCGCTGAGCTGAAGCGTCCGGGGCCCGGCGGCCGTTGTGCCGGGCCCCTGCGGGGACGTCACAGACCCAGGCGTTCCCGGCGCACCGAGTAGACGACGAAACCGGCGCCGAGGGCGAGGCAGGCCGTGCCGCCGGCGATGTACGGGGTGCTGTCGAAGCTGCCGGTGTCCGCGAGACGGACGTCCTCGCCGGTGCCGTCGACGGACGTCGACACGACTCTCGCCTGCTGCGTGACCTGCGGAGACGGACTCGCCGAGACCGTGTCGGCCACCGGTGTGTTCGAAGTCGCGTTCGCGGACGGGACGAACCACAGGGCACACAGCAGGGTGCCCGCGGCGGTGGCGGTCAGCAACGGACGGAGCGCGGAAGACACGGAATATCGATCCCCTTGTGGCGCTGGCGAATTGGCCGTGTGGGCAGATGTTAGTGAAAGTCGCGGGTCACAGGAAAGTCACGGGCGCCCGGGGCCGTACGCTCCGGACATGAGCACCCCAGAGACATCACGGTTTGTACGGCTCCGCGTGGAACTCGTCCTCGAGATCGACGACGAGGAGGCGGTGACCGGAGCCGCGCTGAACAGGATCGCGGACGACGAAGGCATTCCGGACGAGGAACGGGCACACGCCGAGAGCGCTGTGACGGAGGACACCGCGGAGGCCCTCGCCCAGCTCGTCGACCCGTTCGCCCTGCTCGGCGAAGTGCCGGGCGTGGAGCTGCTCCAGGCCTCCTGGAGCGGAGAGGAGATCGACTACGACCCCGACTCGCCGGAGTGGGACCTCGACGAGGACGATGACGACGAGCCCTACGACGACGAGGACGGGGCGGGACGGGCCGGCTGAGGCGTTTTGGGGAAATCGTGACCCCGGACGGCAACCGCCACCGGGGTCCTGACGTCTCAAGCGGCGGAGCACCGACCGGAAACCCTCACCGTCCGCCCTGTGGACGTGGCGAGCCCCACACCCGCGGACCGTGGGGAACGGGAGCACCCGGTCGTAGCGTTGAAGATTGTGGACGAGCTTCCTTGTCTTCGCGACGAGGCCTCGTGGGGTTGGGATTCGGCAACGATGGAGAAGCGTGTGATGACGGACGGTAAGCGGCGCAGGGGTCTGGCGGCCGCGTCCGCTCTGCTCGGCGGAGTACTGGTGCTCTCGGCGTGTTCCGGCGGCGACGACGGTGCCTCGGGCGACGGCGACAAGGGCGGCTCACAGGCCCAGGTCGACGAGGCGGCGGCGAAGAAGTCCTCCGAGGCGCAGATCAAGATCACGCCCAAGGACGGCTCCAACAACGCCTCCATCAACAACTCCGCCACCGTGACCGTGGCCAAGGGCACGCTCACCGAGGTGAAGATGACCACCGCCGACGGCACCGCCGTCGCCGGTGAGATATCCGCCGACAAGAAGAGCTGGAAGCCCAGCGCCCAGCTCGAGCGCGCCACCACCTACAAGCTGTCGGCCACCGCCGAGGACGCCGCGGGCCTCGCCGCCCACGAGAACGCCTCGTTCACCACGGTCGCCCCGGACAACAGCTTCATCGGCACCTTCACCCCGGACGACGGCGCCACCGTCGGCGTCGGCATGCCGGTGTCGATCAACTTCGACAAGGCGATCACCAACAAGGCCGAGGTGCAGAAGGGCGTCACCGTCACCAGCAGCAGCGGCCAGGAGGTCGTCTGCCACTGGTTCAACGCCAACCGCATGGACTGCCGGCCCGACGAGTACTGGCAGGAGAACTCCACCGTCACGCTGAAGCTGGCGCTCGACGGTGTCGAGGGCGCCGAGGGCGTCGTCGGCGTCCAGCAGAAGACGGTCACCTTCAAGATCGGCCGCAACCAGGTGACGTACGTCGACGCCAAGACCAAGCAGATGAAGGTCACGCAGGACGGCAAGACCGTCCGCACCATCCCGATCTCCGCCGGGGCGCCCGAGAACAAGACGTACGAGGGCCAGATGGTGATCTCCGAGAAGTTCAAGGAGACCCGGATGAACGGCGCGACGGTCGGCTTCACCGACGACGACGGCAAGGGCGAGTACGACATCAAGGACGTGCCGCACGCCATGCGTCTGAGCACCTCCGGCACCTTCGTCCACGGCAACTACTGGGGCGACAAGTCCATCTTCGGCAGCGTCAACACCAGCCACGGCTGCGTGGGCCTGTCCGACACCAAGGGCGCGAACGACCCGAGCACGCCGGGCGCCTGGTTCTACGACAACTCGATCATCGGTGACGTGGTCGTCGTCCAGAACACCGGCGACAAGACCATCGCCCCGGACAACGGCCTCAACGGCTGGAACATGAGCTGGGAGCAGTGGAAGGCGGGCTCGGCGGTCTGACGCCGGCCGCGCACGCGCGGCGCTCCACCCCACCACCCGGCCGATGCCGCCGTCCGCCCCTCACGGGGAGCGGGCGGCGGCATCGGTCTTCTTCTCATGGGGCTCTTATGGAGCGCTTACCGCTTCATCACCCGCCGTCCCTAGCTTGCCGCCATGTTCTTCACCTACCTGAGGCGCGAACTGCGCCGCCGCAGAAAGGCGGCCCTCGTCGTCGCCTCCGGGCTCGCGCTCGGCATCGCGCTGGTCATCGTGGTCGACTCCGTCTCCTCCGGCATGGGCAAGGCGCAGGAGAAGGTCCTGCAGTCCCTGTACGGACTCGGCACGGACATGACGGTCACCAAGGCCGCGGAGGCCCAGACCACCGGCGAACGCCCCCGGTTCCGGTTCGACGCCCAGGCCGACGGCTCCGGCGAGGAGCAGAGCAGCGACCGCGTCATGGTGCAGGGCTTCCAGACCCTGGCGAGCTCCACCGTGACCAAGGTCGGCGAACAGGACGGCGTCGCCGACGCGGTGGGCGGACTCAGCCTCCAGGTCATGAAGGTGAGCGGCGAGTTCACCCGGGGTCAGTTCCAGCAGGACGGCCAGGGCGCCGAGGGCGGCCAGGGCGGCGGTCCCGGTGGCGGCCAGTCCTCCCCTGAGGGCCGGGTCGAGGGCGGCGGCGCCGACTTCGACGTCAACAGCTACTCCGTCTACGGCACCGACGTCACCGAGCCCGCCCTCGGCCCGCTGACCTCCTCCGAGATCACCGACGGACGCACCTTCAAGACGACCGAGACCAATGCCGAGGTCGCCGTCGCCGACTCCGCCTACGCCAAGGAGAAGGAGCTCGAGACCGGTGACACCGTCACCGTCAAGGGCACCGAGTACAAGATCATCGGCATCGCCACCGCCACCAGCGGGGACGCCGCGGCCAACCTCTACCTGCCGCTGAAGCAGGCACAGACCCTCGCCGACGCCAAGGACAAGGTCACCACGATCTACGTCCAGGCGACCGACTCCCAGCAGATCGACAGCGTCAAGTCCGGGATCCAGAAGAACATTTCCGGTACGACCGTCACGACCTCCGCCGACCTCGCGGACACCGTCTCCGGCTCCCTGTCCACCGCTTCCTCGCTCGCCGCCGGCGTCGGCAAGTGGCTGTCGATCGTGGTCCTCGTGGCCGCGTTCCTCGTCGCCGGTCTGCTCACCTCCTCCGCCGTCTCCCGCCGGGTGCGCGAGTTCGGCACCCTGAAGGCGCTGGGCTGGAAGTCCGGCCGGGTGACCCGGCAGGTGGTCGGTGAGTCCATGGTCCAGGGCCTGATCGGCGGCGCCCTCGGCATCGCGCTCGGCCTGGCGGGCGCGTACGCCGTCACCGCCGTCAGCCCCACCCTGCAGGCCCAGCTCGGCGGCGGCAGCGGTGGCGGCGCGGGCGGACCCGGTGGCGGCGGCATGGGCGGCCCCGGACGGCAGAGTGCCGCCAGGACCCTCGACGTCGCGCTCACCGCACCGGTCAGCCTCACCACCCTCGCCCTCGCGGTCGGCCTCGCCGTGGCCGGCGGTCTCGTCGCCGGGGCCTTCGGCGGCTGGCGCGCCTCCCGGCTGCGGCCGGCCGACGCGCTCCGCCGCGTCGAGTAGCACCCGCCCGGCACCGGCAACCGGGGCCCGCCCGCAGCGGACGGGCCCCCCACCCCCGTACGCGATCCAGGAGCAGAACCATGTACGAACTCAGCGGCGTCACCCGGCGCTACACGCGCGGCAAGGAGACCGTCCACGCCCTCGACGGAATCGACCTGACCATCCCCGACGGCGACCGGCTCGTCATCCAGGGCCCCACCGGCGGCGGCAAGTCCACGCTGCTGCAGATGCTCGGCGGCCTCGACCGGCCCACCTCCGGCGAGATCGTCCTCGACGGCACCGACCTGGCCAAGCTGCCCGAGGCCCGGCTCACCCGGGTCCGCAGCGAGAACATCGGCTTCGTCTTCCAGTCGTTCAACCTGATCCCCACGCTCACCGCGCAGGAGAACGTCGAGACCGCGCTCGTCCCGCTCGGCGTGAAGGCCAAGGAGCGCCGGGAGAAGGCCGCCGAGGCACTGGCGTCGGTCGGTCTGGGCGAGCGGCTGGGCCATCTGCCCGGCGAGATGTCCGGCGGTCAGCAGCAGCGCGTGGCCATCGCGCGGGCGCTGGTGAAGGAGCCGAAGGTGCTGCTCGCCGACGAACCCACCGGAAACCTCGACGAGTCGACGCGCGACGAGATCATGGACGTACTCATCCGCATGTGGAAGGAGCTGGGGCTGACCTTCGTCATGGTCACCCACGACTCGGCCATCGCGAAGGCGGCCCCGCGCCTGGCGACGATCCGCAAGGGGCGGATCACCGTGAGGGAGAACCCGAAGGCCTGACCGGAAGGGCGTCAACCACGCGGTTGTGTAACGGAGTTCCGGCGGTGGCGTTACAGTCACCCGGCGACTTCCGCACCCTTTCCGGCTTTCCTTGAGACGCTTGATCACCCCTCGGCATACTGCGAGATCCGGGGGGTGCGCACATGCGTACGAGACCACCCCCGGCCGGGTGGCATCGAGTCCACCCGGCGATCCCGCTAGGGGGGAACCTTGCGCAGACAAGTGAAGAGAGCGTGCGCGGCCACGGTCGCCACGGCGACCGCCGTGGCGCTCGCGGCGGGCATGGCCGGCCCGGCGTCGGCGAACGGGGAGCGCACGACCGCCGCCGCCTCCTCGACGGAGACGTCCGCGGTGAAGGCCAAGCACCGGATCACGCTGATCACCGGTGACCGGGTCGCCGTGGACGCCAAGGGCCGCGTGGTCGGCCTGGAGCGGGCCGAGGGCCGGGAGCACATACCCGTGCAGGTCCGTCGCACCGACGGCCACACCCTGGTGCTGCCGGCCGACGCCGCCCGGCTGATCGCGAGCGGCAGGCTGGACCAGCGGCTGTTCGACGTCACCGAGCTGAACAAGGCCACGACCCGCGGCTCCCAGCAGCGGGGCCTGAAGGTCATCGTCGGCTACAAGGGCGGCGCCCGGACCGCCAAGGCCGACGTCCGTGACGCGGGCACGGTCCGCCGGACCCTGAAGTCCCTGAACGCGGACGCGGTACAGACCCCGCACGAGGACACGCCCGAACTGTGGGACGCCGTCACCGACGGCGACCGCACCGCCTCCGGCATCGCCCACGTCTGGCTCGACGGGGTCCGCAAGGCCTCCCTCGACACGTCGGTGGCGCAGATCGGCACCCCGAAGGCCTGGGCGGCCGGCTACGACGGCAAGGGCGTGAAGATCGCCGTCCTCGACACCGGCGTCGACGCCACCCACCCGGACCTCAAGGGCCAGGTGACCGAGTCCAAGAACTTCACCTCCGCGGCCACCGCCGGCGACAAGGTCGGCCACGGCACCCACGTCGCCTCCATCGCGGCCGGCACGGGCGCCCAGTCCAAGGGCAAGTACAAGGGCGTCGCGCCCGGCGCGAAGATCCTCAACGGCAAGGTCCTCGACGACGCCGGTTTCGGCGACGACTCCGGCATCCTCGCCGGCATGGAGTGGGCGGCCGCGCAGGGCGCCGACGTCGTCAACATGAGCCTGGGCGGCATGGACACCGCCGAGGTCGACCCGCTGGAAGCGGCCGTCAACAAGCTCTCCGCCGAGAAGGGCGTCCTGTTCGCCATCGCGGCCGGCAACGAGGGCCCGCAGTCGATCGGTTCGCCCGGCAGCGCGGACGCCGCCCTCACCGTCGGCGCCGTCGACGACAAGGACGCGCTCGCCGACTTCTCCTCCACCGGCCCGCGCGTCGGCGACGGCGCCATCAAGCCGGACGTCACCGCTCCCGGCGTCGACATCACGGCCGCCTCGGCGGAGGGCAACGCCATCGCCGAGGAGGTCGGCGAGACGCCGGCCGGGTACATGACCATCTCCGGTACGTCGATGGCGACCCCGCACGTCGCGGGCGCGGCGGCGATCCTCAAGCAGCAGCACCCCGAGTGGACCTACACGGAGCTGAAGGGCGCGCTCACCGGCTCCACCAAGGGCGGCACGTACACGCCGTTCGAGCAGGGTTCGGGCCGCGTCCAGGTCGACAAGGCCATCAAGCAGACCGTGATCGCCGACCCGGTGTCGCTGAACTTCGGCGTCCAGCAGTGGCCGCACACCGACGACAAGCCGGTCACCAAGACGCTCACCTACCGCAACCTCGGCACGACGGACGTCACGCTGAAGCTGACGTCGACGGCGACCGGCCCCCAGGGCAAGGCGGCCCCGGCCGGCTTCTTCAAGCTCGGTGCCACCACGGTCACCGTCCCGGCGGGCGGCACGGCCTCCGTGGACGCGACCGTCGACACCAGGCTGGGCGGCACGCTCGACGGCGCCTACTCCGCGTACGTGGTCGCGACGGGCGACGGGCAGACCGTGCGCACGGCCGCCGCGGTGCAGCGCGAGGTCGAGTCGTACGACGTGACGCTGAAGTTCCTCGACCGCGCGGGCAAGCCGGCCGCCAACTACGTCGCCAACCTCGCCGGCGTCTCCGGCCTGGCCACCGACCGGTGGTACCAGCCCTACGAGGCCGACGGCACCGTCACCGTCCGCGTACCCAAGGGCGGTTACGTCCTGGACACCGGCATTTACGTCAACCCCGACCCCGCCTCGGAGAAGTACGAGGGCGCCGACTGGCTCGCCCAGCCGAAGCTGAACGTCACCAAGAACACGACGATCACCCTGGACGCCCGCAAGGCCAAGCCGGTGAGGATCACCGTGCCGGACAAGGGAGTCAAGCAGGAGTTCGCCTCCGCCGACTACACCGTCGAGACCGACGACTCCGCCTACCGCTTCGGCTGGTGGCTGGACTCGTACGACAACTTCCGCTCCGCCCACCTCGGCCCGCAGATCACCGACGGCTCGCTGAGCCAGCAGTGGGACGCCCACTTCAGCAAGGGCGCCAAGGAGCAGTACAGCACCGTCACCGGCGCCAAGGTGAAGAACCTCGCCACCGGCTACACCCGGAACTACAAGGCCGGCGAGTTCGCCACGGTGAAGGTCGGCATGGGCGCCGCGGCGAGCGGCAAGAAGGGCGTCGTCAGCCCCTTCGGCACGTTGCCCGGGAGCAGCGGCGCCTCCTCGTTCGGCAACCCGCAGAGCCTGCCCGGCACCCGCACGCTGCACCTGTCCACCGTGGCCGGGGTGAAGTGGGACCTCGACTTCGAGCAGCAGGGCGGGGCCGACGCCGAGGGCTGGCCGGCCCTGGACGCCGGTTACGTCATCGGTTACGCGAAGGGCTACAAGGGCGGCAAGACGTACCAGGAGACCGTGAACACGGCCGTCTTCGGGCCGCGCCTCACCTCCGACTACGGCGTCTTCCGTGACGGCAACAGCATCTCCGGGCTGGTCCCGCTGTTCGCGGACGGCAAGGGCCACGCCGGATCCTCGGTGTTCACGTCGGTCACCACCAGCCTCTACCGCGACGGCAAGAAGGTCGGCACGCACGACGACCCGCTGTTCGGCGAGAAGGAGTTCAAGGTCCCGTCCGCGGACGCCTCCTACAGGCTGACCACCTCGGTCAAGCGCAGCGCCAAGGTCGCCGCCGCCTCCACGCGGATCGACGCGAGCTGGACCTTCCGCTCCAAGAAGACCGCCGAGCTGAAGCAGCTGCCCGTCTCCACGGCCCGCTTCCAGGCGGCCACCGGACTGGACAGCAAGGTGACGGCCGGCAAGAAGGCCACGTTCCCGGTCACCGTCGAGGGCGCCGCCCAGGGCAAGAACCTCAAGTCCCTGTCGGTGTACGTGTCCTACGACTACGGCAAGACCTGGAAGAAGACCACGGTCACGAAGGGGAAGATCACCGTCAAGAACCCGGCGAAGGGGAAGGCCGTCTCCTTCCGCGCCAAGATCGCCGACAAGAAGGGCAACACGTCGACGATCTCGGTCTACAACGCGTACTACGGCAAGTAGTCCGTGAGCGGACGGCCCGCCGGAGGACTTCCCTTCCGGCGGGCCGTTCCGTGTTCTCCGGGGCCGGGGTGGACGCCCGCTCCGGCGGAGCGGGGCGAAGGGGAGGCGAAGGGGGGCGCGTCGCCTCCGTGGCGCCGGGCCCCGGCTGCCGGTGGTGCGGAGGCCGGTGCGGGAGGATCCGGGCGTCGAGGGCTGAGAGCCGCCACCCACCCCGGGAAGCCGTGGCCGCCCGCCCCGGGAAGCCGCGGTGATCCCGGACCCGGGGAGCCGTGGCCGCCCGTCCCGGGAAGTCGCGGTGATCCCGGACCCGGGGAGCCGTGGCCGTCCGCCTCAGGGGTCGTGGCGTCCGCCTCAGGGAGCCGTGGCGTCCGCCCCGGCCCGCCGGGCGTCCGTGCCCCAGCTGCACAGCAGCCTCAGGGCCTCCGCCGACGGCGAACCCGGCTCCGCGAAGTACGTGACCAGCGACTGCCCGGTGTCGTCACCGGCCGGACGGAACGACTCCCACAGCAGCGTCAGCTCACCGGCCAGCGGATGCCGGACGCGCTTGACGCCGTGGCTCTTCTCCTTGACGTCGTGCGCCGCCCACAGCCTGCGGAACTCCTCGCTCTTCACGGACAACTCGCCCACCAGCGAGGAAAGCTGCGGGTCGTCCGGGTGGTAACCCGCGTCCATGCGGAGATAGGCGACCATGTCGTACGCCTTCTGCTCCCACTCCACGAACAGTTCGCGGTAGTCCGGGTTCAGGAACACCAGCCGCGCCCAGTTCCGCTCCTGCGCCGGAAGCCGCCCCCAGTCCCCGAAGACCGCCGCCGCCATCCGGTTCCAGGCGAGGATCTCCGAGCGCCGGCCCACCACGTACGCCGGAACCGCGTCCATCGACTCCAGCAGATGCCGCAGCGCGGGGCGGGCCTGCTGGGCGCGGGCCGTCGGCTTCCGCTTCTGCCGCTTCGGCTTCGCCAGATGCGTGAGGTGGGACCGCTCGGCGTCGGTGAGGCGCAGGGCGCGCGCGATCGAGTCCAGCACCTCCGCCGACACGTTCTGCCCGTTGCCCTGCTCCAGGCGCGTGTAGTACGCCACGGACACCCCGGCGAGCTGGGCCAGCTCCTCGCGGCGCAGGCCCGGCACCCGGCGGTGCCGTCCGAAGTCCGGCAGGCCCACGTCCTCCGGCTTCAGCCGGGCCCGCCGGGTGCGCAGGAACTCGCTGAGTTCCGCCCGTGGGTCGAGGCCGCCGCTCGCGGGGCCGGCCGGGTGGGTGTGCCGTTCGTCCATGACTCCAGTATTCCCGGTCGTACGCACACCATCCTGTCCCCGTCAGTGGTACGCACAGCCAACGTAGGCAGAACCGTGGTCTGGGTAAGCCGGGGACGTCGTCGCAGGCTGGAGGCCGTGTCCGGCCGGACAGAAGGCAGCCGGGCGCACGACCTCACGAGGAGAGCACCCGGCATGACCACTGTTGCCGCATACGCCGTACCCGCCGCCAAGGCTCCGCTGGAGCGGACGACCGTCGAGCGGCGCGCGGTCGGCGAGCACGACGTCCTGATCGACATCAAGTTCGCGGGCATCTGCCACTCCGACATCCACCAGGCCCATGAGGGCTGGGGCGAGGCGATCTTCCCGATGGTCCCCGGCCACGAGATCGCCGGCGTGGTGTCCGAGGTCGGCCCCGGCGTCACCCGGTACCGGGTGGGTGACCGCGTGGGCGTCGGCTGCATGGTCGACTCCTGCCGGGAGTGCGACAACTGCAGGGCCGGCCGGGAGCAGTACTGCACCGGCAGCGGCACGGTCGGCACGTACAACGCCGTGGACAGGAACGGCGAGCCCACCTACGGCGGCTACTCGGAGAAGATCGTCGTCGACGAGAACTACGTCGTCCGCATCCCCGACGGGCTGGCCCTCGACGTCGCCGCGCCCCTGCTGTGCGCCGGCATCACCCTGTACTCCCCGCTGAAGCGCTGGGGCGCCGGCCCCGGCAAGAAGGTCGCGGTCCTCGGCATGGGCGGCCTCGGCCACATGGGCGTCAAGATCGCGCACGCGCTGGGCGCCGAGGTGACGGTGCTGTCGCAGTCCCTGCGCAAGAAGGACGACGGCCTCAAGCTGGGCGCCGACCACTACCACGCCACCAGCGACCCGAAGACCTTCGAGGAGCTGCGGGGCACCTTCGACCTGATCGTGTCGACGGTGTCGGCCCCGCTGGACTTCAACGCCTACCTGTCCCTGCTGAAGACGGAGGGCACGCTGGCGAACGTGGGCGCTCCCGAGGAGCCGGTCGCCCTCAACCTCTTCTCGCTGATCGGGGGCGGCAAGACCCTCGCCGGTTCGATGATCGGCGGCATCGCCGAGACCCAGGAGATGCTGGACTTCTGCGCCGCGCACGGCATCGGCGCGGAGATCGAACTGATCGGCGCGGCCGAGATCAACGAGGCGTACGAGCGCGTCCTGAACAGCGACGTCCGCTACCGCTTCGTGATCGACACGGCGACGATCTGACGCCTGGCGCGCCCCCTCGTCGCCGACGAAGGGGCGCTCCGGTCACAGTGCCTCGAACGGGGGCACGATCCGGACGACGACGATGAGCGGCTCACGGGGCGCCACCAGGAAGGAGAACCAGCCGCCGGCCGCGTCCATGCGGCGCAGGCCGCCCGGTCGGGGGCCGTTGCCGATGTCGCTGACGTCGACACCCGTACCGGCCAGGTCGACGAGCTGGCCGGCGAGGCGCTCCACCTCCGCCACGACATGAGAGGGAATGCCGCCCGCCACGTGGTCGTGATCGGGGTCGTACTCCCAGCGCCGGCCCGCGCTCACCGGGTCGGGAGGCCGACGGCCGTGTGGGCCTCGTCCAGGATCCGGCCGATCTCGCGGGCGGCCTGCCGCGCCTGGTCGGCGTCGCCCGACTCGGCCGTGTCCTCCCAGTGACGGAAATCCGCCGCCAGGCCGGGGCGGCGCTGGATGTGCACGAAGACGGCCCACTGGGCGATGAACCGCTGGAGCGGAGCCAGATCCGAGCCCTGCCGGGACTGGTCGGCCGCCTGGTCCAGCTCCCGGGTGAACGCCGGCAGCGCGGCGGGCGCGATCTGCCTGACGGCCTGTCACAGTGCGGCCACCGTGGCCGGTGGCTGGGGGATGAGCGGTTGCCCGGCGGCGGAGGTGGTGGTCATTGCTGCTCCCACGGGCGCGATTCCGATCCCACGCGTCAGCGGAATGGGCACGTGTGCCTTCCCACCGCTCGAACGAGTGAGGGCGACGTGATACCGAGGGTCCCGATGACCGGCGGCCACCGGGACCCGGGATCGGGCCTCTGCTCCAGGCCGGGATCCGTACCGCGACGGTCAGTGCGGGAGTGTCGCCGGGCTGCCGCCGTTCGCCTCGTAGCCGGCCACCGCCAGGGCGCGGTAGACGGCGAACTCGGCGGCCGGGTCGGGGGAGAGGGTCCAGGGGAGGGCGCCCACGTGGCCGTCGACGTGTATGAGCTGGCTCATGGCCTCCGCCCAGCGCTCGCCGCGCACCAGGAAGAAGACCAGCAGGTGCCGTACGTGTGCCGACATCGGGTCGTCGGGGCGGGCCGAGTGCACCGCGTGCAGCGCGCCGTGCACCGCCTTGGTGACGGTCTCGCTCTGGTAGAAACCGGCGACCAGGTTCACCTCGGGCAGGTGCTCGAACACCGCGAAGAGCGGCATGGCGGCGAGGAGGGACCCCTGGGGCGCCCGCGCCGCCGCGGCCTCCGCGAACGCGTACGCCTGCCGCCGCGAGCCGTGCCACTTCTCGCACCAGTAGTGCAGCGCGGCCAGGTGCGCCCCCATGTGGGCCGGGGCGCGGTCCAGGATCTTCAGCCAGAGCTGCTCGAAGTCCTGCTGCGAGTAACCGAGCCCCCGCGCCACCGACAGCTCCACGATGTACGGGACCGGGTCACCGGGAGCCAGCAGCGCCGCCTCGCCGCACGCCGCCTTCGCCTCCTCCATGATGATCCGGAACTCGTCCGTCCCGGGCGCCGCCGTACGCCACGCCTGCTGCACCAGGAACTCGGCGTGCACCGCGGCTCCCCCGGCGTCCTTGGGCATCTCGGTCCGCCACACCCGCAGCCACTGCCCGCCCGGCGCCTCGCTCACCCCGCCGGGCCGCTGCTTCAGCTCCAGCGAGGCCGCGCCCGCGAACGCCTGGACGCGCTGCCAGCGCGACTCGCCCTCCGCGTCCGTGCCGGCCAGCAGCTGCTGCGCCGCGCGGTAGTCCTGGGTGCGCTGCACCAGGTCCAGGACGTCCAGCAGGTCCTGGTCGGGGCCGGGCATGCGGACGTCCAGCTCCTCCTCGCGGGCGAAGCCGTAGTCCGCCGGGTCCGCCGCGTCCGGGTGGCCGGCGGGGACCTGCGTGATCGCCCCGCGCCCGCGCCTTATGAACGGCACCACCACGAAGCCGAGCATGACGAGCGCGATCAGGACCCAGAGAATCTCCATGTCACCAGCGAACCAGACCACGCCGACAATTGGCCAACCCGGTACCGGACCCTGTGGAAAACCCCGGCATCCGCCCCCGCCGCCCGCCCCGCCCGCTCCGCGTCCGTCATCCGCACCGTACGCGCACTACCCTCGGTGCCCATGAGCGACAGGCACATCAGTCAGCACTTCGAGACACTCGCGATCCACGCGGGCAACACCGCCGACCCCCTGACGGGCGCGGTCGTCCCGCCGATCTACCAGGTCTCCACCTACAAGCAGGACGGCGTCGGCGGCCTGCGCGGCGGCTACGAGTACAGCCGCAGCGCCAATCCGACCAGGACCGCGCTGGAGGAGAACCTCGCCGCCCTGGAGGGCGGCCGCCGCGGCCTCGCGTTCGCGTCCGGACTGGCGGCCGAGGACTGCCTGTTGCGTACGCTGCTCAGCCCCGGCGACCACGTGGTGATCCCGAACGACGCGTACGGCGGCACGTTCCGCCTCTTTGCCAAGGTCGTCGCCCGCTGGGGCGTGGAGTGGTCGGTGGCCGACACCAGTGACCCGGCCGCCGTGCGGGCCGCCCTCACCCCGAAGACCAAGGCCGTCTGGGTGGAGACCCCCTCCAACCCGCTGCTCGGCATCACCGACATCGCCGCCGTGGCCCAGGTCGCCCGGGACGCGGGCGCCCGGCTCGTCGTCGACAACACCTTCGCCACGCCGTACCTCCAGCAGCCGCTCGCGCTCGGCGCGGACGTCGTCGTGCACTCCCTGACCAAGTACATGGGCGGCCACTCCGACGTCGTCGGCGGCGCCCTGATCACCGGCGACGCGGAACTGGGCGAGGAGCTCGCCTACCACCAGAACGCGATGGGCGCGGTCGCCGGCCCCTTCGACTCCTGGCTGGTGCTGCGCGGCACCAAGACGCTCTCGGTCCGCATGGACCGGCACAGCGAGAACGCGACGAAGGTCGCCGACATGCTCAGCCGCCACGCGCGCGTGACGAGCGTCCTGTACCCGGGGCTGCCCGACCACCCCGGTCACGAGGTCGCCGCCAAGCAGATGCGCGCCTTCGGCGGCATGATCTCCTTCCGCGTGGAGGGCGGCGAGGAGGCGGCCGTCGAGGTCTGCGACCGGGCCCGGGTGTTCACGCTCGGCGAGTCCCTGGGCGGCGTCGAGTCGCTGATCGAGCACCCCGGGCGGATGACGCACGCGTCCGCGGCCGGTTCCGCGCTCGAGGTCCCCGCCGACCTGGTGCGCCTCTCCGTGGGCATCGAGAACGTCGACGACCTGCTCGAAGACCTCCAGCAGGCGCTCGGCCGGTAGGACCCGGTCACCAGCCCGTGAGCGGTGGAGTCGTCTCCGACGGCGGCTCCACCCACGGACGGACCGTCAGCGCCCACACCACGAACGCCACGCTCCCCGCCAGCAACAGCAGCCACATCGCGCGGCGGACGAGCGTCCTGCGGCGCAGGATGCGGGCCCCGCGGCGGACCGCGTCCGCGTGGAGCTCGGGCGGTACGCGCGGCGCCGACCGCTCCAGCATCCGCCGTACGGCCGCCTCCCGCCTCATCCGGGTCACGACGGCACCGCCTCGACGCCGCCCACCGCGGGCGCCGGTCCCGGGGGCGGGCGCAGTACGGCGGTCATCGCGCGGTGGAGGACGGCCCGCACGCGCTCCGCGGACAGGCCGAGCAGAGCCGCCGTCTGTTCCTCGGCGACCCCCTCGTGCAGCCGCAGGACCAGGACCAGGCGTTCCTGCGGGGAGAGCCGGGCCAGCGACCCCTCCAGGCGGGCGCGGGGGCGGAGCAGCCCGCCGCGCCGGTGCCAGGCGCCGTTCACGAAGCGGGTCGCCAGGTACTGGCGGGTGTGGGCGTAGGGGTCCGCGCCGTGCAGCCGGTCCCAGCTCGCGTACGTGTGGGCCAGCGCCAGGGTCAGCAGGCGCCGGGCGTGCGGGTTGGCGTCCGGCGGTTCGGCGGTGAGGAGGGTCGCGGTGTGCAGCAGGCGGGCGCCGGCGCCCGCGACGTACGCCTCGAACCCGTGGGCGCGGGGGTCGTCCCGGGATGCGTGCCGTGGGTGCAACCGTGCCTCCCCTCGCCCCTGAGAGCCCTCGGTTCTCATATCAGGCCAGGGCGCGCCCCGCGGTCAAGAGATGTGCACGTGTGGACGAGTCCCGGTTTTTCTCGCCCCCGCCGCCCTTTCCCGTCCCGACCCGGGGCTCCGCCCCGGACCCCGCTCCTCAGACGCCGGACGGGCTGAAATCAGCCCGTCCGGCGTCTGAGGACGAGGCCCGTTCAGGGCCGACGGGGGTCTGGGGGCGCAGCCCCCAGGGATCAGGAGTCCGCCCGGTCAGGGGTGGACATCCGCGCAGACAGCGCTCCGTTGAAGCGCGTCAGGAGCGCGCAGAACACCTCACGCTCCTCCGGGTCCCAGTCCTGCGTCAGCTCGGCCATCAACTGGCGCCGTGAGGAGCGCACTTCCTCCAGGCGCGCCTGTCCGCGCGGGGAGAGCTGGAGCACGACCGCGCGGCCGTCCTCGGGGTGCGAGGTCCGTTTGACCAGGCCGGTGTCCACGAGCGGGGCGACCTGCCGGGTGACCGTCGAGGAGTCGATGCCCATGCTCGCGGCGAGTGCCTTGACGCCCATGGGACCTTCCTTGTCGAGGCGGTTGAGCAGCAGGTACGCGGCGCGGTCCATCGAGTTGCGCACCTGGCCGACCCCGCCCAGACGCGTCTGTTCGGCACGGCGTGCGAACAACGCCACCTCGTGCTGCAGCGTGTCGAGAAGACCGGTGTCGCCGACGGCCGTCAGGTCCGTCCTCATGTCCATCGACATATCAGGTGTTGTGGGCATGGCCGGGGGCTCACTTCGTGGAGGGCTGCTAATTGGGGGACAGGGTACGCGGCCGGACGTCGGCCCGTACCGGCGCTGTGCAAAGCCGAGTCCGCGGATTGGTCACCCCGGTCGCCGCCGGCGGCGAACTGCGATGCTGGAGTCATGAGCCACAGCACGGCCGGATCCCTGCGGGCCGTCACTCTCGACGATGTGCGCGGCGCCCGGAAGATGCTCTCGGGCGTGGCACGGACGACCGCGCTGGAGGGCAGCAGGCACCTGTCCCGGCGGGTGGGCGCACCGGTGCACCTGAAGTGCGAGAACCTGCAGCGGACGGGGTCGTTCAAGCTGCGCGGCGCGTACGTCCGGATCGCCGGGCTGCTGCCCGAGGAGCGGGCCGCCGGTGTCGTCGCGGCGAGCGCCGGCAACCACGCGCAGGGTGTCGCGCTGGCGTCGTCGCTGCTCGGGGTGCGGTCCACGGTCTTCATGCCGAAGGGCGCCCCGCTGCCGAAGATCAGCGCGACCCGGGAGTACGGCGCCGAGGTGCGCCTGGAGGGCCAGGTGGTCGACGAGACGCTGGCCGCGGCGAGGGAGTACGCGCACGGGACGGGCGCCGTGTTCATCCACCCCTTCGACCACCCCGACATCATCGCGGGGCAGGGCACGGTGGGCCTGGAGATCCTGGAGCAGTGCCCCGAGGTGCGCACGATCGTCGTCGGGGTCGGCGGGGGCGGGCTGGCCGCCGGGATCGCGGTCGCGGTGAAGGAGCTGCGGCCCGACGTGCGGATCGTCGGCGTGCAGGCGGCGGGCGCGGCGGCGTACCCGCCCTCGCTGGCGGCCGGGCGTCCGGTGGCGGTGCGCGCCCCGGTGACGATGGCCGACGGGATCAAGGTGGGGCGGCCCGGTGACGTGCCGTTCGGGATCGTCGGCGAGCTGGTGGACGAGGTGTGCACGGTCACCGAGGACGAGCTGTCGGCCGCGCTGCTGCTCTGCCTGGAGCGGGCCAAGCTGGTCGTCGAACCGGCCGGGGCGAGCCCGGTCGCGGCGCTGCTGAGCCGGCCCGGTGCCTTCGAGGGGCCGGTCGTCGCGGTGCTGTCCGGCGGCAACGTGGACCCGGTGCTGATGGAGCGGGTGCTGCGGCACGGCATGGCCGCGCAGGGCCGCTACCTGGCCGTACGGCTGAGGCTGACGGACCGGCCGGGCGCGCTCGCCTCGCTTCTGGGGGCGTTGTCAGTGGCGGACGCTAACGTCCTCGACGTGAGCCACGTACGGACCGATCCACGGCTCGGGCTCACGGAGGCGGAGGTCGAGCTGCACCTGGAGACCAAGGGCCCGGAGCACTGCGCGGAGGTCAACAGGACTCTGCGTGAGGCGGGTTACACGGTCATGGACTGACACCCGACGGGGTGTCACTCCTTCGGGCAATTCCATTGTGAGACGCGATACATCGCGTTATGGTGTGTCTCGTCGCCGGGTGGCCACCGTCCGTCCCGCCGCCCGCGCCCGACGAAAAACCTCAGCACACAGAAGCGCGCAAACCTAGGCTTTCCGAAGAATCACGATGACGTGGAGACTCATATGCCAGGCGCCATCTATGCCGAAGGTCTGGTGAAGACCTTCGGGAACGTAAGGGCACTGGACGGCGTCGACCTGGAGGTCCCCGAGGGCACCGTCCTGGGCCTGCTCGGGCCGAACGGCGCGGGGAAGACCACCACCGTCCGCTGCCTGACCACCCTGCTGCGGCCCGACAGCGGCAAGGCGGTCGTCGCCGGCCTCGACGTGCTGAAACAGCCCGACGCCGTACGCCGCTCCATCGGCCTGTCCGGCCAGTTCGCCGCCGTCGACGAGTACCTGACCGGCCGCGAGAACCTGCGGATGGTCGGACAGCTCTACCAGATGAAGGCGAAGGCGGCGAAGGCCCGCGCGGACGAACTGCTGGAGCAGTTCCACCTCGCGGACGCCGCCGACCGCACCGCCAAGACCTACTCCGGGGGCATGCGCCGCCGCCTCGACCTCGCCGCCGCCCTGGTCGTCTCGCCGCCCGTGATGTTCATGGACGAGCCGACCACCGGCCTCGACCCGCGCAACCGCCAGCAGCTCTGGGAAGTGATCAAACAGCTCGTCTCCGACGGCACGACACTGCTGCTCACCACCCAGTACCTGGAGGAGGCCGACCACCTCGCGCACGACATCGCGGTCGTCGACCACGGCAAGGTCATCGCCCAGGGCACCTCCGACCAGCTCAAGGCCCGCACCGGCGGCGAACGCGTCGAGGTCGTGGTGCACGAACGGGAGCGCATCGCGTCGGCGTCCGCCCTCCTCGACAAGTACAGCCTGCGCGGCGCCGGCCAGGGCGACACCACGGTCGAGGACCACATGCGCAAGATCACCACACCGGTCTCCGGCGGCGCGAAGCTCCTCGCCGAGATCATCCGCGACCTCGACACCAACGGCATCGAGATCGACGACATCGGCCTGCGCCGCCCCACCCTCGACGACGTCTTCCTCTCCCTCACCGGCCACGTCGCGGAGGCCAAGGACGACGAGGACACCAAGGAGACCGCGAAATGAGCGCCGTCACCGACACCGTCCGGGTCACGGCCCCCGGCAACCCCATCGGCCGGTCGATCCGGGACTCCCTGGTCGTCGCCCGCAGGAATCTGATCCGCATGGCCCGGATTCCCGAGATGCTCATTTTCGGGCTGTTCCAGCCCATCATGTTCGTGGTGCTGTTCACCTACGTGTTCGGCGGCTCGATCCAGGTCGGTTCGTCCAGCTCCACCCAGGCCTACCGCGAGTTCCTGATGGCCGGCATCTTCGCCCAGACCGTCACGTTCGCCACGGCGGGCGCGGGAGCGGGCATCGCCGACGACATGCACAAGGGCCTCATCGACCGCTTCCGCTCCCTGCCGATGTCACGGGGCGCGGTGCTGACCGGCCGCACCATGGCCGACCTGGTACAGACGGCGCTCACCCTCGTCGTGCTGGCGGTGGTCGCCGTGCTCGTCGGCTGGCGCACGCACGAGAACTTCGGCAAGGTGCTCGTCGGATTCGGCCTGCTCCTTCTGCTGGGGTACGCGTTCTCCTGGATCGGCGCGCTCATCGGCCTGTCCGTACGCACTCCTGAAGCGGCGACCTCGGGCGGCCTGATCTGGCTGTTTCCGCTGACGTTCATCTCGAACGCGTTCGTGGACGCGAACCAGATGCCGTCCTTCCTCCGGCACATCGCCGAGTGGAACCCGTTCAGCGCCACCGTGCAGGCCTGCCGTGAGATGTTCGGCAACCTTCCCCCGGGCTTCCAGACGCCCGACGCGTGGCCCATGCAGCACCCCGTCTGGGCCTCGCTGATCTGGTCGGTCCTGATCATCGCGTTCTTCCGGACGCTCGCCGTGCGCAAGTACCGCTCGGCGGCATGACGAAGCCCCCGGCACCGCAGGGGTGCCGGGGGCCCGTCGGGGACTCGCGGGGACGGGTCAGCCGTTGTACGGCTTCGCCTCCAGGATCTTCACCGAGGCCTTCTTGCCGTTCGGCAGCTCGTACTCCGCGTCCTCACCGACCTTGTGGCCGATGACGCCCGAGCCGAGCGGGGACTGCGGCGAGTAGGTCTCGATGTCGGCGCTCGCGTACTCGCGGGAGGCGAGCAGGAAGGACAGCGTGTCGTCCTCGTCGCCGTCGAAGGCGATCGTCACGACCATGCCGGGCGCCACCACGCCGTCGGCCGCCGGGGCCTCGCCGACCTTGGCGTTCTCGAGGAGCTGGGTCAGCTGGCGCACACGGAGCTCCTGCTTGCCCTGCTCCTCCTTGGCCGCGTGGTACCCGCCGTTCTCCCGCAGGTCGCCCTCCTCGCGCGCGGCGGCGATCTTCGCGGCGATCTCCGTGCGCGCGGGACCAGTAAGGTACGCAAGCTCGTCCTTGAGCTTGTTGTACGCCTCCTGGGTCAGCCAGGTGACGTTCTCGCTGGTCTGGGTCACAGGTGCTCCTCGTAGGTACTGGGGATACAAAGCATCGCCCTACCCAGAAGGATGTTCCTCCAGGGATGGGCGAAACCACGAGCCTAACAATTGAGTGCCCGCAAAGGGAGGACATAAGCCACCTGACTCGTATCAGCGCAGGTCAGTGGCCAGGTATTCCCCGCGGTGTCAGTTCGTGTGGCAGCCGACGAGCTCGGCCGAGGTGCCCTGGGAGGTGGTGCGGAGTGTGACGACCTCGTCGACGCGCGTGGCGTCCTCGCCGAAGCGGAAGTCGGCGCGGCCCACCTCGGTGCCGTCCTCGGACTGGGAGCGGACCGTGCAGTAGCCGGCGACACCCGCGTCCTTGTGCACCTCCAGGTGCACCTTCACGGAGTCCTCGGAGGTGTCGAAACCGATCACCTCGGCGCTGATCTCGTTCTGGGCGACGTAGTGGTAGCCGAACCAGCCGATCAGCCCGAGCATCAGCACCGACAGCACGGCGCCGACGATCTTGAGCGTGCGGTCGGCACGCTCGTCCGAGGAGCGGCTGTAACGGCCCTCGGGCAGCCGCGTGCTCGACGTACTCATGATCGTCTCCTCGGCAGGAAGGTACCGCTGTCCCCGGGCGGGCCCGGAGCGCGGACTCCGGAATTTTTCGTCCCCCGATTCGGTCACTATAGAAGCCTGCGACTGCGCCGCCGCACTGAGGGCGCCTACCGACTTGAGGATTGAGTCTTGACTGACCAGCTGCGACTGATGGCCGTGCACGCCCACCCCGACGACGAGTCGAGCAAGGGCGCGGCCACCATGGCGAAGTACGTGTCCGAGGGGGTGGACGTGCTGGTGGTGACCTGCACGGGCGGGGAGCGCGGCTCCATCCTCAACCCGAAACTGCAGGGCGACGCGTACATCGAGGAACACATCCACGAGGTGCGCAAGAAGGAGATGGACGAGGCCCGGGAGATCCTGGGGGTGAAGCAGGAGTGGCTCGGGTTCGTCGACTCCGGGCTGCCCGAGGGCGACCCGCTGCCGCCGCTGCCGGAGGGCTGCTTCGCCCTGGAGGACGTCGACAAGGCGGCCGGTGAGCTGGTGCGGAAGATCCGTTCCTTCCGTCCCCAGGTGATCACCACCTATGACGAGAACGGCGGCTACCCGCACCCCGACCACATCATGACTCACAAGATCACGATGGTGGCGTTCGAGGGGGCGGCGGACACCGCGAAGTACCCGGAGGGCGAGTACGGCCCGGCGTACCAGCCGCTGAAGGTGTACTACAACCAGGGGTTCAACCGTCCCCGCACCGAGGCGCTGCACCAGGCGATGTTGGACCGCGGCCTGGAGTCGCCGTACGGGGACTGGCTGAAGCGCTGGAGCGAGTTCGAGCGCAAGGAGCGCACGCTCACCACGCACGTGCCGTGCGCCGACTTCTTCGAGATCCGCGACAAGGCGCTGATCGCGCACGCGACGCAGATCGACCCCGACGGGGGCTGGTTCCGGGTGCCGATGGACCTCCAGCGGGAGGTCTGGCCGACGGAGGAGTACGAGCTGGCGAAGTCCCTCGTCGATACCTCCCTCCCCGAGGACGACCTCTTCGCGGGCATCCGGGACAATGCCTGACATGAGCGCAAGCGCAAGCCTGGCAATGACCCACCTGGTGCCTCTGGCCAAGGAGCTCGACGAGGACAAGGTGACCCCTGGTGTTCTCGGGTTCATCGTGTTCGCGGTGATGGCTCTGGCGGTGTGGGCCCTGATGAAGTCCATGAACCGCCACATGGGCCGCGTCGACTTCGCCGAGTCCGAGGAGTCCGGGGCGGAGAAGTCCGGGGTGACGGCCGCCGCCGAGAAGCGGGGCTGAGCATGTACGGCCCTCCGGATCCGCTGGAGGGCCGCACAGCCGTGTGATCCGAGTACCCGGTGTGGGCCGGGGCGGGTGACGCAGCCCGGCGCCGGCGGGGTGGGGCCGCGCCCACCCGTGCCGCCCTGGGGGCGCCTCCCAGGCCCTTGAGGCACTGGGGGAGGCACGACTGCCCGCGGAAGCGGCGGCGGTGGTGTGACTGCCCGCGGGAGCGGCGGCGGTGGTGTGGCTGCCCGCGGGAGCGGGTCACGCCTTTTCGTTCACCGGCACGCCCATCACCTCCCGTGCGTGGCGGCTGGGGACCATGCCCAGGTGCCAGGCCTGCCAGCCCGCCTCCAGGCTGACGCCCCGCTCCAGGAGGAGCTGGTACGCCTCGACGCAGTCGGCCAGTTTCCCGTCGCGCGAGGCGTGGCCGGCCCGGCCCAGCCGGGACAGCTCCTCCTGGGCCACCGCCGTACCGACCTCCGTACCGCCCGGCGCCGCGTACGGCAGCAGCGTGCAGCGCAGGAAGCGCGCCCAGTCCTCGCCGCGCCGGTCGCCGTACGACACGAACAGCGACACCGCCTCGTCGCACAGCGCCAGCGCCTGCTGCGTGCGCGCGTTGCCCGCGTCGACGACCGCCAGCTCCAGGCAGGACCACGCCTCCCCGTGCGCCACCCCGATGCGCTGGAAGTCGGCGCGCGCGTCCACCAGGAGCTGCCGGGCGAACCCGGAGTTGCGCAGCGACCCCGTCCGGGCCGCCCGCTGGTCCCGGGTCACCCGCGCCGAGTGGTGCCGGGCGCAGGCCAGGCCGTACACGTCCCGCATCCGGGAGAACATCGTGCGGGCGCGTTCCAGCTCGCGCACCGCCCGGTCCAGGTCGCCGGTCTCCTCCAGCGCCTGGCCCAGGTAGTACAGCGTCCACGCCTCGCCCCGCGCGTCCTCGTTGTCCCGGTGCCGGGCGGCGGCCCGGCGCAGGTCCTCCACCGCCGGTGAGGCGTCCCCGTCGACCAGCCGGGCCCGCGCCAGCTCGGTCAGCGCCCACGCCTCACCGCGGGCGTCGCGGGTCCGGCCGTACAGTTCCAGGGCGGTGCGCAGCTCGGCCTCGGCGCGCGGCACGTCGTCCATCCGCAGGTGCAGTTGCCCGAGCTGGAAGTGCGCCCACGCCTGCCCGTGCACCGACTCGCCCGCGCGGTGCAGCACCAGCGACTCGGTGAGCAGCTCCAGCGCCTCCGCCAGGCGGGCCCGGTCCCGCTCCACCGCCGCCAGCGCGTGCATCGTCCAGGCGCGATCGGTGGCCAGCCCGGGCGCGGCCTGCAGCTCCAGCGCCTCCCGCAGCCTCGCCGACGCCTCCGTCAGGTTGCCCTGGTGGTGCAGCGTGATGCCCAGCGAGGTCAGCGCCCGTGCCGCGCCCGCGTCGTGCCGCGACTCCCGGTACAGGTCCACCACCGACGTCAGCGTGGTCCGCGCCGTGTCCAGCTCGCCCAGCTGCCGTGCCGCGATACCGGTGCGCCACTGCACGGAGCGCACCAGCAGCCCCTCGTCCACGGCCTGCGCCAGCTCGTTGATCTCACCCAGCCGGTACAGGTCGCCGCGCAGCAGGCAGTAGTCGCACAGTGCGCCGAGCAGGTTCAGCACCGCCCGCCGGTCCACGCCCTCCGCGTGCCGCAGCGCCGCCGTGATGAAGCTCGACTCGTCGTCCAGCCAGCGCAGCGCCTCGTCCAGTGAGGTGAAGCCGTACGGGCCGAAGCGGTCGGAGCGGGTCGACATGTTGCCGTCGACCAGCCGCAGCACCGAGTCGGCCAGCTCGGCGTAGTTCACGATCAGCCGCTCCTGCGCGGCGGCGCGTTCGGCGGGGTCCTCCTCGTCGAGGAGCCGGGCGAGGGCGAAGGCGCGGACGAGGTCGTGCAGCCGGTAGCGGCTGTGCCGTACGCGGTCGATCAGACCGGCGCGGTGCAGCGCGACCAGGTGCCGGGTCGCCTCGGCCTCGTCGGTGGAGAGGAGGGCCGCCGCGGCGGCGGCACCCAGGGAGGCCCGGCCGGCCAGGGCGAGCCGCCGCAGCAGCCGCCGCAGGGTCTCCGGCTGGTCGGTGTAGCGCAGCCACAGCGCCCGCCCGACCGGCTCGACGGGCCCGTACGCGTCCAGGTCGGCGGCGAGCGCGAGGGGAGAGCGGGGGCCGAGGGCCGCACCGGCGATCCGCAGCGCCAGCGGCAGGCCCCCGCACAGCTCCCGCACCCGCTCGGCGGAATCGGCGTCGTAGGGCCCCGAGGAGTCCTGTGCGGCGACCGCGAGCAGCTCCTCCGCACCGGCCGCGTCCAGCGGCTCCACCGGGAGCTGGTGGACCCGGGCCGGCAGGTCGTCCGGCAGCCCGAGCGGCGCGCGGGAGGTGACCAGGACCAGGCTGTCGGACCGTTCCGGTATCAGCGTGCGCACCTGCTGCGGATCGGAGGCGTCGTCCAGCACCACCGTCACCGGCATCCCGGTCAGATGCTGGTGGTACAGCTCGCTCAGCCGCCTGACCTGCTGGTCGGGGGAGGACCGCTCACGGAACAGCAGCTGCTCGCGGGGCGCCCCGAGCCGGTTCAGCAGGTGCAGCAGCGCGTCCCGGGTGGACAGCGGGGGCTCGCCGGGGCTGGCGCCGCGCAGGTCGACGACGCAGGCGCCGCGGAAGTGGTCCTTCAGGTCGTGCGCGGCGCGCACCGCGAGCGTCGTACGGCCGCTGCCGGACGCCCCGTGCAGCACGACCACCGTCGGCCGGGTCTCCGTGGTCGCGCGGGCCGCCCGCACCCACTGCCGGATGCGCTCCATCTCCCGCCGCCGTCCCGCGAACGGACCCAGCGGCTCCGGGAGCTGCCCGAACGACTGCTCCAGCACGCTCCGCCCGCGGGCCGCCGCGCTCTTGTCGGTGCCGCGCAGCCGGGGCCCCGCCTGCTTCGGCCCGGTGGACGCGGCCAGCACCCGCTGCTGGTCCAGGAACGGACGGATCCCCCGTACCTCCAGTGCCGTCAGCCACTGCAGCCGCAACTGCTGCGGCCCGCCCGGCTGGCCCACCGCGCCGGCCCGGTGGTGCGCGGCGGGCACATGCGTGCCGGCCACCTTCACCACCGTCGCCGCCGCGCCGGCGACCCCGACGGTCACACCCGCGCCCAGCGCCGTCCCGGTGCCCGTCCCGAGCACCATGTCGGCGATGACGGCCGCGACCCCCGCGACCCCGGCCACCAGCAGCGGGGTCCCGGCGCCCTCGCGGGCGTAACGCTGCCGGAAGGTGAGCTGTCCGGCCTCCGCCTCGTCCAGGGCGCGCGTGTACGCCTCGTACTCCTCGGCCGCCGCCTGCGCCATCGTGTCCAGTGCCCCGCGCGCCCGCGCGAGCAGCACCTTGCCGTCGGTGCGCCCGCCCGACCGGCGCACCTCCTCCTCCACGGCCCGCGCCAACAGCCGCTCGGCGTCCGCCCGCTGACCGTCCCGCATCTGCTGTCCCCCTCCGGTGGCGTCGGCCGGTCCCGGCCGCGTTCCCCGGCCACAAGTGTGGCGTGCGGGGGCCGTCGTGGGGAGAGGGCCGGATCCTCCCGGCTGTGTGCTGCCGGGCTCCGGGGCGGGTACTGCGGCAGGATGGACACCATGCCGAACCGACTGGCCCATGAGACCTCCCCGTACCTGCTGCAGCACGCCGACAACCCGGTCGACTGGTGGCCGTGGTCCCCGGAGGCGTTCGAGGAGGCGCGGCGACGGCAGGTGCCGGTGCTGCTGAGCGTCGGCTACTCGAGCTGCCACTGGTGCCATGTGATGGCCCACGAGTCCTTCGAGGACCGGGCCACCGCCGACGACATGAACGCGCACTTCGTCAGCGTCAAGGTGGACCGCGAGGAGCGCCCGGACGTCGACGCCGTCTACATGGAGGCGGTGCAGGCGGCGACCGGGCAGGGCGGCTGGCCCATGACCGTGTTCCTCACCCCGGACGCGGAGCCGTTCTACTTCGGTACGTACTTCCCGCCCGCCCCCCGGCACGGCATGCCCTCCTTCCGGCAGGTGCTCCAGGGCGTCCACCAGGCGTGGGACGAGCGGCGCGGCGAGGTCGACGAGGTGGCCGGGAAGATCGCCCGGGATCTGGCGGGGCGGGAGCTGTCCTACGGCGACGACCAGGTGCCCGGCGAGCAGGAGCTCGCCCAGGCGCTGCTCGGGCTGACCAGGGAGTACGACCCGCAGCGGGGCGGGTTCGGCGGGGCACCGAAGTTCCCGCCGTCCATGGTGCTGGAGTTCCTGCTGCGCCACCACGCCCGCACCGGCGCCGAGGGCGCGCTGCAGATGGCGGCGGACACCTGCGAGCGCATGGCGCGCGGCGGGATCTACGACCAGCTCGGCGGCGGCTTCGCCCGGTACTCCGTCGACCGCGACTGGATCGTGCCGCACTTCGAGAAGATGCTCTACGACAACGCCCTGCTGTGCCGGGTCTACGCCCATCTGTGGCGGGCCACCGGTTCGGAGCTCGCCCGCCGGGTGGCGCTGGAGACCGCCGACTTCATGGTCCGGGAACTGCGCACCGGTGAGGGCGGTTTCGCGTCCGCGCTGGACGCCGACAGCGACGACGGTACGGGCCGGCACGTCGAGGGCGCGTACTACGTCTGGACGCCCGCGCGACTGCGCGAGGTCCTCGGGGACGACGACGCGGAACTCGCCGCACGGTACTTCGGCGTGACCGTGGAGGGCACCTTCGAGGAGGGCGCCTCGGTGCTGCAACTCCCGCAGCAGGAGGAGGTGTTCGACGCCGGGCGGATCGACGGCATCAGGGAGCGGCTGCTCGTGGCGCGCTCCGCCCGGCCCGCGCCCGGCCGGGACGACAAGGTGGTCGCCGCCTGGAACGGCCTCGCGATCGCCGCGCTCGCCGAGACCGGCGCCTACTTCGACCGGCCGGACCTCGTCGAGGCCGCCGTCGCCGCCGGTGACCTGCTGGTCCGGCTGCACCTGGACGACCAGGCCCGCATCGCCCGCACCAGCAAGGACGGCCGCGCCGGGGCCAACGCGGGGGTGCTGGAGGACTACGCCGATGTCGCCGAGGGCTTCCTGGCGCTCGCCTCGGTGACCGGTGAGGGCGTCTGGCTGGAGTTCGCCGGGCTGCTCCTCGACCATGTCCTGGCCCGCTTCGCCGACCCCGGATCGGGCGCCCTGTACGACACGGCGTCCGACGCGGAGCGCCTCATCCGGCGTCCGCAGGACCCGACCGACAACGCCGCCCCGTCCGGCTGGACCGCCGCCGCGGGCGCCCTGCTCGGCTATGCCGCGCACACCGGTTCCGAGCCGCACCGCACCGCCGCCGAACGGGCGCTGGGCGTGGTGAAGGCGCTCGGCCCGCGCGTCCCGCGGTTCATCGGGTGGGGGCTCGCGGTCGCCGAGGCCGTACTGGACGGACCGCGGGAGGTCGCGGTGGTCGGCCCGGCGCTCGACGACCCGGCCACGGCCGCCCTGCACCGCACGGCACTCCTGGGTTCCGCGCCCGGCGCGGTGGTCGCCGCCGGCACCCCGGAGAGCGACGAGTTCCCGCTGCTCGCCGACCGTCCGCTGGTCCAGGGCGCACCGGCCGCCTACGTCTGCCGCAACTTCACCTGTGACGCGCCGACGACCGATGCCGACCGGCTGCGGGCGGCGCTGGGCGGCTGAACCGGCGGCCGTACCGGCCGTCGGTACGGCCGCCACGCCCGGACGAGAACCGCGACGGCCCGGCCCGCGGCAGGACAAGAACGGTCCGACGGCGCACCGGGCACCCCCGCGAGGATGCCCGGCCGCGCCGGGCCTGCGGTTCTCCCCGCTTTCGGGCCTGTGGTTCTCCGCCTCGGGCCTGTGGTTCTCCGCCTCGGGCCTGTGGTTCTCCGTGCCTCGGGCCTGTGGTTCTCCGCCTCGGGCCTGTGGTTCTCCGCCTCGGGCCTGTGGTTCTCCGCCTCGGGCCTGTGGTTCTCCGTGCCTCGGGCCTGTGGTTCCCCGCCTCGGGCCTGTGGTTCCCCGCCCGGGCCCGCGGTCCCCGCGGCGTTACCGCGTCAGCCCCGCTCGGCCCGCGACGCGACCGCCCGCTCCACGATCGCGACCAGTTGCTCGTGATGCGCGCCCTTCCAGTACGCGCGGCCGCACTCCGCGCACTGGGCGAACACGTCGTACGTGCGGTGCGTTCCGCCCCTCAACTGGTCGGCGACCTCGTCCTTGGTGACCTGCCGCAGCAGCCCGTTGCAGGCGGTGCACCGGCTCCACGGCCGCAGTTCGGGCTGGAACCGGTCGAGCACGTAGGTGAGTTGCTCCTCGGGCCGGGTGCTGTAGATGAACGCCCCCGCCCACAGCTCCCGCCGCCGCAGCAGCCCCCGGTCCCGGCTGAGCATCACCCGCCGCTCCGCCGCCGACCGCGCGGCCAGCGCCGGATCGCCGATGTCCGTCGACTCGTACGCCGTGTCCACGCCCAGCAGCCGCAGCCGGCGCGCCAGCGTGCCGAGGTGCACGTCGAGCAGGAAGCGCAGGGGAGCGCCCGGCACCCGCTGGGGGTGTTCGACGGCCCGCACCGTCACCGACTCGCCCGCGGTCGGCACGTGGCCGGCCGGCACCTCGCGGCCGTCCACGAGCAGCGCGCCGACCTCGGTCAGCGGGACTCCGAGGGACTCGACGACGTGGCCGAGGCTGGAGACACCGTCGGTGGCGGCCTTCGTGGCACCGGTGGGCCGTGCCCTGGGGACGAAGAGCAGCAGCTCGGGGGCGAACTCGACGTGGATCTCGGGACCGTTCACCCGCCCAAGGATGTCATGTCCGGTGTCCGCCGCTCCGGGATTTCGCGGTGGGCAGGCCGTGCTCGACCACGTCGAGGGCCCGGTCGACGAGGGCGGCGAGATCGTCGGTGTGGCCGTGTTCGGCCCAGTACGTCGTGGCCTCCAGCAGGCCGCCGAGCAGGGACGTCGTGGCGACCCGCACCTCCAGGCCGTCCGGGTCGAGCCCGGTGCGCGCGGCGATCGCGTCGGCGAGGAGCCGCCCGGTGGCCGACAGGCTCTCCCGCGTCCGGGAGCGCACCGCCGGGATCTCGGCCAGCAGCCTGGCCCGCACCCGTGTCACCTCGGGCTGTTCGGCCATCGCGCGGCGCACGGCCCCGCGCAGCACGTGCCGGACGGAGGCGGGCCAGGGTTCGCCGGCGGGCCGCTCGGCGAGTGCCGCGGCCATCGGCCGGTCGTACTCGTCCGTGAGGACGATGTCCTCCTTGGCCGGGAAGTAGCGGATGACGGTCGACGGCGACACCTCGGCGCGCTCGGCGATCCGCTCGATCGTCATGGCGTCGTAGCCCCGCTCCCCGATCAGGGCGAAGGCCGCACCGCGGATCGCCTCACGGGTCTTGATCTTCTTCCGCTCGCGCAGCCCCGGTCGGGGCGGGTCGGCGGGGGTGAGGGGGGAGGGTGCGGCCTTCATGACGGCCATTGTCGGCGATCGCCGGCCACCACGGCCGGTACCGGTCCTGCGGCCGGTACCGGTTCCTACGCGTGCTGGTACGCCGCCAGGGAGATGCCGATGTAGTGGGCGATGAAGGCGGCCAGGGTGAGGGAGTGGAAGACCTCGTGGAAGCCGAACCAGCGTGGTGACGGGTTGGGCTTCTTGAGGCCGTAGATCACCCCGCCCGCGCTGTAGAGCAGCCCGCCGGCCACCACCAGGACGAGTACGGTGATGCCGCCCGAGCGCATGAAGTCCGGCAGGAAGAAGACGGCCGCCCAGCCCATCGCGATGTAGCAGGGCGTGTAGAGCCAGCGGGGCGCGCCGACCCAGAACACCCGGAAGACGATCCCGGCGGCCGCCGCCGCCCAGATGCCCCACAGCAGCCACTGCCCCTTGGACTCCGGCAGCAGCAGGATGGTCAGCGGGGTGTAGGTGCCCGCGATGATCAGGAAGATGTTGGCGTGGTCGAGCCGGCGCAGCACCCCGTCCATCCGCGGGCTCCAGTCGCCCCGGTGGTAGAGCGCGCTCACGCCGAACAGCAGACAGGCGGTCAGGGCGTAGACCGCGCAGGCGAGGCGTGCCCGGCTCGAGCCGGCGAAGGCGGTCAGCACCAGTCCGGCGACCAGGGCGGCGGGGAACATGCCCAGGTGCAGCCAGCCGCGGAGCTTGGGCTTGACCGGATGCGGGAGGGAAGTCGCCACCGGACCGCGGCCGTCGGCCGGCGGGTCCGTGGGCGCGTCGGGGGCGAACGCAGTCATGTCTCGCATCGTACCTACGGGACCGTAAGTTATGCCTCCCGGCGGCCGATTGGGTCCGTCGAGTGGCCATCATCTCACGCCGTTCGGCCGGGACGTCACGCAAAGAAATCGTCAGGTGTACCCAACGTGCGCGTAAAAGCCCACGAAAACCGTGGTCATCGTCACGTTGCTCACCTGTGCGGCCCTCTGGACAGATGGGCGCTCTCATCGGATGATCAAATGAGTGCGGTCGACACCGGATGAGCGCGCAGCGCACCACCGCGCAGCATCCGGGTCGCAGCCCCCACGGGGCCTCCCAACAAAAAACCCTCATTTAGGAGCAATCGTGGCGCGCGACATCGCGGAACCCGGCGTCCCCACCACCCACCAGGGACTGATCTCCTGGGTCGACGAGATCGCAGACCTGACGCAGCCGGACCGGGTGGTCTGGTGCGACGGCTCGGAGGCCGAGTACGAACGCCTGTGCGAAGAGCTCGTCGCCAAGGGCACCTTCCGCCCACTCGACCCGGTCAAGCGCCCCAACTCCTACTACGCGGCCTCCGACCCCACCGACGTCGCCCGCGTCGAGGACCGGACCTTCATCTGCTCCGAGAAGGAGGAGGACGCCGGTCCGACCAACCACTGGAAGGCCCCCGCCGAGATGCGGGAGATCTTCCGGGGCGACAAGGGCGTCTTCCGCGGCTCGATGAGGGGCCGCACCCTGTACGTCGTGCCCTTCTGCATGGGCCCGCTCGGCTCGCCGCTGTCCGCCATCGGCGTCGAGATCACCGACTCCGCGTACGTCGCCGTCTCCATGCGCACCATGACCCGGATGGGTCAGCCGGTCCTGGACGAGCTCGGCTCCGACGGCTTCTTCGTCAAGGCCGTGCACTCCGTCGGCGCCCCGCTGGAGCCCGGCCAGGAGGACGTCCCCTGGCCCTGCAACAGCACCAAGTACATCTCCCACTTCCCCGAGGACCGCGAGATCTGGTCCTACGGCTCCGGCTACGGCGGCAACGCCCTGCTCGGCAAGAAGTGCTACGCCCTGCGCATCGCCTCCGTCATGGCCCGCGACGAGGGCTGGCTGGCCGAGCACATGCTCATCCTGAAGCTCACCCCGCCCACCGGTGAGTCGAAGTACGTCGCCGCCGCCTTCCCGTCCGCCTGCGGCAAGACCAACCTCGCCATGCTGGAGCCCACGATCTCCGGCTGGACGGTCGAGACGATCGGCGACGACATCGCCTGGATGCGCTTCGGCGAGGACGGCCGCCTGTACGCCATCAACCCCGAGGCCGGCTTCTTCGGCGTCGCCCCCGGTACGGGTGAGCACACCAACGCCAACGCCATGAAGACCCTGTGGGGCAACTCGGTCTTCACCAACGTCGCCCTCACCGACGACGGCGACGTGTGGTGGGAGGGCATGACCGAGGAGACCCCCGCCCACCTCACCGACTGGAAGGGCAACGACTGGACCCCCGAGTCCGGCACGCCCGCCGCGCACCCCAACGCCCGCTTCACCACCCCGGCCGCCCAGTGCCCGATCATCGCGCCGGAGTGGGAGGACCCCAAGGGTGTGCCGATCTCCGCGATCCTCTTCGGCGGGCGCCGCGCCAGCGCCGTACCGCTGGTGACGGAGTCCTTCGACTGGAACCACGGCGTCTTCCTCGGCGCCAACGTGGCCTCCGAGAAGACCGCCGCCGCCGAGGGCAAGGTCGGCGAGCTGCGCCGCGACCCGTTCGCCATGCTGCCGTTCTGCGGCTACAACATGGGCGACTACATGGCGCACTGGATCGACGTGGCCAAGGACAAGGACCAGTCCAAGCTGCCGAAGATCTACTACGTCAACTGGTTCCGCAAGAACGACGACGGCAAGTTCGTCTGGCCCGGCTTCGGTGAGAACTCCCGCGTCCTGAAGTGGATCGTCGAACGCCTGGACGGCAAGGCGGAGGGCGTCGAGACCCCGATCGGCGTGCTGCCGGCCAAGGGCGCGCTGGACACCGAAGGCCTGGACCTCTCCGACGCCGACCTGGACTTCCTGCTCACCGTCGACAAGGACGTGTGGCGCGAGGAGGCCGCCCTGGTCCCCGACCACCTGAACACCTTCGGCGACCACACGCCCAAGGAGCTGTGGGACCAGTACCACGCGCTGGTGAAGCGCCTGGGCTGACGCCCGCACAGACCCCGCGGCCGGTCGCCACTCGGTTTGAGGATGCCCTGACCAGCGATCGTCACGCCACGACCGGCCGCGGAACACACCGGCGAGGCCCGCACAACGGCGTGCGGGCCATGGGGCCTGTCGTCCCCTCCCCGCCCGCCCCGGCGGTGAGACCGACGACAGGCCCTCGCCCATGCCGGTCTCACGGGGACCGGTCCTCCAGGTACCGGGTGTGCGACTCCTGCCGCCGCGCCTCCGTCTCCCGCAGGCCCTGCGCCAGCCGCTCCGCCTCCGCGTGCAGCAGTTCCAGCTGACGCACCAGGTGCTCCTCCGGAGGCACCTGCCCGGGTGCCAGCCGCGTCCACCAGCGGGTCCGTGCGTAGACGTCGACGGCCTCCGGCACGTCCTGCCGCACGGCCCGGGACAGGGTGTGCACGGCGTCCGGGTCCTGGGCGAGGACCTCGGTCACCCACCCCGGGTCCAGCAGCGCGGCCAGCATGTCCGTCAGTTCGGTGAGCCGGTCCGCCGCGGTGGGCGGCAGGTCGACGTCCGCCAGATACTCCCGCAGCCGCCCGAAGTCGGCCCGCACCTCGTCGAGCCGCGCGGACGGGTCCGGGAAGGCGGGCGGCGCGGGCCGCTCGGGCGGGGCGATCAGCGCGCCCACCCCGTACAGCCCGGCCACCACGACCGGCCAGTACGGTCCCGCCACGCCCGTGAACGTCAGCACCAGCCCCGCCAGCCCGCCCACGCACCCGGCGATGTTCTTGCGGGACTCCACGTACCTACTGATAGCCACGGATCTCCTCGAACGCCCCGTCCAGCGAACCCTGCCCGTCGAACAGCCGGCCGCCGGTCAGCTCCGCGATGTGCTCCAGCTCGGCCCGGTCGGAGTCGCCGAACAGGATGGGGAAGACGGGGATGTCCTGCCGCTCGCGGGACAGCCCCGCATAGAAGGCGTCGAAGTCACCGGCGCCGTCGCCCGCCGTGTTCTCGCCGTCCGTCATCAGCACGATCGACGTGAACGTGTCCTCACCGCCGCCCAGATGGTCGTACGCCTTCCGCAGGGACGTGTAGATCGCGGTGTCGCCCTCGGCCCGCAGCTCCCGCGTGTCCCGGCGGATCGCGGCGATCCCCCGCCGCGGATCGTCGGGGCGCACGACATGGGTGCGCACGCTCTTCACGTCCGTGCCGAACGGCATCAGGGTGACCTCCTCCCGGTCGCGGAAGTCGTCGGTGAGGCCGGTGAGGGCCTGCTTCAGCCGGTCGATCCGCTCGCCCTCCATCGAGCCGGAGGTGTCGAGGACGTACACCGTCCGGGAGGGGCGGCGCAGCTGGTTCTCGTACGCGTCGAGCAGCCCGTCGGCGACCGAACGGCTGCCGGGGAAGGGCAGTTCGCGCCTGCGGCCGGTGTCCAGTCCGGCCGCGGGTTCCACCGAGGCGACGACCGGGCGGCGCAGTGTGCGGTCGGTGATCAGCCGCTGCACGGCGTCCGAGCGCAGCGCCTCGGTCACCCGGCGCACGTCGTCGCGGGTGGCCGCGCCGGTGGAGGCGAGGGAGGAGAGCGGATAGTCGGCGGTGACCACCCCGTCCTTCGGGCGGATCACCGTCAGGCCCTTGAAGCCCTTGAGGACGGACTCGTAGTTGAGGAGCGCGTCGACGTCACCGCGGCGGTTGTACGCGCCGGCCAGCCAGCCCGACGAACCCGAGGTGAGCTTCTGCCCCGCGAAGAACCCCTTCAGCCGCGGCGTCGCCTTCGTCACGTCGGCGTCGGTGAGCGCGGACTGCGCGCCGGAGAGCGCCGAGGCGACGGAGATCAGCGTGGAGAAACCGGAGTTGGAGCGGGTCGGGTCGGTCATGCCGTAGGTGAGCCCGTCGTCCCGGACGGCCCGCTCGATCGCGGACCAGGTGACGTCCTCGGGGTTCCAGCCCAGCTCCTCGACGACGGCGGACCGCACGCCGATGGCGACCGGGCTGGACATCACGGGCGTCTCCGAGACGATCTTCTCCGCCGCCTCCGGGCGCAGCCGCAGATAGTCGTTGGAGGACAGCCACACGGCGTCGTACCGGCCGTCCGTCTTCCCCGTGGCCAGCATGTCCACGGCGTCGAGCGTGCCCATGTAGGTCGGCCGGACGGTGACGCCGGTGTCCTTCTCGACCCGTTCGAGGACCGGGGTCATGTCGCTGAGTTCGCTGGAGGCCAGCACCCGCAGCGTGCCCGGCGCTGCGGCCTGCGGGTCGGCCTCCTTCTCTTGCCCGGCGGTGCACGCGCTCAGCAGGACCGTGCCGGCGGCGAGCAGCGCGGCCAGGGACCGTCGTCTCATCCGAGGCCCCCTTCCAGCGCACCCTGTGACCGGCTGCGCTCCAAGTAGGTACTCGCGTGCTGGAGTTCGGAGGTCAGGTTCTCCACCGTCGCCGCCATCGCCTCGGTCGCCCGCACCTTGTAGGTGTCGATGGCGTCGAGGGTGCGGTAGATCTGCTGGAACGCGGTGCGCAGGGTCTCGGCCCCGACCGCCGGGTCGGCGGCGATGCGCTGGATCTCCCCGCTCTGCGTCGCCAGCATCTCCGCGTTGCCCCGGATCAGCTCCTCGGTGGTCCCGCGCAACGCGTCGACCTGCTCGACGACCTTCTTCTGGTGGTCGAGCGCGGACGCCAGCATCACGGAGATCCGCAGCGCCGACACGGTCGTCGTGGCCGCCCGGTCCACGCCCTTGATCAGCTCGTCGTTGTTGCGCCGTACGACGTCCATGGCGAGGTAGCCCTGCGCGCACACGGCGAGCTGGGTGAGCAGGTCCTGGTGCTTCTGCCGGACGGGGAAGAGGACGTCGGCACGGAGCGAGTCGGCCTGTGCGGGATCGGTGGTCTCCACGCCCGCGATGTGCCGCTCCACGGCCGTGTCCAGGGCCTCGGTCAGGACGACGTACTCCTGGAGCTTGCCCATGGTCTCCCACAGGTGGACCCGCTCCGTCTGCAACGCGGCGTTGTCGCGACGCAGTTCGTCCTGCCCGCCGCGCAGCGCGCCCACGATGCCGTTCAGGGTGCCCTGCGCGGAGGCGTACTTGGCGACGTGGTCGCGCAGCTTGTTGCCGCCGGGCAGCCGGGAGAGGAACTTGCGGCCCTTGCCCGTGGGCAGGTCCCGGGGGTCCAGGTCCTCGACCACGCGCCGCAGCTCCACGAGCGACCCGGCGACCTTGGACTGGGCGTCGCCGCCCTTGTCGGGCAGGCTCCGGACCGTGCGTTCCAGCATGCGGTTGGACTGCGCGGTGGCGGCGCGCATCTCGCCGGCGCCCAGAGCGGTGATCTCCCCGACCTTGCCCGCGAACTCGGGCGAGCGGGCGTCCAGGGCGGCCAGCCCCTCGACGTACGCGGCGGCCTTGGCCGCCATGCCGGCGCGTACGCCGTCGTCGACGGGCACGAGCCCGCCGGCCTTCTCCCGGGGCACGGGCGTGACGGCCTCGGGCGGTGTGAGGAAGAAGTCGCCTTCAGTGGTGCTCACTTGCTGTCGTCCCCCTTATCCGCGCGCCCGTCGCGCCAGCTCGTGCAGCACCGCGGAGGTGGGCACGGGCGCCTGGCGGACGCCGGTCAGTCGTTGCTTGAGGTAGGCGGTGCGCCCCACGGCGGCCGCCGCGAACTCGGCGGCGTCGCCCTGCGGGCGGAAACCGTGCCGGATGGCCAGCGTGCGCAACGCCGGGTCGGTGCCCAGGAGTCCGGCGATCTTCCGGCCGTTCTCGGTGAACGGGACGACGGTGTGGTCGCTGTTGACCGTGGTGTCCGGGTAGAGGACGGAGAGGTCGTCCGCGTTCTGCTGCTCGTTGAGGAACGCGGACACCTGGGACTCGTAGACGAGGACGAGCGGGTTGCCGGCCCCGCTGACGAAGTCCCGGAACGCCGCGTCCGTGCCGGTCTGCTGGGCGCCCTGGACGCCGATCAGCTTGCGCAGCAGGGGAGCGGTGCGCCCGATCTCGGCGTCGCTCGCGACCACCTTGCCGCCGTTGGCGACGTAGGAGGCGGCGGCCAGGTACAGCGCGCCGGAGTTGGAGCTCTCCGGGTCGGTGCTGGAGATGTAGAGGGTGCCGGTCAGCTCCCCGTACTTCCCGGCCCCCTCGAGCTGCTGCCAGGTGCGGTCGTGCTCGGCCGCGTCGAGGTAGGCGGCCATCTTCAGAGTGCCCGGGTTCTCCTCGTCGAGCACGGCCAGCCCGTTGGCGGCCAGCACCTCGGCGGCCCCGCGACGGGCCACGACGACGAGGGGCGAGTAGAACGGGCGCGGGAGCATTCCCCGCACCTCGTACTTCTCGGCCAGTTCGGCGGCGGGCGCCCGGCTGGACGGGAAGGCGAGGTCGTACCCCTCCAGATCCAGCCCTTCCATGGCCCAGGACCCGGAGGTCTCGGCCTCGACGGTGTAGCCCTTGGCGGCGAGGGCCTCCACCACGTCCGGATCGGCGAAGAACTCGGCCTTCTCCGATCCGATCACCATGCGCACGGTCTTCGTTGCCGTGCCCGTCTCCTCGCTGTCCCGGCCCGCGACGACGGCGGCCGCCACGCCGGCCGTCAGCAGTACCGCGAGGACGATTCCCATAATCCGTCTCACGCCCGGAGCATCCCTGCGGAATCCAACGTTCCCGAGCGGCCCAGGTGAACGAAGGGTGTCCGAGCCATACCGGTATGCAACGGGAACCGGCCACTCCGGGCGGCTCGGGCAGCGCACGCGCGACGGCGACGGCGGCAACTGCGCCGAGGTCTTGCGCCGCCCGCACCGCCGTAGTCCCCGCCCGCGACTCCAAGGTCCCCCACGGCCCGGTCCTCACCATCACGGCAGGGGCCTGGACGTCGTTCGTCACGTCCCTCAAGCAGGTGCCGAGCGTGCCTTCCCTCCCCGTCACGTCCCTCAAGCAGCCCAGGATCAGTGCTGGTTCATCGGGCGGACGGCCGCCGGATCGCAACGCTTCGGACAGGCCGGTCGGCCGGTTGAAGGAGGGTCTCGACAACGGCGGCCAATGACAGCGCCGTTCCCGCGTGCGGCCGACGCGGCGCCACGCCGCCGGAAACCTGCCGCGATGCGCGATGTGCCGGTGTACGCTCCCGATCTTGTACGACCCGAACGGCTGTTCCCCGTTCCATGGTTGGGGGGTGGCTTTCCCGTACGGGTCGCCGACACAGCCTGTGGGGGGCACAGTTGAATACAGCACACCGTCCCGGACGCCTCGCGGCCACCGTTCTCGCCGCCGCACTCGCCGGGACCGGACTCACCGTCGCCGTCGCGCCCGCGGCGCACGCGGCCACCGCCGACGCCGTCGCCAAACTGCCGTTCACCACGTACTCGGCGCTGGCCGTCGACAACGTCCACCAGCGCGTCTTCCTCGCCGACGCCGCCGTGGGCTCCAGCTCCAACTACGGCCGGATCGCCGTCTACACCTTCCAGGGCGAGCGGATCTCCACCATCAACACCGATTACCACGTCTCCGGCCTGGCGCTCAGTGCCGACGCGAGCACGCTCTACGTCGGTGAGCGCTACCGGATCTCCGCGTACGACACCACCACGCTGACCCTCAAGAGCGTGCCCAACGCGCCCTCCGACAACTGCGGCCGCGAGGTCGTCGTCGCCGGCGGCAAGCCGTACTACACCTCGCAGTACACCGACTACCTGTCCCAGTGCGCCACGGCCACGTCGACCGTGGACACGATCGTCAACGGCGGCTGGCAGCGCACCGGCTGGAACGACTCCGGCAAGCTCCTGCTGGAGGGCGGCCCGAACGACACGTTCGTGATGGGTCAGGGGGTGCTCAACTCCTCGGCGCCCAACCCGTTCGTCAGTGTCTTCGACGGCAGCGGAGAGACCCCTGTACGGAACGCCACCCGCCGGTTCGCCGACAGCGCGGGCAACGGCGCCCTGAACCTGAAGGACATCGCCGTCTCCCCGGACGGCACGAAGGTCGCCCTCGCCGACGCCTCCGCCGGCACCCGGCTGCTGAACACCGGCGACCTGTCGGACGACGCGAACGGCTACCAGGCCCTGCCCGCGGGCGCCACCGCCAGCTCGGTCGCCTTCAGCGGCGACGGAAAGTACGTGGCACGCGGCGCCTCGGCCACCGGCGCCACCCCCGACCTGCTGGTCCAGCCCGCCGACCCGGCCGATTCGACCGCGCCGCTGGAGTTCGTCTTCGAGGGCAGCCAGGACGGCGACCGCGTCGTGCCGCGCGGCACGGAATGGTCCGCCGACGGCTCCCGGCTCTTCGCGGTCACCACCAACGCGGCCGGCAACCAGTTCTGGCTGCACATCATCCAGCCCCCCGCCGTCCAGTACGACGTCCGCCTCGGTGAAACGCTGACCCACAGCCCCGCCCGGGCCGTCGCGGGCGAGCCGCTGTCGGTGCGGGGCCGGCTGGAACACGACGGACCGGCGCCCGCCGAGCCGCTGAAGGTCAAGGCGACCCGCACGGACGCGGACGGCACCCACGACCTGGGCACCTTCACCGTCAAGGAGGACGGCTCCTACACCGTCCTCGACGAGCCCGGCCTGATCGGCGACGCCACCTACACCGTCTCCTACCTCGGCGACCTCACCCACCGCCCGGCCACCGACGTCACCCACACGGTGTCCGTCGGCAAGGGGGCCAGCTCGATCACGCTCACCGCCCCGGCGGAGGCGTCGATGAGCACGGGTGTCCACATCACCGGGACGTTCACCGCGCAGGGCAAGGCGCTGCCGGAGCGGGCCACGCTCAAGGTGGAGCGCACCGACCGGAAGGGGACCGGCACGCTGTCGTCGGTGACGGTCGCCGCCGACGGCACCTTCACCGTCGACGACCTGCCGCGCACCCGGCGCGAGACGACCTACACGGTGAGCTGGCCCGGCGACGACCTGCACGAGGCGTCCACGGCGTCGGCGACGGTCGACGTCACCCGCTGATCCCGTCGTTCCCGGGAGAGGTCCTCCCGGGACGTCGTCCGGCTGTGCCGGGCGACGATCCGAGTCCCCGGACGGCCCCCTCGGCACGGGCGTCGGCTTCGGTATCCCCGGCCCTCGACCGCGCGTATGCCGTGCGGGACCCCGTGAACCGGCGTCAACCGCGGATCCCGGGACGGGGCAACGGGTGGATGCGTCCTTCAAGTCACCCTTCGTGGCGGCCGGTTGTTCGCGCGCGGGTGGCCGGAGGCCGGTTCTCGATCATTCCCCGGAAGGATGCGAGGGCCGTCCGTTTCTCCTGAAGATGATCTGGATCGATCATCCGTCGGTCCCGAAGGCGATTGAAAGGACAGGAAGTTGCGCATTGCCCGACTTCTCGGAGCCATCCTGGGCACCACGTTGCTGACGACCACCGTCGTCCTCACCCAACCGGCCGTCGCCGGCCCCGGAGGCTCCACGTCCCTGGACGGAACCGCGTTGCGCGACGCGCTGGACGCCGTCCACGAGGCGGGCATGTACGGCGTCTTCTCGTCCGTCCGGGACGGTGGCGAGCGGTGGACCGGGGCGGCGGGTGTCGCGGACGTGGACACCGGCCGCCCGGTCACGCCGGGCATGCGGCAGCGGGTGGGCAGCATCAGCAAGACCTTCACCGCCGTGGGCCTGCTCCAGCAGGCGGAGCGCGGCCGGATCCGGCTCGACGCGCCCGTCTCCGACTACCTGCCGGACCTGATACCCGGGGAGCGCGGACGGCGGATCACCGTACGCATGCTCCTCAACCACACCAGCGGGATCGGCGACTACGTCGCGGGCGCCTTCCCCTCCCTCACCCGGGGCTCGGCGGCCAGCCTCGACGAGGAGCGCTTCCGCTCCGTCAGCCCGCGGGAACTGGTCCGGCTGGGCCTCACGGCCCCCGCGACCGGAAGCCCCGGTTCGGTGCCGGGCACGTACTCCAACACCAACTACGTCATCGCCGGGCTCCTTCTGGAGAAGGTCACCGGCCAGAAGGCCTCCACGTACCTCACCCGCCACGTCATCGACCGGGCCGGGCTGCGTCACACGTACCTGCCGCACACCCCGTACATCAAGGGCCCGCACCCGCGGATGTACGAGTCGTTCTACGGTCTGATCGACCCGCCCCGCGACTACAGCGTCTACGACATGTCGTGGGCGTACACGGCGGGATCGGTCGTCTCCACCACCGACGACCTCAACCGCTTCTACCGCGCCCTGCTCGGCGGGAAGCTGGTCGGCGCGGCGCCCCTCGACGAGATGACGCGCACGGTCCCCGTCTCGGGCATGGACTACGGCCTCGGCATCTACGCCCTGGACCTGCCCTGCGGACGCTTCTGGGGTCACGACGGCGCGGTGTTCGGGGCCGGCACGATCGCGCTGTCCAGCCGGGACGGCAAGCGCCAGATGGCCGTCGCGCAGACCCTGATGAAGTACCAGGAGCTCGACGAGAACGGTGTACCGCAGGTACACCCGATCGACAACGCCCTCGGCGCGTACGTCGTCGGCGCGCTCTGTCCGGCCGACTCCGGGACCGGGGCCGGGAGCCCGGAGGCCCGCCGGGAGCGGCTCGCACGGTTGCCCCGCATCGACGACTCCCCTCTGACCGGCGGTGTCCCGGCCGGCCGTCCGTCCGTCTAGTCCCGCTCGCGAGCCGGCCGGCGTGTCACGGCGGTGGTATGCCCCGCACCGGGCCGCCCGGCCGGGTGGCCCGGCGGAGAGGAAGCGTGGCGCCCGGTCCGCGCGTCGCTGCGGGTGCACGCGGACCGGGGCCGTTCGAGGGGAGCCCGGGAAGAGGGCTCAGTGGGAGGACGTGAGGGTGCGCGGCTGCAGGGCCGCAGTGTGCGCGTCCATCCGCTCGGCGGCGAGGATCGCCGCCGCCGTGTCGGCGCGGGAGGCGGCGACGACCAGGGCGCGGCCGGCGAGCGTGTGCGCCCGCCGGTGCAGGGCCGCCGCGTTCGGCTCGCGGCCCCTCGTGGTCGCCGACGCGCGGGCCGGCGTACGTCCTCCCCGCAGGCGGGTGATCTGCTCGGCGAGCCGCTCGGCCGCGGTGTCCAGATCGGCCGAGGGGGCCGCCACGCGCAGTTCGTCGGTGACGGCGAGCAGTGCGGCGAGATGCCCCGCGAGCTGGATGTCCAGCTCTTCCTCACGGGAGCGGTGGGGGAAGTCGTGGGGGGTGCCGGCCATCGTGCTGTGGACCGACTTGGCACGGATCGGTTCGTACATGGATGGCCTCCTGTGGTGCAGCAGGAAACCATCCTAGCTTAGATTCAGTCTAAAGTTGAGTCGTTCGTAAAAAGGACGTTCGTGAGGATGCCTCAGGGCTGGCCGTAACCGTCCAGGAAGCGGGCGATCCGCCCGACCGCGTCCCGCAGGTCGGTGACCGACGGCAGGGTCACCACCCGGAAGTGGTCCGGCTCCGGCCAGTTGAAGCCGGTGCCCTGGACGACCATGATCTTCTCGCGGCGCAGCAGGTCCAGGACCATCCGCCGGTCGTCCTTGATCTTGAAGACGTCGGGGTCGAGCCGTGGGAAGAGGTACAGCGCCCCCTTCGGCTTCACACAGCTCACGCCCGGGATCTGGGTCAGCAGCTCGTACGCCACATCCCGCTGCTCGCGCAGCCGCCCGCCCGGCAGTACCAGGTCGTTGATCGTCTGGCGTCCGCTGAGCGCCGCGACGACCCCGTGCTGGCCCGGCATGTTCGCGCACAGGCGCATGTTCGCCAGGATCGTCAGGCCCTCGATGTAGGAGTCGGCGTGGGCGCGCGGGCCCGAGATCGACATCCAGCCCACCCGGTAGCCGGCCACCCGGTACGCCTTCGACATGCCGTTGAAGGTGAGGGTGAGCAGGTCGGGGGCGACGGAGGCGGTCGGGATGTGCCGTGCGTCGTCGTAGAGGATCTTGTCGTAGATCTCGTCCGAGCAGACCAGCAGGTTGTGGCGGCGGGCGATGTCCGTCAGACCCTTGATGACCGCCTCGTCGTAGACCGCGCCGGTCGGGTTGTTCGGGTTGATGATCACGATCGCCTTGGTGCGGTCGGTGACCTTGCGCTCCACGTCGGCGAGGTCCGGCATCCAGTCGGACTGCTCGTCGCAGCGGTAGTGCACCGCCGTGCCGCCGGAGAGGGAGACGGCCGCCGTCCACAGCGGGTAGTCGGGCGCGGGGACGAGCACCTCGTCGCCGTCGTCCAGCAGGCCCTGCATCGCCATCACGATCAGCTCGGAGACGCCGTTGCCGATGAAGACGTGTTCGACGTCGGTCTCGATGCCGAGGGTCTGGTTGTGCATGACCACCGCCCGGCGCGCGGCCAGCAGGCCCTTCGCGTCGCCGTAGCCGTGTGCCGTCGACACGTTGCGGAGGATGTCCTCCAGGATCTCGGGCGGGCACTCGAAGCCGAACGCCGCCGGGTTGCCGGTGTTCAGCTTGAGGATGCGGTGACCGGCCGCTTCCAGCCGCATCGCCTCCTCGAGCACCGGGCCCCGGATCTCGTAACAGACGTTGGCGAGCTTGGTCGACTGGATCACCTGCATGCTGGGAGCTTACGGCCCGGTATGGACCCTCGGACCGTGTTTTCCGCCACGTGGGACGCTCCGATTCGGGTGGTTCGTCCGCTCGCTGTCCTCCGAGCGCCCCGCTTCCCTACAATGCGCCGCCATGTCCATCCCTTCTCCGTACGCCGACGGGGGGAACGGCACCCCGGCGCCCCAGGGTCCGCCGAACGTGTACCTCCCGCAGACCACCCCGCCCCCGGAGTACGACGAGTACGTCGACCCGGCGAGTGCTCACGGCTGGCAGAACGCGTACGACGAGACGCGCGAGCTGCCGTCGGTGGGGGAGCGGGACGCGTCCTCCGTACGGGGGGAGGACGGGCCGCGGCCCGGCGTGCCCGGTCCCCGTGAGGGCGGCGTGGCCGCGGACGGTGCGGGACGCTCGGGCAGGCGCGGCCGGCGCAAGGCCGCCGCCCGGCGTTCCCGCCGCGTGGTGGCGGTCGCCGGAGCGGTGGGCGCGGTGTCGGCGGCGGCGCTGATCGCGGGGTTCGCCTTCTCGGGTTCGCCGTCCGGCGTTTCCGGTGGCAAGGGCGGCCGTACGGGACCGACGGCCGGGGAGGCCGGGGCGGAGCCCGGGGAGCCGGGCGTGTCCTCCCCCGCCGGGGAGCCGTCCGCACCCGGGGCCCCCTCGGCCGGCCGGGGTTCCCCGGGTACGGGCGTCCCGGACGAGGGCCGGAAGGGCGAAGAGGACCCGTCCGGCGGGGTGTCGGCCGAGCCGTCGTCCGGCGCCACCTCCGCACCGGCGGGCGGCCCGACGGTGGCTCCCCCCGTCACCACGGAGCCGGGCGACCCCGGCCCGAGCGACTCCGACGACCGGCCGGGGAGGGGCCAGGGTCCGAAGCGGTCCAGGTGATCGCCCGCTCCTTCATCCTCTCCGTCCCCTCCGTCCATCACCTTCACACGGACTCTCCCCGCTCCCGTCGCCCCCGCCCCCACCCCCTCGGGGGACCCTGATCGCGCGACGAAGCCACCGGCCGGAAACAAGTCCTTGTCCCCTCGCCGCTCACGTGCTGACAATGCGCATGACAATTCTGTGGGCGGCCGGAGGATTCCCGGCCGCCCGACGCCGCAAGAGGGGACCCCCATGAGAAAACCTCTCGTCGTCGCGCTCTGCGCCCTGGCCTTCGCCGGGGCGGGCGCGACCCCCGCGGTCGCCGCCGCGCCTTCCCCCACGGGCGCGGACACGACCACGGACGCGGCCCCGACCACCACGTTGACGGATCTCGTCAACGACACGGTCGGGGCCGCGGCGGACACCCTGTCCGGACTCACCGCGCCCCGGGAGGGCGCGGTGAACTTCGCCGGCACGGTCTCGCTCAGCAACTGCTCCGGCTCCGTCGTCCGCATGCCCGGCTCGGCGGACGACGACCCGGCGCTCGTGCTCACCAACGGCCACTGCCTGGAGAGCGGCTTCCCCGCCCCCGGACAGGTCCTCGTCGACCGGGCGTCCAGCCGCACCTTCGGACTGCTGAACTCCTCCGGCTCCAAGGTCGCCACCCTGCGCGCCGACCGGCTCGTCTACGCGACCATGACCGACACGGACGCCGCGATCTACCGGCTGGGCACGACGTACGCGCGGATCAAGAGCGCGTACGGCATCGACGCACTGCCCCTGAGCGGCACCCGCCCGGCGGCCGGGACCTCCATCAGCGTGGTGTCCGGCTACTGGAAACGCGTCTACAACTGCTCCGTCGACGGGTTCGCGTACCGCATGAAGGAGGGGAACTGGACCTGGAAGGACTCGGTCCGTTACACCTCCGCCTGCGACACCATCGGCGGCACCTCCGGTTCACCGGTCGTCGACGACGCCACCGGCCAGGTGGTCGCCGTCAACAACACCGGTAACACGAACGGCGAGCGCTGCACGGTGAACAACCCGTGCGAGGTCGACGAGAACGGGCAGGTCACGGTCCGCCAGGGCATCAACTACGCCCAGCAGACCTACCTGTTCCCCGCCTGCTTCGGCGCGGACAACAGGCTCGACCTGAGTGCGAGCGGCTGCGTGGTTCCCAAGCCGTAGAGGGCCGGTGGGGGCGGGCGGTCAGCGGGGAGTCCCGCGGACCGCCCGCCCCGCCAGCACGTCCGTGCGCCGCCCGTCCTCGATCACGAACCGTCCGTCGACCAGCACGTGCGGGATGCCCGTCGGCAGCGTCCGGGGCTCGTCGAAGGTCGACCCCGCGGCCACCGTCCGCGGGTCGAGCAGCACCAGATCCGCCTTGTAGCCCTCGCGGACCAGCCCCCGGTCCGCCAGCCGCAGCCGCGCCGCCGGGCGCGACGTCAGGTGCGCGACGCACTCCTCCAGCGACAACACCCCCAGCTCCCGCACGTAGTACCCGAGATAGTGGGGGAACGTGCCGTACGCGCGCGGATGCGGCTTCGCGCCCTGGAGGATGCCGTCCGAGCCGCCGGTGTGCACCCGGTGCCGCATGATCGCCCGTACGTTCTCCTCGTGACCGACGTGCTGGAGGATCGTCGGGGCCAGCCTGTCCTTCAGCAGCAGCTCCCGCGCCACCACCCAGGGCGACTCGCCGCGCACCCGCGCCGACTCCAGGACCGTACGGCCCACGTACTCGCCCAGCGCCGGGTCGCCGACGCCCGAGATCTCGATGGTCTCCCACTCCACCGGCACGCCGTGGCAACCGTCCGAGCCGGTGACCTCCAGGTGGTGCCGGATCCGCTCGGCCGTGTCGTCGTCCGCGAGCCGCCGCAGGATCTCCTCGGGCCCGCCCTCGCTCGCCCAGCTCGGCAGCAGTGCCACGAGGGTCGTGCAGCCCGGCGTGTAGGGGTAGGTGTCGAGCGTGATGTCGGCGCCGGCGTCGAGCGCGTCGTCGAGGAGGGACAGCAGCTCGGGCGCCCGGCCCTTGTTCACGCCGAAGTTCATCGTGGCGTGCGCGAGGTGCAGCGGGCAGTCCGCCTCCCGCGCCAGCGCCACCATCTCCTCGTACGCCTCCAGAGCCCCGGCCCCGTACGAGCGGTGGTGCGGGCAGTAGTAGCCGCCGTACGACGCCACCACCCGGCACAGTTCGGTCAGTTCGGCGTCCTTGGCGTACATGCCCGGCGTGTACGTCAGCCCCGACGACATGCCGACCGCGCCCTGCTCCATGCCCTCCGCGACCAACCGCCGCATCCGGTCCAGCTCTTCGGGCGTGGCCTCCCGGTCCTCCCAGCCGACGGCGAGCGCCCGGACCGTGCCCTGCGGGATCAGATACGCGGCGTTGACCGCGATGCCCCTATCGAGCCGGTCCAGGTACTCGCCCACCGACCGCCAGTCGAAGTCGATGTCGTCGCCCGAGCCGTTCCACCCGGCGATCGCCCGGCGCACCTCGCCGAGCGTGCGGTCGTCGACCGGCGCGTACGACAGCCCGTCCTGGCCCAGGACTTCGAGGGTGACGCCCTGCGCGGCCTTGGCGCTGTGGTCGGGGTCGCGCAGCAGCGCCAGATCGCTGTGGGCGTGCATGTCGATGAAACCGGGGGCCAGCACCAGCCCCTCGGCGTCCAGTTCACGGCGGGCCTTCGGGCGCTGACAGCCCGCGTCCGCCGCCTCCTTCACGATGGAGACGATCCTGCCGCCGTCCACGACCACGTCCGCGCGGTACGCGTGGTCGCCGGAGCCGTCCACGACGTCCGCGTCCCGGATGACGAGCTCTTCCATGCTGGCCTCCTAGAAGAACGTACGGATGTAGTCGACCACCGTGCCGTCCGCCTCCGCCACGGGGATGAGCACCCACTTGTCGAACGACGTGCACGGGTGGGACAGCCCGAGCCCCACCCAGTCCCCCACCTCCAGATCGGCCTCCCCGGTGGTGCGCAGCCACGCGTGCTGGTCGGACAGCCCGGTCACCGAGATCCCGGCGGCCGGGCGCTCGCTCCCGTCCCGGCGCACCACCTGGGCGAACGGCAGGTCGAGGTCGTAGGCCGCGTCCCGCTTGCCCGCGTTGGCGAACGCCTGCCCGTCGGACGGCCGCGACACCACCTGCGTCCACAGCCGGAACGCCGGCTCCAGCGCACCCTCCTCCGGGACCCGGTTGAAGGGGGTCAGCTCGCGGTAGTGGCCGTCGTCGTGCGAGACGTACGCCCCCGAGCGCAGCAGCTTCAGCACGGGCGCGGACAGTTCCGGGACCTCGGCGAAGACGTCCGCCACCGCGTCGAACCAGGCGCTGCCGCCCGCGCTCACCACGACCTCGTCGAGCCCCGCGAACCGCCCCGCCTTGTCGAAGTCCACGGCGAGCGACACCAGCCGCCGCAGCCAGGCCCGCACCCGCTCCGGGTCCGCCCGCGGCACCTCGCCCTCGTACCCGGCGACCCCGACCAGCCGCAGCCCGCGCGCCCCGGCCACGGCATCGGCGACGGTGGCGCACTCGGCCTCCGTCCGCACACCGGTGCGGGCGCCCTCGCCGGCGGCCAGCTCGACGACGACGTCCACGGGGCGGGAGGCACCGCTCGCGGTGAGCGCCGCGTCCATCAGCTCCACCCCGCGCACGGAGTCGACGTAGCAGACGAACCGGAAACCGGGGTCGGCGTCCAGCTCGGCGGCGATCCACTTCAGGGCCGCCGCGTCCACCAGCTCGTTGGCGAGGAAGACCCGCCGGACCCCGTAGGCCCGCGCCACCCGCACCTGGTGCGGAACGGCCAGCGTGATGCCCCACGCCCCGTGCTCGATCTGCCGCTGGAAGAGCTGCGGCGCCATGGAGGTCTTGCCGTGCGGCGCGAAGGCGAGCCCGTGCCGGGCGGCGTACGTCTCCATCAGCCTCAGGTTGTGCTCCAGGCGCTCGGCGGAGAGCGCGAGCACGGGCGTGGTGAAGCCGTCGGTGAAGAGGTTGCGGCGCTGCGCGGCCAGCTCGCCGACGGTCAGCCCCTCGGCGTCCGGCGGGAGGCCCTTGAAGCGGTGGTCGACCCGTTCCTCGGTGAGGCGGGCGAGAGCGTCGAGGACCATCGGAACCTCCCTGATCAGGTGTGTTGCATTACTTGCAACACCCATTGCGTATATCGCTTAACGCTGTCTAACATCTCGGCCACGTGCGGTCAACGGAGACCGCCCCACCCGCAGAAGAGAAGGAGTCACGCCGTGGACGTTGTCGCGCTCGGCGAGTCCATGGTGACGTTCCTGCCCTCCCGGCCGGGCCGCCTCGCCGACGTGCCGTCCTTCGACCGGGGCATCGGCGGCGCGGAGTCGAACGTGGCGTGCGTGCTCGCGGCGGCGGGCCACGCGACCCGCTGGGTCAGCAGGGTCGGCGCCGACGCCTTCGGCGACCACCTCGTCGAGGCGATCGGCGGCTACGGCGTCGACGTGTCCCACGTCCGCCGCGACCCGGACCGCCCGACCGGCATCTACTTCCGCACGGCCGGTGACCGCTCCACCGAGGCCCACGAGGTCGCCTACTACCGGGCGGGCTCGGCGGCCTCCGCGATGACGGCCACGAACCTCGACCTGGAGGCGGTACGCGCGGGCCGCATCCTGCATCTGTCCGGCATCACGGCAGCACTGTCGGCCGACTGCCTGACCCTGATGCGCGAACTCACCGCCCGTCGCCCCGGCCGCCCCCTGATCTCCTTCGACGTCAACCACCGCCCCGGCCTCTGGCCTGACACCCACGGCCCGGAAGTCCTCCTCGACCTGGCCCGCGACGCGGACATCGTCTTCGTGGGAGAGGACGAGGCAGAGGAGGCCTGGGGCATCACAGGCGGCCCGTCCAAGATCCGCGAGGCCTTGCCGGAACCGGCCATCCTGGTCGTCAAACAGGGCGCCCACGCAGTAGTCGCCTTCACCGGACCCGCGGGCAGCCGTACCCGCCTCCCCGCGGGCAGTCGTGCCGCTGGGGCGACGGGGGTCCCCCCGCTCGAGCGAAGCCGAGAGTGGGGGAGGGTGGGCGCGGACGGCACCCCGCAAGCGCCGGGCAGCGCGACCCACCCCCGCCCAACCGCAGCACAGGGCACCTGTGAACCCGCCCTCAAAGTCGACGTAGTCGCAACAACCGGCGCCGGCGACGCCTTCGCCGCCGGCTTCCTCTCCGCGACCCTCCGGGACCTCCCCCTCCGCGACCGCCTGCGCCATGGCCACCTCACCGCCGCAGCCGCCCTCACCACCCCCGGCGACCTCGCCCCGCCCCCACCCCGCGCCCTCGCGGGGCGCCTCGTCGCCCTCGACGACACCGCGTGGGGGAGACTGCGACTCGGCCCCGGCTGGACACAAGCCGACGAAGAGGCCGAAGAGGAGGCACGCACCCCATGAGCCAGACCGTAGACCGCGCCCTGAGCATCCTCCCCCTGCTCGCGGAGGGCCCCGCCGACCTCGGCCAGGTCGCCGACCGGCTGGGCGTGCACAAATCCACCGCCCTCCGCCTCCTGCGCACCCTCCACGAGCACGGCCTGGTCTACCGCCAGTCCGACCAGCGCTACCGCCTCGGCGCCCGCCTCTTCGCCCTCGCCCAGGAGGCGATGGAGAACCTCGACGTCCGCGAGATCGCCCACGCCCACCTCGTACGCCTCAACGAGACCTGCGGACACACCGTCCACCTCGCCGTGTACGAGGAGAACGAGGTCCTCTACATCGACAAGGTCGAGAGCCGCTACCCGGTCCGCATGTACTCGCGGATCGGCAAACCCGTCGCCATCACCGTCGCGGCCGTCGCCAAACTCCTCCTCGCCGACCTGCCCGAACACGAGCGCCGCCCCCTCGCGGAGAAGCTCGACTACCCCATGTACACGTCCCGTTCGACACCCAACGCCGCCGCGTTCCTCCAGGAACTGGCCAAGGTGCGCGAACAGGGCTGGGCCACCGACCTCGGCGGCCACGAGGAGTCCATCAACTGCGTCGCCGCGCCGATCCGCGGCGCCGACGGCCGGGTGGTCGCCGCGATGTCGGTCTCCGCGCCGAACGTCGTCGTCACCGCCGACGAACTCCTCACCCTGCTCCCGCTGGTGCGCCGTACGGCGGACGCGATCAGCGGCGAGTACTCCGGCAGAACCCCAGTGAAGGACACCCCCGCATGACCGAGAAGACCGCGCTCACCCCCGCCACCCACACCACCCCGCCCGCGAAGTTCTCCCACGGCGTCCGCAAGGGCAACATCCTCCAGGTCGCCGGCCAGGTCGGCTTCCTCCCGCACGAGGAGGGCAAGGCCCCCACCCCCGCCGGTCCCACCCTGCGCGAGCAGACCCTCCAGACCTTCGCCAACGTCAAGGCGATCCTCGAAGAGGGCGGCGCGAGCTGGGACGACGTGATGATGATCCGCGTCTACCTCACCGACGTGGACCACTTCGCGGAGATGAACGAGATCTACAACACCTACTTCGAGGAGCAGGGCCTCACCCAGCCGCCCGCCGCCCGCACGACCGTCTACGTCGGTCTGCCCGCCGGCCTCCTCATCGAGATCGACGCGCTCGCCGTCCTCGGCTGACCCGCGCCGCCCCCCCACACCACCGCCGTACGACATCACGGCACGGTGTCCCGCACCCCTGGGACACCGTGCCGCGATCCCCCCTGCCCGAAAGCCCCATGCCCTTACCCAGAGGACCCCCGCATGTCCCATCCGCTCCTCCCGCTCGCCGCCTCCGCACCCGCCGAGGCACCACCGCACACCGGAGGACTGCTCGTCCTCCTCGACGGCACGGCGGGCCTGCTGACCGTCGCCGCCATCGGCATCGCGCTCCTCCTCTTCCTGATCATCAAGGTCCGGCTCCAGCCGTTCGTCGCGCTGCTCGCCGTCTCCATAGCCGTCGGCCTGCTGGCGGGCCTGTCGGTCACCGAACTCTTCGGCACGGTCCAGCGGTCGGACGCGGTGTCCACCATCGAGTCCGGGATGGGCGGCATCCTCGGCCATGTCGCGATCATCATCGGCCTGGGCACGATGCTCGGCGCGATCCTCGAAGTCAGCGGCGGCGCCGAGGTGCTGGCGGGACGGCTGCTCGGCCTGTTCGGCGAGAAGCGGGCCCCGCTCGCGATGGGCCTCACCGGTCTGATCTTCGGCATCCCGGTCTTCTTCGACGTCGGCATCTTCGTCCTCGCGCCGATCGTGTACGCCGCCGCCAAGCGCTCCGGCAAGTCGATCCTGCTCTACTGCCTCCCCCTCCTCGCGGGTCTCTCGGTCACCCACGCCTTCCTGCCCCCGCACCCGGGCCCGGTGGCCGCCGCCGGACTGCTCCACGTCGACCTCGGCTGGGTCATCCTCATGGGCGTCGTCTGCGGTCTGCCGGCCGTCGCCGCCGCCTGGGTCTACTCCGCCTGGATCGGCAAGCGCATCTTCGTCGCCGTACCGCAGGACATGGTCGAGGCCGCCCAGGAGGCCAAGGACGCCGTCGCCGCCGAGCAGCGCGCCTCCGGTGTCACACCGCGGGAGGCGCCGGTGCCGCTCGGCACGGTCCTCGGCATCATCGGTACGCCGCTGATCCTGATCCTCGCGGCGACCTTCTCCTCGATCGCGCTGGATCCCTCCACCCTCCGCTCGGTCATCGAGTTCTTCGGCCACCCCTTCGTGGCCCTCACCCTCGCCCTGTTCCTCGCGTACTACCTGCTGGGCATCCGGCGCGGCTGGTCCCGCAAGTCCCTGGAGACCGTCTCCACGTCCTCCCTCAAGCCGGTCGGCAACATCCTGCTGGTGGTCGGCGCGGGCGGGGTCTTCGGCGCCGTCCTCAAGGCCAGCGGGGTCGCCCAGGCCCTCTCGGACACCTTCAACGACGTCGGCCTCCCGGTGATCGTCCTCTCCTACCTGATCTCCGTGGTGCTGCGGGTCGCGCAGGGCTCGGCGACGGTGGCGATCGTGACGACGGCGGGCATCGTGGCCCCGCTGCTGGCCGAGGGGGACCACTCGCAGGCGTTCGTCGCGCTGGTCATCATGGCCATCTCGGCGGGCTCGATCTTCGCCTCGCACGTCAACGACGGCGGCTTCTGGATGGTCGCCAAGTACTTCGGCATCAGCGAGCGGGACACGCTCAAGACGTGGACGGTGCTGGAGAGCGTGCTGTCCGTGGCCGGGTTCGTGGTCGCCGCCGCGCTCAGTCTCGTCGTGTGAGCCGTGGTGCTCATGTAGGCGTCTGATAACGAAGTTGGGGGCTGGCTGTGTCCGTCACAGGTTCGTCGACCATACTCCTGCGGTGTGGAGCAGCGCATAGGATCGAGCAGCCAGCCCCTGGAAGGCGCCGGATTCGACCCGGCATTCATCCCCGGGCTCACCTCGCCCGCGTCCGGCCGGGAGGAGGACGCGAAGGCGAAGCCGGAGGAACCGGAGGACACGGCCCCGGCGGAGGACACGACTCCGGAACCGGAGGCGGAGGAGGACTCCGCCCCCGAGGAGCCGGCGGCCCCCGACGGCCCCGTCTTCGAGGCGTCCGACCGCCGCGCCAAGGTGATCGCCGACCACAGGGGCGTACGACTGCGCCTGGACGACCAGGAGTGCGAGTTCCGCTGGGACGAGATCGGCGCGGTGGAGACGGAGACCGCCCGCTTCGGCAAGCGCTACACGCTCACCGTCCACACCCCTGACCGCCGCTGGTACCCGATCGAGGTCGAGGCCCCGTCCCGCAGCAGCTTCGCGGAATGGGACACCGCCCTGGACGCGGTCCTGGACGCGTACTTCGAGGACGGCGAGGCGCAGTCCGAGAAGGACGACCAGCCGGACGACGCGAAGGACAGCGCGAAGGACGACGCGAAGGACAGCGCGAAGGACGACGCGAAGGACGACGCGAAGGACAGCGGGGACGACGGCGACGGAACCGACGCCGACTAGGCACATCGGGTGAAGATCCGCGCACGCCCTCTTGTCCCCCCGGCCGCCATGGGCTTTCTTGACCCCCATGGCGGACACCACGGGCAACACCAGAGACGTAGGCGTACCGGACGGAACCGACTCGGCTCCCCGTAAGTCCAGTTGGCGCTACATCGGCCCCGGCATCGTCGTCGCCGCGACCGGTGTCGGCGCCGGCGACCTCGTCGCCACCCTCATCGCGGGCAGCAACTTCGGCTACACCCTGCTGTGGGCGGCGATCCTCGGCTGCCTGGTGAAGATCTCCCTCGCGGAGGCGTGCGGACGCTGGCACCTGTCCACCGGCCGCACCCTCTTCGACGGCTGGGCGAGCCTCGGCCGCTGGACGACCTGGTTCTTCGCGGTCTACGCCGTGATCTGGGGCTTCGTCTACGGCGCGGCGGCGATGTCGTCGAGCGCCCTGCCGCTCCAGGCCCTCTTCCCGGACGTGATGGACCTCGAATGGTGGGGCATCGCCTGCGGCCTGGTCGGTCTGGTCTTCGTCTGGTTCAACAAGTACGACGTGTTCGAGAAGGTCATGACGGTCCTGGTGGGCGTCATGTTCGTCGTCACCGTCTACCTGGCGATCCGCGTCACCCCCCACCTCGGCGACGCCTTCGCCGGCCTCCTCCCGGTCCTCCCCGACGAGAAGGACTCGGTCCTCAACACCCTCGGCCTGATCGGCGGAGTCGGCGGCACCATCACGCTGGCCGCGTACGGCTACTGGGTCAACGCCAAGGGCTGGACGAACACCGGCTGGATGAAGGTGATGCGCCTGGACAACCGGGTCGCCTACGCCACCACCGGCGTCTTCGTCATCGCGATGCTCCTGGTCGGCGCCGAGCTGCTGCACTCGGCGAACATCGCGATCGCGAGCGGCGACAAGGGCCTGATCCAGCTCGGCGACATCCTGGAGGAGGAGTACGGCACGGCCACCGGCAAGCTCTTCCTGATCGGCTTCTTCGCCACCTCCTTCACCTCCCTGATCGGTGTCTGGCACGGCGTGAGCCTGATGTTCGCCGACTTCCTGGCCCGGCAGCGCGGCGAGCGCGAGGCACGGGGCGACGAGCTGGCCTCCGGACGCCGCGAACGCTCCTGGGCCTTCCGCGCCTACCTGCTCTGGCTCACCTTCCCGCCCATGATCCTGCTCTTCCAGGACGAGCCCTTCCGCCTGATCATCATCTACGGCGTCCTGGGCGCCGCCTTCATGCCCTTCCTCGCCCTCACCCTGCTCTGGCTCCTCAACTCGTCCCGCACACCCCGCGAGTGGCGCAACGGCCCGCTGAGCAACGGCATGCTCGCGATCGCGGGCCTGCTGTTCCTGGTCCTGTGCGTGAAGCAGGTCTGGGACCAGCCGTGGTCGGAGTTCTTCTAGTCCGCGCGACGGCAGACCGACGGAGGCCGGCCGTCACCGAGCACGGTCACGGCCGGCTGGCCGGCGCTCTTGAGCCGCGACGTCTCCGTGGTGCCGTCCTCGCACCGGTCCTCCGGTTCCGCGACCGTGACGACCGCCGGGCCGAGCCGCACCCCCGTGCTGGTGGCGTCCACCACGACGTTCTCCCACGCGCAGTGGTACGCCGCCCCGTCACCGGTCCACCACCTCGCCGTAGGCCCCTTGCTCCGGCACGAGGGACATGCTCACGCCGGAGTCGGGGCCCTCACGCTTCCAGGTGCCGGGGGAGGGTTCCGGGACGGGGGTGTCGGACGGTTCGGTCCTCGTGAGGATCGCGGTCTCGCCGCCGTCGCCGCAGCCGGACTCGGGGATGCTGGTGACCCGCGGTCTTAGGCCGGGCCGACGGGCACCGCGCGCATCGCCCCCGCCCCACGCGGCCGTGGGACGGGGGCGATGGCGGTCCGGACCGGTTACGGCAGGGCGTGGACGTGCGGGCCCACCGCGTTGGACCAGGCGTTCCCGGCCGTGGCGTCCCAGTTCGTGGACCAGGTCATCGCGCCCCGCAGGGACGGGTAGGTCCGCGACGGCTTGAAGGTGCCGCAGCCGGTGCCCTTGGTGAGGCAGTCCAGGGCGTTGTTCACGACCGACGGGGAGACGTAGCCGCTGCCCGCGCCCCGGGTCGAGGCCGGCAGGCCCAGGCCGACCTGGGACGGGTCGAGACCGCCCTCGAGCTGGATGCAGGCGAGCGCGGTCAGGAAGTCCACCGAGCCCTGGCTGTAGACCTTGCCGTCGCAGCCCAGCATGGAACCGCTGTTGTAGTACTGCATGTTGACGACCGTGAGGATGTCCTTCACGTTCAGCGCGGTACGGAAGTACGAGCCGGACGTGGACTGCATGTCGATGGTCTGCGGCGCCATCGTCAGGATCATCGACGGGCCGGCCTTCGCCGACAGCGACCGCAGCGCCTGCGTCATGTAGGTCGGGTTGAGACCGTTCTCCAGGTCGATGTCGACGCCGTCGAAGCCGTACTCCTGCATGACGGCGTACACCGAGTTCGCGAAGTTCGTCGCGGAGGCGGAGTCGTTCACCGAGACGGTGCCCTTCTCGCCGCCGACCGAGATGATGACCTTCTTCCCGGCTGCCTGCTTGGCCCGGATGTCCGCCTTGAACTGGTCGACGGTGTAGCCGTTCAGGCCCGCCGAGTCCAGGTTGAAGGTGACGGCGCCCGGTGTGCCGGTGGCGTCGGCGAAGGCGACCGCGATGATGTCGTACGCGGACGGGACGTCGGAGATCCTCTGCACGGCGGCGCCGTTGTCGAAGTTCTGCCAGTAGCCCGTCACCGCGTGCTCGGGCAGGTCCCCGCCGGTGTCGCCGCCGCTCTCCTCGGTGCGCGCCGACACCGCCGTCGACTTCGGCGACTCGCCCGCCGCGTTGGTGGCGGTGACCTGGAAGGAGTACGACGTGGCGGCCGCGAGCCCGGTCACGGTCGCCGAGGTGCCCGACACGGCCGTCACCTTCGTGCCGTTGCGGTAGATGCTGTAGCCGGTCGCCCCCGACACCGCGTTCCAGGCCAGCGACACCGACGAGGCGGTCGTACCGGAGACGGTCAGCCCGCCCGGGGTGCCCGGGACCGTCGGCTCCGGGTCTCCGCCGCCGCCCCCGTCGGGGCCGAACACCGAGAGGTCGTCGACGTAGTAGGGGGCCTGGCCGTACCAGCCGTGGGTGTAGACCGTCACCGAGGTGGTGGAGGAACCGGTGGAGAAGCCGGTCGACAGCTGCTTCCAGCCGCCGGAGTCCGGGGTCCAGGTGGACACGTCCGTCGTGCCGGTGCCGGTGACGCCCAGGTAGGTGTATCCGCCCTGCACCCAGCCGCTCAGCCGGTAGGTGGAGTTGGGCTTCACCGCGACCGTCTGGGAGCAGCGGGCGTTGTCCTGCCCGGCGGGTGTGGCCTTGAGCGCGGCCGTGCCGCCGTGCACCGGGGAGGAGACGGTCGTGCCGCTGTTCGCCGAACAGGTCCAGTTGCCCAGGCCCGCCTCGAAGCCGGCGTTCCTGACGTTGTTGACGTCCGCCGCGGACGCCTGGCCCGCGCCGGCGAAGGTGAGGGCGAGGGCGGAGACGACGGCTGAGGCCCAGACGCGTCTGCTGCGGCCGGGCGTTCCTGGTGCGCGGTTCACTGGGGCCTCCGGTGGGGGAGAAGGGTGGGGGAGAGGGGAGGAGGAACTCGACGGTGGCCACCGTGTGCAGCACAAGGTGGTCCAGACCAATCCAGTTGTCAATAGGTCCAGACCAAAAACGACCAGTGAGCCGACCCCGCGGCACCACCGACGTCAAGGCGATGCACAGGACCTCCACCCGTAAGGCCCGATCGGGACCGGCGAGATGCTCAACCTGCCCCGTTTTGGCGCACCTTGTGCACCGACGGTTGCCGTTCGGCTGCTCAATCGCTGTTCTCCGGCCACCGGCCCGCGGATACAGTGCTGAGGTAGTCACGCAGTGAAGTCGTCAGGGTGCGCCGGAGTAACGTCCGGTGGGCCGAGGGGCCTGGGGAGAACGGGGAGCCGCGCGTGCCAACTGCCATTGCCGTGACCGGCGCCGACATGGCGCTGCCGGCCCAGGACGAACGAACCCTGCCCGCCGTGGTGCTGCGGGACATCGACACCCGCCCCCTCGAACAGGTCCTGGCCGAGCTTCAGTTGATCATCGAGCACCACGGTCACGTCATCGTCGTCTGCTCCCGGGCCACCCCCGTCGCCGTCCAGCGACGCCTGCACACCCTGCGCTCCCTGCTGGAGAGCGACCGGATAGCCCTCTTCCGCCCCGATCTGCCACCGCTCGGACTGGCCGTCCTGGCGCGCCAGTTACGGCAGCTCGCCTCCTGCGACCTCAGCCCCGGCGTCCTCGCCTCCGCCGGCCGGCTGCTGATCCACTACCTCCACTCCGGGGCCCTGCTCGGCTCCGTCGCCCGCCTCGACCGCGTCCCCGTCGACCTGAGGCAGCACGCGAAGTCCTGGATGCCCGGCAGCCAGTTCGCCGTACTCGCCCATCCGCAGCCGCAACTCGTCCGCCTCGGCCCCGAAACCTCCCTCGCCGGACCCGAGTTCGGCACCTGGATGCTCGTCGCCAAGGGCCACCTCCAGTCCGACTGGGTCACCACCACCCTGGCCCCCTCCTGGAAGGTCCAGGGCCTGCGCGAGACACCGCTCCCCGCCGAGTCCCCCGACTGGTGGGGAACCGGCAAGGTCATCGAGTTCTGCACCTACCTGCCCGACCTGTCCGTCCTGTACCAGCTCGTCACCTCCGTACGGCGCGGCGTCTGCCACTGGTGCGGCATCGACGTCATCGGCGACCGGTGCGTGTTCTGCTCCGCCGTACCACCCGCCCCCGAGGGCACGCCGGCCCTCGCCCGGGGCCGTACCTGACCCCCCACCCCCACCGCACGGTCCCGCTCGACCGATATCCCCGATGAGGTTGCACGGTTCATGAACTCCCGTCAGCGCCGCGGCGTGATACTCCTGCTCCTGTCGGTCCTGTGCGCCCTCGGCGCGTTCGCCGGCGTCCTCTCCGTCATCGACGACGTGGAGTCCAAGGTCGGCCCCGAGGTCACCGCGTACCGGCTGAAGACGGACGTGGCGCCCTACACGCCCCTCGGCACGGGCCAGTTCGAGAAGATCGAGATGCCCGAGCGGTGGCTGTCGAAGAACGCCGTCACCGACCTGGACGAGATCCGGGGCAAGATCGCCGTGACCGATCTGCGGGAGGGCTCCCTGCTGCAGAGCGACATGATCGTGAACCAGCCCGCCCTGCAGCCGGGACAGCAGGAGGTCGCCATCATGATCGACGCGGCCACCGGCGTCGCCGGCAAGATCACACCGGGCTCCTCGGTCAACGTCTACGCCACCTTCGAGGGCGAACGCGAGGGCGACCCCGACCAGTCCAGGATCATCGTGACCAACGCCAAGGTCCTCGACGTCGGCAAGCTCACCGCCCTCCAGCCCGACGAGAACGACCGCGGCCGGGAGCCCACCGACGCCGTTCCGATCACCTTCGCGCTGTCCGCCGTCGACGCCCAGCGCATCACCTACGCCGAGTCGTTCGCCCGGCGGGTCCGCCTCGCGCTGGTCGCACCCGGAACCGACGGCACCGTCCCGGACTCGCAGCGGACGTACGAACTCGCGAAGGACAAGTGAGAGGCCCGCATGCCCACGAGGATCCTGCCGGCAGTCGGCGACGCGGACGCGGTCCGGTCCCTCATCACCCTGCTCAGCCAGCTCCCGGACGCCGAACCGGTCGCCCCGGTGACCGACTCCACCCAGCTCATCGACACCCTCGCCCGCCTGGCCGCCGAGTCCGTCGACGAGCTGCCCGAGGTCGTGGTCGTGCACGAGCGGATCGGCCCCGTCCCCGCCCTGGAGCTGATCCGCGAAGTCGCCCTGCGCTTCCCCGCCGCCGGCGTCATCCTCGTCACCTCCGACGCGAGCCCCGGCCTCTTCCAGGCCGCCATGGACTACGGCGCCCGCGGTCTGGTCGCCCTCCCGCTCGGCTACGAGGAACTCGCCAGCCGCGTCCAGGCCGTCGCCCAGTGGTCCGCCGGCGTACGACGCCACCTCGGCTCCGGGGGTGACGTCTTCACCGGTGCCGGCGGCACGGTCGTCACCGTCAGCGGCGCCAAGGGCGGCGTCGGCACGACCCTGACCGCCATCCAGCTCGCCCTCGCCGCCCAGGCCTCCGGCCGCACCACCGCCCTCGTCGACATGGACCTCCAGACCGGCGACGTCGCCGCCTACCTGGACGTCCAGTTCCGCCGCTCCGTCGTCGACCTCGCCGCCGTGGGCGACATCTCCCCGCGCGTCCTCGCCGACGCCGTCTTCCGCCACGACACCGGCCTCGCCCTGCTGCTCGCCCCCGGCGAGGGCGAACGCGGCGAGGACGTCACCGACCGCGCCACCCGGCAGATTGTCAGCGCCCTGCGCTCCCGCTACGAGGTCGTCGTCATCGACTGCGGCGCCCAGCTCGGCGGCGCCGGCGCGGCGGCGGTGGAGATGGCCGACACGGCCCTGCTGGTCACCACCCCCGACGTGGTCGCCGTACGGGGCGCGAAGCGGGCGGTGCGGATGTGGGACCGGCTGCAGATCCGCAAGGCCGAGGAGACCACCGTGGTCGTCAACCGGCACACCCGGTCCACGGAGATCCAGCCCCCGCTCATCCGGAAGATCACCGGCACCGCGGTCGCGGCCACCGCGATCCCCGCCCACTTCAAGGAACTGCAGGCCGTCGTCGACGCCGGCCGCGTCCACGAACTGGAGAACAAGAGCACGGTGAAGCAGGCCCTGTGGGGCCTGGCCGGCGAACTCGGCCTGGTCAAGGCCGCCGAGGGCGCCCACAAGGGCGGCAGGCCGCGCGGCGACCGGGGGCCGGTGAGCTTCCGGCGGCGCAGGGACGGAGGGGGATGACCATGAAAGCGGCATCACCCGCGCGTGACCGGGGCCGCGACGGCGACCGGGGCCAGGTGACCATCGAGTTCCTCGGCATGACCCCCACGATCCTCGTGACGCTGGTGGTGCTGTGGCAGCTCGTCCTGGTGGGGTACGCGTTCACGCTCGCGGGGAATGCTGCGGACGAGGCCGTACGGGCGGCCACGGCGGCGGCACCGGGCGCACGCCAGGGCGCGTGCCGGGCGGCCGGGCTGGACAAGCTGTCGGGAGCGTGGGCGGGGGGAGCGACCGTGAACTGCACGACCTCGGGCGGCTTCGTCACCGCCGACGTGAGGCTGGACGTCCCCCTCCTCTTCCCCGGCGCCGTCTCCCTCCCCCTCGACGTGGAGGGACACGCGGGCGCGGTCGAGGAGGAGACGGACTGACATGCCGTACGAGCCCTGCGAGCCGCACGCACACCGGCTCCACGACCGCGACCGCGACCGAGGCCAGGTCGCCATCGAGTACCTCGGCTTCCTCCCGATCCTGCTCATCGTCGCCATGGCCGCCGTACAGCTCGGCCTGGTCGCCTACACCGCCCAGCAGGCCGGCACGGCGGCCCGCGCGGGAGCGCGCAGCGCGTCACTGGGCGAGGCGTACGGCTACACCTGCAGGGACGCCGTCAGCACCTGGCTCGCCGACGGCACGTCCTGCGAGGGCTATCCGGGAGGCGACGAGATCACCGTCACCGCCACGGTCGACATCCCCTCGATCGTGCCGGGCTGGGACTTCGGCCCCGCCCGCAAGTCCGCCACGATGCCGCGAGACCACTGAGGAGCGAGCGACCCATGAGCCTGCGGGCACGCATCAACTCCCCCGAGGAGACGGCCGGACGGGGCGAGGACGGCCACCTGGTCGCCTCCTACCGCGCCAAGCTCCTGGAGGAGATCGACCTCGCGGAGATGAGTTCGCTGGCGGCGGCCGAGCGCCGGGCCCGGCTGGAACGCGTCCTCGGCCACATCATCAGCCGCGAGGGCCCGGTCCTGTCGACCGTCGAGCGCTCCCAGCTGATCCGCCGGGTCGTCGACGAGGCCCTGGGCCTCGGCATCCTGGAGCCCCTGCTGGAGGACGCGTCCATCACCGAGATCATGGTGAACGGCCCGGACGCCATCTTCGTCGAGCGCGGCGGCCGCGTCGAACAGCTCCCGCTCCGCTTCGCCTCCAACGACCAGCTCATGCAGACGATCGAACGCATCGTCTCCACCGTCAACCGCCGCGTCGACGAGTCGAACCCCATGGTCGACGCCCGCCTCCCCTCCGGCGAGCGCGTCAACGTCATCATCCCGCCGCTCTCCCTGACCGGCGCCACCCTCACCATCCGCCGCTTCCCCCGCTCCTTCACCCTCCAGGAACTGATCGGCCTCGGTTCGCTGGACGAGCACATGCTGTACCTGCTGGCCGGTCTGGTGCAGGCCCGCTTCAACGTCATCGTGTCCGGCGCGACGGGCACCGGGAAGACGACCCTCCTCAACGCCCTCTCCGGCCTGATCCCCGAGCGTGAACGCATCATCACCATCGAGGACTCCGCCGAACTCCAGCTCCAGCAGCCGCACGTCATCCGCCTGGAGTCCCGCCCGCCGAACGTCGAGGGCAAGGGCCAGGTCACCATCCGCGACCTGGTCCGCAACTCCCTCCGTATGCGCCCCGACCGCATCGTCGTCGGTGAGGTCCGCGGCGGCGAGTCCCTGGACATGCTCCAGGCGATGTCGACGGGCCACGACGGCTCCCTCGCCACCGTCCACGCCAACAGCGCCGAGGACGCCCTGATGCGGCTCCAGACCCTCGCCTCCATGTCGGACGTGGAGATCCCGTTCGTGGCGCTCCACGACCAGATCAACAGCGCCGTCGACGTCATCGTCCAGCTCACCCGCTTCGCCGACGGCGCCCGCCGCATCACCGAGGTCGCCCTGCTGGAGAGCCACGCGTCGGAGCCGTACCGGCTGACCACGGTCGCCCGCTTCCGCGCACAGCCCATGACCGCCGACGGCCGCGTCCACGGCGTCTACGAGCACCACCCCCTCCCGCGCCGCACCGCCGACCGCCTCTACATGGCGAGCCAGCCCGTCCCCCAGGCGTTCGGCATCGCCCAGTCCTACGACCAGCTCGCCACCCGAGAAGCCAGGTAGGAACCGCCCCCATGGATCTGCAGAACCTGATCACGCTGACCACCGGCATCACGCTGCTGGCCTGCGTCCTCGCGGTCGTCGGCGTGCAGTCGTACGCCACCGGCAGGGCACAGCGGCAGGCGCTGGTGGACCGGCTGTCGGCCACCGGCCGGATCCCCCTCGCCGGCCGCCGGCGCCGCTTCCCCACCCTGGACCGCCGCCTGCGCCGCACCGGGCTCGGCAAGAAGCTCGAACTGCGCCTGGCGGCCACCGGCCTGGACGTCACCCCCGGCGAGTTCTTCGTCTACATGCTCGCCACGGTCGCCGGCCTGTGGCTCGTCGGCCAGGCGACCCTCGCCCCCTTCTTCGGCCCGATCGCCGGCCTGCTCGGCATCGGGGTGGCACTGCAGTTCCTCAACTGGCAGCGGCAGAAACGCATCGAGAAGTTCATCAACCAGCTCCCGGAACTGGCCCGCATCCTCGCCAACGCCACCCAGGCCGGCCTCGCCCTCCGTACGGCCGTCGGCATGGCGGCGGAGGAGCTGGAGGCCCCGGCGGGCGAGGAACTGTCCAAGGTCGCCAACCAGTTGGCGGTGGGCGCGTCGATGGACGACGCCCTCGGCGAACTCGCCGACCGTCTTCCGTCCCGTGAGCTGGTCGTCCTGGTCACCACCCTGGTGCTGTCCAACCGGGCGGGCGGCCAGGTGGTGAGCGCCCTGCGGAACCTGACGGAGACGCTGGAGGAGAGAAAGGAGACCCGGCGGGAGGTCCGTACGCAGCTCTCCCAGGTCAGCATGACGTCGTACGCCGTCCCGGTGCTCGGCGTCGGCTCCCTCTTCCTGATGAACGGGGTGAAGGACGGCGCCCTGGAGCGCATGACCGGCTCCCCGGCGGGCCAGGCCGCGGTGATCATCGCGTTCGGCCTGTACGCCGTCGGCTTCGTCCTCATCCGCCGCCTGTCCCGCATCGACGTCTGAGCGGCGAGGAGGCCGACCGACATGGCACTTCTGCTGGCCCTCCTGACGGGTCTCGCCGTCTACGGCGTCTTCGCCGGCATCCGCATGTACCGGGCGGAGGCGAAACTCCCCGGCGACCTGGCCCTGGCCCTGGAGGTCGGCTCCACCCGCACGGGCGCGGTCGACTCCCTCGTCGACCGCATGGGCATGCGCTACGCCCCCGCCGTGCTGCGCCTCATGGGCCCCCGGCAGGTCGCCAAGTACCGCCGCAAGATCGACCTGGCGGGCAACCCCGGCGGTCTGACCATCGACCGTTACGCCGCCCGACGCGCGGTGTACGGGGCGCTCGGCGGGCTGGGCTTCCTGGTGTTCCTGATGCGCGGCCAGCTCTTCATGGCCCTGCTGCTCCTGGCCTTCGGCGCGTTCTGGACGGAGGTCGGCATCTGGTCGGCGATCCGCGTCCGCAGGGACGTCATCGAGCGGACGCTGCCGGACTTCCTGGACGTGCTGGCGGTGGTGGTGAGCGCGGGTCTGGGCTTCCGGCAGGCCCTGGACCGGGTGTCGTCGAAGTACGAGGGCCCGTGGGCGGACGAACTCCGCATCACCCTGCGTCAGATGGACCTGGGCATGAGCCGCAGGCAGGCGTTCGCGGAACTGCGCCGCCGCAACGACTCGGAGCAGGTGGCGATGTTCGTCACGGCGTTGCAGCAGGGCGAGGAACTGGGGGCGCCGATCGTGGACACGCTGGTGTCCCTGGCGAAGGACATGCGCCGTACGGACTCCCAGAACGCCCGCCGCAAGGCGGCCCGCGCGGTCCCGAAGGCCACCATGATGATCACCACGTTCATGGTCCCGGCCACGATGATCCTCCTCGGCGCCGGTCTGATCCTCGGTTCCGGCATCGACTTCGGCGCGGTCACGGGCGAGTAGGGCAGGGGGGCAGGGAGTGATGACGACGATCAGGGAACGCACGGGGCTGTTCCGCCGCGCGGCCGGACCGTCGGAGATCACCACCCCGCCGGCAGGCACGGTCCTCCCGCCCCACGCGCGGACGGGCGCCCCGGACATCCCGGTGACATCGGTGACCCCGGCACTGCCGCCGGGCTGGGAACCGGCGAGGGGTACACAGCCACGGCTGCCCGAACCACCGGCCGCGGAGGCGGCTGGTCTCTCGCAGGACCACGGAGCGCCGGCTGCCGACGGCGCTGAGCCCCCACAGGGGCCACCCGCACCCGACAACGAAACCCGCACGGGTGGTACGGGTGGGAACCCCCATCCGGCCGAAGGCCGGATACACCCCCCACGACCCGCACCGGCACCCGCACCGGGCCCGGACGTCCAGATCCAGATCAACGCCCTCCAAGCCCTGTGCCGGCAGGCATTCGGTTTCCGTCTGGCGATGATCGCGCTGGCGACCCCCTCCGCCCTCCTCAACGCCGCCCCCGGCTGGAGCACCCGCCTCGTCGGTATGGCGGTGGTGGTCACTTTCATGGCCTCCTACGTCCTCTTCAGGGACTGGGAACGCTTCGGCCCCCTCCTCCTCCGCCACCCCACGCTCCTCGCGGCGGACACCCTCTTCGGATCCCTGCTCCTGATCTCGGCGGGCCCCGACACCACCCTCGCCTACGTCAGCGTCTGCACCCCCCTCCTCGCGGGCCTGATCTACGGCTGGCGCGGCGCGGCGGTCTTCGCCTCCCTCCAGGGCCTGATCCTCCTCCTGGTGTACGCGGCCCTGGACAACCCCCGGACGGACCCGGCGGAATCACTCCTCCTCCCCGGCCTCTGCGTGATCGCGGGCGCGGTCGGCTCCAGCCTCCGCAACCTCGTGCTCCGCCTGGGCACGGCGACCCAGGCCCTCACCACGGTCCAGGCCCGCCTGGCCGTCACGGAAGCGGTCAGCGCCGAACGGGCACGCCTGGCCCGCGAGATGCACGACTCGGTGGCCAAGACCCTCCACGGAGTGGCCCTGGCGGCGGACGGCCTGGCCGGCACGGCGGGCGCCCCGCACCTGGACCCGGCCCTGGTGAAACAACAGGCGGAACTGGTGGCCCGCTCGGCCCGCAGAGCCGCCGCCGAGTCCCGCGAACTCCTGGCGGACCTGCGCAGGGAGTCGGATCCCGGCCAGGGTATGGACGTGCTGGTGGAACTGGCCGCCCGCACCCGCGACTTCACCACCCGCACCGGCGTCCCCGCGACCTACCGCCCCACCGGCGAGCACACGGTCCCGCCCGTCCCGCCCGCCGTGGCCCGCCAGCTCCTCACCATCGCCTCGGAGGCCATGGAGAACGCCCACCGCCACGCGCGACCGACCAAGGTCGACGTCCAGGCCGGCGTCCACGGCGACCTGCTCCGCATCAGCGTGTACGACGACGGCACCGGTCTCCCGCCCGGCACCGACCTCGAACAACTCCGCCGTGCCGGTCACTTCGGCCTCGTCGGCATGGTCGAACGGGCGGCCTCGGTCGGCGCCCGCATCCGCATAGGCCGGGGCGCGTACACGCAAGGCACCGAAGTCCGCCTGGAACTGCCACTGGCGGCCGTGACGACCCCCACGGAGGCCACCCCGTGACGACACCACCGAACCCCTTCGCGAACGTCCCGCCCCCGGCCCCGCTCCGGGTGGTGGTGGCCGACGACAACCCGGTGGTCCGCGCCGGCCTGACCGCCCTCCTCACCGGACGCGAGGACATCACGGTGGTGGCGGAGGCGGCCGACGGCCGGGAGGCCTACGAGGCGGCCCACACCCACCGCCCCGACGTGGTCCTCCTGGACGTCCGCATGCCCGGCGTGGACGGCATCTCGGCGCTCCCGTACCTGGTACGGATCGCCCCTGTGGTGATGCTGACGTACAGCAGGGAGTCGGAGATCGTCCAGGAGGCGCTGCGCAGGGGAGCGGGCGGCTACCTGGTCCACGGCGAGTTCACGGCGGACCAACTGGTCTCGGCGGTCCACGACATCAGGGAGGGCAGGCCCCACTTCACCCCCACAGCGGCAGGAGCGTTGCTCTCGCAACTGCGTCAGGACCCGCGACCGGCGAGGCCGCTACCGGAGGGGCTGGGTAATGCGCGCGCAACTAACGCCACCACAAACGGACTCGGCCCGCCCCACATCTCACCCCCGCCTACTTCTGCGGAAAACCTTTCGCAACTGCAACCGGATATGGCACGATCGTCGTCTGGGTGGACAGGCGGCCGCCCGGCCGCTCCCGACAGGTCGGGGTACCAACTGAGCGCGAGGGAGGCGGAGATCATGGACCTCATCGCATCCGGCATGAACAACCAGCAGATCGCCGCCATGTGCTTCATCAGTGAGAAGACGGTCAAGAACCACATCAACCGCATCTTCGCGAAGCTCCACAGCACGAGCCGTTCCGAGGCCGCGGCGAAGTGGCTCGGCACGGCACCGGGTTCGGGCCGAGGGGCGGGGTGAGCTCCGGTGACGGCGAGGACGACGAGGACGACGAGGACGACGAGGAACTGGGCCCGCGATTGGGCCCGGGATTGGGCCCTGGGGCCCTCTGACGGGCAAGGCTCCCGCCCGTACGTTGCGGATGCCGAAAGCGGCCCCGCGAAGCGGGCCGCTGTTGCGTCAGCCGGAGGGGAACACCATGAGCGACCTGATGATGAAGACCGCCGTCGCGACCAAGGTCCGGGTCAACGGCTGGAAGAACACGACGGTCGAGGCCATGCGGCGCCGCAACGCCGACAAGGGGCAGACCGCGGTCGAGTACCTGGGCATCATCGCGGTGGTCGTGCTGATCGTGCTCGCGATCACCGGCACCAACATCGGCCAGACCATCCTCGGCAAGATCAACGCGCAGATCGCCAAGGTCGCTCCTTGACGCGATTCCGCCGCTACGGCGACGCAGGGCAGGCCTTCCCCATCTACATCACGGTGGTGGGAGGCCTGCTCTTTCTCGCGTTCGCGTACTTCGCGGTCGGCCAGGCCGCGGCAAACCGGAACGGTGCGCAGACCGCCGCTGACGCGGCGGCACTCGCGGCAGCTCAGGACAGGCGGGATCAGCTTGCCGGTGCGTGGCTGCGGGACCTGCTCGATCCGACCAAGTGGCAGGACGTTTTCGACGGTAACGCGGAAGGGCTCTCCCCATCGTGCTGGCGGGCGGAGGAACTCGCGGCGCGGAACGACGCCGACATCCTGAGCTGCGGTCCCGACGGATCTCTGGGCTACACGGTCGAGGTCGAGACCAACAAGTCCGTAGGGAAGTCCATCGTCCCCGGCACGGAGGCACGCAGGTCCAACGCGTCCGCCACCGCCGTGATCGAGTCCCGCTGCGGGTTCGAGCTTCCGGCCGAGGATGCCGGAGACGATGTGTTGCCCGCCCTCGACTGCGGTGGAACGACGTGGGACCTGGACCCGAAGGGCCCCGCCGAACTCCTTCCCAAGCCCGAGGACCTGTTCGAAGTCCACCTGGCCGACTGACAAGTGACGACGAGTGGTGAAGGAAGCGGAAAGATGAGTATTCGGATCACTGCCAAGGCTCGCAGGGGGATGGTCGCGTTGACCGCTGTGGCCGGCCTGGCTCTCGGAATGGCGGGCTGTGGCGGCGGTGGTGGCGACGATGAGAAAACGAAGCCTTCGTCACCCGCTTCCAAGGACAGTGGATCGCAGCCGAGTGCTCAGGAGGGGCAGGCGGAGACTCCCCTGGCCGAGCTCAAAGGTACGGACGGACTGCTCCTCCAGGTCACCTCTGCTGTACGGGATTCCGGCGGCTTCGTCACCGTGAGCGGCAACCTCAAGAACGACGGCGCGGAATCAGTGGCCGTCCCCCCTCAGATGAGCGGTGACGAGACCGAAGTCGTCAGCCACGGTCCGTCGCTCGGCGGTGCCACCCTCGTGGACTCGAAGGGAAAGAAACGCTATTACGTGTTGCGAGACACGGACGGCCGACCGCTGACGACGACGGGTCTCACCACCCTCAACGCAGGGCAGGCCCTTCCTGTCTTCATGCAGTTCCCCGCACCGCCGGCCGACACGGCAGACGTGACCTTGCAGGTGCCGACGTTCTCCAGCGGCACGATCAAGATCTCCGGGTGAGGCCGGCCATGACCCGTACCCCGACCCGCCTGGCGCAGCCCCGCCTCGCCCTGGTCCTCTCGGCCGCCACGGTCATGGTCACCGTCAACCTGTACGGCGCGGCGCCGGCCCGCGCGGACGACGGCCCCAGCGTTCCACCGGGAACCGAGGCGTCCGCGTCCGCACCCGTGGAACTCGACCCCAATGACCCGGACCTCAAGCTCCCGGAGGGCGCCACCCTCACCGAGCCCAAGGTCCTCGACATCAAGCAGATCGTGGAGGACAAGAGCGGTGACGAGCGCCGCGAGGACACCAACTCCGACGTGACGTTCGCGCTTCAGGCCGAGGTGCTGTTCGGCAAGGACAGCGCGAAGCTCGGCGCGGAGGCGAAGGCCCGTATCGTCACGATCGCGGGTGAGATCAAGACACAGAACGCGACGAAGGTCCGCGTCTTCGGCTTCACCGACAACCTGGGCTCGTCCGCGCACGGCGACGTCCTGTCCCGCCGACGCGCCAACGCCGTGCAGGCCGTCCTGGGCCAGGAGTTGAGCGACGCGGACATCACCTACGAGGTGCGCGGTTACGGCGAGCAGTACCCGATCGCCGACAACTCCACGGAGGCCGGCCGCAAGAAGAACCGCAGGGTCGAGATCACGTTCCCGCGCACGGGGAGCTGAACCGGAACCGCAGGCACACCAGTGGCGTGTCCTCGTCTACCGGAGTGCCGATGTCTTCCCGGAAGCGCCTGTGTCCGGTCCGCCACTCGTCCAGCGATCGGCCGCCCCCTCCTTCGGCGGTGGCGTGTTCCCACGTGACACCGCCGGAGGAAGTCAGCTCGACGCCGGTGATCGCGGTCGTGGCGACGCGGTCTTCGCCGTTCCCGGGCAGCGCCAGGCGCTCGACCCCGAACTCCAGGCCCCCGTCTCCTCGACGTACTCGGCCGGCAGCCCGGTGGTGGCGGTTTTCCTCCCGGCCGGGACGGGAGCGGTGAGCCGCTCCCGCATCCCACCGACGGTGCCGAGCTCCAGCGCCCGCATGCCGTTCACCCGTGGCCACACGATTCCGCTTCCCCTCCGGCGCCCGTCTCCGCACCGATCGTCCCGAGGCTCCCGGAGCAGGTGATCGGTCTTGCCCGCTCTGATCTCCAGGACGAGGGTGCGTGGAACCTCTCCGCTGCCGGTGAAGGGGTGTTCTTCTGCCCGGTGACGGCGGTGTGGGCGTTGCCGCCGAAGGCAGCGCCGCATCGTCCGTTCAGTCCGGGCGGGAACGGTCTCGGTGAGGGCCTGCGCCGGTGACCGGGGCTTCGGCGACGCGCGGGAACCGGGCGGGGGACCCGCATGGGGGCGGTCCTGCCCAGGGAGGGCGTGCGGGCGTGCCCGGAGGCGGCGGCGTCCTAAAGGTCCACTTCCACCCGGGCCCCGACCCGCAGCCCCCACCCCTCCATCGCCCCGGCCTCGGCTTCGAGCACATGCCGTGCCCGGAGCCGGGGCAGACCGAGCCGCCCCGGCGGCATGGTGCGTACGGCGATGACGCGGAGCCGCCGGTCGAGGTAGGCGACGTCGATGGGTATGCGCATACGGAAGGTGTGCACGCTGTTGGCGGGCGAGAGCAGCAGGGCCCCGTCGAGGGAGTCACGCCCGAGCAGCCCTTTGGTACGGGCCCGGTAGGAGGTGGCGATCTCCAGGGGGACGCGCACCGGCACCCCCTCGCCCTCCTCTCGTACGACGGTCAACTCCCCACGCCCGTCCCGCCAACGCGCCATCCCGACCAACCCCCTCGACCACCGACCACCGATCACCGACCGACGAACCGTCCGCTCCGAACGTATCTCCGCAGGCCCCTCGACATCAGTGCCTGCGGAGTTGTGCGGCCAGGGCGGCGAGGGTCTGGGCGGTCTCGGACAGGCTCGCGACGGCGGCCTGGAGCTCCGAGGCGACGCGGGGAGCGGCGGGAAGGACGGCGGACGTGGCGGCGACCGGTGTGCCCCGGTAACCGATGGGCCCCTCGTTCCAGCGCTGGTAGCAGCCGGTGAACGCCTGCCCGGCGGGCGCTTCCGCGAACCGGACCTGGGCGAGCTGGACCTCGGACCCGCCGGAGTTGCGGGTGATGTCGAGGCGGTAGTGGCGGTAGGCCTGGGTGTTGGAGCGGAGGTGGAACTCGCGGGTCTGGAACCGCTCGGTGAACTTCTCACCGCCGCGCGTGTCCAGCGGTGTCCACGTCCGGCCGTCGTGGGAGCCGAGGAGGGTCCAGTCGCGGGGGTCGCGTTCGTCGAAGTCGTTCGCCGACGTCAGGGAGTACGAGGCGACGGCGGTGGGGCGGGCGAGGGTGAAGTCGAGGTGGGCGGTCTCCTCGAACGTCAGCCACTTGCTGCGCCGCTCCTCGAGGAGGTTGTCGGCTCCCTCGCCCCCTTCGTCGAACTCGCCGCTCGCCTCGACGTCGGTCACCTCGACCTCGGCGGCGGCGGTGTGCAGCACGGCCACCCCGGAGTTGCCCCGCTGGTCGCGCCAGGTGAACCGCTCGACGGGCGCCCCGCCGTCGTCGACCAGCAGCCGCAGTTCGTGGGAGGCGTGCCAGCGACCGCCCCATCCCTCCTCCGTGCGGAAGCGGTGCAAGGGGGACGCCGAGAGGTTCTGGGTGTCGTCCGAGAACGGCCGGCGGTCGGTGAGCCGCCCCCGGTACTCGTACGCCGTACCGTCCGCGGCGCGGTACACGCCGTGGAAGTCGGACATGCTGGACTGGAAACTGATGGCGGCCTCGGCGCCGTCCTCGCCGCGCCAGCCGAGCTGGGCGGGCAGGGAGTGCTCGTCCCGGTCGATGTGGAAGAGCAGTCGCGGGGCCGCCTGCCAGGAGGCGGAGGAGGAGTGGGCGGGGCGGAGCTCCGTACGGTAGGCGAAGACCGAGTCCCGGGCGGCCTCGGCGACCCGCGCGCGCTCGGAGCGGCCACGCTCCCAGACGGGGTCCAGGGTGATCCGGTAGAGCCAGAGCATGCTGCCGGACTTGGCCGAGGAGCGTATCTCCAGGGTGTTGGTGCCGGGCTTCAGCAGACGCCCCGGCACGGCGAAAACGTTGTCCTGCGGAAGGTCGCCGCCACCGGGCACGGTGAGGTCCTCGGCCACCACCTCACCCTGGACCAGTACGTCCATCGGCGCGTACCCGAGGTCGGAGCCGAGCTTGGAGACGAGGGCCGTGACGGTGAGCGTCACCTGGGGGACGTCCTCCGGGTCCTCCACCTCGAAGTCCAGCGTCACGCTCCCGCCCGCGCTCAACGCCACGTGCGACCCGGCGAACCGGGCCCGCTGATACCTGACATCGGCGTTGGCCAGCCGAGCCGGATCGACGGAAAAGTCGGCGTAGGTGACGTCAAATCCCATGATGCACACCATTCCTGATGGTAAGTCAGCAAGATCAGCGGCCCGTGTGGCAGCGACTGTGTCAGGGACCCTAGTGGCCGGGTATGACAGCCCCGGCGGCGCGGTCGGCCGGGAGCGTGGGGCGCGGCACGAGCCCCGCCGGCCACCCCCTCTCCAGAAATGCGTGAGCGGGAGACGGGCAAGTGTCACTCCACCGCTCATATGAGCGCCATCGGGACATCAACGGCTGAAGTGCTCACGCAATTCGGAAAGACCCAGGTGCACGGACGACGGGGGCGCCCCAGGCCTGTCACGGGCCCTCGGCCGGACACCGCTTTGGGCCCACGGGCCCATGCCCCGACCACCCGCCTCTCCCTACCCTCGGGGCCTGCCGTGAACCAAACACGGTTGCGAACCGGGGGACTCGAGGAGGGGCGGTATGGCCTCGAACGGGGGAGGAGCGGAGCCGGGGGTGGGGCGGGGCGCGCCCGGGTACGGGGGAGGGCGGCGGGACATGCCCCGGCCCCTCTCCCAGGCCCTGCTGCTCGTGCACGCGCTGTTCGCGCTCACGGTGCTCGGGGGCCTGGGGCTGCTCCTCACAGCGGCATCGTTCGACGCGGTGGACGGCACACTGCTCGCCCATGTGGCGTACGCCGCCGCTCCCGGAGTCCTCGGCTGGTGGCTGGCCTGCCGCACCCGGCGGGGCGGAACCGGCATCTGGGCCGGACTGATCGTCGTACAGGCATGGCTGGTCCTCGGCTCCCTGTCCCACCTCGCCGACGGATCGGCCCGCGGCCTCACCCAGCTCCTCCTCCCCCTCCTGATCCTCTCCCTCCTGACCCGCCCCGAGAGCCGCGACTGGTACCGCCTCGCGGAACAGGACCGGCGTGAGCACCGCCCCTTCTCCCTGCCCCGGATGATCCGGTGGCGCCGGGACGACGGCCAGACGGCGGTGGAGTACGCGGGCCTGGTCGCGGTCGTCGCGGCGATCATCACCGCGCTGGTCGTCAGCGGCCTGGGCACCCAGATCCTCACCGGCATCCAGACCCAGGTCTGCCACATCACCGGCACAGCCTGTCCGGCCCCCGGCGGGACCGACGACCACCAGACCACGGCGGAGGACGACAGCGAGGACACCGACGACCCCGGCGGCACGGGGGATTCCGGTGGTGTCGGGGACTCCGGTGGCATCGACGACCCCGGCGGCATCGGGGACTCCGGTGGTACCAGGGATCCCGGTGGCACGGGGAACTCCGGTGGCACGGGGAACTCCGGCGGCACTGGGGACTCCGGCGGCGACTCGGACGGCACGAGCCCCGGCCCCCGGGACTCCGACGACACGCCTGCCGAGCCGGAGGGCGACCCCTCCGTCGCGGACCCGGTGGCAGCCGAGGACGAGATCGACGAGCCACCGTACGAGGACCCGACCACCGAGGCCGAGGCCAGGGACGAAGAGGACGGCGACGGCGACGACGAGGGCTGCTTCTCCGGCTTCGGCGCCTTCTTCGGCTGCGCCGGCGACCAGCTCGGCCAAGTGGGCGGAGGCCTCTTCGTCGACGGCGTCTGGGGCGACCTCACCGGCATCTGGGACGTCGTCACCAGCCCCGTCGACACCTGGAACGGCCTGATGGACTACGGCGGTTCCCTCGGCGACGAATGGTGGGACAACACCGCCGACGCCCGCGAGATGTGGGACGACGGCGACTACCTCGGCGCGATCCTGGACTGGGGCGGCGCCTCGCTCGGCACCGGCGGCACGGTCCTGTTCGACTCGTTCATCGGCGGCGACGTCGTGGACCAGTGGAACAGCGGCAACGAGACCCGGGCCGTCACCACCGTCATCTGGAACATCGGCTCCCTCTTCATCCCCGGCTACGGCGAGGTGAAGACAGCCGAGAAGGTCGGCTCGCTCGGCCGGCTCAGCCGGGTCGTCGACGACGCCACCGAGGCCGCCCAGGACGCACGGCGCGCGGCCGAGGCCGGTGACCTCGACGCGCTGGAGGACGCCGCCCGACGCGCCGACGAGGCGGCGGACGAAGCCGAGGACACGGCCCGCCGCACCGGCTGCACCCTCTCCGCACCGCCCCGCAGAACCCCGTACGGCGAGGCCCCGCACGGCGGACCCGGCGCCGGCACCACCGTGCTCGCGGTGGCGGGCAGCCCGTACGTCCTCCTGGCGGAAGGCGGCTGCGACGAGGAAGCCCGCGAACAGGCCGAGGAGGCCCGCGCGGCCGAACGCCAGGCCTACCTGGAACGCAAACGCGCCGAAGAACCGGAACGCGCCCGGCAGGCCCTGGAGAGCAGGAAGCAGTGGCCGGACCCCGAGCGCAACGCCACCAGCGACCCGCGCAACTACAACCCGCCGGACTGGGCCGACGACCTCGACAGCCGCACGTACGGCGACGCCGACAACGGCGACGGCTTCTGGGCGAGCCGAGACCGCAACCCCCAGCCCACCTGGCGCAACGAGTCCTGGCTGCGCTACCAGGAACAGATCACCGGCACGCAGCGCGGCTACGAGTACGTCGTCCCGCACACCGATCCCGACGTACCGGACGTCGAGTTCGACGGCTGGGACTCCTCCCGCCAGACCTACCTGGAGGCCAAGAACGGCTACGACAGCTTCCTGGGCGCCGACCGCACGGAACTCACCCCGTCGGGCCGGGAACGGCTGCTGACCGAGGCCCGCAGGCAGGTCGCGGCGGCGCGGGGCAAGGACATCGAGTGGCACTTCTCCAACGAGGAGGTCGCCGACGCGGCCCGCGACGCCTTCGAGGACGCGGGCCTGGACATCGAGGTCGTCCACACGACGCCCGGACCGGTCGCGGGCGACCGCCGCCCCGAGGCCTTCGACTGACGGGGCGGCGGACCACGTACGACCTAGGGTGTGAAGCGGACACGGGAAGAGAGGGAACGGGACATGCGACGCGTGGTGCGGGGCTTCTGGGGCCCCCGGCAGGAGTCGGCGGAGGAACTCGCCGCACGGTGGAGCACGATGCTGGACCGGTTCGCCCGACTGCTGCCACAGGTGACGGGAACATGGCGCACCGCCCCCGCCTCCGGACCGGCCGAGGTACTCCAGCCGGACGAGCCGTCCCTGCTCGCCGCCCTGCGTACGGCCCGGACGACGGACGACTGGTCGGCGGCGAACGGCACCTCACTCCGACTGCTCGCCGAGAACACCACCCCCGGCTGGAAGGTGGAGATCGCCGCACTCGCGGGCGGAACCCCGGAGTACCTGCTCCAGTCACTGGTGGCCACGATCGTGTCCCCCGACGAGGCGCCGGACCTCCCCGACGTCGAACTCCTCGCGGCGGTGGCGGAGTCATGGGTTCCGGACTACGGGGACGTGAGCGACCGGGCGGTGACGTCCGCGCTGAAGAAGGAAGCGGGCTTCAGGATCGGGACGCCGTCGGTCGGCTGGGCGGCCTACCTGTCCGCCGGCCGCGCAGCCCGCGCACCCCTCACGTCACTCCCCGACAGCAGGACACTCCCCACCGGTGGCGTACTCCTGACCATCGCGCCCCCCGGAGACACGGCGACCGTGGTCAAGGCGTACCGGGCGCTCAGGGAATCAGGCGCACTGGACCCCCTGCCCCACCCCATGACCAGGCCGGCACTATGACGCCCCACGCAGACGCCCCCTTCGACCTGCCCTCCGCCGTGTCAGCCATCGAGACCGCCCTGTCCTCTCCCCTCCCGGCCTCCGGCCCCACCACCGACGAGGGCGAACCGCTGACCGGCGAATGGACATCGACACACGGCGAAGGCTTCCTGCTCCTCCCCCTCTGGCAGAGCGAAACCCTCACGGGTGTGTACGGCCGCGAATGGAACGAGGCGGAGGCGAGGGCGGAGTCGCACCTGGCCGCACTGACTTCACACCTGGACGCCCACTGGGGCCCCCACCGCACGCTGAGCATGCGAGCCCCCCTGCTCCGACGCGGCTCCGACGAACAATTCCCCGAACCCTTCCACACCCTCTCCGCCAAGGACTGCTACGGCGACCTGACGCTCTGGGGCCCGCTGCCACCCACCCTCCCGTCCCCCCGCTGGGCCGCCCTCTCCCTCAACCAGTCCGACGGCGACGCCCCGTTGATCCTCACGGTCCTGATCACCGACCACCCGCTCACGGAACCGCAGAACCCCGCAAGTTGACCCCGTTCACTCTGGTGCCTCGACTTACGCACCGGATAGCTTTGACTTCGCTGAAGCCAAGCCTCGCCCCATTGGGAGCCGACTGTGACCCGCCGCCCCACCCTGCTCGCAGCGCTCGCGCTGACCGCCACCGCGGCCCTGACGCTGTCCGCATGCGGAAGCGACGACGACAGCCCGACAAAGGACAACGACAAGATCGCGGGCGCGGACACGGGCGGTGAGAAGTCGCCCTCCCCGAGCGCATCGACTTCCGCTTCGACGGACCGCCCGAAGATCGAGCTGCCGTCCGACCTCTCCTACACCTTCGACTGGCCGAAGACGGGAGACAAGGAGAAGGATGCGGTCCTGGCGGACGGGGAGCAGTCCATCAAGGCCGTTGACCTGGCGATTGTCAACCAGGACGCACTGGACAAGGCGTACCTCTACTACTACGAGGGCGAGGCGGCGGCCCAGACGGAACAGTTCATCCAGAACTATGTGGATCACAAGGCTGGCCTTACGGGGTCCTACCGCTTCTACGCTCCTGAAGTGGCCGTTGGTAAAGACGGTTCTGCGTCCCTCAGTTACTGCGAGGACCAAGGCAAGGCGTATGTGAAATACCTGGAGAGCAACAAGATCAAGAAGACTGAGGTCACCGCCGAGAGTTACGTGATTTATCACACGTCGCTGAAGAAAAACAGCGACGGCGTATGGGTGATCCAGAAGATCGTCTCGCAGAGTGGGAGCGCCAAGTGTCAGCCATAACACGTTCTTGCTGGAGGCTCACCACTCTCGGCTTGATCGTTTCCCTTTTGGGCCTGCCTGGTATTTCCCATGCAGATGACAAGTTGGGCGGCGAAACCCTAGGTGGAGAACAGAGCGCCAAGACGAGCGACGACGGAACCGTCTCCGTCACCGTCGGCGGCGTCGTCTTCGATCGTTCGAAGAACGGCAGTGGCGGCTCCGCAGGCGCGCTGACGTCGTCCACCTCGTGGAGCCCACCCCCCTGCTGGTACGCCCCCAAGTACACCCCGGAGCAACTGCAGAAGTACCTGGAACCGATCTGGGAAGCCGGCTCGACGGGGTATGAGTGGGACGCCAAGCAGCGGGAGAAGTACAACGCCGACGACGAGAAGAAGGGCTTCAACAAGGACAAGTCCGGCGAAGGTTATTGGTGGGGTTCGTACGTGGACAAGAGCTACCCGCCGGGCTGGGACTCCTGCGACGAGGACTATTTCTGGGTGGACACGGGCGATGCGCCGCCCGCGAACATTGAGAACGCCATCACCCCTGAAATTCTCGCCGAACTCGCCTACGCGGAGATCCGCGTCCCCGGCACCGAGGTGACGCTGGCTCCCGCGGAGACGACGAAAGTGAACCTTCCGACGTGGGCGTGGCTGGACGGTGCGGAGTTCAAGCCGGTCTCGGTCACGGCGTCCGTCCCGGCGATCGGTCTCCAGGCGACGGCCACAGCGGAGCCGGTCTCGCTGGAGATCAAGCCGGGAACCCCGGACGCGGAGATATATCCGGCCTCGGGTGTCTGCGAGATCAACGGCGGCCGTATCGGTGAGCCGTACGCAAAGGGCAAGGCGGACGAGACACCCCCGTGCGGCGTGAAGTACCTGCGCTCCTCGGGCGACGACACGTTCCCGCTCCAGGCGACGGTCACATGGGAGATCCACTGGACCGGCACCGGCGGCGCGGGCGGCGACCTCCCCGACGGCGAGTTCGGAGCGACGCAGGACGTCGAAGTCCAGGAAATCCAGGCCATCAACCGCTGACCCCAAGCTTCGCCCTACCGGGAGCCGACTGCGACCCGCCGCCCCACCCTGCTCGCAACACTCGTGCTGACCACCATCACGGCCCTGACACTGTCCGCCTGCGGAAGCGGCGACGACAGCGCCGCCAAGGACGGCGACAAGGCGCCGGTGCCACCGGGCCCCGTACCGTGCGGCCCGCCGAGGCCGGGGCCGACCCGGTGATTCCGCAGCCGGCCGGCGATGAACCGGACCCGGAGGGCTTCGTGCGGTTCGTGGCGGAGGAGGTACGGCCGTTGGTGCCGTGAAGCCGGAGGACAGGTGATGGTTCCTCTGTGCATGATCGGAGCATGACGGACAAGGCGGCCCGCCGTACCTTCGACGACCTGATCGCGGAAGGAGCCTCCGTGCCCACCGAGGGGTGGGACTTCTCCTGGTTCGAGGGGCGGGCCAGCGAGGCCCGGCCCTCATGGGGGTATGCCAAGGCGATGGCCGGCCGGCTGGGCGGGGCCGGCGCCGCGCTCGACATCCAGACCGGGGGAGGGGAGGTCCTGGACTTCGCCCTCGCCAACGCCCCCCGGCGCCCCCGGCTCGCCGTCGCCACCGAGGGCTGGCCGCCCAACCTGGCCAAAGCCACCGCCCTGCTCCGGCCGCGCGGTGTCGCCGTCGTCGCCTCGCCCGAGGACGCGCCGCTGCCCTTCGCGGACGGGACCTTCGACCTCGTCGTCAGCCGGCATCCCGTCGAGGCCCGCTGGGAGGAGATCGCACGGGTGCTCGAGCCCGGTGGCGTCTACTTCGCCCAGCACGTCGGGCCCGGCAGCGTCCACGAGCTCGTCGAGTACTTCCTCGGGGCGCAGCCGGACGAGGGGCGCGAGGCGCGGCATCCGGACCGCGAGCGGCGCGCGGCCGAGGCCGCCGGGCTGGAGATCGTCGAGCTGCGGGCCGAACGGCTGCGCGTGGAGTTCTACGACATCGCCGCCGTCGTTCACTTCCTGCGGAAAGTGATCTGGATGGTCCCCGGCTTCACCGTCGAGGCGTATCTGCCGCGGCTGCGCGCCCTGCACGAGCGGATCGAGCGCGAGGGGGCCTTCGTGGCCCACAGCACCCGGCATCTCTTCCACGCCCGCAAGGGCGGAGCCGGCCGCGCCCCGCGTCCGTGAGTTTCCTCATCGTTATGGGGTGCGGCTGGTCCGCGGAGCAGAGGATCACATAGGTTCGGACCAAGGTGATTCGCGTCGGCAAAGCCGCGCGGGGCGTCGGTACCGCGCGGCGGAGGGGGCTGCGCGGTGCCCGGTCCGGTCCCCTCGGGTCAATGCCGGTGTCCGCGCCCGGGTCACCCGTCGGAGGGACGGCCGAAAGTGTGGTCATCCGGTCGGCGGGTGGTGCCGCATCCGGCACAGAACCCCCTCATCGCTCGATTTTCGCTCGATTCCGCCGGCTTTCGGCCACCTCGGGGCCCGGAACGGCCCCCTCCGGGGTCGTCCGTGCGTCGCCGGACGGTTTCGGAGAGTAGTTGTGGCGCGCCGATGTACGCGGCATCCCTTACGAAGGGTTATGGTGGAAACCCCCCCTCGGGCCGGTCCGTCTCCCCCCCACGGACCGGCCCGTTTTTTCTTGGCCCCAGGGTGCGCGGGGGTGCGCGGGACGAGCGCCCGACGGGACGGCGGTCCGGGAGGCCGTCCGGGACGGCGGGCGAACGCGACCACCCGGACTTCCCCCTCGGACTTTGGGGGCCTCCGCCCGGCAGGGGTACGCTTCGCCTTCGGGGACCGCCATACGGACAGGGGTCGCCCGCGGCCGAGACCGGGCCGCTTGCCGCGCCACGCGGTGGGGAGCGCCGCGCCTGTCCGATCCGTACGGAGGGGCTGACGATCACGTGAACCTGCGCGACAAGCTGCGGGGCCTGCTGGTCAGGCTGTACGCACGCCGGGTGGAAGGTCACCTGGACACCGCTCAGGTGCCCAAGCACATCGGCGTCATCATGGACGGCAACCGCCGCTGGGCGAAGGCCGCGGGTTCCAGCACCGTCCACGGCCACCGGGCCGGCGCGGACAAGATCGGGGAGTTCCTCGGCTGGTGCAGCGAGACGGACGTCGAGGTCGTCACCCTCTGGCTGCTGTCGACGGACAACTTCGAGCGGCCGAAGGAGGAGCTCGTCCCGCTCCTCGGCATCGTCGAGGACGTGGTGCGCACCCTCGCCGCCGACGGACGCTGGCGGGTCCATCACGTCGGCACGCGTGACCTGCTGCCCTCCGGACTGCAGACCACCCTGAAGGAGGCCGAGCAGGCCACCGCGGACATCGACGGGATAGTGGTCAACGTCGCCATCGGGTACGGCGGCCGCCAGGAGATCGCCGACGCGGTGCGGTCCATGCTGCTGGACGCCCACGAACAGGGCACGTCGATGGACGAGCTCGCCGAGGCCGTCGACATCGACATGATCGGGCGTCACCTCTACACCCGCGCCCAGCCCGACCCGGACCTCGTCATCCGCACCAGCGGTGAGCAGCGGCTGTCCGGATTCATGCTCTGGCAGACCGCGCACTCGGAGTACTACTTCTGCGACGTGTTCTGGCCGGCCTTCCGCAAGGTCGACTTCCTGCGCGCCATGCGCGACTACGCCGCCCGCCACCGGCGCTACGGCGGCTGAACACCCCGCGCATCCTCCGCGGGTCACACGGAGTTCACCGGCGCGCCGTCATATGCCATGGCATGGCGGCGCTCGTTCGAGGGCATAGACCAGACAGGTCGACACCCGAACCACGGGTGTCGGATCTCAGCGGGCGGCGCAGAAGCCGTCCGCCCGGGAGGCCCTTTGCACCAGCCCGACCGTGCGGTCACGGCACGGAAGAAGCGGCGGAGGGCCGGTTTCCGGCCCGCTGTGCATGCGGGCCGTCGACCGGTCCAGTCCCGCCTCGTCGCTCCCCGACCTCATCCGAGGGGGTACGTTCTTCCGTGGTGACCAGCGCAAAGCGCCACAAGCCCGACCGGCGCACCTATGTTCTCGACACCAGTGTCCTGCTGGCCGATCCAGGCGCCCTGACCCGCTTCGACGAGCACGAGGTCGTGCTCCCCGTCGTCGTGGTGACGGAGCTGGAGGCCAAGCGGAACCACCCCGAACTCGGCTATTTCGCCCGGCAGGCGCTGCGCCTGCTGGACGACTACCGGGTGCGGTACGGCCGTCTCGACGCCCCCATCCCGACCGGGGACCTCGGCGGAACGCTGCGGGTCGAGCTCAACCACTCGGACCCCGGCGTGCTGCCCAGCGGCTACCGCCTGGGGGACAACGACTCCCGCATCCTCGCGGTCGCCCGCAATCTGCAGGCCGAGGGGTTCGACGTCACCGTGGTGTCGAAGGACCTCCCGCTCAGGATCAAGGCGTCCTCCGTGGGACTCCTCGCCGAGGAGTACCGCGCGGAGCTCGCCATCACGGACTCCTCCGGCTGGACCGGAATGTCCGAACTGACCCTGCCCGGCGAGCAGGTGGACGTCCTCTTCGAGGAGGGGCACGTGTACGTGCCCGAAGTCGCCGGCCTGCCCGTGCACACCGGGCTGACGATCCAGTCGGAGCGCGGCAAGGCGCTCGGGCGGGTCACGGCCGAGGGCAACGTCCGTCTGGTGCGCGGCGACCGGGAGGCGTTCGGCGTCAAGGGCCGCAGCGCCGAGCAGCGCATCGCGCTCGACCTGCTGCTCGACCCGGACGTCGGGATCGTGTCCCTGGGCGGCCGGGCCGGCACCGGCAAGTCGGCGCTGGCCCTGTGCGCGGGTCTTGAGGCGGTGCTGGAGCGCCGTCAGCACCAGAAGGTGATGGTCTTCCGTCCGCTGTACGCGGTGGGCGGGCAGGAACTCGGCTATCTGCCGGGTTCCGAGGCGGAGAAGATGAGCCCCTGGGCGCAGGCGGTGTTCGACACGCTGTCGGCGGTCACCAGCCGGGAGGTCATCGAGGAGGTCACCGCGCGCGGCATGCTGGAGGTCCTGCCGCTCACCCACATCCGGGGCCGTTCGCTGCACGACGCGTTCGTGATCGTGGACGAGGCCCAGTCGCTGGAGCGGAACGTCCTGCTGACCGTTCTGTCCCGGATCGGGGCCAATTCGCGGGTCGTTCTGACCCATGATGTCGCCCAGCGGGACAATCTGCGGGTCGGCCGGTACGACGGTGTGGTCGCCGTCGTCGAGAAGCTGAAGGGGCATCCGCTGTTCGCGCACGTCACCCTGACGCGGTCCGAGAGGTCCCAGATCGCCGCGCTCGTGACCGAAATGCTCGAAGACGGGCAGATCTGACCCGCGGTATCCAACACGGGCCGGTTACCGATCGGTTGGCGCCGTCCGGAAGGCGTAGAGCCTAGCCGGGCGGCGTCGGCGCGTGTGCGGCTTTCCGGGATTCCCTGGAGGCAAACGGGGTGTGAGCTTTCACACGCAACAGAGAATTGCCTTGCGGCGTCGGGTTGCGGCAGAGTCTCACTCCTGTCAGGCCCCGCATACGACACATCTGTACCCCTGGGGGTACCCCCACACTTTCGTGGTGGGGGAGGTACGGCACCACAGCAGGACACAGTTCCAACTCCATAGCGTCGTCGTATGCCGCCCGAGCACCACAGGGCGCTCCCTCGCGGGAGTCGCCCACCGGGCCCGAGCCTTCCGTGACCCGTAGTTGGGGAGGCCAGTGCCAGGGGCACGATTGCGTCCGCGAGGGTCACCGAAGCGGGCGATGCTGGAAGGAAACCGTGTGAGCCGGATCTCGGTCCGGGGATTCGCAGTGGCCTCGGCCACGGCGGTCACCGCTGTCGGAAGTGTCGTCGGCGTTGCCTCGGGCAGCACCGCGCAGAACAACGACGCCGAAGCGACGGCAAGCGGCACCACGCTGCTCGCGGACATCCCCGCGGGCCAGCAGGCCCAGGTGCAGACCGCGTCCCTGACGCAGCAGGCCGAAACGATGGCCATCGCGGCGGACGCGAGCGCCAAGAAGGACGCCGAGGAGGCCGCCCGCAAGGCCGCCGCCGAGACCGCGGTCGCGAAGAAGAAGGAAGCGGCCGAGAAGGCGGAGCAGGCGAAGCAGGAGGCCGAGGAGCGCGCGGAACTCAAGGCCGCCGCCAGCCGTTCCGCGACCCGCGACGCGTCCAGCTTCCCGGTCCAGTCCTCCTACACGATCGCCGAAGTGCAGGCGATGGCCCGGCAGATCGTCCCGGCGGACCAGTTCCAGTGCTTCAGCACCATCGTGGACCACGAGTCCAGCTGGAACTACAGGGCCGACAACCCCACCTCCGACGCCTACGGTCTGATGCAGGCGCTCCCGGGTTCCAAGATGTCCTCCGCCGGAGCCGACTGGGCGACGAACCCGGCCACCCAGATCAAGTGGGGTCTCGGCTACATGAACGAACGCTACGGCAGCCCGTGCGCGGCCTGGACGTTCTGGCAGGCCAACCACTACTACTAGGCCGACCGGGAGCCCGCCGCCCCCGGCCCCGCTCAACCACGGCACAGCCCCACACCGTCCTACGGTGCGGGGCTTTCGCCATGTACGGTCTGACCGACGACTCCAGGGGGAGTGGTGGGGAGAAACGGGGGAAGAGGACGGATCATGTCGCGAGTGCCAGGATGGCTCGGCCGGGTCGGAGCCGGGCTGACCGAGGTCAGCAAGCGGTTGGAGGAGCGCCGTGCCGAGGTGGAGCGGGACCGTCCGTCGGACGCCGACCCCGGACCCGGTCGGGTGAAGCCCCCGCCCTCCGCCCCCGAGCCGCCGCCCGGGTACACGGCCGCCGTCGTCCCGGCCCGCCCCGACCCGGCACAGGCCGTGCCCTGGGGGGTACGGGTCGCGGCCGAGGCCGGCTGGCGGCTGCTGGTACTGGCCGGCACGGTCTGGGTGCTCATGCGGATCATCAGCGCCGTACAGCTCGTGGTGCTGGCGTTCGTGGCCTCGCTGCTGATCACCGCGCTGCTGCAGCCGACGGTGGCGCGGCTGAAGCGGCTGGGCGTGCCGCGCGGGCCGGCCACCGCGCTGACGGCGCTGTTCGGGTTCGTCGTGATCGGCCTCATCGGCTGGTTCGTGACCTGGCAGGTCATGGAGAACATCGACCACCTCTCCGACCAGATCCAGGACGGCATCGACGAGCTGCGCAACTGGCTGCTGAACAGCCCCTTCCACGTCACCGACAAGCAGATCAACGAGATCGCCAAGAACCTGCGGGAGGCGGTCGGCGCCAACACCGAGCAGATCACCTCGGCGGGCCTGGAGGGTGTGACCGTCGTGGTCGAGGCGCTCACCGGCATCCTGCTGGCGGTCTTCTCGACGCTGTTCCTGCTCTACGACGGCAAGCGGATCTGGCAGTGGTCGCTGAAGCTCGTTCCGGCCGCGGCCCGTCCGGGTGTCGCCGGGGCGGGTCCCGCGGCGTGGCGGACGCTGACGGCGTATGTGCGCGGCACGGTGATAGTGGCTCTGATCGACGCGATCTTCATCGGCCTCGGCATCTACTTCCTCGATGTGCCGATGGCGGTGCCGCTCGCCGTGTTCATCTTCCTGTTCTCGTTCATCCCGCTCGTGGGTGCGGTGGTGTCGGGAGCGCTCGCGGTGGTCGTCGGGCTCGTCACGCAGGGCGTGTTCACGGGTGTCATGGTGCTGGTGGTGGTGCTGGCGGTGCAGCAGATCGAGGGGCACATCCTCCAGCCGTTCATCCTGGGGCGCGCGGTCCGGGTCCATCCGCTCGCGGTGGTGCTGGCGGTCGCCTCGGGCGGGATGGTGGCCGGTATCGGGGGAGCGGTGGTGGCTGTGCCGCTGGTCGCGGTCACCAATACCGTCGTCGGCTACCTGCGCGCGTACACGCACGAGACGGCCGTGGCCCAGGCTCCCCGGCCGCGGGGGGCGACGGCGATGTCCGAGCCGGACGCCCCGCCGCCGGCGGTGTCGGAGGCCCGGCCTCCGGCACCGGACACGGAGAAGCGGCCGGGGGACGCCGACGAGGAGTAGGTGCGGGCAGCGCCGTGCACCCGCCGTGGCTACGGGCAGTCGTGCCTCCCCCAGTGCCTCAAGGGCCTGGGAGGTGCCCCCGGGGCGGCACGGGTGGGCGGTGTTGGTGCGGCACCTGGCGAGCCGAGTGCGCGGGGTGTACGGGTCGGGCCCGCCCACCGGGTGGGGTGGGCGGGCCCGAGGGGTGGGGCGGGGGCGGAGTCACTCCGCGAGGGCCGCCTCCGCGTCCAGCGTCGCGGCGACCGCCTGGATCACCGCGGCGATCTTGAACGCCTCCTGGACGGTCTCGCGCTCCACGCCGGCCTTGCGCAGCACCTGCTCGTGGGAGTCGAGGCACATGCCGCAGCCGTTGACCGCGGAGACCGCGAAGGACCAGAACTCGAAGTCGACCTTGTCGACGCCCGGGTTGCCGATGACGTTCATCCGCAGGCCGGCACGCAGGTTGCCGTACTCGTGGTCCGACAGCAGATGACGGGTGCGGTAGAAGACGTTGTTCATCGCCATCACCGCGGCGGCGGCCTTCGCGGCCGTGTACGCCTCCGGCGACAGGTTCGCCTTCGCCTCCGGCTCCAGCTCGCGCAGCACGATGGCCGAGCGCGAGGCGATCGCCGTCGACAGCACCGTGCCCCAGAGCTGCTGGGCCGGCAGGTCGGAGTTGCCGATGACCGAGCCCAGGTTGAGCTTCAGGTCCTTGGCGTAGTCCGGTATGCGGGACTTCAGGGAGTCGAGGGACATGTCAGCTCACTCCCCGGCCAGCAGCGCGACCGGGTCCAGGGTCTCGTCGCCCTTGGACCAGTTGCACGGGCAGAGCTCGTCGGTCTGCAGGGCGTCCAGGACCCGCAGGACCTCCTTGGGGTTACGGCCGACGGAGCCGGCGGTCACCATGGAGAACTGGATCTCGTTGTTCTGGTCCACGATGAACACGGCGCGCTTGGCGAAGCCGTCCTCGCCCTCGATGCCGAGGGCGCGCATCAGCTCGTGCTTGGAGTCCGCCATCATCGGGAACGGCAGGTCACGCAGGTCGTCGTGGTCCTTGCGCCAGGCGTGGTGGACGAACTCGGAGTCGCCGGAGAAGCCGAGGACCTGGGCGTCACGGTCGGCGAACTCGTCGTTCAGCTTGCCGAAGGCGGCGATCTCGGTCGGGCACACGAAGGTGAAGTCCTTGGGCCACGCGAACACGATCTTCCACTTGCCCTCGTAGGTCTTGTGGTCGATCGTCTCGAACTCCTTGCCCTTCTCCAGCGAGACGCAGGCGGTCAGTTCGAACTCGGGGAACTTGTCACCGACAGTGAGCACAGGCTCTCCTTGCAGCGAGGAAACACCCGGATTGCGGGCGTTTTCCATGAGTTGGTCCTTGTTGATGTTGGCACATCGTGCATTGATTAGTGAAATAGCTACACTCGGTTGTGTTGATCGGAGGTAGCTATCAGTGACCGTGGGTAAGAGGCGCAGGCAGCCCAGCTTCGCTCAGCTCCGCGCGTTCGCCGCGGTGGCCGAGCATCTGCACTTCCGGGACGCCGCCTCGGCGATCGGGATGAGCCAGCCGGCGCTGTCGGGTGCCGTGTCGACGCTGGAGGAGACGCTCGGTGTCACCCTCGTGGAGCGTACGACGCGCAAGGTGCTGCTCTCACCGGCCGGTGAGCGGCTCGCCGCCCGCGCCAAGGCCGTACTCGGCGAAGTCGACGCGCTGATGGAGGAGGCGGACGCGATGCGGGCGCCGTTCACCGGGGTGCTGCGGCTCGGCGTCATCCCGACCGTCGCGCCCTATCTGCTGCCGACGATCCTGCGGCTGGTCCGCGGCCGCTATCCGCTCCTCGACCTCCAGGTGCACGAGGAGCAGACCGCGAACCTGCTGGACGGACTGGCCGCCGGCCGGCTCGACCTGCTGCTGCTCGCGGTGCCCCTCGGTGTGCCCGGTGTGACCGAGATCCCCCTCTTCGACGAGGACTTCGTGCTGGTCACCCCGCTCGGCCACCGGCTCGGCGGCCGGGAGGGCATCCCCCGCGCGGTGCTGCGCGAGCTGAACCTGCTGCTGCTCGACGAGGGTCACTGCCTGCGCGACCAGGCCCTGGACATCTGCCGGGAGGCCGGGCGGGCCGACGTCCCGGCCACGACGACGGCGGCCGGACTGGCCACACTCGTCCAACTGGTCGCGGGCGGCCTCGGGGTGACCCTGCTGCCGCGCACCGCCGTCCAGGTCGAGACCGCCCGCTCCAACCGGCTGCTCACCGCCCGCTTCACCGATCCGGCCCCCAGCCGCCGCATCGCCCTCGCCATGCGCACGGGCACGGCGAGGGCGGCGGAGCACAAGGAACTGGCGGCGGCCCTGCGGGCGGCGATGCGGGACCTTCCGGTACGGATCGTGGGGAACTGAGCGCCCCCGCGGTCCGTGCGGTCCCCACGGCCCCCGCGGTCCGTACCGCTCACTCCGTCCGCAGGCCGTCCGGGCGCATCATGCGCAGCAGCGGGGGCAGGCTCAGCAGGGTCACCACGAGGACCACGCCCGCGCCCATGCCGGTCATCCGCAGCACGCTCGGCCAGTCCACACCGACCGGTGCCGACGTCATCTTCAGCAGCACCGCGCCCAGGGCGATGCCCACCACCGAGGCCAGCAGCAGACCCAGGCCGATCGGGATCGCCGTCTGCCACAGCACCGACAGGCTCAGCGTGCGGCGCCGGGTACCGAAGGCGACCAGGGCCGACAGCAGCTTGCGGCGTTCCCGCAACTGCTCCAGCTGGGAGACCAGCAGACTGGCTCCGATCAGCGCCAGCACGGCGGCGGCGCCGACGGACAGGCCCGTACGGATGGACTCGTAGCGGTCGGCACGCTCGACGGAGTTCCACGTCGCCGGATAGGCCAACGGGTCGATCGCGGCCGCCGCGTTGCGTATGTACTCGCGGGCGTACGGCACCGAGTCGTCGACCGACAGATACAGCTCGCCGGTGACCACCTCCGCGATGTCCGCGGGCACCGCGGCCGGGGTCACGAGGAAGCCGCCGCGCCTGTTTCCGGTCGGGTCCTCGATGGAGGCGGCCTGCTTCAGCCCCTCGGGGAGGGTCCAGACGACGCTCTCCCTGCCGCTGTCGCTGATGGACTTCTCCAGGTACAGCTTCTGGCCCGGCCTGCTCAGCGACGGGGTGTCGGTGTCGTACTCGCCGCCCCGGAGCGTGAACACGTCGCCGTCCGCGCACGAGGGCAGCTTCGCCACCTCGCGCAGGGTCGCGCAGTCACCGATGGTCAACTGGGCGGTGCGCTGCGGATCCTTGTCCCAGGGACGGTCGCCGAAGTACCCCTCGGCCAGCGGGTAGACCTTGCGGACGCCCTCGGTCTCCTCGAGCTTCGTGGCGGCCGCGGCGAGTTCGGTGCCCTTCGGCACCCGTACCTGCATCTGCGCCAGTGACGTGTCATAGCCGGTTTCCTCGGTGTAGTCGCCCTCCACCCCGGCGAACAGCATCTGCAGCGCGATCGCGCCGGCCACCGCGACCGCGATGCCGTTGACCATGCGGGCCGCCGCGCCGCTGCTCAGCTGCAGGCGACGCACCGCCAGCTGCCAGGAGACGTTGCCCGAGCCGAGCCGGGCGACGACCGTCTCCACGATCCACGGCAGCAGCGCGGTGACGCCGACGAGCAGACAGATGACACCGCCGGTGACCAGGTACTGGTTGAAGTCCCCGTTCTCCCGGCCCTGGCCGATCATGGGGAGCAGCATGCCGATCCCGGCCAGCGGCAGCAGCAGCCGCCACCACAGCCGGCGGCGGGCGGGCCGCGCCGTGCGCACCACGCCCAGCGGTTCGATGACCACCCCGCGCAGCGCCAGCAGCGTCACCAGCACGGCGGCCCCCGGAACCGCCACCGCGACCAGCAGCGCCAGCAGCGGGGAGGGGTTCAGATAACTCGGGAAGACACTGATGCGGAACACCTCGACGGACGCCGCGAACTCACGCCCCGCCAGGAAGAACCCGGCACCGAACACCAGTCCGAGCAGCGCCCCGCCGAGCGCCTCGCCCGCGGCGATCCGCCGGGTCATGCCGCCGTCGGAGCCGACCAGCCGCAGCGCGGCCAGCCTGCGGTCGCGCCGCTCACCGCCGAACCGTACGGCCGCGGCGATGAACACGGCGACCGGCATCAGCAGTACGACGAAGACGACCAGGACCAGCAGCATGAGGACCGGATCCGTCTCCTCCTCGATCGGGTTGGGGTCCCCGAAGGAGTCGATACGGCCCACCTGCCCGTCGCCGGCCCGCCCCGCGAGACCCTCGGCGCCCGCGTAGTAGGCGAGCTCCCGCGAGCCGATCAGCCCCTGCTCGCCGATCGTCCCGACGATGTCGTACGGCAGCCGTTCCCGCAGCAGCTCGCCGTCGTCCGAGCCGAGGAACTCCTTCAGCGCGGGGGAGACCACCATGTCGCCCGGCGCCGGGAACTCCCGCAGCCCCGGCGGCAGCGGGGCCTTGTCGCCCTCCGGCTCCAGCAGCCGGCCGCGGATGTCCCGGCCGTCGAACTCGGTGTCGGTGTCCGCGGTCACCAGGGTGTCGTCGGCGCGCTCGATCTGTTCACCGTAGGTGTAGTTGAGTCGTGCCTCCTCCCGCCGGTGCCGCTCCGCCAGCGCGCCGGGCAGGGCGGTGGTGAGCAGCAGCAGCGCCACCCCCAGCCCGACGCCGACGGCGGTGAGCAGCGCCCGGATCCACCCCTCGCGTCCGCCGGCGAAGGCGAACCGCAGCCCCATGCCGAGGTCCCGCGCCCTCCCCCAAGCTCTCGACTTCGCTCGAGCAGGGCGGTGCCCCCAGCCCGCACTCATACGACGCGCTCCATGTCCCGGGACTTCCCGTCGCGCACGACGACCTCGCGGTCGGAGTACGCGGCCACCCGCGCCTCGTGCGTGACGAGGACGACGGCGGCGTTGGTGGACCGGGCGGCGTCGGTGAGCAGCTCCATCACCCGCTCGCCGTTGAGGGAGTCCAGCGCGCCGGTCGGCTCGTCGGCGAACAGCACCCGCGGGCCGGTGACCAGCGACCGGGCCACGGCGACCCGCTGCCCCTGACCGCCGGACACCTCGCCGGGGCGCTTCTTGCGGACGTCGTCGACCTCCAGGCGCTCCATCCAGGTCAGCGCGGTCCGCTCGGCCTCCTTGCGGGGCGTGCCGTTCAGCCGCAGCGGCAGGGCGACGTTCTCCACGCAGGTGAGCTCCGGGACGAGCTGTCCGAACTGGAAGACGAAGCCGAACGCCGAGCGCCTGAGCGCACTGCGCTCGGCGTCGCTCATGGCGGTCAGCTCACGCCCGTCGTACGTGATCGACCCGGAGTCGGGGGTGACGATCCCGGCGAGGCAGTGCAGCAGCGTCGACTTGCCCGACCCGGAGGGCCCCATCACGGCGACGACCTCGCCGGGGTGGATGGAGAAGGCGGCGCCGTCGAGCGCGGTGGTGGGGCCGTAGACCTTGCGCAGGTCCTGCGCGGTGAGCAGGGAACCGGGGGGAGGGGCCGTGGTCATCGGGTCACCGCCGCACGGAGCTTGTCGAGACGCGCCGCGGTCAGCTCCAGCCAGCGCAGGTCGGCTTCGAGGTGGAACAGGGCGTGGTCGCAGATGAGCTGGTCGGCGAGGTCGCCCTTGCGCTTGCGGTCGGTGAGGATCCGCATGCCGCGCAGGTGCTCCGAGCGCTGCGTGTCGAGGATGTCGGCGGCGTCCCGGCTGGTGAGCAGGGCGAGGACGACCTTGGTGTAGAGCGTCGACTGGAGGTACGGCTCCGGCTTCTCCGGTGTGGCGAGCCAGCGCTCGACATCGGTGACGCCGGCCTCGGTGATCGCGTACCGCTTCCGCTCGGGGCCGCCGCCGGCCTCGATGCCGTCGACTTCGACGAGCCCGTTCTTCAGCAGGCGGGACATCGTCGAGTAGACCTGGCCGTAGTGCAGTGGCCGGTCGTGACCGAACTTCTCGTCGAAGGCCCGCTTCAGGTCGTAACCGTGACGCGGACCGGACTCCAGGAGCCCCAGGAGGGTGTGACCGATGGACATGCGGAGCACTCTACACACGGTGTATACGCGGTGTGTATACGCGGAGTGCGCAGGTCGCGCCGGGGTGTACGGAGGCGCAGGTGGGGGCCGATTGTCACGGTTCCGCTACGGGGCGGGGCGGGCTGTGCGCGGGCGCCGGTGGGGTGGGGCGGGCCGCACGCGGGCGCCGATGGGGCGGGCGTGCGTGCGTCGGCCCGTCCGGCACTCGAGGACGAGGCCCTTCAGGCCGACGGGGGTCCGGGGGTGGAGCCCCCGGGCGGCCGTCCGCGGCGGGGGAGGGGCCCGGTGTCGCCGGGCAGCCTCCCCGCCTCGGCCAGCGCCCGCCGCAGCAGGAACTCGATCTGCGCGTTGGCGGAGCGCAGCTCGTCGTTGGCCCACCGCGCCAGCGCCTCGTACACCGACGGGTCCAGCCGCAGCAGCACCTGCTTGCGCCGCGGCCGGCCCTGGGGGGCGGAGTCCCCGGACGGAGTCGTCACTGGTAGAGCGTCCCGGTGTTGAGGACCGGCTGCGCGGAGCGGTCACCGCACAGCACCACCATCAGGTTGGACACCATCGCCGCCTTCCGTTCGGGGTCCAGCTCCACGATGTCCTGCTCCTGGATCCGGGCCAGGGCCGACTCGACCATACCCACGGCGCCCTCCACGATCTGCTGCCGCGCCGCCACGACGGCGCCCGCCTGCTGCCGCTGGAGCATCGCCGAGGCGATCTCGGGAGCGTACGCGAGGTGGGTGAACCGGGACTCGATGATCTGCACGCCGGCCGCCTCCACGCGCGCGTGCAGTTCGACGGCGAGCTTCTCGGTGATCTCCTCGGCGTTGCCGCGCAGCGAGAGTCCGTCCTCGTCGTGGGCGTCGTAGGGGTACTCGATGGCGATGTGCCGCACGGCCGCCTCGGTCTGGGTGGAGACGAACTCGATGTAGTCGTCCACCTCGAAGGTGGCCTGGGCGGTGTCCTCCACCCGCCACACCACGACCGCGGCCAGCTCGATCGGGTTGCCGTAGGCGTCGTTCACCTTCAGGACCGCGGTCTCGTGGTTGCGCACCCGCGTGGAGATCTTCCTGCGCGAGGTGAGGGGGTTCACCCAGCGCAGCCCGTCCTGCCGGATCGTGCCCCGGTAGCGGCCGAAGAGCTGCACCACCCGCGCCTCGCCCGGCGCCACCATGTTCAGTCCGCACATCGCGAGGAACGCGGCGATGACGACCAGGATGCCGCCGACGATCAGTACGGCCTTGGCGCCGGCCCCGGTGACCGCCGTGGCGGTGACGAGCAGCATGGTGCCGAGCAGCAGACCGACGAGGCCGAGCAACAGCGCCAGCCCGCCGCCGATGCTGTGCGCCGCGAACTCCCGCACGCGCGGGGCCGGCATCTCGGGCACATCGGCCGTGACCTGCGTGTCGTGTGTGGACATGGGTGATCCCCCGTTTCTCCGGGCGCCCGCCGAGCGGCTAGCGCCTTTCTAGCTAAGTGATATCAGATTACCCCGTCCCGGCAACCCTGCGCCCCTCTCGGACGTCGGTTCCGTTGGAGCGGGTGCTGATTGTCACGCCCGTAAAGGCCGGATCGGCGGCCCTTTGTCATAGCTCCCGGTGTTAGCTTTCTGAGCTGACCCGAGCGGCGAACTGGTGTGGCCGTAGAGCACACACGAACGAAGCGGAGCGGAACGGACGCATGGGACGAGCGGAAGAAAGACGCGCACGACAGCGCGGTGGGCGCCGTGCGGCACCCCGGGGCCGCCGTTCGTCGGACGCGGCCGGGCGCAGCGGCATACGCCGCCTCTTCACCTGGAAGAAGATCCTCGGCACGTTCTTCGGCCTCTGCCTGCTCGGCATGGGCGCCTTCATCGTGCTGTACATGGTGATCGACATCCCCGAAGGGAACGCCGACGCCGAGCTGCAGGGCAACGTCTACAAGTACAGCGACGGCTCGATCATGGCCCGCAAGGGCTACAACCGCGAGATCGTCGACCTGGCCAAGGTCCCCAAGGACGTCCAGCGCGCCTTCGTCGCCGCCGAGAACAAGACCTTCTACAAGGACTCCGGCGTCGACCTCAGGGGCACCGCGCGCGGCGTGCTCAACACGCTCTCCGGCAAGGGCGCGCAGGGCGGTTCCACGATCACCCAGCAGTACGTCAAGAACTACTACCTGTCCCAGGAACAGACGGTCAGCCGCAAGCTGAAGGAACTGGTCATCTCCCTGAAGCTGGACCGGGAGAAGTCCAAGGACTACATCCTCGCCGGCTACATCAACACCAGTTACTACGGCCGCGGCGCCTACGGAATCCAGGCCGCCGCGCAGGCCTACTACCGCGTCGACGCCGAGGACCTCACCGTCGAGCAGGGCGCGTACCTCGCCGCGCTGCTCCAGGCGCCGAACCAGTACGACTGGGCGATCGCCAGCGACACCGGCAAGAGGCTCGCCCAGGAGCGCTGGAACTACGTCCTGGACAACATGGTCGAGCAGAAGTGGCTGGACCGGGCCGACCGCCAGGGCATGAAGTTCCCGGTTCCCGAGGAACCCAAGGCCGTCCCCGGGCTGGAGGGCCAGACCGGGTACCTGGTCGAGGCGGCCAACACCGCGCTCAAGCGGCAGCTCGTCGCCCAGGGCACCGCCGAGGACACCAAGCAGGCCGACGCCATGCTGGACCTCGGCGGCTACACCATCACGCTGAACATCGACAAGAAGAAGCAGAAGGCGCTGGAGGAAGCGGTCAAGACCAAGCTCACCGGCAGGCTCGACCCCGGCAAGCGCGAGGTCGACGCCGACGTCCAGGCCGGCGCCGTCTCCGTGGACCCGAAGACGGGCGCGGTCCTGGCGATGTACGGCGGCGTGGACTACGTGAAGCACTACCGCAACAACGCCACCCGCGACGACTACCAGCCCGCCTCCACCTTCAAGCCGCTGATCCTCGCCGCGGCCGTGGACCGGGACGCCGAGACCCAGGACGGCGTGCCGATCACGGCGAACACCCTCTACGACGGCACGAGCGGGCGCCCCGTGGTGGACGGCGGCAAGGAGGTCGGCTTCGCGCCGCCCAACGAGGACGACCGGAACTACGGCGACATCACCGTCCAGGAGGCGATGAACAAGTCCGTCAACTCGGTCTTCGCGCAGATGGGCATCGACGTCGGCATGACCGAGGTGATCGAGATCGCGGGCGACCTCGGCATGGAGACCGAGGGCATGCCCCCCGTGCCCGCGCAGACGCTGGGCACCATGGGCGCGAGCCCGCTGGAGATGGCCGGCGTCTACGCCACCCTCGACAACCACGGCAAGAAGGTCACCCCGGCGATCGTGAAGTCGGTCGAGCACAAGGACCGCGCGGTCGAGTTCCCCGACCCGATCGGTGAGCAGGTCATCAGCCGCGAGGCCGCCGACACCGTGACCTCCGTGCTCACCGGCGTGGTCGACGACGGTACGGCCCAGAAGTCCGTGCGGGACAACCCGCTGCGCGACGGCCAGCAGGTCGCCGGCAAGACGGGTACGTCCGACAACAACAAGTCGGCCTGGTTCACCGGCTTCACCCCCGGACTGGTCACCTCCGTCGGTCTGTTCGGCGAGGACCCCAAGAGCGGCAAGCAGGTCCCGATGTACCGGGCGGGCGGCGTCGACTACCGCGTCAACGGCGGTGGCTTCCCCGCGGAGATCTGGGCCGCGTACACCTTCGGCGTCATGGACGAGGTCACCGAGTTCGACCTGGACACCAAGCAGGGCAACGCGGTGAGGAAGCCGAGCAGCTCCCCGCCGGTCTCGCAGTCGCCGTCCGGGACGCCGAGCGACGAGCCGACGAGCGAGGAACCGACCACCGAGGCACCGCCGGAGACCTCCGCGCCGCCGGCCTCCGAGCCGCCGGTGTCCGAGCCTCCGGCGTCGGAGTCGCCGGAGGCCCCGCCCACCTCCGCATCGCCGACGTTCGAGCTCCCGGGAGGACCGGAGAAACCGGGGGACGACGAGGAGCAGTAGACGGCGGACACGAGGGGCGCCCGGTGACCGCACCGGGCGCCCCTCGTCATGCCGTACGACGGTTCAGCCGTGGTTCAGTTCGAACCACACCACCTTGCCCGTGCTCAGCCGGGTCGCGCCCCAGCGCCGGGCCAGCCGGTTCACCAGGTACAGCCCGCGCCCGCCCTCGTCGGTGGCCCGCGCCTGCCGCAGCCGCGGCAACTGCGGCACGTCGTCACCGACCTCGCAGCGCAGCACGTCGGTGCGCAGCAGCCGCAGCGTGACCGGCCGCGTGGCATAGCGCACGGCGTTCGTCACCACCTCGCTGACCAGCAACTCCACCGAGTCGCTCAGCTCCTCCATGCCCCAGCGGGACAGCGCCCGCCGGGCGAGGCGGCGGGCCCGGCCGGGGGCCGCGTCCTCCGGCTCCAGGAACCAGTACGCCACGTCGCTCGGCGCGATCCCGTCGAAACGGGCGGCGAGCAGCGCGATGTCGTCGTCCCGGTCGCCCGGACCGAGCATGTCCAGCACCTCGTCGCAGAGCGCCTCCAGGGGCGGCGGATGATCGGGCCCGGTGAGCTGCGCGGTCGCGGCGAGCTTCTCCCGGAGCTGCTCGATACCGGTCCACACGTCCCGCAGCCGGGACTCCACCAGGCCGTCGGTGTACAGCAGCAGGGTCGCCCCGGCGGGCGCGTCCAGCTCGACCGCCTCGAAGTCCACCCCGCCCACACCGATCGGGGCGCCCGCGGGCACCCGCAGCACCTCGGCGCGTCCGCCCAGCTCCAGCAGGACGGGCGGCGGATGGCCGGCGTTGGCGATGGTGATGCGGTGCGCCACCGGGTCGTACACCGCGTAGAGGCAGGTCGCCATGCGGTCCACGCCGAGCCGCTGCGCCTGCTCGTCGAGGTGGTGCAGCACCTCCTGCGGGGGCAGGTCGAGCCCGGCGAGGGTCTGCGCGGTGGTGCGGAGCTGGCCCATGATCGCCGCCGAGGTCATGGAGTGCCCCATGACGTCGCCGACGACCAGTGCGACCCGGCTGCCGGGCAGCGGGATGGCGTCGTACCAGTCACCGCCGACCCGCGCGGTCTCCGCGGCCGGGAGGTAGCGCGAGGCGAGCCGTACGCCGGTGCAGCGCGGCAGGTTCTCCGGCAGCATCGTGCGCTGCAGCTCGTCGGCGATGTACGCCTCCCGCCCGTACAGCACCGCCTTGTCGATGCCGAGGGCGCTGTGCGTGGCGAGCTGGGCCGCGACCAGCAGGTCGTCGGCCTCGAACGGGATGCGCTCCGGGCGGCGCAGGAACAGCGCCGCGCCGATCACCCGCCGCCGTCCGCGCAGCGGCGCGAGGATCGCCCGCTGCCCGTCCGGTACGGCCGACGCGCCCTCCTCACCGAGGAGTTCGGGCAGCGCGGCACGGGCCGCCGGCGCGTCCGTGAACACCGGCCGTACGCCGCGCAGCACCTCGGCGAGCGCGCTGCCGGGCCGCACGGTGCACAGCTCCGCGCCGACCGAGTCCAGCTCGGACGGCTCCGGCGGGGCGATCGGGGCGAACCCGCCCTCGGTGTCCCGTTCGGCCGGGATCCGGTCGGTGCGGCGCAGCCGCAGCACCAGCGGGCCGGTGGGCCGCTCGTCGCCGACCGGCAGGGGCTCGCGCAGATAGACCAGGATCGCGTCGGAGAAGGTGGGCACGGTGGCCCGGCACAGCCCCATCACGATCTCGTCCAGGTCGATGCCGCGGGCGATCCGCCGGGTCGCGGCACCGACGAACCGCAGCCGGTCCCCGTCCCTGCGCATCGGCGTGGGCCGTCCGGGCTGCGCCTGCTGCCCGGTACGGCGCTCCGTGCCGTCGGGACCCCGCACCGGCCGGCCGTGGCCCGCGGCCGGCTGCACCGGGATGCCCTCGGGCACGGGACGCGGCCGGTGCGCGTCCGGCTCGGTGCCCTGCCCGGCACCCGGCTGGGAGTGCTCGGGGCCGGACCCGGCGGCCGGGTCCTGGCCGGTGCCGTCCGGCGTCACCGTGTCCGGCGACGCGGCCCCGGGCGCGGGAGGCTCACCGCCGGAGCGGCTCTGTACGGGTAAGGCGGCCCCCGTGCCCGGCACACGCTCCGGTGGCGGGGTACGCGGGAGTGCCCCGCGGGGATCCGCGGGGTCGACGCCCGGCTGGGGGCGTTCGAAGGAGGTCGGCTGCTCCGTCACGCGTGTCGAGTCCATCCGTCCGGCGCACGCCGTGCGCGCGGTTCGTCCCGCCGGAACTCCGATACCCGGAACACGTGCCCCCGGAACGGAATTCCCGCGTGGTCAGAGGTTGTTCCTGTGCCGTTGGCCGGCCGTTCCCGGCCGGCACCGGTGTTTCCGTACCCCTCGCTCACGTCCTGCCGCCCCTCGGTGACGATCGGTCAAGCCTGGTGCGCGTTCCGGTGGTTGCTGCCCGCACCCTTGCGGAGGACGATCCTACGTTTCCCGCCCGGGGGCGCAGCAAGGGTCTCACGAGGACAGATGCGCGGGAGTGCGGTCCCAGTCCTGTGGCAGTGACGGTACCGTCCACGACGGATCGGGGCGCCAGTTCTCCCACCCGTCCGCGAACGGCGGCCCCCAGGCCTCGATCGCCGCCACGGCGGCCCGCCCGGCCTTCCGCACCCTCCCGGCCAGCGCGGAGTCCACCAGACCGTCCCGCCGGGCCTGCGCGAACTCGTCCTCGTCGAGCCAGCGCCAGGTGCGGTCCGGGCGCACGGAGATGTCCAGGAAGTGATCCTCGGAGTCCACCCCGCCGGCCCAGCGGGACAGCGGCTCCTCCAGGTTCACGTACCAGTTCCTGAACCGCCAGCCCGGGTCCCAGAACAGCCACACCGACCAGGGCTCGCCGGGCCGGGCCAGCTTCAGCACCCCGGTGCCGGACCAGCGGTCCCGCCGCACCGCGCGCGGCTTGGTGTACCGGGTGCCGAGCGGCTCCCGGTGCACCGGCGTGCCGTCGGCGAGCACCGGCTTCACGCACTCGGTCCCGGGCGCCATCCACACCGCGAGCAGCTCCGGGTCGTCGCGTACGACCGTGACGGGGCGCGCGATGTGGATGCGCGCGCCGCCGTTCTCCCGGTACCGCCACAGGACCTGTGTCCCGGGCGCCCAGTGTCCGGCCGTCCCGCCCGCTTCCTCGCGCATCGTCGCTCCGCCCTCCGCCATGGCCAGATATGAGAGTGCCATGGGCGTACGACGCCGTGACCCCCGGTCACGGTTCACGGCTCCCGGCACGACGCCCTACGGCCGTGCCGTCACGGCCGTGTCATCCGCAGGACGTCCAGCGCCGCGTCGAGCTGCTCGACGGTGAGGTCGCCGCGCTCGACGTAGCCGCTCTCCAGCACGACCTCCCGGATGGTCTTCCGCTCGGCCAGGGACTTCTTGGCGACCTTGGCGGCCTCCTCGTAACCGATGTACTTGTTGAGCGGGGTGACCACGGACGGCGAGGACTCGGCGTACTCGCGGGCCCGCTCGCGGTGCGCGACGATGCCGTCGACCGTGCGGTCGGCGAGCAGCCGGGAGACGTTCGCGAGCAGCCGCACCGACTCAAGGACGTTCTTCGCGATGACCGGCAGCATGACGTTGAGCTCGAAGTTGCCCGCGGCGCCGGCGGCGGCGACGGTCGCGTCGTTGCCGGTGACCTGCGCGCACACCATGAGCACCGCCTCCGGGATCACCGGGTTGACCTTGCCGGGCATGATCGAGGAACCGGGCTGGAGATCGGGCAGGGAGATCTCCGCGAGGCCGGTACGGGGACCCGACGCCATCCACCGCAGATCGTTCGCGATCTTCGTCAGCCCGACGGCGATGGTCCGCAGCTGCCCGCTGGTCTCCACGATGCCGTCACGGGCGCCCTGCGCCTCGAAGTGGTCGCGCGCCTCGGTCAGCGGCAGCCCGGTGGCGCGGGCGACCTCCTCGATGACGGCGGCGGAGAAACCGGGCGGGGTGTTGATGCCGGTGCCGACGGCGGTCCCGCCCAGCGGCAGCTCGGCCAGGCGCGGCAGGGAGGCGTTCAGCCGCTCGATCCCGTACCGCACCTGGGCCGCGTACCCGCCGAACTCCTGGCCCAGCGTCACCGGTGTGGCGTCCATGAGGTGCGTCCGCCCGGACTTCACCACGTCGGCGAACTCCCCGGCCTTGCGCTCCAGGGCGGCGGCGAGGTGGTCGAGCGCCGGGACCAGATCACGGGTGACGGCGGCCGTCGCGGCGATGTGGATCGACGACGGGAAGACGTCGTTGGACGACTGCGAGGCGTTGACGTGGTCGTTCGGGTGCACGTCCCGTCCGAGCCGCTCGGTAGCGAGCGTGGCGAGGACCTCGTTGGTGTTCATGTTGGACGAGGTCCCGGACCCGGTCTGGAACACGTCCACCGGGAAGTGCTCGTCCCACCGTCCCTCGGCGACCTCGCCGGCCGCCTCCTGGATCGCCTCGGCGATGTCCTCGTCCAGCACCCCGAGCCGGGCGTTCACCTTGGCCGCGGCGCCCTTGATCCGGGCGAGGGCCTCGATGTGGGCGCGCTCCAGCCGCTGCCCGGAGACGGGGAAGTTCTCCACGGCGCGCTGGGTCTGCGCACGCCACTTGGCGTCGGCCGGTACCCTCACCTCCCCCATGGAGTCGTGCTCGACGCGGTAGTTCCGGTCGTCGTCCGTGGTCGTCATCGTCGTACCTCCGAGCATGCACAGCAGCGGTGTCCGGCGAGCGTATTCCCGCGCACGGCCTCCGCCCCGCCGCGCAGGGAACGCGGCGGGGCGGAGTACCCGTGGGGGGTGGTCTCAGTCGCTCAGCAGGGTCACGTCGTCCAGGACGAAGCTCGTCTGCAGCGAGGAGTCCTCGCTTCCGGTGAAGGTCAGGGTCACCGTCTGTCCGGCGTACGCCGACAGGTCGACCGAGCGCTGCGCGTAGCCGCTGCCGGCGTCGGCGTTGGACAGCGTGGCGAGCGTGGTGCCGCCGGCCTTCACCGTGAACCGGTCGTACGGCGTCGAGCCGGACTCGTCGGTGTCGATGTGCAGCCAGTAGCTCAGCGTGGCCCGGGTGCACCCGGCCGGCACGGTCACCGACTGGCTGATCGACTCGGTACGGGTGGAGCCGTACCCCGACAGCCAGGCGAACCGGGTGCCGGTGTGGGCGGACTGGCCCGACTGGGCGCCGATGGCCCCGGTGCTCCCGGTCCACGGCGAGGTGCCGCTCTCGAACCCGCCGTTGGCGACGACGCCGGTGGTGTCACAGGTGCCGCCGGTGCCGGTGTCCACGGCCCGCTGCCAGATCGTGTACGCGATGCCGTCGGACGCGCGGTCCAGGCCGGTGGTGTTGATGTTGGTGAGGGTGTCGCAGGACGAGTGGTAGCAGGGGTCGTACGCCCTGCTCGCGGTGCCGCCCCACTTGGCGGCCTGCGCGGAGGTCTTGCGGGCGCTGGCCCCCATCGCGTAGCCGGAGGTGGGAATGCCGTATTGCTCGAAGGAGTAGTCGTCGCTGCGCCCCGCACCCTCGGTGTTCTCCTCGGGCTGGAGCCCGAGCGAGTCCCAGTACGCCTTCATGGGGGCGGCGGCCGAGGAGGTGATGTGGTTGATGAAGTAGCCGCCGTTGACGGAGGCGACCATGTCGAAGTTGTAGTAGGCCTTGATCCTCGCGCGCTCGGTGGACGACAGCGAACGCACGTAGAAGTCGGACCCGTTGAGGCCCTGCTCCTCGTCGGTCCACCAGGCGAAGCGGACCCGGTTGCGCAGGGCGGGGTTCTGCTGGGCGAGCGTCAGGGCGTTCTCGAGGAGGGCGGCGGAGCCGGAGCCGTTGTCGTTCATGCCGGGGCCGGCCGAGACGCCGTCGAGGTGGGCGCCGAACATGTACACGTTGTCGGCGTCGCCCTGTGGCCACTCGGCGATCAGGTTGGGCCCGGCCCCGCTGGTGCAGCCGGAGGTGCACGGCTGCTCGGTGACGGTGTATCCGGCGGCCTGGAGCCTGCCCTTCACATAGGCGACGGAGTCGCGGTAACCCTGGCCGGTGGAACGGCGGTTGCCGCCGTTCCGGCCGGCGATGGCGCTGAACTCGTTCAGGTGCGCCTTCACTTTGTTCACGTCGACGTCGGGCGCGGCGCTGAGGGTGGTGTCCGCGGTGGGTGCGGAGTCGGCGGCCACGGCGGGGAGTGTTCCGCAGCCGAGCACGACGGCGAGCGAGAAGCCCGCCACGGCGAATCTTCGTTTCACCTGGTCTCCTCCGGGAGGTGGCTGTGGGGTGAGCCACGCGGGGATAGACATGGCATGCGCATGTCGGAGCGTCGAGAAGACTCACAGCGATGGTTGAGCCAGTCAACGGAACGGGCAGGGCCGAGCCTTGATTGTCCGAAAGAAGCACACGGAATCCGCTATGCGGACAGCGGTGATCCGCCCCCGAACTCCCGCTTTTCAAGCGCCGGAGAGGCTGTCCTTTCGTCCCGTCCGGCAAGGATTCAGCCCCTCCGGCGCTTGAGGAGCGGGATCCGGGGCGGAGCCCCGGTTTCGGGACGGGAAGGGGCGGCGGGGGCGAAGAAACCACTCCCGCCGCCCCCGCGGCGGCTACGCCGGCCCGGGCCCCCGCACCGGAATCGACGTGAACGTCGGCTGCTGCGGCGAGGGATCCTGGAAGAAGTCATTCCCCTTGTCGTCGACGACGATGAACGCCGGGAAGTCCTCCACCTCGATCTTCCACACCGCCTCCATCCCGAGCTCCTCGTACTCGACGACCTCGACCTTCTTGATGCAGTCCTGCGCCAGCCGGGCCGCCGGCCCCCCGATCGACCCGAGGTAGAACCCCCCGTGCGCGTCACACGCGTCGGTGACCTGCTTCGACCGGTTCCCCTTCGCCAGCATCACCTTGGACCCGCCCGCCGCCTGGAACTGCTCCACGTACGAGTCCATGCGCCCGGCCGTCGTCGGCCCGAACGACCCCGACGCGTACCCCTCCGGCGTCTTCGCGGGCCCCGCGTAGTACACCGGGTGGTCCTTCAGGTACTGCGGCATCTCCTCACCCGCGTCCAGCCGCTCCTTGATCTTGGCGTGCGCGATGTCGCGGGCCACGACCAGCGGGCCGGTCAGGGACAGCCGGGTCTTGACCGGGTACTTGGTCAGCTCGGCGAGGATGGCGTCCATCGGCTGGTTGAGGTCGATCCTCACCACGTCACCGTCGGCGTCGAGCTGCTCGTCCGTCGTCTCCGGAAGGAAGCGCGCCGGGTCCGTCTCCAGCTGCTCCAGGAACACACCCTCGGCGGTGATCTTCGCGACGGCCTGCCGGTCCGCCGAGCAGGACACGGCGATCGCGACCGGACACGACGCCCCGTGCCGCGGCAGCCGCACCACCCGCACGTCGTGGCAGAAGTACTTGCCCCCGAACTGCGCCCCGATCCCGATCCTCTGCGTCAGCTCGAAGACCTTCTCCTCCAGCTCCTTGTCCCGGAAGCCGTGCCCGAGCGGGGAGCCCTCGGAGGGGATCCCGTCCAGGTAGTGCGCGGAGGCGTACTTCGCGGTCTTCAGCGCGTACTCGGCCGACGTGCCGCCGACGACGATCGCCAGGTGGTACGGCGGACAGGCGGCCGTGCCCAGCGAACGGATCTTCTCCTCCAGGAACTTCATCATGGAGGTCTCGTTCAGGACGGCCTTGGTCTCCTGGTAGAGGAACGACTTGTTGGCCGACCCGCCGCCCTTGGCCATGAACAGGAACTTGTACGCGCCGCCGTCCGTCGCGTACAGCTCGATCTGCGCGGGGAGGTTGGAGCCGGTGTTCTTCTCCTCCCACATGGTGAGCGGGGCCATCTGCGAGTAGCGCAGGTTCAGGTTCTTGTAGGCGTCGTAGATGCCCCTGCTCAGGGCCTCCTCGTCACGCCCCGACGTCAGCACGTTCTGCCCGCGCTTGCCCATGACGATCGCCGTACCGGTGTCCTGGCACATCGGCAGCACGCCCGCCGCCGCGATGTTCGCGTTCTTCAGCAGGTCCAGCGCGACGAACTTGTCGTTGCCCGACGCCTCGGGGTCGTCGATGATGCGGCGCAGCTGCGCCAGGTGGGCGGGGCGCAGGTAGTGCTGGATGTCGTGGACGGCCTCCTCGGCGAGCTTGCGCAGCGCCTCCGGCTCCACCTTGAGGAACGTCCGCCCGTCGGCCTCGAAGGTGGAGACACCTTCGGAGGTCACCAGCCGGTAGGGGGTGGTGTCCTCTCCCATGGGGAGCAGATCGGCGTACTCGAACTCAGGCATCTCGCCCATTCCTCACTCGACAGGAAGTCTTCCGGGGCGGCTCGCCTCCGGGGCGCCGAGGCCTGTGCGCAGGGCCCGTCGTGCTCGGGCCCTCCGGGCCTCCGCGCGCTCGGGCCCTCCGCACAGGCGCGCCCCTTCGGCTCGCTCGCCGGCCGCCCGCCGACGTCGGCGGGCGCCCACCAGCGTAGGACCTGCTCTTCGCGGTGAGTCTGTGAGGTTGTCCTCAGTTGTCCCCCGTCAGGGGGTAGTCGCGATCTATCGCGTTTCGGTACGCTACTGCCGTGGACCTTCAGAAGCACGCCCAGCAGCCGGACACGGCACCGCGGACGGCCGAGCTGCGCGCCTCCGACGCCGACCGGGACCGTACCGCCGACCTCCTGCGCGAGGCCCTCGCCGAGGGTCGCCTCACCGCCGACGAGCACGCGGAGCGCGTCGAGGGCGTGCTGGCCGCCAAGACGGTCGGGGAGCTGGAGGTGTTCGTCCGGGACCTGCCGGCGGCCCACCAGCGGCGCGCGGCACACGCCTCCGCCCCCAGCCGCCCCACCACCGGCGCGATCCCGATGGACCCCGATGACAACGTGGTCGCGGTGTTCAGCGCCGCCACCCGCAAGGGCCGCTGGCGCACCGGCCGCCGCATTCACGCCTACGCGGTCTTCGGGAGCGTGGAGATCGACCTGAGCGAGGCGCTGTTCGACCACCAGCAGGTCATGATCAAGGCGTTCTCCGTCTTCGGCAGCGTCGAGATCCGCGTCCCGGAGAACGTGTCGCTGCGCGGCATGGGCGGCGGCGTGCTCGGCGCCTTCGAGGTGGACACGCTCGACGCGGCCGACCCCGGGGCCCCGGTGGTCTACGTGGACGGCTGGGCGGTGCTGGGGTCCGTCGAGGCGCGGCCCAAGCGCGGCAGGCTCGTGGCGGACATCCTCGACCGGGTGCAGCGCAAGGTCGACCGGAGCATGCGCAGGCACCTGGGCCACTGACGTACGGTCGGGACTCTGTGCATAGGCGCGCGTACATCGGGTAAGCCTTGCTGCATCGTGTCTCGCTTGCGAAGCCGTCGTCAGGAGTAGACCGTGCTGCAACCGCCGCATTCGTCCCTGCAGATAGCCGCTGTCCCGGCCCAGCGAGCGGCAGCGCGGGACAGGGACCAGGACGCCCCCTGGCACACCGAGGCGGTGTGCCGGCGCGACGAGGCGGGGCTGTTCTTCGCACCCTCGAAGGAACCCACGGCCGCCCGGCTCTCCCGCGAGGAGGCGGCCAAGCGCGTCTGCGCCCGCTGTCCGGTGATGGTCGAGTGCCGCGAGCACGCCCTGCTCCAGCCCGAGCCCTACGGCGTCTGGGGCGGCCTCACCGCCGCCGAACGCCGGGTGGTGCTGGCCCGCCGCCGGCGCCGCGAGATGGAACTGAAGAAGAACGCCCGCCCGGGCCGCATCGCGGCAGCGGGCTGAAACACACGCAAGCGACAAGAAGGGGCGCCCCCTCCGCACAGGGGGCGCCCCTTCGCCGCCGGGAGACCCGCTCATCTCTCAGCGCCGGGGAACTCGCTCACCTCTCAACCCCGGGAGACCCGCTTGCCTCCCAGCACCGGGAGACCCGCTTGCCTCTCAGCGCCGGGGAACTGGTCCCACCTCAGGGGTGCGGGGTTGTGCCCGATATGCGGCTACCGCCGCGTGGGCGCGATCAACCACGACGCACTCGCAGCCGCCCACGTGCCGCAGGCCCGTACTCACCCACGCGCCGCAGGCCCCCCCGCACCGAAGTGACGTTTCACTTGGCGCGATCGAAGTCGATCGCGCTGTACGCCCGCAGCTTCGAGAGCCGGTGCTCGGAGTCGATCCTCCGCACCGTCCCCGACTTCGACCGCATCACGATCGAATCGGTCGTGGCCGTCTCCGACCGGTACCGCACCCCGCGCAGCAGCTCGCCGTCGGTGATGCCCGTCGCCACGAAGAACACGTTGTCCCCGGTGACCAGGTCCTCCGTGGTCAGTACCCGGTCCAGGTCGTGCCCCGCGTCGACCGCCCGCTGCCGCTCCTCGTCGTCCTTGGGCCACAGCTTGCCCTGGATGGTGCCGCCCAGGCACTTCACCGCGCACGCCGAGATGATGCCCTCGGGGGTGCCGCCGATGCCGAGCAGCAGATCGATGCCCGTGCCCTCGCGCAGGGCGAGGATCGAGCCGGCCACGTCGCCGTCGGAGATCAGCTTGATGCGCGCCCCGGTCTCCCGGATCTCCTTGATGATGCCCTCGTGCCGCGGCCGGTCGAGGATCACCACGGTGACGTCCTCGGGGGTGACCCGCTTGGCCTTGGCGACCCGCCGGATGTTCACGCTCACCGGCGCGTTGATGTCGACGAAGTCCGCGGCCTCCGGCCCGGTGACCAGCTTGTCCATGTAGAACACGGCCGACGGGTCGAACATCGAGCCGCGCTCGGCGGCGGCCAGCACCGCGATGGCGTTCGTCATGCCCTTGGCGGTCAGCGTCGTACCGTCGATCGGGTCGACGGCGATGTCGCACTCCGGGCCGGTCCCGTCGCCCACGCGCTCCCCGTTGAAGAGCATCGGGGCCTCGTCCTTCTCGCCCTCGCCGATGACGACGACGCCGTTCATCGAGACGGTGGAGACGAGGGTGCGCATGGCGCGCACCGCGGCGCCGTCGGCGCCGTTCTTGTCGCCGCGCCCTACCCAGCGGCCGGCTGCCATGGCCGCCGCCTCGGTGACCCGTACGAGCTCCAGGGCGAGGTTGCGGTCGGGGGCCTCGGAGGGGACATCGAGCTCGGACGGCAAGTGATGGTGTTCGGTCATCGGAGCGCACCTTTCTGTACGACGACGGCCGGATGAGGGTTGGGGCACGACTCTATCGCCAGTCCGACAAAATGAGCAGGGCCCCCCACGGATGAGCGCACCGGGCACCTGCGACGATAGGGGGCGTGGCAGGAAAGAACAGCATGCAGAAAACGGCCCGGGACATGATCCTCTCCATGGTCCTCATCGGGCTGGTGGCGGGAGTGGTCTGGCTGTTCATCCCGCACGAGGACGGCGAACCCGACCTCAAGCGGGTCGACTACCGGATCGACCTGCTCACGGCCCGCCGGGCCGCCTCCTACCCCGTCGCCGCACCGGAGGGCCTGTCCGAGGAGTGGAAGCCCACTTCCGTCCGCTACCAGGGCACCGAGTCCGAGGCCTGGCACCTCGGCTTCCGTGCCCCCGACGGGGAGTACGTGGCGGTCGAGCAGTCCACGGGCAAGCGGGCGGCGTTCATCGAGGACACGACGCAGGGTGCCGCGAAGACGGAGACCACGCGGCAGATCGGCGGCAGGACCTGGACGCGCTACGAGGGCGACCACTACGACGCGCTGGTGCTGGAGGGCACCGAGGGCTCGACCACGGTGGTGACCGGCACGGCGTCGTTCGGCCGGCTGGAGAAGATGGCCGGGGCGCTGCGCACGGAGTGAGCGGGACGCGGACGCACAGGGGGCGGGGCCCCGCCGGCACGGCGGCGGCCGGGGGGGCCGCCCCGGGGGGCGCCGGGCGGGGGGGGGGGGCGGGGGGCGCGCGACGAGCAGGCGCCGCCCCCGGGCGC
>NZ_JBIBZI010000002.1:248597-350468 GCF_043084105.1 Streptomyces sp. NPDC014676 | reverse complement strand
TCGGGCCGCGGGCTGGCCTGTGTGGGGGGGCCGGGGCGCTGGGGGCGCGCGGGGGGGGGCCCGCCGCGCGGGGGCCCCCCCCCGTCGCGCCACGGGGGGGGGGGCCCCGCCCCCTGTGCGCCGTGCTGGTGCTCAGACGGTGGTGACGACCTGCTCGTACTCCAGGCGCGGGGAGCGCGGGAACCACGCGTCCGGCCCGGGGCGGCCGATGTTGACGATCATCAGCGGGGTGTGGTCGTCGTCGAGGAACTCCTTGCGGACGCCCTCGAAGTCGAAGCCGGTCATCGGGCCGGCGGCCAGGCCCGCGGCGCGCACGCCGACGATGAAGTAGGCGGCCTGGAGGGCGGCGTTCACCGCGGCGGCACCCTCGCGCACCGGGCGCTCGCTGAAGAAGGCGTCCTTGGCCTGCGGGAAGTGCGGGAGGAGCTGCGGCAGTTCCTCGTGGAACTCGTTGTCCGCGGAGAGGATCGCGACCAGCGGGGCGGAGGCCGTCTTGGGCCGGTTGCCCTCGGCCATGTGCGCGACCAGGCGCTCGCGGGCCTCGGGGGAGCGGACCAGGGTGACGCGCAGGGGGCTCTGGTTGAAGGCGGTGGGGCCGTACTTGACCAGGTCGTAGATCGCCCGCACCTGCTCGTCGGTCACCGGCTCGTCGGTGAACGTGTTGGCGGTGCGCGCCTCGCGGAACAGCAGGTCCTGGGCGGCGGGGTCAAGGGCGAGTGACATGCGTGAACCTTCTCGGGGGGTACGTCGGCCCGTCTGTCCGTGGGGGGACCACGGATGTCCGTGCAGGAGCCACGGACCGGTGGACGGGTCCGACGGTACGCCTATGAAGTTCAACGCTCAACTAAATCCGGAGCCCAGTGGTCCACTTCACAGCTCAGGCCTCCCCGGAGCCCTCCGCCCCGCCCTCCTCCTTCCGCTCCTCCTCCGCGAGCGCCGCGTCCAGCCGGGCCCGCGCCCCCTCCAGCCGGCGCCGGCACACCCCGGCCAGCTCCTCGCCCCGCTCCCAGAGCGCGAGGGACTCCTCCAGCGTCGTACCGCCCGCCTCCAGCCGTCGTACGACCTCGATCAGCTCGTCCCGCGCCTGCTCGTACCCGAGCGCCTCGGCCGCCGCCGTCTGCTCCGTCCTGCCGGTCATCCGTCCACCCTCTGTGTATCGACTCGAACCGTGAACTCGCCCTCGGACACCCGCGCCCGCAAGGTCTCACCGGCCTCCACCCCGGCCGGATCCCGCACCGCGTGCCCGTCCGCCCGCTGGAGCACGGCGTACCCGCGCTTCAGCGTCGCGGCGGGGGACAGGGCCACCACGCGCGCGTGCGTGTGCGTCAGCTCGGAGTCGGCCCGGTCCAGCCGATGCCGCAGACCGCGCCGGCTGCGCTCCAGCAGCGCCGTGACCTCCTCCGCGCGCGCCTCGACCATCCGGTGCGGATCCTGGAGCGAGGGGCGGGCCAGCGCGTGCGCCAGCCCGCGCTCCTCCCGGTCCAGCAGCGCCAGGACCGAGCGCCGCGCGCGGTCGCGCAGCATCCGTACCCGCTCGTGCTCCTCGCCCACGTCCGGCACCACCTTCTTGGCGGCGTCGGTCGGCGTGGAGGCGCGCAGGTCGGCCACGTGGTCGAGCAGCGGGTTGTCCGGCTCGTGCCCGATCGCGGAGACGACCGGCGTACGGCACGCCGCCACCGTCCGCACCAGCTGCTCGTCGGAGAACGGCAGCAGGTCCTCCACGCTGCCGCCGCCCCGCGCCACGATGATCACGTCCACGTCGTCGACCGCGTCCAGCTCCTTCACGGCCTGGACGACCTGCGGCACCGCGTGCACCCCCTGCACGGGCACGTTGCGCACCTCGAAACGGACGGCGGGCCACCGCAGCCGCGCGTTCTCCAGCACGTCCCGCTCGGCCGCCGAGGCGCGCCCGCACACCAGCCCGATCAGCCGCGGCAGGAACGGCAGCGGCTTCTTCCGCTCCGGCGCGAACAGCCCCTCCCGCGCGAGCGACTTCTTCAGCTGCTCGAGCCGCGCCAGCAGCTCGCCCACCCCCACCGGCTTGATCTCGGCGGCCCGGAGCGAGAGCTGCCCGCGCGGCGCGTACCACTCCGGCTTGCAGTGCACCACCACCCGCGCGCCCTCGCTCACCACGTCCGCGACGGCGTCGAACACCTGCCGGTAGCAGGTCACGCCCACCGAGACGTCGTACGACGGGTCGCGCAGCGTCAGGAACACCACCCCGGCGCCCGGCCGCCGCGACAGCTGGGTGATCTGCCCCTCGACCCACACCGCACCGAGCCGGTCGATCCACCCCCCGATCAGCCGCGACACCTCACCGACGGGCAGCGGCGCTTCCGCAGACGTGTTGAGAGCCATGTCCGCGAGAGTAGTGCGCCCCACCGACAACGCACCGTGACCGGGCCCCCGTACGCGGCCTTACGATGGGACGCATGACCGCTTCGCCTGGCCGCCGTGTCCTGCTCGCCGCCCCCCGTGGCTACTGCGCGGGAGTGGACCGCGCCGTGATCGCCGTCGAGAAGGCCCTGGAGCAGTACGGGGCCCCCGTCTACGTCCGGCACGAGATCGTGCACAACAAGTACGTCGTGCAGACCCTGGAGAAGAAGGGCGCGATCTTCGTCGAACGGACGGAGGAGGTCCCGCCGGGCAACATCGTCATGTTCTCCGCGCACGGCGTCGCCCCCGTCGTCCACGAGGAGGCCGAGCGCGGCCGGCTCGCCACCATCGACGCCACCTGCCCGCTGGTCACCAAGGTCCACAAGGAAGCCGTCCGCTTCGCGAACGACGACTACGACATCCTCCTGATCGGCCACGAGGGCCACGAGGAGGTCATCGGCACCTCCGGCGAGGCCCCCGACCACATCCAGCTCGTCGACGGGCCGGGCGACGTCGCGAAGGTCGAGGTCCGCGACCCCTCCAAGGTCGTCTGGCTCTCCCAGACCACGCTGAGCGTCGACGAGACCATGGAGACCGTCGACGCGCTGAAGGAGAAGTTCCCCCAGCTCATCTCCCCGCCCAGCGACGACATCTGCTACGCCACGCAGAACCGTCAGCTCGCGGTCAAGCAGATGGGCGCCGAGGCGGACCTGGTGATCGTGGTCGGCTCGCGCAACTCCTCCAACTCCAAGCGGCTGGTGGAGGTCGCCAAGCTGGCCGGCGCCCGCGCGGCGTACCTGGTGGACTTCGCCGACGAGATCGACGAGGCCTGGCTGGAGGGCGTCACCACGGTCGGCGTCACCTCGGGCGCCTCGGTGCCGGAGATCCTCGTCGAGCAGGTGCTGGAATTCCTGTCGGGGCGCGGCTTCGAGGACGTCGAGATCGTCAAGGCCGCCGAGGAGTCCATCGTCTTCTCCCTGCCCAAGGAGCTCCGCCGCGACCTGCGCGAGGAGGCGGCGGCCCTGGTGGCCGAGCGCGGCGGCTCCGGGGCGGATTCCGCGCGGTGACGGCGGAGCGGGTGTGACGGTCACGCGGGCTGCCTCGTGTGACCGTCCGTCGTACGTCGTAACGTAGGGCCATGCAGATCTTCGGCGTGGACATCGGCGGTTCCGGGATCAAGGGTGCCCCGGTCGACCTGGACATGGGGGACCTGGCGCAGGAGCGCCACAAGGTCCTCACCCCGCACCCGGCCACACCCGACGCGGTGGCCGACGGCGTGAAGCAGGTCGTCGACCACTTCGGCTGGACCGGACCGGTCGGGGTCACCTTCCCGGGTGTCGTCACCGGCGGCACCACGATCCGTACGGCGGCCAACGTCGACAAGAACTGGATCGACACCGACGCGCGCGTGCTGCTCGGCGACCGCCTGGGCGGCCTGCCGGTGACGGTGGTCAACGACGCGGACGCGGCCGGCGTCGCCGAGATGCACTTCGGCGCCGGACGCCACCGCCGGGGCACGGTGATCATGCTGACCTTCGGCACCGGCATCGGCAGCGCCCTGTTCGTGGACGGCGTCCTCGTCCCCAACACCGAGCTGGGCCACCTGGAGCTGCACGGCCACGACGCGGAGAAGCGGGCCTCCAGCAAGGCCAGGGAGGACGAGGACCTGTCGTGGGAGGACTGGGCGCACCGGGTGCAGAAGTACCTGGCCCACGTGGAGATGCTGTTCTCGCCCGAGCTGTTCATCATCGGCGGCGGCGTCAGCCGCAAGTCCCACAAGTTCCTGGACCACGTCCAGGGCATCAAGGCGGAGATCGTCCCGGCCCAGCTCCAGAACAACGCGGGCATCGTGGGCGCGGCGATGCGCGCGGCGACGGGCGGCTGAGGGACGTCAGGGGCGGGGACGGTTCCGCGCGGCGCGCCGGTTGATCCCGCGCACCCGGCGCATCCTGCGGCCGAGCACGATCAGGCTCGTGACCAGCGTCCCGCCGTAGAGCCACCCGGCCTGGGTGGCGAGGCCCGTCACCATGCCCATCAGCCGGTCGCCGGTACCGCCGCCGCCCTCGTCGGCGAGCGGGACCAGCCCCACGGCGAAGGCGATCGGCACCACGACGGGCGCGACGAGCAGGTCCCCCTCGCGCACCCACAGCGCGGTCAGCACGCACACCGGCAGGAAGAGCACGCCGTACACGGTCCCCGACGACCCGAACAGGACGTCGGTCAGCAGGCCGAGGACGAGCGTCACCAGCCCGCAGAACAGGCTCAGGCCCAGCCCGGTGAGCCGTGGGTTGGGCAGCCGCCGGACCGCGGGCGGGGGAGCGGGCCGGCCCTCCGGCACCCGGGCGGGCCGGACGGGCCGTGCGCCCCCTCCTCCCGCCGCCCGCCCCGCCCGGGGAGGCAGCGGCGGCTCGGCCGGCCTGTCACGTCGCGGTCCGTACCGCGCGGGTCGCGTCCTGTGTTGCTCCACTGCACCAACGTAGGTCGTTTTATGTGCCGAACAGCCCGTCAGACACGCCGGGGATCGCGGTCCGGCCGCACGTTCGACGGATCGCCGGGTCGCGGGCGGGCACGCCGTAGACTGGTGGATCGGCCCACACAGCCCCGTCGGCCGGTCCTCGTCCCCCATCCTCACGTACGGGAAGTCGCAACGTGTCGCTCACGATCGGAATCGTCGGTCTGCCGAATGTCGGCAAGTCGACCCTGTTCAACGCCCTGACCAAGAACGACGTGCTGGCGGCCAACTACCCGTTCGCCACGATCGAGCCGAACGTCGGCGTCGTCGGTGTCCCCGACCCCCGGCTGACCAAGCTGGCCGAGATCTTCGGCTCCCAGCGGATCCTCCCGGCCACGGTCGACTTCGTCGACATCGCCGGCATCGTGCGCGGCGCGTCGGAGGGCGAGGGCCTCGGCAACAAGTTCCTCGCGAACATCCGCGAGTCCGACGCGATCTGCCAGGTCATCCGCGCCTTCAAGGACGAGAACGTCGTGCACGTCGACGGCAAGGTCTCGCCGAAGGACGACATCGAGACGATCAACACCGAGCTGATCCTCGCCGACCTCCAGACCATCGAGAAGGTCCTTCCCCGCCTCCAGAAGGAGTCGCGGATCAAGAAGGACGTCGCGCCGAAGGTCAAGGCGGTCGAGGAGGCCAAGGAGATCCTGGAGAAGGGCGACACCCTCTTCTCCCAGGGCGTCGTCCAGGGCACCGAGCGCGCGGAACTCCTCCACGACCTGCACCTCCTCACCACGAAGCCGTTCCTCTACGTCTTCAACGTCGACGAGGACGAGCTGACCGACGAGGACTTCAAGAACGAGCAGCGCGCCCTGGTCGCCCCCGCCGAGGCGATCTTCCTCAACGCCAAGCTGGAGGCGGACCTCGCCGAGCTGGACGAGGACGAGGCCCTCGAACTCCTCCAGTCCGTCGGCCAGGAGGAGCCCGGCCTCGCCACCCTCGCCCACGTCGGCTTCCGCACCCTCGGCCTGCAGACCTACCTGACGGCCGGCCCGAAGGAATCCCGCGCCTGGACCATCAAGAAGGGCGCCACCGCCCCCGAGGCCGCCGGTGTCATCCACACCGACTTCCAGAAGGGCTTCATCAAGGCGGAGGTCATCTCCTTCGCCGACCTGGTGGAGACCGGCTCGGTGGCGGAGGCCCGCGCCAAGGGCAAGGCCCGCATGGAGGGCAAGGAGTACGTGATGCAGGACGGGGACGTGGTGGAGTTCCGCTTCAACGTGTGACCGTATCGCCATAGACGGCCTGACCTGCGAGAACGCCGGTCAGGCCGGCTTGCTGTCCGCAGGAGTCCGCAGACCTTCGGAGGTCAGACGGTGCGGATGACGGGAGCGGGCTTGACGTCCTGGGCGTCGACGAGGGCGTGGATGTCGTACGGGTCGGAGGTCCAGATGATCGCCCCGAGACCGGCAGCCATGACGACGACGGTGGCGTCGACGATGTCTGCGGTGCCGGCCTTGCCGCAGAGAATGCCCGCGGCCTTGGCGGTTTCGAGACCCACGGGTACGACATGGCACCCGGCGAGGAACTTGCCGAGCCTGACCTGTCGGCGGGAGTCCCGCCATGCCTGGCTGACGACCACGGAGGGCACGTGGATGTCCCTGCCGTCTTCGAGAGCCAGGCTGTGGCGAGCCCACATGCGCCGGTCGTCGTTGTCGATGGCGATCAGCGCACCGGCGTCGTACAGGTAGGGGATGTTCACGCGGCCGATGCCCCCGTGCCGCTGAGGTACTCGGCGTCGGCGTCGGCCATCTCGGCGCGGGCGTTGGCGAGCTCCTCCGGCGTGAAGGCGCCGTGCTCCGCCTGCCACTCCTGGATCACGGCCCGCCCGGCCCGCAGCCGCAACTCTCGTTCGGCTGCTCCGGCGACGAGCCGGGAGAGTGGGATGCCTTCCTCCTCGGCTGCGCCGGCCAGGGCGTCCACCAGGGATTCGTCGAGAGTGATCGTCACCTTCTTGGTAGCCATACCAACACCATAGCGTGATATGGCGGAGGCGGGGGCGGGTTTCGGGCGGTGGGGGTTGCCCTCGTGGGCCCGGCCGGGGAGCCGCCGTGTCGTGGAGCTCGCCATTCCGTCAGCGCTCCAAGGCCGTACTGGGCGGCGCACCACTGCCGGCGGGGATGGTGGGAGGATGCGGGGACTGCGAGAGAGGGGCGGGACGCGTGGGGCGACGCGATGGACACGGCAGCCCTTCCGGACGGCTATTTCGACGCGCTTGCCGTGACGATGCCCTGTTGCTCTGCCCAGACGGACTTGAACGCCCTCGACTACGTCGAGACTGCGGGTTTCGCCAGGTACAGCCTCGTCACCACAGACCTGGAATGTGAGCTGTCACTACCACCAGCCAGGCGTTGGAGGATCTCCTGGGCACGGACCTGCGGCAGGTCGTCGCCCGGTACTGACGTCAAGCGCTGGCTTCGCTATGCGGGGCCGCTCGGAAACAGAAGTTCGTACGGCAGGTGATCGTCATCCGGTACGTGCGGCACGTAGTCCGGGGCCGTGCGTGCGGCCACAGCCGGCAGGCGAGCGGCGTCACGCCGCTCAGACGGGTTCCGGCCGCGGTTCCCGCCGCGGCTCCGGGACGGTCGTCGTCTCCCACAGCGCGGTGGTGCGCGCGTAGCCGTGGATCACCGAGGTCATCGCCAGGACGAGAAGGGGACCGAACGCCCACGGGTACTCGGCCATCCGCGCCGGCAGCCACCGGTACGACACCAGCAGCACGGTGAAGACCGTCGTGCCGTGGACGACCAGCCAGGTGGCCGGCCGGTCCCAGCCGCGTGCGAGCGAGCGCATCGCCGCCTCGACGGTGAGCGCGAACACCACACCGGCGACGAGGTCCACGCCGTAGTGGTAGCCGAAGCCCAGCGTCGCCGAGAGGGTGGCGACCAGCCAGAACGTGCCCGCGTACCGCATCGCCCGCGAGCCCTCGCGGGTGTGGACGAAGAGGGTGACGGCCCACGCGGTGTGCAGGCTGGGCATGCAGTTGCGCGGGGTGATCCCGTCGAACGGGAGCGGGTGCGGGGTGCCGATGGACGGCAGCGTGTCCGGCCACAGGTGGCCCACCGCCCACGGTCCGCCGTCGGCGCCGTAGGCGTAGACCGGCCCGACGACCGGGAAGATCATGTAGACGGCCGGTCCGAGCAGGCCGATGACCAGGAACGTGCGCACCAGGTGGTGGGCAGGGAAGCGGCGCTCCACCGCCACGCGGCGCAGCTGGTACAGCCCGACGAGCGCCGCCGCCAGCGGGAGCTGGCCGTAGACCACGTGGAGGAGGAAGGGGCCGACCGGATCGGTGGTCTCGACGATCCGGCCGGCCAGCCACGACGGGTCGCCCAGCGCGCGGTCGGCGAGCGCGACGTACGGGTCGAGCACCGTCGGGCGGGTCTTCGAGGTGATGAGCAGCCAGGTGTCGCCCGTCTTGTGGCCGGCCACCAGGAGCAGGCCCAGACCGGAGCCCTTCAGCAGCAGGAGGCGCTCCGGCCCGGTACGGCGGGTGACGGCGACGGCCGCGATGCCCAGGACCACCCACAGCGCGCCGTTGCCGAAGTTCATCTCGGCGCCGGCCGCCCACCGCACCAGGAAGAAGACGACGTCGACGCCGATCGCCGTGCCCGCCGCGACGAGCCGCTGCCGCCAGGTGAGCACCACCATCGCCAGCGCGAGACCGGCGTACAGCAGCGGTCCCGAGTCGGGGGCGAGGACCACCTCACGTGCGTGGTGGGTGACCGGCCCCGGCAGGCCGTAGCGGTGCGCGGTGAATTCCAGGGCTATGAGGAATCCGAGGGTCGCGACACCCGCGGCCGCCCACAGCATCGCCTGCGGCTGACGTATGCGCGCCGGTGCGCGGCTGGGTTCTGTTTTCACTGCCTGGTCTATATATGAAGATCGGGTGATCGGCGGGGCGCCATGGGTCCGCACATGCTAACGGCACCCTGTGCGCCCGAGGTGAGCCAGGGCCGCTCCCGCACGGACCACGGCCGCCCCGTCGCCCGGCGGCACGCCTGCGCGTACCCCCGGACCAGGGGACGGGAGCCGTCCTCCACCCGCCAGGCCAGGACGTACCGGCTCGGGGAGAGACCGCGGACCGGGCGGGTCGTGACGCCGCCGAGGGTGATCAGAGGGGCGTTGCCCGCGGTCACCCGGCCGGCACCCGGACCCCGCCGCCGAAGCCGGCGAAGGTGCCCCGGGGGCGAGGGCCGTCACCCCGCGCCTACGATGCGGCTCGTGTCCATACCTCCGCCGCACGGGCCCCCGCAGGAACCTCAGGGCCCCCAGGGCCGGCACCCCGTTCCCCAGGGCCAGGCCCCGTATCCGCCGCCGCGGTTCCCCTACGGCGGCGGGCCCGGTCCCGCGCCGTACGGGCTCTACGGGCCGTACGGTCCCCGGCCGCCGGCCGTCGTCAACGGCGTCGCCGTCGCCGCCCTGGTGTTCGGCCTGCTGTGCCTGGTGCCGGCCGCCGGGCTGGTGCTGGGGCTGGTCGCGCTGCGGCAGATCAGGCGGCGGGGGGAGCGGGGGCGGGGGATGGCGATCGCCGGGACCGCGCTGTCGTCGCTCGGGCTCGCGCTGTGGACGGCGGCCCTCGCCTCCGGTGTCCTGAGCGACGTCTGGGAGGGCCTCAAGGACGGGACGCGCGGCGACAGCGTCCTCACCCTGGCCAAGGGCGAGTGCTTCGACTCGCCCGGCGGGCTGGAGGGCTGGTCCGCCGACGCCGGCCGGGTGCCCTGCGCGCGGGAGCACGACGGTGAGGTCTTCGCCGTCGTCCGCCTCCCCGGCGACCGCTATCCGGGCGACGACAGCCTCACCGGCACCGCCGGCGAGCGGTGCCACGACCTCCGGGACGCCTACGTCATGGACGGCTGGGCGCTGCCCGCCACCGTGGGCGTGTACTACCTCGTCCCGTCCCGGGAGAGCTGGCGCTTCGGCGACCGCGAGATCACCTGCGTCTTCGGCGACCAGGACCCGCGGAAGACCCTCACCGGGTCGCTGCGCCGGGACGGGACCACCCTCGACGCGCACCAACTGGCCTATCTGGCGGCCGAGGAGGTCCTCGACGCGGCGCTCGACGCGTCCCCCGGGTCGGAGTACCCCGAGGACGACCTGCCGGGACACACCGCGTGGGCGGCGAAGGTCGCGGACGCGCTCGCCGAGGAGGCCCGGATGCTGCGAGCGCACGAGTGGCCCGCCGGTGCCGGGCAGGCGGTGGGGGACCTCGCCGCCGGCCTGGAGGAGGCGGAAGGGGCGTGGGCGAAGGCCGCCGGGGCCGACGACGCGGACACGTACATCGAGCACGCCGACGCGGGCTGGGAGGTGACCGACCCCCGCGTCTCGGTCACCGCGCGCCATGCCCTGGGGCTGGCCTCCACGCCGCCCGAGTACGACGAGGAGGCCGAACGCGACACCGGTGACGGTGGAATGAAGGTGTGAGAGCCGCCATAGCGGGGAGAAAGTGCCTGCGTAAAGCCCTCCCCCGGCAGATGTCATCACATCGAGTGATTCTTTGGCCTTCGCTTGCCTGAAACAACCTACGGTTGTCACGCTGTTGCTGTCTGTACAACCTGATGGGAGCGGCCCGTGACATTCGGTGAGCAGCCGGCGTACCTGCGCGTCGCGGGTGATCTCCGTAAGAAGATCGTCGACGGCCGGCTGCCGCCGCACACGCGGCTCCCCTCCCAGGCGAGGATCCGCGAGGAGTACGGCGTCTCGGACACGGTCGCGCTGGAGGCGCGCAAGGTCCTCATGGCGGAGGGGCTCGTCGAGGGCCGCTCCGGTTCGGGGACGTATGTGCGCGAGCGTCCGGTGCCCCGGCGGGTCGCCCGCTCCGGGTTCCGTCCGGAGCGGGGGGCCACGCCGTTCCGCCAGGAGCAGGCCGACGCGGGTGTCCGGGGCACCTGGGAGTCCAGCAGCGAGCAGGCCGCGGCCCCCGACGCCGTCGCCGGGCGGCTCGGCATCGAGCCCGGCGACCGTGTGATGCGCACCAAGTACCTCTTCCGGGAGGCCGGTGAGCCGATGATGCTCTCCACCTCCTGGGAGCCGCTCGCCCTCACCGGCCGGACCCCCGTGATGCTGCCCGAGGAGGGGCCGCTCGGCGGCATGGGCGTCGTCGAGCGCATGCGCGCCATCGACGTCATCGTGGACAACGTCACCGAGGAGGTCGGCGCACGCCCCGGCCTCGCCGAGGAGCTGGTGCTGCTGGGCGGCGTCCCCGGGCACGTGGTCCTGGTCATCGAGCGCACCTACTTCGCCTCGGGCCGGCCGGTCGAGACCGCCGACGTGATCATCCCCGCCGACCGCTACCGGGCCGCCTACCACCTCCCGGTGAAGTAGCGGCCCCACGGGACGGCCCCGCCTGCCGGGCGAACCGCCGCGCCCGGCCCCCGGCACCCCCGCGGAGACCCCGCACCCCGGGGAAGACGACCTGCCGCCATCCGGGTTCCGGCCTTCCGCACTTCCGGCGGGTTCCCTGCGGGGTTTCCCGGTCGGCGGGCCTTTGCGCTCCTGATGAGGTCCCTTGCGCCCCTTTGGGAAAGCCCCTCGTGAGCCCGGCCCCGGCCTTCCGCGCCCCCCGGAGGGCTCCCCGAGGGGCGGTTCCCGGCCGTCGGTTCTCCGCGCTTCCGGCGGGACTCCTCACCCCCCGGGGACCTGGTCCCCGGCCCTCCGCGCTCCCGCCGGGACCCCCGCCGGGTGATCCTCGCGCGCCTTCACGCGCCCTTCCGCGCCCCCGGTCCGGCTCCGCTCCGGCGCTCCGCCCGTGGCGCCGTCGCCCCCGTGCCGTAGCAATCTGGCCGTTCTCCCAGGTCGCCCCCGGAGCACGGCGTGCCGGGCGGCGTGCCGCTGACCGGACGTGTCAGCCTTCCCGCACGGCGCGTCCGCCACCGTGCGCCCCCTGCGTTCTGGCTGGTTGCGTGCCTCTTTGTGAAAAGGCGTATTCGCTCAGTGAAGGTAAGGCGTAGGCTCGGGCATATGCGGACTGGGGTTTCCTTATCGGGCGGGGCGCGGCACCGGTCGCGGACGGGAAGTGGAGGGGAGCGATGAACGACGGCACGGTGACTCTTCCCTGGCTCGTCGTACGTCAGGACGACAACGGCAATCGCTACCGGGTGGGCAGGTACGCGACCCGCGCCGAGGCCGAGCGGATCGCGGACAGCCTCGACGGGCGCGGACACAAGCAGCTCTACTGGGTCGAGCGGATCAGCCAGAACGGAACGTCCGCCGACTGACCCGGACGGCCGGCGGGCCCCTGCCCGCACCTCCCGTAGGCTCCGGCGCATGAACGAGCGGATCGTGGTGGCCGGTGCGGCCCTGTGGCACGAGGGGCGGCTGCTCGCCGCCCGCCGGAGCGCACCCGCCGAACTGGCCGGGCGCTGGGAGCTGCCCGGCGGCAAGGTCGAACCGGGCGAGACCCCCGAGGCGGCCGTCGTACGGGAGTTGCGCGAGGAACTCGGGATCGACGCCGAGGCCGTGGAGCGCGTCCCGGGGGAGTGGCCGCTGCGGACGCCGTACGTGATGCGGGTGTGGACCGCGCGGCTGCGCCCCGGATCCGCCGCGCCCCGGCCCCTGGAGGACCACGACGAGCTGCGCTGGCTCACCCCCGACCGGATCTGGGACGTCGACTGGCTCGACCACGACGTGCCCGCCGTCCGCGGCACCCTCGCCCACCTCGGCCTCCGGGAGGGCGTGTGACGTGCGAGTCCGGCGCGCGGGGGCAGGAGTGACGGTGTGTGGGCGCCTTTCCGCGCCGCTCGTGCCACGATGCGCCGTCGAACGCGGTACGCCGTCCGGGATATCGGGTATGTGCCCATTAACCCCATGAAACCGGACATGGGTGGACTCCCTTGCCGGGGAAGTGATCCGCGTGCTCGACACCGACGGCGACCACGCCGCGTGGACCTTCTCCGCGGACCCGGGAACCGTGCGCGCCGCCCGCCGTGCCGTCCGTGACCAACTGCGCCTCTGGGACCTCGACAGCGTCGGCGACCTCGCGACCCTGCTCGTCAGCGAACTGGTCACCAACGCCCTGCGGCACGCCACCGCCCCCATCGGCGTACGCCTGACACGCCCCACGGGCCACAAAGGCGTCCTCCTGGTGGAGGTCTCCGACCCCCTCCCCGAGCCCCCGCACGAACGCACCGCCCGGCCCGAGGACGAGGGCGGGCGCGGGCTTCAGCTCCTGGCCTCCGCCTCCCGCCGCTGGGGCACCCGGCCGGGTGCCGCCGGCAAGACCGTGTGGTTCGAACTCGCGGTGCCGAGATGAGGGATCGCACGCCCGTTCACGGTGTACGCGCCCGCCCCTTCCGTCGAGTGACCGGCCGAGGGCCGTGGAGGTTGTCGAAGAGGGGGTTCGACGACGTGTCCGCTGGTTAGAAGACTGGAAGTGTTCTCACGGCGCGGACCGAAAAGCATCGGGACCGTGCTGTGATCGTGAACACCGTGTTGTGCGGCGCCGTAGTGCTGGATACTGCGGGCAGCCGCCCCCGGTGACCGGTGCCGGACGCGGTGAGCTGGAGGGGACGGTTCGCGTGAGCGAGATACCAGCGAAGGCCACGGAGTCCGAGGACTCGTCGGGTGGCGCGAGGAGCGGGGCCGCGGACGGCCCCGTCTTCGGCGATGCCCCGTCCGCCGACGCGATGTGGCAGAGCAGTCCGCCCGGCTCCATCTACGACTACATCAAGGTCGCCTCGTTCTCCATCGGCCCGGACGGGCTGGTCGACCAGTGGAGCCTGCGCGCCGAGCAGATCTTCGGCATCCCCGCCGAGCGGGTCGTCGGCACGGACCCCATCGAGGCGTTCATCGAGCCCGTCCGGCGGGAGCGCGGCCAGCGCAAGATGGCCGAGATCCTCGACGGCCGGGAGTGGACCGGAGTGGTGCCCTTCCGGCTGCCGTCCACCATGGTGGCCGACGAGCGCGACCGGGAGGGCCTCGCCGAGGTCTACGTCATGCCGACGCGGACCGAGGAGGGGGAGAAGGCCGCCGTCTGCATCGTCGTCGACGTCCGCACCCTGCGCCGCATCGAGACCGACCTCGCCGCCTCGCAGGCCATATTCGGCCAATCCCCGTTCGGCTTCCTGCTGATCGACCCCGACCTGCGGGTGCGCCGCGCCAACCAGCGGTTCGCGTCCGTCTTCGGCGGCACCCCCGACGACCACCGCGGCAAGGGCGTGCACGACTACCTGCCGCGCGGGGAGGCCGAAAGGGTCGCCGCGACCCTGCGCCGGGTCCTGGAATCCGGCGACTCCATCACGGACATGCACGTCACGGGCTTCGTGCCGGGCTCCGACGAGCGCCGCCACTGGTCCGTCAACCTCTACCGCGTGCACAGCGGCAGCGGCCGGCCCATCGGCGTCGCCTGGCTCGGAACCGACATCACCGCCCGCCGCGCCGCCGCCCGGGAGGCCGCCGCCGCACGGCGCAACCTCGCCCTCCTCAACGACGCGGGCGCCCGGATCGGCAACTCCCTCGACCTGGAGACGACCGCCCGCGAACTCCTCGACGTCGTCGTCCCCGGCTTCTGCGACCTGGCCACCGTCGACCTGTACCAGGGCCTGCTGGTCGGTGACGAGACCCCGCCGGGCCTCGCCGACGGCAGCGCGGAGGTGCGTCGCGTCGCCTTCGCCAGCGCCGTGTCCGACGCGCCGTTCAGCGTCACCGGGGAGCCGGTGAAGCTGGGCGCCGTCCACCACTACCCGTTCAACTCGCCCTGCGCGGACGCCCTGCGCACCGCCCGCCCGCAGAGCGTCCCCGGCGGGGACGGCGGCCTGGTGCAGTCCACGCTCGCCGTGCCGATGGTCGCCCACGACACGGTCGTGGGACTCGCGCAGTTCGCCCGCACCAAGGGCAGCGAGCCGTTCGGCGACCGCGACCGCGAACTCGCGGTGGAACTGGCCGCGCGCGCCGCCGTCTGCATCGACAACGCCCGCCTCTACCGGCGCGAGCACGAACGCGCGTTGATACTGCAGCGCTCCCTGCTCCCGCCCGGCGACCCCGAGGCCTCCGGCCTCGACATCGCCTGCCGCTACCTGCCCGGCAACGTGGCCACCGGCCGGCCCAGCGAGGTCGGCGGCGACTGGTTCGACGTCATCGAACTGCCCGGCCACCGTACCGCGCTGGTCGTCGGCGACGTCATGGGACGCGGTCTGCGCGCGGCCGTCGCGATGGGCGAACTGCGCACCGCCGTACGGACCCTGGCCCAGCTCGATCTGGAACCCGCCGAGGTGCTCTCCCAGTTGGACGAGATCGCCCGGGGCCTCGGCGCGCCGGGCGGCGTCCAGCAGGCCACCCGGGCCGCCCGCCGCCCCCGCGAGGCCGACCTCTCCGAGGTCTACCTGGCGACCTGCGTCTACGCCGTCTACGACTCGGTGACCAGGCGCTGCACCTTCGCCAACGCGGGCCACTTGCCGCCCGTCCTGGTCGAACCGGGCGAGCCCGCGCTGATGCTGGACGTACCGCCCGGAATACCGCTCGGCGTCGGCGGCGAGCCCTTCGAGGAGGTCGAGGTCGAACTCCCCGAAGGCGCCCTTCTCGCGCTCTACACGGATGGACTGGTCGAAAGCCGCGACCACCCCCTCGACGAAGGGCTCCAGGCCTTCGTGCGCGCCCTGACGGACCCCTCCGCCCCCCTGGAGGACGTCTGCGACCACGTCCTCAACACCCTCGACACCCACCACGGCGAGGACGACATCGCCCTGCTGATGGCCCGCGTCCAGGGACTGCCCGCCGAGTCCGTCGGCGACTGGACCCTGCCCCGCGAGCCCCGCAGCGTGGGCCGCGCCCGCGAGTACGCCCGCGCGCAGTTGCTCGCCTGGGACATGGAACCCCTGGTCGACACCACGGAGCTCCTGGTCAGCGAGTTGGTCACCAACGCGCTGCGGTACGGCGAGGGGGAGATCAGACTCCGTCTCCTCCTCGACCGCACCCTGGTCTGCGAGGTCTGGGACTCCGGCCTGGTCCAGCCCCGCCGCCGCCGCGCCCGCGACACCGACGAGGGCGGCCGGGGCCTCCAGCTCGTCGGCCTGCTCAGCGCGGCCTGGGGCTCCCGCCGCACCCCCCGCGGCAAGACGGTCTGGTTCGAACTCCCCCTCCCCGGAACGGACACCGCCCTCACCGACCCGGCGGAGGCGCTGCTGAGCCTGTTCTGACGGTCCGGGCGCACCACCCCGGTACGCCCGAGGACACCGTCCGGCGCCACATGATCGCAACCGGAACACCCGTTCCCCTCGTCCTCACCGGCAACATCGGCGGCGAGGGGAAAACGGCATGGAGCGCACGGAGCCGCGGGAGGAGACGGCCGGAGAGGACGAGGGCACCTCATCCACGCCCGAGGGGAAGCACCGCGGACCCTGGGTCCGCCGGACCAGGCGCGTCGCCCTCGCGGTCACCCTCCTCCTGGTCGTCCCCCTCCTCGCCGTCGAGACCGCCCTGCGGGTCAACTACATGGGCGACCCGGCGGACGGTACGTACACCCGTGACCGGGACGCCATGTGGCTCGGTCACGCCTGGGTCGACGGGCGGAAGAAGGACGCCGACGTCACCGCGCTGGCCCGCCGTCTCGAGGACACCGGGATCCGCGACCTGTACGTCCACTCCGGGCCGCTGGAGCACGACGGGACGCTGCCGGAGTCCGCGTACCCCCGCGCCCGCTGGCTGATCGACGCCGTGCACCGGGAGCTGCCCGGCGTCCGGGTCCAGGCCTTCCTCGGGGACGTCCTCGCCACCGAGGGGCCCGACGGCATGCGGCTGGAACGCGCCGCCACCCGTGCCGCCGTCGTCGGCTCCGCCCGCCAGGTGCTCGACGCCGGCTACGACGGGGTCCACCTCGACCTGGAGCCCCTGCACTCCGGCGACGGGAACTACCTCTCCCTCCTGGACGACCTGCGCGCCGTCACCCGCGCCCGGGACGCACAGCTGTCCGTCGCCGCCCACCAGATCGACCCGCTCCCCGCCCTCCACACCGTCGCCGGTCTCGTCGCCGACCATCCCAAGTGGTGGTCCCAGAAGTTCTTCGGCCAGGTCGCCCGGCGCGTCGACCAGATCGCCGTGATGTCGTACGACACCGCGCGGCCACTGGAGAGCACCTACGGCGGCTACGTCGCCCAGCAGACCTCGCTCGCCCTGGAGGTCACCCCGCCCACCACGCACCTGCTGATGGGGCTGCCCTTCTACTACGAGAGCAACCCCAGCCACTGGGGTCACGCCGAGACCGTCGCCGCCGCCGTCCGAGGCGCCCGCCTCGGCCTCTCCCGGACGGACCCCGACCGCGAACTCTTCGGCGTCGCCCCGTACATCGACTTCGCGGCGACGGAGACGAACTGGAGGGAGTACCGGGAGGGCTGGCTGCGTCCCGACGCCTCCTAACGCCTTCTGATCTTCGAGCCCAGCCACACCAGCGGGTCGTACTTGCGGTCCACCGCCCGTTCCTTCAGGGGGATCAGCGCGTTGTCCGTGATCTTGATTCCCTCGGGGCAGACCTCCGTACAGCACTTGGTGATGTTGCAGTAGCCGAGGCCGTGTTCGTCCTGGGCCGTGCGGCTCCGGTCCAGGCCGGTTTCCCCGGCCGCGTCCAGCGGGTGCATGTCGAGCTCCGCGACCCGCATCAGGAAGCGCGGCCCGGCGAACGCGGGCTTGTTCTCCTCGTGGTCGCGGACCACATGACAGGTGTCCTGGCACAGGAAGCACTCGATGCACTTGCGGAACTCCTGCGACCGGTCCACGTCCTCCTGCGTCATCCGGTACTCGCCCGGACCGACCCCGGCCGGCGGCACGAAGGCCGGGACCTCCCTGGCCTTGGCGTAGTTGAAGCCGACGTCCGTCACCAGGTCCCGGATCACCGGGAAGGCCCGCAGCGGCGTCACGGTGATCGTCTCGTCCCGCTCGAACACCGACATCCGGGTCATGCACAGCAGCCGGGGACGCCCGTTGATCTCCGCCGAGCACGAACCGCACTTGCCGGCCTTGCAGTTCCAGCGCACGGCGAGGTCGGGGGCCTGGGTGGCCTGGAGGCGGTGGATGATGTCGAGGACCACCTCGCCGTCGTTCACCTCGACCTCGAAGTCCTTCAGGCCGCCGCCCCCGACGTCCCCGCGCCACACCTTGAAGCGGGCCTCGTAGCTGCTCATCCGTGGAGCTCCTCTTCGGCCAGGTACTTGACCAGCTCCTCCTTCTCGAAGAGGGCGAGCAGGTCGGGGCGGATGGGTTCGGTGGTCTCGCGGGTGAGGGCGATCCGGCCGCGTGCCGGGCCGGCGGCGGCCGCGAGACCGTCCGTGGGGTCGGCGGGACCGTCCGTGGGGTCGGCGAGCGCGCACAGCAGGTTCACGTTGCGCCAGGAGCGGTCCATCCCGGCGTGGTCCTCGCGGGTGTGCCCGCCGCGCGACTCGGTGCGCTCCAGCGCCGCCCGGGCCACGCACTCGCTGACCAGCAGCATGTTCCTCAGGTCCAGGGCGAGGTGCCAGCCGGGGTTGAACTGCCGGTGCCCCTCGACGCCGGCCCGGCGGGCCCGTTCCCGCAGCTCGGCGAGGGTCTCCAGGGCCTGCTCCATCTCGTGCTCGCGGCGGATGATGCCGACCAGGTCGTTCATCGTCTGCTGGAGTTCCTGGTGCAGGGTGTACGGGTTCTCCGGCGGCCCCCCGTCCGGCTCCCCGCCCTCCGCGGAGAACGGCCGCAGGGCCTCCGCGGCGGCCGCGTCGACCTGTACGTCGTCCACCCGGGGCCGCGCCGCCCCCGCCCCGCCCGCGTACTCGGCCGCGTGCAGACCGGCCCGGCGTCCGAAGACCAGCAGGTCGGACAGGGAGTTGCCGCCCAGCCGGTTGGAGCCGTGCATCCCGCCGGCCACCTCACCGGCCGCGAACAGCCCCGGCACCCCGCGCGCCGCCGCCGAGTCGGAGTCGACGGCGATGCCGCCCATCACGTAGTGACAGGTCGGCCCGACCTCCATCGCCTCCGCCGTGATGTCGACGTCCGCCAGCTCCTTGAACTGGTGGTACATCGACGGCAGCCGCCGTTTGATGACGTCGGCCGGCATCCGCGTGGACACGTCCAGGAAGACCCCGCCGTGCGGGGAGCCGCGGCCCGCCTTCACCTCGGCGTTGATCGCGCGGGCCACCTCGTCGCGGGGGAGCAGTTCGGGCGGGCGCCGGTTGTGGTCCGGGTCGTCGTACCAGCGGTCGCCCTCCTCCTCGGACTCGGCGTACTTCTCCTTGAAGACGTCCGGGATGTAGTCGAACATGAACCGCTTGCCCTCGGAGTTGCGCAGCACCCCGCCGTCCCCGCGCACCGACTCGGTGACGAGGATGCCCTTCACCGACGGCGGCCAGACCATCCCCGTCGGGTGGAACTGCACGAACTCCATGTTCAGCAGCGGGGCCCCGGCCAGCAGCGCCAGCGCGTGCCCGTCGCCGGTGTACTCCCACGAGTTCGACGTCACCTTGAACGACTTGCCGATGCCGCCGGTGGCGATGACGACGGCGGGCGCCTCCAGGACGAAGAAGCGGCCGGACTCCCGCTCGTAGCCGAAGACTCCCGAGACGCGAGGCCCGTCCTTCAGCACGCGTGTGACCGTGCACTCCTGGAAGACCTTCAGCCGGGACTCGTACTCCCCGGTCTCGCGGAAGTCCTCCTGCTGGAGCGCGACGATCTTCTGCTGGAGGGTGCGGATCAGCTCCAGGCCCGTACGGTCGCCGACGTGCGCGAGGCGCGGGTACTCGTGGCCGCCGAAGTTGCGCTGCGAGATCCGGCCGTCCTCCGTCCGGTCGAACAGCGCGCCCCAGGTCTCCAGCTCCCACACCCGCTGCGGCGCCTCCTGGGCGTGCAGCTCGGCCATCCGCCACTGGTTGAGGAACTTCCCGCCGCGCAGGGTGTCGCGGAAGTGGACCTGCCAGTTGTCCCCGGCGTTGGCGTTGCCCATCGCCGCCGCGATGCCGCCCTCGGCCATCACGGTGTGCGCCTTGCCGAACAGCGACTTGCAGATCACCGCCGTACGGGCACCCCGCTCGCGTGCCTCGATGGCGGCGCGCAGGCCCGCGCCGCCGGCACCGACCACGACGACGTCCCACTCCTGTCGGTCGACCACGGACATCAGTCACAGCCCCCAGCTAGAAGAAGCGCGGATCGTCGAAGACGCCGGACGCGACGAGGTAGACGTAGAAGTCGGCGAGGGCCACGCTCAGCAGCGACGCCCAGGCGAGCTGCATGTGCCGGGCGTTCAGCCGGCCCACCCACTGCCACATCCGGTAGCGCACCGGATGCCTGGAGAAGTGCTTCAGCTTCCCGCCGACGATGTGCCGGCAGGAGTGGCAGGAGAGGGTGTAAGCCCAGATCAGCGCGATGTTGACCAGGAAGACCAGGGTGCCCAGACCCATGTGGCCCCACGCGTAGTGCTCGTCTCGGAAGGCGAGCACGGTGTCGTAGGTCAGGACGCCGGCGACCAGGATCGCCGCGTAGAAGAAGTACCGGTGGACGTTCTGCAGGATGAGCGGGAAGCGGGTCTCCCCGGTGTACTTCGCGTGCGGTTCGGCCACCGCGCAGGCCGGCGGGGACGCCCAGAAGCCCCGGTAGTAGGCCTTGCGGTAGTAGTAGCAGGTCAGCCGGAAGCCGAGCGGGAAGATCAGGATGATGATCGCCGGTGAGATGCCCCACCAGCTTCCGAAGAGCTCCCCGTTCGGTCCGGCCCGCATCGGCTCGCAGTTCTCCGCGAGGCACGGCGAGTAGAACGGCGAGACGTACGGCGCCGCGTAGTAGTCGGCGTTCGCGAAGGCCCGCCAGGTCGAGTAGACGACGAAGGCGAGCAGGCCGGCCGCGGTGGCGGCCGGGGCCAGCCACCAGCGGTCGGTCCGCAGATGCGGTGCGGCGATCGCGGCGCGCGTACCGGTTCTCACACCGCCGCTTCGGGGACGGGGTTCTGTGGCGGGAGGTTCCGTACCAGTGGCCACTTGTCCACTCCGGTAGGGGTCGGGGGGCGTCGCGATCGGCGGGGGTCAGGGAGCGCGGCGGTCACGGGCGCCGAGGCCCTCGTCGTCCGTGTCCACCCACAGCGAGGGGTCGTACGGCGTGTCGGAGATGGTCACGAGATCGGGGCGCTTCCGCGCGGCCGCGACGACGGGGGCCGTCTCCCGCAGCAGCGCCACGCTCTCGCGCAGATGATCGGTGTCGACGCGGACGCGGCGCATCTCCAGACCGCCGCTGCCGATCTCCTTCTCCAGGCGCCCCACCGACCGGATCAGGTCGTCGAGACAGCGCTGGACGGATGTCAGTTCGTCGTGCACGGACATGACTTGCCCTCACTTCCACGGGTCCTTCTGGCCCAAGGCGGCAACGTTCATGCGCCTGCGAGTGTTGCGCGTCACACCTTGCGCTGTGAAGGGATGTGCATCGATTGGCCGAGGCGCACGGGTGCGCTCTCCCGTGCTTTGCGCCGCACGGGTGGGCTTGACACCCGTGGCCGCCGTGTCGCCCTGAGTTGCCGAACCCTTTCCTCTTCAGTGGGCCGCGTACATCGGATGAGCTCCAAATACCACCAAAAGTGATCGTAACGCCCGCGGCTTCCCGGAGGTATCCAGAGATGTCCCACGACGGCGTCGGCCCGCGCGCGGCTCTGCGCTCGCTCGCCTTCCTCACCGCCTGCGTGCTCGCGGTGCCCGCGCTGGCCGGATGCGGTTCCGACGACCCGGCGGGCAAGCCCCTCGCGGGAGCGGACATCGCACGCGCCGACCGGTCCGCGATCGCCGACGGGGGCACTCTGCGCTGGGCCGTGGACACCGTCCCGGAGACCCTGAACACCTTCCAGTCGGACGCCGACACCACCACCGCCCGGGTCGCCCAGGCCGTCCTGCCGTCGATGTACCGGATGGACGGCCGGGGCCGGCCGGTGCGCAACCCCGACTACCTGGAGTCGGCCGAGGTCGTCGACACCGAACCCAGACAGGTGGTGCTCTACCGGCTCAACCAGCAGGCCGTCTGGAGCGACGGCCGGGAGATCGGCGCCGCCGACTTCGCCGCGCAGTGGCGCGCCCTGTCCGGCAAGGACACCGCCTACTGGAGCGCCCGCAACGCCGGCTACGACCGCATCGAGAAGATCGAGCGGGGCGAGAACGACCTGGAGGTCAAGGTCACCTTCAGCCGTCCCTACGCCGACTGGAAGTCCCTGTTCACCCCGCTGTACCCGAAGGAGGTCATGGGCACCCCGGACTCCTTCAACGACGGCGCCCGCAGAAAACTGAAGGTCACCGCCGGGCCCTTCACGGTGAAGAAGGTCGACACCGGGAAGGACGAGGTCACCCTCACCCGCAACGCGCGCTGGTGGGGCGACCCGGCGAAGCTCTCCACGATCGTGCTGCGGGCCGTGCCCCACGACAAGCGGATCTCCGCGCTCGGCGCCGGCACCGTCGACCTGGCCGAGATCGGCCCGGCCGCCGCCCGCCGCATCACCGCCGCCGCGCTGCCGCGGAGCGCGAGCAGCCCCCTGATGGGCCCCGGCGCCGAGCGGTCCGCCGCGGACGCGCTGCGCTCCTGGGCCGTCGCCAACGGCTCCGACGAGGAGGCCGCCGACGAGGAGATCTCCGCCCGCGAGAAGCTGCGCGGGAAGAAGGTGAAGTACGCCCGTCAGCAGAAGGCCCTCACCGGCTTCGAGGTGCGCACGTCACTGGAGCCCGCCTACACCCAGCTCGCCCTCAACGGCGCCGGCGGCCCCCTCGCCGACGAGCGGGTCCGCCGTGCCGTGGCCCGCGCACTGGACCGGAAGGCCATCGCCGAGGCGGTCCTGAAACCGCTCGGCCTGCCCGCCGAGCCCCTCGGCAGCCACCTCGCGCTGTCCGGCCAGGCCGCCTACGCCGACGGCAGCGGCGCCCTCGGCGAGCAGGACGCCAAGGAGGCGAGGGCGCTGCTCGCGGACGCCGGCTGGGTGCCGGGCGGGCCGGTGAAGAAGGAGAAGGACGAGGAGGAGGCGGCCGGCCCGGAGGGCGGGGACTCCGAGGAGGACACCGAGTCCGAGGGCGACGACGGCACGTACATCGTCGGGGAGGACGACAAGGCCCCGCGGGACTCAGGGACGGGCACCGGGCGTCCGGAGCAGGGCGGCGGTGACGGCGCGTACAGCGGCGGGGGCGACGACAAGGCCCCGCGGGACTCCGGCACCAGTACCAAGCGGCTGAAGCAGGGCGGCGCCCCCGGTGCCTACGCCCCCAAGGGCACCGCCGCCCCGGCACGGGCCGGGAACGCCCGCGTCGCCAAGGACGGCAAGGCGCTCACCCTCCGCTTCGTCCTGCCCTCGGGACCGGGCTCGGGCACGCTGCGCACCGTGGCCGGCCGGATCTCGACGATGCTGGAGCGGATCGGCATCGGCACGAGGATCACCAAGGTCGACGACGAGAGCTACTTCAAGGACCACATCGCGTCCGGCGAGTACGACCTCGCCCTGTACTCCTGGCCCGCGACCGCCTACCCCGCCACCGACGCCCGCCCCGTCCACGCCAAACCGGTCCCGGCCGCCGACGGCTCCCTGAACGTGGAGCAGAACTACACCCGCGTCGGCACCGACCAGGTCGACCAGCTCTTCGACCAGGCCGTCACCACGCTCGACGACTCCGCGCGCCGCGCCCTGCTCCGCAAGGCGGACTCCCGCATCTGGGCGGCGGCCGGCTCCATCCCCCTCTACCAGCGCCCCCAGCTCACCGCCGCCCGCAAGAACCTGGCCAACGCCGGCGCGTTCGGATTCCGTACGCCGGTGTACGAGGACATGGGCTTCCTGAGGAAACCGACTCGGGGGCCGGGCGCGGAGGGCGCCGGGCCGTCGGCCGGCGGCTGACAGCCCGGTGACCTGCCCGTCGAGCGGGCCGCGACGGCCACGCGAGCCCTTGTCGCCGTCGCCCCGTACCATGGGGTGAGGCCGAGGCGTGTTCAGCCCGGCAGGGCCCGCACACCACAGACGCTCGTGCGGGGCATTCCTCAGCACTCCGGGAGTACGCCTTATATGGCCACGCGCCACGACATCCGCAACGTCGCCATCGTCGCCCACGTCGACCACGGCAAGACCACCATCGTCGACGGCATGCTCAAGCAGGCCGGCGCCTTCGCCGCGCACCAGCTCGACTCGGTCGACGACCGCATGATGGACTCGAACGACCTGGAGCGTGAGAAGGGCATCACGATCCTCGCCAAGAACACGGCGGTGAAGTACCACCCCAAGGACGGCGGGGAGCCCATCACGATCAACATCATCGACACCCCCGGCCACGCCGACTTCGGCGGTGAGGTCGAGCGCGGTCTGTCGATGGTCGACGGCGTGGTGCTGCTGGTGGACGCCTCCGAGGGCCCGCTGCCGCAGACCCGTTTCGTGCTGCGCAAGGCGCTCCAGCAGCGGCTGCCGATCATCCTCTGCATCAACAAGACGGACCGTCCGGACGCCCGCATCGACGAGGTGGTCAACGAGACCTACGACCTCTTCCTCGACCTGGACGCCGACGAGGAGCAGATCGAGTTCCCGATCGTCTACGCCTGCGGCCGCGACGGTGTGGCCTCCCTGACCAAGCCGGAGGACGGCACGGTCCCGGCCGACTCCACCAGCCTGGAGCCGTTCTTCTCGACGATCCTGGACTACATCCCGGCTCCCACCTACGACGAGGAAGCCCCGCTCCAGGCCCACGTCACCAACCTCGACGCGGACAACTTCCTCGGCCGTATCGCGCTGCTGCGCGTGCACCAGGGCGAGCTGAAGAAGGGGCAGACCGTCGCCTGGATGAAGCGCGACGGGTCCGTCTCCAACGTGCGCATCTCCGAGCTGATGATGACCGAGGCGCTCACCCGCAAGCCCGCCGAGAAGGCCGGCCCCGGTGACATCTGCGCCGTCGCGGGCATCCCGGAGATCATGATCGGCGAGACCCTCGCGGACACCGAGAACCCCGTCCCGCTGCCGCTGATCACGGTGGACGAGCCGGCGATCTCCATGACCATCGGCACCAACACCTCGCCGCTGGTCGGCCGCGGCGGCACCGGCAAGGGCGCCGACGCGAAGGCGGCCGTGAAGGACCGCAAGGTCACCGCCCGCCAGGTCAAGGACCGCCTGGACCGCGAGCTGATCGGCAACGTCTCGCTCCGCGTCCTGGACACCGAGCGTCCGGACGCCTGGGAGGTGCAGGGCCGCGGTGAGCTGGCGCTGGCCATCCTGGTCGAGCAGATGCGCCGTGAGGGCTTCGAGCTGACGATCGGCAAGCCGCAGGTCGTCACCAAGGAGGTCGACGGCAAGACGTACGAGCCCGTCGAGCGCATGACGATCGACGTGCCCGAGGAGCACATGGGCGCGGTCACGCAGCTCATGGGTGTGCGCAAGGGCCGGATGGACAACATGTCCAACCACGGCTCGGGCTGGGTGCGCATGGAGTTCGTGGTTCCGTCCCGCGGTCTGATCGGTTTCCGGACGGAGTTCCTGACCCAGACCCGTGGCACCGGCATCGCGCACTCCATCCACGAGGGCCACGAGCCCTGGTTCGGCACGCTCACCACCCGTAACAACGGCTCCCTGGTCGCCGACCGCTCCGGTGCCGTCACCGCGTTCGCGATGACGAACCTCCAGGAGCGCGGCGTGCTGTTCGTCGAGCCCGGCACCGAGGTGTACGAGGGCATGATCGTCGGCGAGAACTCCCGTGCCGACGACATGGACGTCAACATCACCAAGGAGAAGAAGCTCACCAACATGCGGTCGTCCTCGGCCGACTCGTTCGAGGCGATCGTCCCGCCGCGCAAGCTGTCGCTGGAGCAGTCCCTGGAGTTCTGCCGCGACGACGAGTGCGTGGAGGTCACCCCGGAGGCGGTCCGCATCCGCAAGGTGAACCTGGACGCCCGCGAGCGCGCCCGCGCCGCGAGCCGCGCCAAGCACGGCTGACGCCCACAGGAGCGCTTCCCACGGACGGACGGCGCCGGACACCCGCACAGGGCGTCCGGCGCCGTCCGCGCGTACGAGGCGGGGAACGCCGTCGGGAACAGCCCGGAGTCAAGGCGAGGGAAAGGGCGGGGCGGGAAAGGGAAAACACGGAAGGGGAAGCAGACGTGCGGGTAGGGAAAACCCTTGATCTGGCTGGAGCATGCCGTCGGGGCGGCCGGATCGCACTAGCCTGCTCACGGAGCGGCACGCCCCGCGGCCGACGGATCCGGGCCCCGAGGTCCACGACCAACGGCCCTGCCGGCCGGGCGTGCTGAGCGCACGGCAGCGCTGAGGCACACCTTGCACGGCGGCCACGTTACGCGCAATCGGTTTTCCCCCAGGCGACCGTCCGGTATTCGGACAGTAACCCCCGATAGATGTGTAACAAGTCCGTTTCGCAGGGATCTTTCACCAAACGCTTTGTCCGGATTTTGGAAGATGTAGGACCCAGCTGTGATCGAACCGATACCTCGGGGGTGTGGTTCGGCCGGTGACGAATGGCAGATAGTTAGGCGCGTAGAGCTCGGCTGAACGGGTCACGCGCTGACGGCGCCGACTCACGAGCGGGGGGCACCTGACGATCTCCGGCACCGGCGACGGGCGGTGGACGGTGAGATGTCGTGTGCTCCTCTTTGCGGTGAACCAATGGACTCATGAGGAGGAACCCATGCGCGGTGCCAAGAGCGCCAAGTGGGTCGCGGGTGCGATAGTCGTCGCGCTGGCCGCTACTGCCTGTGGAGGCGGCGACGGTGACGAGGGGAAGAGCAAGGGTTCCGGCCCTGCGGGGTATGTCTCGATCGACGTCGGTGAGCCGCAGAAGCCGCTGATCCCGGCCGACACCAACGAGTCCAACGGCTCGTACGTCATCCAGGCGCTGTTCACCCAGCTCCTGGACTTCGACGCCAAGGGCGAGATCGTCTACACGAACGCCGAGTCGGTCACCACCGAGGACTCGAAGACGTGGACGGTCAAGCTCAAGAAGGGCTGGAAGTTCCACAACGGCGAAGAGGTCACCTCCAAGTCGTACATCGACGCCTGGAACTGGTACGCCAACATCAAGAACAACCAGCAGAACTCCTTCTGGTTCCAGGACATCAAGGGTTACGACGACGTTCACCCGGAGAAGGGCGAGCCGAAGGCCGAGACCATGTCCGGTCTGAAGGCCGTGGACGACCACACCTTCACCATCGAGCTGAAGTACACGATGCCGTACTTCAACTACAAGCTGGGCTACACCACGTGGGCCCCGCTGCCCAAGGTCTTCTACGACGACCCGAAGGCCTTCGGCCAGAAGCCGGTCGGCAACGGTCCCTACACCTTCGAGAAGTGGGACCACAAGAAGCTCATCCAGGTCAAGGCCTGGGACGAGTACCAGGGCCCGAACAAGGCGAAGAACAAGGGCGTCCAGTTCAAGGCCTACACGACGCTCGAGGCCGCCTACAAGGACGTCGTCTCCGGCAACCTGGACATGATCCGCCAGGTCGGCCCGACGGACCTGCCGAAGTACAAGCAGGACCTCGGTGACGGCGCCATCGAGCAGCCGTACGCGGCCATCCAGACGCTGACCCCGGCGTTCTACTCCAAGACGTTCAAGGACATCGACCCGAAGGTCCTGCAGGGCCTGTCGATGGCGATCGACCGCGAGACGATCACCAAGACCGTCCTGAACAACACCCGCACGCCGGCCGAGTCCTTCACCCCGCCCGGCGTCAAGGGCAACCAGGACCTGGACACCGACGTGTTCACGTACAACCCGGAGAAGGCCAAGCAGCTCATCAAGGAGGGCGGTGGCGTTCCGGGCAACAAGTTCACCGTCCAGTACAACACCGACGGTGGGCACAAGGAGTGGGTGACCGCGGTCTGCGAGTCCATCCGCAAGGCCACCGGCGTCGACTGCGTCGGCGACCCGAAGCCGGACTTCGCCACGGACCTCGAGGCCCGTGACAACGACCAGGTGAAGGGCATGTACCGCGGTGGCTGGGTCGCCGACTACCCGGTCAACGCCAACTTCATGAAGGAGCTCTACCACACCACCGCCGAGGCCAACAACGGCCGCTTCTCCAACAAGGAGATCGACGACCTGATGAACAAGGCCGACAAGGCCGGTTCGCTCGAGGAGTCGGTGAAGGCCTTCCAGGAGGTCGAGAAGAAGCTGGTCGAGCACATGCCGGCCATCCCGCTCTGGTACTACCGCATCAACGGCGGCCACGGTAAGAACGTCGACAACGTCAACGTCGACTTCCACGGTGACCTCGAAGTGTGGGCCGTCACCACCAAGTAAGAGGATCCTCGGGGATCTTCCCACTCGGCCGTAAGCCCGCCGCCGCTCAGGCGGCGGTGGGAGGTGCGCGGGGCCGTCTCGTCATCAGGAGACGGCCCCCCACCTGCGTTAACCCCTCACGGAGGCACCTATGGGGCGCTATGTCGCACGACGACTGCTCCAGATGATCCCGGTCTTCATCGGGTCAACTCTGCTCATCTTCTGCATGATGTACGCCCTGCCCGGCGACCCCGTCCGGGCGATGATGGGGGATCAGGCGTACGATCCGACGGTGGTCGCGAGCATCAAGAAGGAGCTCGGTCTCGACCAGCCGCTGCTGCAGCAGTATGTGAACTACATGACCGGGCTGGTCCAGGGCGACTTCGGCACCCAGATCGCCAGCCAGCGGCCCATCGGGGACGTCATCGCCGACGCGTTCCCGGTGACGATCAGGCTGACGATCTTCGCCTTCACCTTCGTCACGCTCGTGGGCATCGGCCTCGGCGTCGTCGCCGGTCTGCGCCCCGACACGCTGCGGGACCGCGGACTGCTGACGCTGACCCTGTTCCTCGTCTCGATGCCGTCCTTCGTGCTGGGCTTCCTGCTGCAGTACCTGCTCGCGTTCAAGTGGTCCGTCACCACCCCCACGGTGACCGACTCGACGAACTTCTCCCAGCTCGCGCTCCCCGCCACCGTGCTGGCGTCGCTCTCCCTGGCCTACGTCGCCCGGCTGACCCGTACGTCGATCGCGGAGAACCTGCGCTCCGACTACATGCGCACCGCCATCGCCAAGGGGCTGCCGCGCCGCCGGGTCATCGGTGTCCACCTGATGCGCAACTCGCTGATCCCCGTGGTCACCTTCCTCGGCATCGAGATCGGCAGCCTGATGACCGGCGCCATCGTGACCGAGGGCATCTTCAACGTGCGGGGTATCGGTATCGAGATCTACGAGGCGCTCAGCCGGCGTGAGGGCGCCACGGTCGTGGGCATCGCCTCGCTGATGGTGCTCATCTACCTCGCCGCCAGCTTGATCGTCGACCTGCTTTACGCGGTCCTGGACCCGAGGATCCGGTATGCCTGACAAGACCATCGAGAAGACGGTCGACGCCCTTCCGGGGGACACCGCGAGCACCGCCGGCGTCGTCGTGACCGACTCCGGCCCGGCTCCCGACAAGGCGCGCAGCCTGTGGTCCGACGCCTGGCACGACCTGCGGCGCAACCCGCTGTTCCTGGTCTCGGCCGTGCTGATCGTGTTCCTGCTGGTGATGGCGGCCTGGCCGGGACTGTTCACCAGCGCCTCGCCGCGCGACGCCGACCTGGCCGAGCACTACCTGGGCAAGCCGAACTGGGGCCACTTCTTCGCCCCGGACTGGTTCGGCTACGACGTCCAGGGCCGCTCGATCTACGCCCGGGTCGTCTACGGCGCCCGCGCCTCGATCACCGTCGGTGTGGGTGTCACCCTCGCCGTCACCGTCCTCGGCACGGTCATCGGCATGATCGCCGGCTACTTCGGCGGCTGGACCGACACCCTGCTCTCGCGGCTGACCGACATCTTCCTCGGCATCCCGTTCCTGCTCGGCGCCCTGGTGGTGCTCAACTCCTTCGACGACCGCACCGTCCTGGTCGTCATCCTGGCCCTCGCCTTCCTCGGCTGGACCCAGATCGCCCGTGTCGCCCGCGGCGCCGTGATCACCATCAAGCAGGCGGACTACGTGGTGGCCGCCAAGGCGCTCGGCGCCTCGACGTCCCGGATCCTGCTCCGGCACATCCTGCCCAACGCGGTCGCGCCCATCATCGTGGTGGCGACCATCGCGCTCGGCGGCTACATCGCGGCCGAGGCCACCCTGTCCTTCCTGGGCGTGGGTCTCGGCGACACGGCCGTCTCCTGGGGCGGCGACGTGGCGCGTGGACGTGAGCAGCTCCGTATCGCCCCCCACACCCTGATCGTCCCGTCGGTGATGGTCTCGATCACGGTGCTCTCGTTCCTGATGTTCGGCGATGCGGTACGCAACGCCCTCGACCCCAAGCTGCGCTGAGGGAGGCGTACGTGACCATCATCGATGAAACGGCCGAGAGCCCCGGGCCGGACGGCTCGCAGGACGCCGGCCGTCCGCTGCTCGAAGTCCGCGACCTGCACGTGGAGTTCCACACCCGCGACGGGGTCGCCAAGGCCGTCAACGGCGTCAACTACTCCGTCGCCGCGGGCGAGACGCTCGCCGTGCTCGGCGAGTCCGGCTCCGGCAAGTCCGTGACCGCCCAGGCCATCATGGGCATCCTCGACATGCCGCCCGGCCGCATCCCCAAGGGGGAGATCCTCTTCCGCGGCCAGGACATGCTGAGGATGTCCGGCGAGGAGCGCCGGAAGATCCGCGGCAACAAGATCGCGATGATCTTCCAGGACGCGCTGTCCTCGCTGAACCCGGTGCTCTCCGTGGGCTACCAGCTCGGCGAGATGTTCCGCGTCCACCAGGGCCTGTCCAAGAAGGAGGCCAAGGCCAAGTCGATCGAGCTGATGGACCGGGTGAAGATCCCGGCCGCCGCGGCCCGGGTCAACGACTACCCGCACCAGTTCTCGGGCGGTATGCGCCAGCGCATCATGATCGCGATGGCGCTCGCCCTGGAGCCGGACCTGATCATCGCCGACGAGCCCACCACGGCCCTCGACGTGACCGTCCAGGCCCAGGTCATGGACCTGCTCGCGGAGCTCCAGCGCGAGTACAACATGGGCCTGATCCTGATCACCCACGACCTCGGTGTCGTCGCCGACGTCGCGGACAAGATCGCGGTGATGTACGCGGGGCGGATCGTGGAGACCGCGCCCGTGCACGAGCTGTACAAGCGGCCCGCGCACCCCTACACCAAGGGCCTGCTCGACTCGATCCCGCGCCTGGACCAGAAGGGCCAGGAGCTGTACGCGATCAAGGGGCTGCCGCCCAACCTGACGCGCATCCCGTCCGGCTGCGCCTTCAACCCGCGGTGCCCGCAGGCACAGGACATCTGCCGTACGGACGTCCCGCCGCTGTTCCCCGTCACCGAGCGGGACGGCGGCGAGCTGGCCGGCCGCGGCAGCGCGTGCCACTTCTGGAAGGAGACGATCCATGGCTGAGCTGGAGAAGACGGACGAGGCCGTGGACGCCACCCCCAACGTCACCGAGGTCGAGACGGTCGACGCCGCGACCGAGGCCGAGGCGGTGGCCGCGCTCGACGCGCCCGTCGACCGCGGTGAGCCGATCCTCCAGGTGCGCAACCTGGTGAAGCACTTCCCGCTGACCCAGGGCATCCTGTTCAAGCGGCAGGTCGGCGCGGTCAAGGCCGTGGACGGGATCTCCTTCGACCTCTACCAGGGCGAGACGCTCGGCATCGTGGGCGAGTCCGGCTGCGGCAAGTCCACGGTCGCCAAGCTGCTGATGATGCTGGAGAAGGCGACCGCGGGCGAGGTCTTCTACAAGGGCCAGGACATCACCAAGCTGTCCGGGCGTGCGCTGAAGGCGGTCCGGCGGAACATCCAGATGGTGTTCCAGGACCCGTACACCTCGCTCAACCCCCGTATGACGGTGGGCGACATCATCGGGGAGACCTTCGAGATCCACCCCGAGGTGGCGCCGAAGGGCGACCGCCGCCGCAGGGTCCAGGAACTCCTGGACGTCGTCGGCCTCAACCCCGAGTACATCAACCGCTACCCGCACCAGTTCTCGGGCGGTCAGCGTCAGCGCATCGGCATCGCCCGCGGCCTGGCCCTCAACCCCGAGATCATCATCTGCGACGAGCCGGTCTCCGCACTGGACGTGTCCGTCCAGGCGCAGGTCATCAACCTGATGGAGAAGCTGCAGGACGAGTTCAACCTCTCCTACCTCTTCATCGCGCACGACCTGTCCATCGTCCGGCACATCTCGGACCGGGTGGGCGTGATGTACCTCGGCAAGATGGCCGAGATCGGCACGGACACGGAGATCTACGACCACCCGACGCACCCCTACACCCAGGCGCTGCTGTCGGCGGTCCCGGTCCCCGACCCGGAGGCCCGCGAGGGCCGGGAGCGGATCATCCTCACCGGTGACGTGCCGTCGCCGGCCAACCCGCCCTCGGGCTGCCGCTTCCGCACCCGCTGCTGGAAGGCGCAGGACAAGTGCGCCGAGGAGGTCCCGCTGCTGGCGGTGCCCGAGCGCTTCAAGGGCGCGGACTCCCCGGTGGCCCACGAGTCGGCCTGCCACTTCGCCGAGGAGAAGGACGTCGTCCACGCGGCCTGACCGCACCACGGCGCCGCGAGCCGGTCCCGGTACCCCGCACGACGGGGTACCGGGACCGGCTCTTCCGGTTTCGGCCCCCCTGGGGCCGGACGGGTTCAGGCAGGCCGGCGGGACGTGGCCGCGGAGTCCGCCGGCTGCCGCCGGCCGAGCCTGTCCAGGACCCGGTCGCGCAGGAGCTCGTACTCCTCGCGGAGCCTTCGTATCTCGGACGGGCGGGGGATGACGACGCCTCCGACGACCTTCTCCTCCGGTCCGAACTGCTCGCGGGTGAGGTCGATCTCGACGCCCATGCCCAGGCGGTTCCACCAGTGGTAGTCCACGCGCTCCCCGTCGACGTGGACCTCTCCCCGGATCAGCTCGCCTCCCAGCAGGTCGTTGAGCACCATCGCGGTCACCCCGCACTGGTCCCGGGCCGGGTTGTCCCCGGTCCAGCGCGACCGGTACTCGGGGGTGCACGTCTCGGCGCTCCAACTGTCGCGCACGGCCTGTTCGATGTCGGTGAGAAGCAGCGGTGTCATGCCGGTGATCCTGCCAGGGGGCACTGACAACGCGGGGCCCCCGCCACCGCGCTCCGTCCCGGGCCCCGGGGAGGTGCTCACCGGGCGGCCGGTTCCGCGGGGGGCGCGGGTCATCCGTTCGGCGGCCCGCCGCACCCCGACGGTGGAACCGGATGAGCCGTGTGCGCCTCTTGCGGCGATATTGGCGGAAAGGACCGGCGTACGCACCCAGCCCACGTACGAGGAGGCACCCGATGCGCGGAGCCACGCACGCCCGATGGGCCGTCTGCGCGGTGGCGGTCGCCCTCACCGCGACCGCCTGCGGAGGCGAGAGCAGCGCCGACGACGCCGGCGCCGTACTGAGCGCCTCCTGGGGCGACCCGCAGAACCCGCTGGAGCCGGCCAACACCAACGAGGTCCAGGGCGGCAAGGTCCTCGACATGATCTTCCGGGGGCTGAAGCGGTACGACCCGGTCACCGGCGAGGCGAAGGACATGCTCGCCGAGAGGATCGAGACCTCCGACTCGAGGAACTTCCGCATCACCGTCAAGGACGGCTGGACCTTCGGCAACGGCGAGAAGGTCACCGCCCGGTCCTTCGTCGACGCCTGGAACTACGGCGCGAGCCTGCGGAACAACCAGCGCAACGCGTACTTCTTCGGCTACATCGAGGGTTATGACAAGGTCCACCCGGAGGACGGCGGCAAACAGACCGCCGACACACTCTCCGGGCTCAAGATCGTCGACGACCGCACCTTCACCGTCAGGCTCACCCAGAAGTTCTCCACCTTCCCCGACACCCTCGGCTACAACGCCTTCGCCCCGCTGCCCCGTGCCTTCTTCGACGACCACGACGCCTGGGTGAAGAAGCCGATCGGCAACGGCCCGTACCTGGTCGACTCGTACACCCGCGGCTCGCAGATGTCCCTGCGCACCCGGTCCGACTACCCCGGCCCCGACAAGGCCCGCAACGGCGGTGTCGACCTCAAGGTCTACACCGACAGCAACACCGCCTACACCGACCTGATGGCCGGCAACCTCGACCTGGTCGACGACGTCCCCGCCGCCCAGCTCAAGAACGTGAGGAGCGACCTCGGCGACCGCTACCTCAACACCCCCGCCGGCATCCTCCAGACCCTCGCCTTCCCCTACTACGACGACGCCTGGAGCAGACCCGGCGCGGAGAAGGTCCGCAAGGGCCTGTCCATGGCCATCGACCGCGAGCAGATCACCGACACGCTCTTCCGCGGGACCCGCACCCCCGCCACCGACTGGACCTCCCCGGTCCTCGGCGAGGACGGCGGCTACCAGGCCGGCCTGTGCGGGGAGTACTGCGCGTACAGGCCGGACGAGGCCAAGAAGCTCATCCGGGAGGGCGGCGGCCTGCCCGGCGGCAAGGTGACCATCACCTACAACGCGGACACCGGCTCCCACCGCGCCTGGGTCGACGCCGTCTGCAACTCCATCAACAACGCGCTGGACAACGAGCGCGCCTGTGTCGCCGCGCCGGTCGGCACCTTCGCCGACTACCGCAACCGGATCACCGGCCGCAAGATGAGCGGCCCGTTCCGCGCCGGCTGGCAGATGGACTACCCGCTCATCCAGAACTTCCTCCAGCCGCTCTACTACACGGGCGCCTCCTCCAACGACGGCAAGTGGTCCGACGAGCGGTTCGACGACCTCGTCGACCGGGCCAACCGGGAGACCGACCCCGCCAAGGCCATCGGCCTGTTCCAGCAGGCCGAGAAGGTCGTCCGCGACCACATGGCCGCCATCCCGCTCTGGTACCAGAACGGCAGCGCCGGCTGGTCCGAACGCCTCTCCGACGTCAGGCTCAACCCCTTCAGCGTCCCCGTCTACGACCAGATCAAGGTGAGCTGAACCGCCATGGGACGCTACGTCGTCCAGCGGCTGCTCCAGATGATCCCGGTCTTCGTCGGGGCCACGCTGCTGATCTTCCTGATGGTCAACGTGATGGGCGACCCCATCGCGGGCCTCTGCGGCGAACGCCGGTGCGACCCGGCGACCGCGGGACGGCTGCGGCGGGAGTTCGGCCTCGACCGGCCGGTCTGGCAGCAGTACCTGACCTACATGGGGAACGTCTTCACCGGCGACTTCGGCACGGCCTTCAACGGCCAGGAGGTCACCGAGCTGATGTCGACGGCGTTCCCCGTCACCATCCGGCTCACCCTGATCGCGATCGTCTTCGAGGTCGTCGTCGGCGTCACCCTCGGCGTGGTCACCGGACTGCGCCGGGGCCGCCCCGTCGACACCGGCGTCCTGCTGTTCACCCTCGTCGTCATCTCCGTGCCCACCTTCGTCACCGGCCTGCTGCTCCAGCTGCTGCTCGGCGTGAAGTGGGACTGGATCCGGCCCTCGGTCTCCACCGAGGCGCCCTTCGCCGAACTGCTCCTGCCCGGCCTGGTCCTGGCCTCCGTCTCCCTCGCCTACGTCACCCGGCTGACCCGCACCTCCATCGCCGAGAACCGGCGCTCCGACTACGTCCGCACCGCCGTCGCCAAGGGCCTGCCCCGCCGCCGGGTGGTCGTGCGGCACCTGCTGCGCAACTCCCTCATCCCCGTGGTCACCTTCATCGGCGCCGACATCGGCTTCCTCATGGGCGGCGCGATCGTCACCGAGCGGATCTTCAACATCCACGGCGTCGGCTACCAGCTCTACCAGGGCATCCTGCGGCAGAGCACCCAGACCGTCGTCGGCTTCGTCACCGTGCTCGTGCTGGTCTTCCTGGTCGCCAGTCTCGTCGTCGACCTCCTCTACGCCGTTCTGGACCCGAGGATCCGCCATGCCTGAGCAGCACTACGAACCCGAGCCCGCCGTCGCGGGCGCCGCCATCGGCGGCACCGTGGACGTGGGCGTCGAGGAGGCCGGGACCCTGGAGAAGCGGCCGAAGGGCCGAGGCGGTTCCGGACCGCGGGACAAGCCGCGCTCCCTGTGGTCCGACGCCTGGCGCGACCTGCGCCGCAACCCCGTCTTCATCGTCTCCGGGCTGGTCGTCCTCTTCCTCGTCTTCGTCTCCCTGTGGCCCTCGGCGATCGCCCCCGGCAGCCCCCTCAAGTGCGACCTGGCCAGGGCCCAGGAGGGCCCCCGGCCGGGCCACCCCTTCGGCTTCGACGGCCAGGGCTGCGACGTCTACACCCGCACCGTCCACGGCGCCCGTACGTCCGTCACGGTCGGCGTCCTGGCCACCCTGGGGGTCGCGGTCCTGGGCAGCGTCCTGGGCGCCCTGGCGGGCTTCTTCGGCGGCGTCTGGGACGCGGTCCTCTCCCGCGTCACCGACGTCTTCTTCGCCATCCCGGTCGTCCTCGGCGGACTGGTGCTGCTGTCGGTCATCACCAGCGACACCGTCTGGCCCGTCATCGGCTTCATCGTGCTGCTGGGCTGGCCGCAGATATCCCGCATCGCCCGCGGCTCCGTCATCACCGTCACACAGAACGACTACGTCCAGGCCGCCCGCGCGCTCGGCGCCTCCCCCGCCCGGCTGATGCTGCGGCACATCGCGCCCAACGCCGTCGCCCCGGTCATCGTCGTCGCGACCATCGCGCTCGGCACGTACATCGCCCTGGAGGCCACCCTGTCCTACCTCGGCGTCGGCCTGAGGCCGCCCAGCGTCTCCTGGGGCATCGACATCTCCGCCGCCTCCCCGTACGTCCGCAACGCCCCGCACGCGCTGCTGTGGCCCTCCGGGGCCCTCGCGGTCACCGTCCTGGCGTTCATCATGCTCGGCGACGCGGTGCGCGACGCCCTCGACCCGAAGCTGAGGTGAGCCGCCGTGCTGCTCGAAGTGCGGGACCTGCGCGTGGAGTTCCACACCCGCGACGGGGTCGCGAAGGCCGTCAACGGCGTCAGCTACGGCGTCGACGCGGGCGAGACGCTGGCCGTGCTCGGCGAGTCCGGCTCCGGCAAGTCCGTGACCGCGCAGGCCGTCATGGGCATCCTCGACACGCCGCCCGGCAGGATCACCGGCGGCGAGGTGCTGTTCCGGGGCCGGGACCTGCTGAAGCTGAAGGAGGACGAACGCCGCAAGGTCCGGGGCGCCGAGATGGCCATGATCTTCCAGGACGCCCTGTCGTCCCTCAACCCCGTGCTCACCGTCGGCGACCAGCTCGCCGAGATGTTCACCGTGCACCGGGGCATGTCCCGCAAGGACGCGCGGGCGAGGGCCGTCGAGCTGATGGACCGGGTGCGCATCCCCGCCGCCCGGGAGCGGGTGAGGCAGTACCCGCACCAGTTCTCCGGCGGCATGCGCCAGCGCGTCATGATCGCCATGGCGCTGGCCCTGGAACCCGCCCTGATCATCGCCGACGAACCCACCACCGCCCTCGACGTCACCGTCCAGGCCCAGGTCATGGACCTGCTCGCGGAGCTCCGGCGCGAGTACCGCATGGGCCTGATCCTCATCACCCACGACCTGGGCGTGGTCGCCGACGTCGCCGACCGCATCGCCGTGATGTACGCGGGCCGGATCGTCGAGTCGGCCCCCGTGCACGACATCTACAAGGCCCCGGCGCACCCTTACACCCGGGGCCTGCTGGACTCCGTCCCCCGCCTGGACCTCAAGGGCCGGGAGCTCTACGCCATCAAGGGCCTGCCGCCCAACCTGACGCACATCCCGCCGGGCTGCTCCTTCCACCCCCGCTGCCCACTGGCCCGCGACGTCTGCCGCACCGACGAACCCCCGCTGTACGAGGTCTCGCCGACGCGGGGGAGTGCCTGCCACTTCTGGAGGGAGTGCCTCGATGACCTCGATGACCTCGATGGCTGAGCCGGTCCTGGAGGTCAGCGGCCTGGTCAAGCACTACCCGCTGACGCGGGGTGTCGTCTTCCGCAAGCAGGTCGGTGCCGTACGGGCGGTCGACGGCGTGGACTTCACGCTGGGCCGGGGCGAGACGCTGGGCATCGTCGGCGAGTCCGGCTGCGGCAAGTCCACGGTCGCGAGGATGCTGGTCAACCTCGAACGCCCGACGGCCGGTTCGATCCGCTACAAGGGCGAGGACATCACCAGGCTGTCGGGCAAGGCCCTGAAGGCCGTACGCCGCAACATCCAGATGGTCTTCCAGGACCCGTACACCTCCCTCAACCCCCGCATGACGGTGGGCGACATCGTCGGGGAGCCGTACGACATCCATCCCGAGGCGGCCCCGAAGGGCGACCGGCGCAGGAGGGTCCAGGACCTGCTGGACGTCGTCGGCCTCGACCCGGACTACGTCAACCGCTATCCGCACCAGTTCTCCGGCGGCCAGCGCCAGCGCATCGGCATCGCACGCGGCCTGGCGCTGCGCCCCGAGGTGATCGTCGCCGACGAACCGGTCTCCGCGCTGGACGTGTCGGTGCAGGCCCAGGTCGTCAATCTGATGGACCGGCTGCGGGCCGAGTTCGGTCTGGCGTACGTGTTCATCGCGCACGACCTGTCGATCGTCCGGCACCTCTCCGACCGGGTCGGGGTGATGTACCTGGGGCGGATCGTGGAGACCGGCACGGAGAACGAGATCTACGAGCACCCCACACACCCGTACACCCAGGCCCTGCTCTCCGCCGTGCCCGTACCGGACCCGGAGGCCCGGGAGCACCGCGAGCGAATCATCCTCAGCGGCGACGTCCCGTCGCCGACGGACGTCCCCTCCGGCTGCCGCTTCCGCACCCGCTGCTGGAAGGCGCGGGAGCGCTGCGCGCGGGAGGTGCCGGCGCTCGCGGTGCCCGAGTGGTTCCGCACGGCCGGGGGGCCGGTGGCGCACGACTCGGCCTGCCACTTCGCCGAGGCCGTACCGGTCAGGCGCTCCGCGCCGGGGGCCTCGGTCCCCGTGGAGGTGCACGGCGACGGGCCGGGGTGACATGGCGCACCCCGGCCCGTTTACGGCACCCGCACGGCCGTACGCTGATCAGCGTGCCGTGTCCGTATATCGGTACCGCTTCCGTGAAGTTGCGTGTGTGTTAACGCGGTTCGTCCCCGTTTGCGAGCCCCAGTGAACGCTTGAGGAAGCCGAGCTGGAGCCGGAGCAGGTTCTCGGCGACCTCCTCCTGCGGGGTCATGTGGGTGACGCCGGACAGGGGCAGCACCTCGTGCGGGCGGCCGTCCGCCAGCAGCGCGGAGGAGAGCCGCAGGGAGTGGGCGACCACCACGTTGTCGTCCGCGAGGCCATGGATGATCATCATCGGGCGGTGCGGTCCGGCGGCGTCGACCAGGCCCGCGTCGTCGATCACCGAGTTGCGGCGGTAGACCTCCGGCTGCTCGTCCGGGTGGCCGATGTAGCGTTCCTGGTAGTGGGTGTCGTACAGGCGCAGATCGGTGACCGGGGCGCCCACCACGGCCGCGTGGAAGACGTCGGGCCGGCGCAGGGCGGCGAGGGCCGCCAGGTAGCCGCCGAAGGACCAGCCCCGGATGGCGACCCGGTCCAGGTCGAGGGGGAAGTCGGCGGCGAGTGCCTGGAGGGCGTCCACCTGGTCCTGGACGACGAGGGCGGCGATGTCGTCCCGGACGGACTTCTCCCAGGCGGGCGAGCGGCCCGGCGTCCCGCGCCCGTCCGCGACGATCACCGCGAACCCCTGGTCGGCGAACCACTGCGAGGTCAGGTGCGGGTTGTGGGCGGCGAGCACCCGCTGCCCGTGCGGGCCGCCGTAGGGGTCCATGAGTACCGGCAGGAGGCTGTCACCGGCGTAGTCCCGGGGCATAAGCACGGCGCACGGAATTCGGCGTGCGCCCCCCTGTGTCAGCGTCACGCGGGGGGACATACCGGGGTCTTCGGCGTACGACGGGACAGTCGCCGTCGGTTTCCCGTCACGCAGCACCTGGACCCGTGAACCTGGCCGGTCCAAGGCCGCCGAGACGAGTACGGTCACGCCCCCGGCGCGTACCGCCGAGTGCACACCGGGCTCCCGCGAGACGCGCTCCACGCCGAGTTCGTTCACCCGGTAGACGTGCACCTCGCCGATCTCGGGGTCGGCCGCCTCCTCGCCCGCCGACGCCGAGACCAGCACGTCGTCGTCGGAGACGTCCAGGACGGCGCGGATGTGCAACTGCGCTCCGGTGAGCGGTCGTTCACCTACGGCGAGTCGTCGCGCACCCCCCTCGTCCGCGATCCGGACCAACTGCCCGGAAGGGCTCCAGCACGGCACCCCAGGGAAAAGTTCCAGCCAAATCCGATCTTCGTCGGCGTGCACCATCCGGGTCGCCCCGGAGTCCGGGTCCACGGCCAGGATCAGTGCGGCGCGCTGGTCGCGCGCCTGGACGAGCAGCAGCGGGGCACCCGCCGCTGACCAGTGCACATGCGCCAGATACGGGTAGCGCGCCCGGTCCCAGGAGACCTCGGTGCGCGTTCCGTCGAGGCCGATCACGAACAGCCGGACGTCCGCGTTCGGGGTGCCCGCCGCCGGGTACGCCACCCGCTGCGGCTCCCGTTCCGGATGTGCCGGATCGGAGATCCACCAGCGCCGTACCGGCGTGTCGTCCACGCGCGCCACCAGCAGCCGGTCCGACTCCGGAGCCCACCAGAAGCCCCGCGAGCGGCCCATCTCCTCGGCCGCGACGAACTCGGCCAGACCGTAGGTGACGTTCTCCGACTCCGGGGTGGCGAGGGTCCGTTCGTCCGTCCCTTCGGCCCCCACGACGCGCAGCGCGCCCCGGGAGGCGTAGGCGACGTACCGCCCGTCGGGCGACGGACGCGGGTCGATCACGGGCCCCGGCACGCGCAGTTCGCGTGCTGTCCCGGCCCGCAGTTCGGCCGTGAAGAGCCGCCCTGACAAGGCGAAAGACGCCAACTCGACGGCCGCGTCGGTGGCGTAGCCGACGATGCCGGCGCCGCCCTCACGGCTCCGCTCGCGCCGTGCGCGCTCCTCGGGGGAGAGGTTCTCGGAGGCCCCGCCCAGGAGGGCGCGCGGGTCGGCCGCCACGCGTTCCCCGCCCCTTTCCGTGTCGAGGACCCAGAGTGAATTGGCCCGGTCCGTACCGGAACCGGAGCGCAGGAACACGACACGCGAGCCGTCGGGAGCCACGCTGAACGAACGCGGCGCGCCGAGGGTGAAGCGGAGGGTGCGGGCGTGCCGTCGGGGGAAGGAGTCGGTCTCGGTCGTCATGCCCTGACCATATTGGCCATGCGCCCCCTTGTGCGGCTGTGCGCCGACCGATGCGCACGTACGGATAGTTATGATCGTTAGCGCATAGTGGGTATGAACCTGCTGGCTGCTGTGTCGTTTTACCTGCCCCCATGTTCCTACGTCTCCCTTACCCCCGCGCCCTGGGATCTTTGGAGGTGAACCGCCGTGGCACTCTCGATTTCGGCGGTGGTGCTGCTGGCGATCATCGTCTTCCTGCTGATCAAGAAGTCGGGCCTGAAGGCAGGGCATGCCGTGGTGTGCATGCTGCTCGGCTTCTACCTCGCCTCGTCGACGATCGCCCCGACCATCAGCGAGCTGACGACGAACATCGCGGGGATGATCGGCAGTATCAACTTCTGAACCGTCCTGTCTTCCGGCCGGGCCCCGAGGTGCGTTCCGGGACCCAGCCGGAGTCCACGTCCCGCTCGTTCTTCCGGCGTGCCTGTTTCCGTCCTGTCGTCCGGTCGGGTTCCGAGGTGTGCCGCGGGGGCCGGCGGGGGGCCACGTCCTGCGCGTTCTTCCGGCGTGCCTCTCCGTGCCGGGCTCCGTGGGCGGTGGGGGCGGGGGCCTCTCGGGGGACGGTGGACCGGCCGGCTCGTGCTCGCCTACCCCTCGCCTGTTACTCGCGGGTAGGGAATGATGGCGGGCACTCATTCACGCGTTCAGGGGCGGAGCCGACGGTGACGACTTCCGAAGAACAGAGCGAGGCGCGGACCAGGGTGCACGTCTTCCGGGACGACGCCCTCGGCGACCACGACGCGGTCGGCCTCGCCCGCGCGATCCGCCGGCGCGAGGTCGGCGCCGCCGAGGTGGCCCGTGACGCGGCGGCCCGGGTCAGGGCCGTCGAGTCACGGCTAAACGCGGTCCAGACGCACCTCGACGTCCCGGCGCACGGCTCCGGGTCCGGTGGCCTCCTGGCCGGGGTGCCGACCTTCGTGAAGGACAACACCGACTACCAGGGACTGCCGACGGGTCACGGAAGCGCCGCGTTCGCACCCCGCGTCGCCCGGCGGCACGCCCCGTTCGCCCGCCAGTTCCTGAGCACCGGCGTCACGGTGCTCGGCAAGACCCGGCTGCCCGAGTTCGGCTTCAGCCCCACCACGGAGTACGAGGGCGCCGAGCCCGTCCGCAACCCGTGGCACACGGGCCACTCGGCGGGCGGTTCGTCCGGCGGCAGCGCGGCGCTCGTCGCCGCCGGCGCGGTCCCGATCGCGCACGCCAACGACGGCGGCGGCTCGATCCGCATCCCCGCCGCCTGCTGCGGACTGGTCGGCCTGAAGCCCACCCGCGGCCGAATGGTGGCGAACGCGCAGGGCCGCCAACTGCCCATCGACCTCGTCGTCGACGGCGTCGTGAGCCGTTCGGTGCGCGACAGCGCGGCGTTCCTGGCCGCCGCGGAGAAGCACTGGCGCAACCCGAAGCTGCCGCCCGTCGGCCTCGTCGAGGGCCCCTCGGAGCGCCGCCTGCGCATCGGATTCCTGGTGGACTCCCCGAACGGCGTCCGCTCCGACGCGGACACCCGGGCGGCGGTGACGGAGACGGCCGAGCGCCTGGAACGGCTCGGTCACACCGTGGAACCGGTGGAACTCTCCATCGACCCGCACTTCACGGACGACTTCCTCACGTACTGGGGCCTGCTGTCGTTCCTGATCGGCGTCACCGGCAGGACGCTGGGCGCGGACTTCGACCGCCGCCGCATGGACGGGTTGAGCCGGGGCCTGCGCGAGACGTACGTGAGGGCCTGGCGGACCACGCCGACCGTACTGCGCCGGCTGAAGCGCACGCGTGAGGCGTACGCGGCCGGGTTCCGCGGCCTCGACCTGATCCTCTCCCCGGTCCTGGCCCACACCACCCCGCCGATAGGCCACTTGAGCCCGACCGTCCCGTACGCCACGCTGATCGAACGGCTCCTGAACTACGTGGCGTTCACCCCGGTCGACAATGTCGTCGGCACGCCGTCGCTCTCGGTGCCCTCGGCGAGCACGACGTCGGACGGATTGCCCATCGGCGTCATGTTCTCCGCCCGTCCGGGCGCCGAACGCACGCTGCTGGAGCTGGCGTTCGCCCTGGAGGCGGACCGGCCGTTCCGGCGGCTCCGGGACGTCTAGCGCATAAGAGTCAAGATCGGGGCCGGTGTTCTGCCGGGGCTGCCCGTATTGAGTGCGTCAGGTGTTCGGAGTGCTGACTGAGTCCGACCGGGGCGGAAGACCGGTTCGGTCCTTGCGGAGCGGGCCGGAGGTCAATCCCAGCAGCCCTGCGCCGACGAGCATGGTGGCGCAGGCGACAGTCACGACTGTCGGACCTTCGAGGTCCGCGAGTGTGCCGAGGAGGTTGTTCATGAGCAGCAGAGCGAGACTCTGGACGAGTACGAGTACGGCCTGCACACGAGACAGGTGACTTTCAGGAGTCGCTGTGAGGATCAGCGGCGCGATGTGGGCGGAGAACATCCCGTTTCCGATGCCGATCACCAGGGAGGCGGCCGTCGCCTCCGCCACGCCGGGCGCAAGGACCGCACGGTCTCAGACGGCACTGACACTGGAGCTGTCGCGTGTGCGGCGCAGCGCTACTGGGCGGGCTGACTTCCGCTTGTACCGCCGTGAGGTCATCTGTTGACCACATGACCTCACGATCTCGTTTCAGGTGTTCTGGTACTCCAGCCGTAGACCGTGATTTCGCTGGTGGGGAGAGGGGCGTCGGTCGGCGACGGCCGCTACTCCAGCCACGTCCCGTCGCGCATGATCACTCTGCCGCGTAGTTCCGGTTCGCCGCGCCAAGCGCGCACGCTCTTCGGCACCACACGCACGTACAGAAAGGAACCTTCTTCCGCACGCGGGTCCCACCCGAACTTGGCGGCGAACGCCTCGGCCGCGTCTTCGGGCACGTCCTGGTCCAGGAAGCATTCCGCCTCACCCTGGAGAAGCACCACGTCGAGGGTGTCCGGCAGCGCCAGGCGCACGCGCGGCTCCTCGCGGACGTTCCGCGCGGTCGCGGTAGTGGCGCTGGTGCACACCCACACCGCTCGCCCGTCCCACAGGAACCACAGCGGCACCTGGTGCGGCCCGTGATCGGGATGTGCTGTCGATACCCATACATCCCGTTCGGTGGCGAGCCGTTCCAGAGTGTCGCGCCTACGCTCCGCCGCCTGGCGGCGGACAATTCCCTTGGTCTGCATGGGTGTCGACCATAGCCAGCAGGTTCAGAACACGCATGAGGCGAGGGACCTACGCCCGGCGACCGATGAACCCCTCAGCCTCCGTTCCGGAACGACCGGTACAGGTCGACGACGAAAACCGTGAGCATCTTGACCCTTACTGTCTCCAGCCTGCTCGTTTGAGCGTCTGGATGACATTGCTCTGCCCACTGCTCACGCTTTCGGTGAAGTGGGGCTTCTCCGGCGGCGGGGCGTCACGGCAAGGTGACGCCGACCGGGGACCTTCGGCCTGTTTCGCGTCCCCGGCCAAGCTCCGTAAGCGGCCCGCTGGATCAGCCCTCGACCGCGTACGGCAGGAAACCGGCCCACGCGGCGGGGGCGAAGGCCAGCCGGGGGCCTTCGACGTTCTTCGAGTCGCGAACGTGGACGGTGCCGGGCTCAGCCGCGATCTCCACGCACGAGTCGCCCTCACTGCCGCTGCTGTAGCTGCTCTTGAACCACGCCAAGCCGGGGGCGTCCCCGGACGAGGTCTTGCGGATCATGTCTCCCCCAGCAGTTGTTCGATGAAGACAGCCGACTCACGTGGCGTGAGCGCCTGAGCCCGGATGATGCCATACCGGAGTTCCAGGATACGAAGCTGCCGCAGGTCGGAAACCGGTCGTCCGTTGGCCACCGCTGGTGAACGTCCGACTGCCGAACCGTCCTCGAACTTGAGCACCTCGATGCCGCCGTCCACACCGGCATGTTCATCGCGTTCCATCGGCATCACCTGAAGCTCGACGTTACGCAACTGCCCTGCCTTAATCAGGTGCTCAAGCTGACCGCGCAGGATTGCCCTTCCACCCAGTGGCCGTCGAAGTGTCCACTCCTCCAGTACGAAGCTGAGGTCGGGGGCCGGGTCCCGCTCGAAGATCGCCTTACGCGCTACGCGTGCTGCGATGAACCGTTCTACCTCCTCCGTTGAATAGGCGGGGCGTCGCATGGTCAGAAGAGTGCGTGTGAACTCGGGAGTCTGCAACAGGCCATGGATGTGCAGCGGATCGTAGAGCTGAAGCTCAACCGCCCGCGCCTCCAACTGTGCGAGATCCCGAACCTTCTTCGGATACCGGACCTTCTTCACGTCCTCGTGCATCGCCGCGATGAGCCCCCCGGCGTTCAGGACCTCGTCCGCCGTGTCCAAGTACTCGGGCCTGGGGATCCGCTTGCCCGTCTCGATCTTGTACACGAGATCCGCACCGTACCCGGCCGCCACCGCGAAGTCGTTGACCCGCATCCCCGCCGCCTCCCGGCGAAGCCTCAACTGCCGCCCCACCGTGGCCACCACGGCCAGTGCCCAGTCGTCGTCCGGGTCCACCTCCCACCCCGGCTCGTCCGTCTGGTCCATCTCGGTCCCGACCCGCACCGCCTCATCGCTCACCGACATGTGTGCCCCTCCGTGATGCTGCGACGTACTGTTCCGACCTGTTCGCAGGAGCTACTTCGACAGTCTGGACACGACCGGTTGAACCTTGGACCGTAGCTCTACGTAACAGCTCAATTACACATCACAGTATGTCCGGTCGGCCACGCTCGGTGATGTGAATCAGCAAACTCAGGGAATCGCCGAGCACGGGTCAGGACCCGAACCCGACCTCGGCGTCCACAACTTCACCATGCTGCTGTCGTCCACCCCGCGCGGTGCGCGCCTCGCCCGCCTGCTCGCGGTGGACACGCTCCGGAGCTGGGGGCTTCCGCACGAGCGGGCGAGCCACGTCATCGCGGAACTGGCGGCCAACGCGGCCACCCACGGCCGTCTCCCCGGCCGCAGCTTCCGGCTCACGCTCTACGTGGTCGGCGCCACGCTCCGTATCGAGGTCACCGACACACGCGGTGACCGGATGCCCACACCCCAAGCACCTGACATCGCCGCCGAGTCGGGCCGGGGCCTGCTGCTCGTCGACGCGCTGGCGGACCGCTGGGGAGTGACCGAGGGGCGGTTCCCGCGCAAGACCGTCTGGGCCGAACTGGGCTTCACGCCACCGGAACCCGCGCCTTCGCGCTCCGGTGCCGCCGGCGACTGAAAGACAAAGAACTCCGGGGGAAAGCACCCCACCAAACCCCACCCCTCCCGCCCGTGGTCGCACTCACTCGGGCGGGTGAACATCTCCGGTTCGGCTGGATTTCCGGACCGCCCAGGCCCGACGCTCAGCGCAACGCACCACCGCAACCACAGACATGAGACGGCCCCCGCCGGGAGTGCAATCCCACTGCGAGGGCCTGACCACCGAGGAAGATAGAGGCTTCCCGATGGGTACCCAGCACCCTAGCGTGCCCCCGCACGCCCAGGCCCGCCTCGCGGGCAACAAGCACCCGAACCGGGCCCACCGCACCACCGGCGGGCTCCGGCACGACAACACCCGCCACACCACCCGCTTCACGGTGATCGGCAACCACCTCGCCCAGCACCGGGAACTCTCGCTCCTCGCCATCGGGCTCGGCGTACACCTCCAGTCGCTGCCGAAGGGCGCCCCCGCCGACATCAAGAGCCTCACCGCCCGGTTCCCCGAGGGGGCCACCCGTATCGCCGCCGCCCTGCGCGAGCTGGAGCTCCACGGCTACCTGCGCCGCGAATGCGTCCGTACCTCCACCGGCCGCATCGTGACCCGCACGATCTCGTGCAACCAGCCGACCGCGGCCCGCCCTCACCCCGAGGCCCCCTCCCGGGCCGTCGACCGGCCGGGCCCCTCGGCAGCGGCGGAATCACAGCCGCAGGAGGCCTGCGAAGAGGGCGCACCACAGCAGACGCGTGAGCGACGCGCACCGCAGGAGCTTTGCGAAGAGCGCGCACCGCAGGAGACGCGTGAGCGACGCGCACCCCGCAAACCGCTCCCCGCCGTACCGCGTCCCGCGTGCAACGCCCCCGCGCTGTTCCACGCCGCCACCGACCTCCTCGCGGACCTCCACCGCCACGAGCCCCGGCTGCTCCTCTCCACCGGCGACACGGCCCACCTGGCCCCCGGCGTCGCCGCCTGGCTGGAGCGGGACGTCACCCCCGCCGCCGTACGCCACGCGCTGACCGCCGACCTGCCGCCCGGGGGCGTACGACGTCCCGCCGCCTTCCTGGCCCACCGCCTCGCCGACCAGCTCCCGCCGCCGCCCCCGTTCCGCGCGCCGGCCGCCCCGCCACCCGTGCGGCACCCCCTGCAGAACTGCGACGGCTGCGACCGCGCCTTCCGCGCACCCCACCCCGGCCGCTGCCGCGCCTGCCGGACCGACCTCCAGGAGGCCGCCTAGCATGAACGTGACGATCCTTGCCCCTGGGCACAGACGACGAGGAGCGAGCGCCATGACCATCGCACCCGACGACGCGCGGCGGAGCGCCTCCCACGTTTACCGGGCCATGCGAGACGTCGTTCAGTCCTTGGACGACACCGACACGGTCCCGGGCAAGTTCGAGATCACCAGGAAAGGGATCGTCCACGACATGATGGCGCCCATCGGTCCGCACGAGCTGACCACCCTGCACCTGCGTAAACGCCTCGAGAAGGTGATGCCGGAGGAGGTCGTCGCTCATACAGGGGAGCCCGACGTCGAAGACGAGTACGAGGGCATCATGCGACGCCCTGATGTGATGGTGATCGCGTGGACGGACATGGAGGTACCGGGCAGCTTCGATCCCCGGACGCTCATTGCCGCCATCGAGGTCGTCTCCCGGTCCAACCCGGAGAACGACTGGGTGGGCAAGATGGGCGACTATCCGCTGATGGGCGTGCCGGTCTACGCGATCTTCGATCCCCGTACCGGCACCGGCGCCGTCTTCACCGACATCCACTCCACTCCGGACGGCCCCCGCTACGCGGTGCGCAAGGACTTCGTCTACGGCGAGGACGTCACCATCGGCGAGTGGACCATTCCCACGAGCGGCCTGCCGCGCTACCAGGACGGCGGCGCGGACGGGGCCGAGTCCTGAGGGACGTGCTCAGGACCGGGTGATCGGTTCCGAGGGGCCGGCGGACACTCGGAAAGATCTCGCGCCCGGCGGCCCGTTCCGACCGGTCCGGGCCGACGCCTACGCGTCGGCCCCGTACGTCCCGTACTCCGGAAGGCCCGTCGACTCGTAGACGTGCACCGCGATTCCGCTCGGCGTCGTCTCGCTGTGCAGCAGGCGCAGGCCGGCCGGGGCGCCGCCGTCCGGGAACAGGCGTCGTCCGCTGCCCACGACCACCGGGGCGATCGCGAGCCGCAGTTCGTCGATCAGACCGGCGGCCAGCAGGGACCGGCCGAGCCGGGCGCTGCCGTGGATCTGGAGCTCACGGCCGGGCCGCCGCTTCACTTCGGCGACCTGGGCGGGGATGTCACCGGACAGGATCGTGGTCGGCTCCCACCCGGCCTCGGTCAGGCTCCGGGAGACGACGTACTTCGGCGAGCCGTTCAGAATGCGGGCGCTCGGGTGGTCGGTCATCCGCGGCCAGTCCCGGGCGAAATTCTCGTACGTACGGCGGCCGAACAGGAACGCGTCCGCCTCGGCGAGCCAGGTGGCGGCGATCCGGTCGAACGCCTCGTCCAGGTGCGGCACGAACCAGCCGCCCCGGTCGAACCCGTCGCTGGTGTCCTCGTCCGGGGAGCCGGGCCCCTGGGAGACGCCGTCCAGAGACAGGAATTCCTGCAGTACCAACCTCATCACACACCGCTTTCCCTCGGGCGGGGACACATCCGTCCCCGCCCTTCCGGACTCCGGGCCGTGCGGAAACTCATCGGTCGCCCCGCGGCGCGTCCTCGGACGGGCCCGCGTGACGCCCGGAGCGTCAGGGTTTCGGGACGGTCACCCCGCGGGCCGTGAGTTCGGTCACGAGGGGGTGGGGCGGGCTCTGACGGGTACGGAGACTCATCCTCAAGGGAACCCTGACGGTCTTCAGGGACGGCAGTTCGAACAGCGCGGCGCAGTCTTCGAGGGCATAGCAGTGGGAGAGGTCGATCCTGACGAGGCCGGGCATGCCGGTCACGGCGCCGATGTCCTCCAGTTCGGTCAGATGGGCGACGTCCAGGGTGCGGAGCTGCTTCTGGCCCGCCAGGAGGGAGAGGTCCTTCCAGGACACGTGACCCACCGCGAGCTTCTCGAAGGGCCCGGCGGGGATGTCCGTCACCCGTGAGCACTCCGAGAGGTACAGGGCCCGCAGCCCCTCGCACGTGCCCAGGGCGCGCAGCGACTTCAGGGCCGGCAGCCCGCGGAGGACCACCTCGGACGCCGGGGAGCCGGCCAGGCCGTCGACGTTCCCGAGGGCGTGGCATTCGGCCACGTACAGCTTGTCCAGCGACGGGAGGCCGCCGAGGTGGTCGAGGTCGGCCAGGGAGGGGCAGTTCTCGATGCGCAGCTTGCGCAGCGCGGGCAGACCGCCGGGAGCGCCGGGGGAGCGCAGCAGGCGGCACCCGCTGACCTGCAACTCGGACAGACGGGGGAGGCTGCCCAGGGCCTCCAGGCTGGACAGCCGGTCGCACCCGACGACGTACAGGCGTTCGAGGCGGGGCAGGGTCGCGAGGGCGGAGAAGTCCCCCAGTGCGGCGCAGTCCTCGAGGCTCACCGACACCAGGGTGGTGAGTCCCCCGGCGTCCTCGAGGGACGTGATCCGCTCGCACCCGCGGATCGTCAGTGAACTCATCCGCGTCAGGTGGGCCACCGCGCTCACGTCGGTCAGCTCGGGGCAGCCCTCGATGCGGACCCTCTGGAGGTGGGGGTGCGCGCCGAGTCCGTCGACCGTCCTCAGGCGGGGGCAGTCCTCGATCACCAGGCGGCTGAGGGCGGTCAGCGCGTCGATGCCCCGCAGACTGCGCAGTTGGCCGCAGTCGCGCAGGTCCAGCTCGGTGACCGCGGGGACGTCGTGCAGCCCGGCCAGGTCACGGACGCCGGTCCAGCCGAGGTCGAGGCCGGTGAGCCGGGTCAGCCCGGACAACTGCCGCGCGTCCTTGAAGGACCGGCAGCCGCGGAGCGTCAGCTTCTCCAGAACGGGGAACGCCGCGTCGAACCCCTGAGTGGAACGCACCCTGGTCATGCTCAGGTCCAGCTCACGCAGCCGGCTCAGCGTCAGCAGCGGTGTGACGTCCTCCACGGCCCGGCACTGGCGCAGGCTGAGCCGGGTCAGTGCGGTGAGGCGGCCCAGGGGCGCGAGGTCCTCGATGCCCGTGCAGCCGTTCAGGCCGAGACCGGTCAGTCCGGTGAGGGCGCCGAGTTCGGTGAGGTCCGTCACCTCCTTGCAGCGGTCGATCTCCAGCGTGCGGAGCGTGGTGAGGCGGCGCAGGCCCCGGAGCGACGTCATGCGGCGCAGCCGCAGCCCGGTCCGTCCCTCCTGGGCGAAGGCCGGGGCGAGCAGGTGCTCGCAGAAGCCGTCCGGGTCGGCGGCCGTCGGCCATAACCGCAGCAGCGCGTCGGAGCTGTACGCGGCGGTCCGCGCGAACCGGGCGGCCAGTCCGAGCGCCTCCCCGCCGTCGGTGATCAAGGCGAGTTCCCGGATGGCCTTGCGGGCGCCGGCCTGCTTCGCATGGCCCAAGTGGACGCGGTATTCGTCGAGTTGGGTGAGGGAGCCGTGGGTGTCCGAGGTCATGGGGCGGACAGTAGGGGAGGAAGGTGACCACGCCGTGTCCGCGGCCCGCCCGGCGGGAGGGACGGAACAGAATGACGGGCGCCCGGGGTGCGGGCGTGGAGGGCCCCGCGCCTCATAGGGTGGAACCCATGACGGAACTCCCCGACCGGCGTCTGCTGCTGGTGCACGCCCACCCGGACGACGAGTCGATCAACAACGGCGCGACCATGGCGCGGTACGCCGCCGAGGGCGCCCATGTGACGCTGGTCACCTGCACGCTCGGTGAGCGGGGCGAGGTCATCCCGCCCGGGCTGAGGCACCTGAGCGGGGCCGCCCTCGGCGGGCACCGGCTCGGGGAGCTGAAGGACGCGATGCGGGCGCTGGGGGTCGAGGACGTCCGGCTGCTCGGCGGGGCCGGGCGGTACTGCGACTCCGGGATGATGGGGCTCCCCGACAACGACGACCCCGGCTGCTTCTGGCAGGCCGACGTCGACCAGGCGGCGGGGCTGCTCGCCGAGGTGATCCTCGAGATCCGCCCCCAGGTCCTCGTCACCTACGACGACGACGGCGGTTACGGCCACCCCGACCACATCCAGGCCCACCGCGTCGCCATGCGCGCCGTCGAGCTCGCCGCCGACGGAGGGTGGGACATCCCCAAGGTCTACTGGAACCGGGTGCCCCGGTCCGTCGCCGAGCAGGCCTTCGCCCGCCTCGACGGCGACCTGCCCGGCCTGCCCTTCGAGAAGGCGGGCGTCCTCGACGACGTACCGGGTGTCGTCGACGACGAGCAGGTCACCACCGCGATCGACGGCACCGCGTACGCCGCCGCCAAGGCCGCCGCGATGCGCGCCCACGCCACCCAGATCACCGTGGCCGAACCGTACTTCGTGCTCTCCAACGAACTCGCCCAGCCGCTCTTCACCACCGAGTACTACGAGCTGGTGCGTGGCGAGCGTCCCGGGGGGCGGGAGAGCGACCTGTTCGCCGGGATCGGGGAGGCACTGTGAGAGACCGGTCGCCCTCCGTGCTCGCCCAGCCGCTGCGGCCGCCCTCCGCGGGGCGGGTCGTCGCCTGCCTGGGGCTGTTCCTGCTCGGCGCCGTGGTCGGTACGGCCGGGGCGCTGGTGCAGCCCGCCTGGTTCCCCGGCGGGCTGCTGCTCGCCCTCGCCGCCGAGGCGGGGCTGGTCCTGGGGGCCACCCGCGCGCTCCGCAGCCGGGCCGGGGGCGCCTGGGCCGCCGGCGGCTGGACGCTCGTCGTCATCCTGCTCACCACCAGCCGTCCGGAAGGCGACTTCCTGTTCGCCGCGGGCGGCGGCTCCTATCTCTTCCTCCTCGGCGGCATCGTCGTGGCTGTGATCTGCGCCACCCTCTTCTCCGGGCGGCAACCGGACGGCCCTCCCGCCCGACTTGGCAAGTGACGTACCACTTCGCCGCGTCACGGGCGTGCGGGTCCGGTGTGGGTTTCCCCGGCGGTACTGGGATACGGGCCGGACAGGGCCAGTAAGGTGGTGCGCGCCGCCGAGCCTCCCTCGAACCCTCGGCTTCGCCCGAGCTGGGAGGACTCCCACCGTGAGGTCGTGACGGGCGGCGGAGCCAACCGGGAGAACCTGCCTTGAGTCGTGAAACTGACACTCCGTCCTCCGGGCCCGACGGGCGCGGCGGAGCCGCCTACCCGTCGGGCACGCCGCCCTACGGGATTCCGGCGATTCCGGACGCGGGTACGGACGCGGGCCGTTCGGCCGCGCGGCCGGAGGAACGCAAGACCGAGACCACGCTGACCACGCGGGTCCGCATCAACATCCCCGGATCGCGGCCCATTCCGCCGGTCGTCGTCCGCAAGCCCGTCACGGACGCGGAGGGCAAGAGCGGTACCACCGACGCCGAGGCGGCGGCGCCGTCCCCGGCTCCGGCCGCCGACGTGGCCGAGCCTCCCGCCCAGCCCGCACAGCCCGACCGGTCCGACCGGCCGGCGGCCGAGGAGAAGCCGGCCAGCGACTGGTTCGCGCCGCGCAAGTCGGGCGGGGGCAAGGGCGGTCCGGCCGGCGGCTCCGCCAACGGCGCGGGCGCGCCGAATGGTTCGGGCCCCGCCGCGGGCGGCGCCCCGAAGGCCCCTTCCGCGCCCGGTGGCGCGCGGCCGGGTGGCGGCGTCGGCTCCACGGGCGCGCCGGGCGGTTCCCTTCCCGGCGGCACGCGGGGTTCCGGACCCACCGGCGCGACCGGTGCGACCGGCGGACCCGTGGCCCCCGGGCACGGTGGCGGCACCGGTTCCTTCGACGTGACCGAGGCGCTGGCCGCCGGGCCCGCGGGCCCCGGCACGCGTCCGGGTACGGGGCACGGCGACGAGCCGCGCCGCGACGACCTGCCGTTCTTCACGGACGAGGCGTCCCGGCCCGGTCAGCGCGGCCCGCAGGGCCCCGCGGGCCCGACCACCGGGCCGGCGACCGGATCGAGTCCGGTCGCCCGCCAGGCGGGCAAGGGCTCCGGCGCTCCCGCCGTCCCCGGTGGCCCGGGTCTCCCCGCCCTCCCGGTCCGCCCCGGTGCCCAGTCGGGTCAGACCGGTCAGACCGGTCAGGCAGGCCAGGCGGGCCAGGCGGGCCGGGGCGCACCCGCGCGCCCCGGTGCCCAGGCGTCCCAGGGCGCCCCCGCCGGCTTCACCGGCCAGGGCGGCGGCCCCGGCGCCCCCGGCGGCGGTCTGAGCGACGACACCGCGATTCTCACCCCGCAGCGGCCCGCCCAGCCCGGCACCCCGGGCTACGGCCCCCGCCACGACAACGTCTCCGGGCACACCGTCACCAGCGGCATCCCGGTCGTCCCGCCGGGCGCGGACTTCAACGCCCCCGGCACCCCGGCCGACGGCCCGCGGCCGCACACGCCCCCGAAGCTGCCCGAGCCGGTCTCCACGCCCCCGGCGAGCTCCTCGAAGCCGGCGAAGAAGAAGGGGCGCAACAAGCTCGTCCTGCTCTGTGGCTGCGTGGTCTTCCTCGCCGGTGTCGCCTACGGCGCCGGACTGCTGATGAACCGCTCCGACGTCCCGAAGGGCACCACCGTGCTCGGCGTCGACATCGGCGGCGGCACCCGCGACGAGGCCGTGAAGAAGCTCGACGCGGCCCTCGACGACCGGCTGAACCAGCCGCTGAAGCTGTCGGTCGACGGCAAGACCGTCGAGCTGGAGCCGGACAACGCGGGCCTGCAGTTCGACACCGACGCCACCGTCGGCGGGGCCGCGGGCAGCGACTACAACCCGGTCAACGTGATCGGCTCCCTCATCGGCAACGAGCGCGTCGTCGAGCCGGTCATGCCCGTCGACGAGGAGAAGCTGCAGGCCGCCCTGGAGGCCGCCGCGGGCGGCTCCGGCTCGGTGACCGAGGGCTCGATCAAGTTCGAGTCCGGCAAGGCCGTCCCGGTGTACCCCAAGGGCGGCCAGGGCATCGACGTCGCCAAGGCGGCCGACGCGGTGACGGAGGCGTACCGCACCCAGGTCGAGACCGGGAAGTCCACCACGGTGAACGTCCCGACGACCGCCCAGCAGCCGAAGGTCACCAAGGCCGAGGTCGACCGGATGATGAAGGAGTTCGCCGAGCCGGCCATGTCGGCCAACGTGACCGTGCAGACCGACGCGGCGCACTCGGTCCCGATGAGCCCCGAGAACTCGCTGTGGAAGTTCCTCGGGGTCCAGGCCGTCAACGGCAAGCTGGCGGAGAAGCCCGACCTGAAGGCCCTGGAGGAGCTGTACGGCCAGGCGTTCGACGGGGTCCTCATCACCCGGGGCAACGGCAAGAAGACGCCGGTCACCCCCCAAGACGTCTACGGCGCCCTCCGCCTGGCGCTGACCAGCAAGACCGACCGCGTCGCCGTCATCGAGACGGACCCGAGCTGACGCGACGTCCGGAAGGAAGCGGGCGCCCGGTGATCCACCCGGCGCCCGCTTCCCGCATCACGAGCGGAGCGTTCCTCCCGGCGTGACATCGCGCAAGCGGCGGAACACCGGGGAAAGCCCCGCTCGCTTCACCGAACGGCGGCGGGACGCGCCGGCGGCGTCCGGACCACCGGGCGCCCGCCTCCTAGTTGAGCAGCGCCCGCGCCGCCTGCGCCTGGCCCCGGATCCGCTCCGCCGCCGGCCCGTCCACCGCCGCCACCGTCTCCGCGTACGCCTCCAGCTCCCGCGCGCCGTCCCGGAAATCACCGCGCTGCACCAGGAGCTGCGCCCGCTCGTAGCGCAGCCGTGCCGGGTGCGAGGGGAGGAGCAGGGACAGGTCCACCGCCCACAGCCCCACACCGGAGTGCTCGGGACGCGCCGCCGACCACGCCCGGACGTTGTTCAGGATCCGCAGGACGACGTCCAGCGTCCCCGCCGGCGTCAGCATCGACGCGTCCAGCGGCGCCCCCGTCACCCCGGTGACCAGCAGCTCCGCGTCGGCGCCGGTCAGTACCCGTCCCCCGTCGAAGGGGTCGGCGAGCACCTGCCCCTCCGCCTCCCCGAAACCGACGACGAAGTGCCCGGGCAGCGCCACCCCGTACACCGGCGCCCCTGCCCGCCGGGCCACCTCCATCCACACCACCGACAGCAGGATCGGCAGCCCGCGCCGCCGCCGCAGCACCTCGTGCAGCAGCGACGACTCCAGCCGCTGGTAGTCGTCCGGAACGCCGTGGAAGCCGTACCGCTCGCCCAGCAGCTCCCGCAGCGCCCGCGCCCACGCGTACGGCGAGCCGGGCCGGTAGGGCAGCTCACCGGCCAGCCGGTCCAGCTCCACCTCCACGGCGTCCATGCCCGCCTCGTCCAGCGTGCCGTCCGCCTCCGCGCCGACCAGCAGGCACAGCGTGGACAGGTCCGGCCGCTCGCAGCGGGCCTCCTCGGCGAACCGCCGGCGCAGTTCGGCGGAGCGCTCGGGCGACGGGGGGCGTGGAGCGCGCATACCCGGTTCGTGCCCGCTCACGGCGCTCCCTCACCCGCCGGAGCCGACGATTCCGGAGCGCGGTAGTGGTGGTACGCGTGGTGTGCGGCGAAGCCCATGCGGTCGTACAGCGCCCGTGCCCCCGTGTTGTCGTCCTCGACCTGGAGCCAGGCCGCCGAGGCGCCCTCGTCCAGAGCACGCCGGGCCAGCGCCGCCATCACGGCCGTCGCCAGCCCTCGCCGCCGCCGCGCCGGGTCCACCTCGACCGCCGCGAACCCGGCCCACCGCCCGTCCACGACACACCGCCCGATGGCGGCCGGAGCGTCGTCGCCGGGCACGGTCGCGAACCACACCGAAGGCCCGCCTCCCAGCACCCGCAGGGCCACCTCGCTCACCCCCTTGCGCCGGTACCGGGCCAGCCACGCCTCGTCGGCCTCCCGCGACAGCACGACCCCGGACGGCTCCCCGCCCAGGTCGGCGACCGGCGCCAGCGGACCCGTCCACAGCTCGGCGGTCACCTCCCGCACCCAGCCCCGCCGCTCCAGCTCCGCGCAGAGCAGCTCCTGCGTCCCCTCGGCGCCGGTCGCGGTCTGCGCGTACGCGGGCAGCCCCCGCGCGGCGTACCAGCGGCGTACGGCCGTCAGCGCGTCGTCCAGCGGCACGCCCGGGTCGCCGAGCGGCAGGACGGAGTTGGCCCGCCGCGTGAACCCTTCGGCGGCGCGCAGTTCCCACTCGCCCAGCCGCTCGCTCTCCACGGGCCGCCACGCCCGCGCGGAGACCCGGGCCAGCTCCTCGTACGAGGCCGTCGGACCCCGGCGCCGCGCCGGGGCGGACGGGACCACCTTGCCCGCGACCAGCGAGGACTCCGCGACGCGGACACTCTCGCCGCTCTTCCTTGTGATCCGCAGCACACCGTTGTCCCATGATGTGAGAACACCGACCGTGTCGGTGAACCTCTCACCCGAGGGGCCATGTTCGATCAAGCTCCGTACGGAGACCCGTTTTCCCACGTCAGCAGTGGTGATACGGACCTCGAGGCGCCCGGCGGCAGAGATTTCCACAGGTCAGTTCACCCCTCCTGTTCGGATCATGCCCAAGAACGGAGATACTAGGGGCGGGCATCGACGACGCCGCGCTCCCGCGCGCCAGGCGGCGGAGCCTGAGGAGGCCCGCCAGCGCCCTATCGAGGAGGAACGACAGCGTGACCTACGTCATCGCGCAGCCTTGTGTCGACGTGAAGGACAAGGCGTGCATCGAGGAGTGCCCGGTCGACTGCATCTACGAGGGCCAGCGGTCCTTGTACATCCACCCGGACGAATGCGTCGACTGTGGTGCCTGTGAGCCGGTCTGCCCGGTCGAGGCGATCTTCTACGAGGACGACACTCCGGAGGAGTGGAAGGACTACTACAAGGCGAACGTCGAGTTCTTCGACGAGCTCGGCTCGCCCGGCGGCGCCAGCAAGCTGGGTCTGATCGAGCGGGACCACCCGTTCATCGCCGCGCTGCCGCCGCAGGCGTAGCCGTCCCGCGACAAGCGGCCCCGCATCGACGTGCCGCCCCGGTCCCGTACGGCCCGATCCTCCCGATCGCCGTACGGGACCGAGGCGTTCGCCGGACCAGAAAGTGAGCCCGTAACCGTGTCCGCAGTCTCCGACCGGCTGCCCGCCTTCCCCTGGGACAAGCTGGAGCCGTACAAGAAGACGGCCGCCGCGCACCCCGACGGCATCGTCGACCTCTCGGTCGGCACCCCCGTCGACCCGGTGCCCGAGCCGGTCCAGAAGGCCCTGATCGCCGCGGCGGACTCCCCGGGCTATCCCACGGTCTGGGGCACGCCGGAACTGCGCGACGCGCTCACCCGCTGGACGGAGCGCCGGCTGGGCGCCCGCGGGGTCACCCACCACCACGTCCTGCCGGTCGTCGGCTCCAAGGAACTGGTCGCCTGGCTCCCCACCCAGCTCGGACTCGGCCCCGGCGACCAGGTCGCCTTCCCGCGCCTGGCCTACCCGACGTACGAGGTCGGCGCCCGCCTCGCCCGCGCGGACCACGTCGCGTACGACGATCCGACCGAGCTGGACCCGACGAACCTGAAGCTGCTCTGGCTGAACTCCCCGTCCAATCCGACGGGCCGGGTGCTGTCCAAGGAGGAGCTGACCCAGATCGTCGCCTGGGCCCGCGAGCACGGCGTCCTCGTCCTCTCCGACGAGTGCTACATCGAGCTGGGCTGGGAGGCCGACCCGGTCTCGGTGCTGCACCCCGACGTCAACGGCGGGTCGTACGACGGGATCGTCTCGGTCCACTCCCTGTCCAAGCGGTCCAACCTCGCCGGTTACCGCGCCGCGTTCCTGGCCGGTGACCCGGCGGTCCTCGGTCCGCTGCTGCAGATCCGCAAGCACGGCGGGATGATGACCTCCGCGCCGACCCAGGCGGCCGTGGTCGCGGCCCTGGGCGACGACGAGCACGTCCGCGTCCAGCGGGAGCGCTACGCGGCCCGCCGCACCGCCCTGCGCGAGGCCTTGCTGGGGCACGGCTTCCGCATCGAGCACAGCGAGGCCAGCCTCTACCTGTGGGCGACCCGCGACGAGTCCTGCTGGACCACGGTCGCCCACCTCGCCGACCGGGGCATCCTGGTCGCCCCCGGCGACTTCTACGGCCCCGCGGGCGAGCACTTCGTCCGCGTGGCCCTGACCGCGACGGACGAACGCGTCCAGGCCGCGGTGACCCGCCTGACGTCCTGAGACGACCAGCCTGACTGCGGACCGGCCCCGGCCCGGCTGCGGGCCCGGCTGCCCCTGGCCGGCTGTGGACCCACCCGCCCCGGCTGCGGACTTGCCTGCTCCGACCGGTTGTGGACTCGCTCGCCCCCCGCCTGGCTGTGGGCTTACCCGCCCCGGCTGGGGGCCCGCCCCGGCGGCTGTGGGCAGTCGTTCCGCAAGGCGATGGGGGTTCCCCGCTCGAGCGAAGCCGAGTGTGGGGGAGGGCGGGCACAACCGCCGGCACCGGGCCACCGCCCGGGAAACGCTCACCGCACCCCGGCGCGGACACAGAACGACGGGGCCCGGGAACCCCCCAGACCCCGTCGCCGTAAGAGAAGCCGGCCGCAGGCCGGTCCTCAGCCGACCGGCAGCCCCTTCACGGGCGCACCCTTGGTGAGGGACCCGGCGGCCTTCTTCACGGTCTTGCCGGCCGCCGGCGCCACCTTGTCGGCGTCGCCCGTGGTCTTCGTGACGTCCCGCGTCACGTCGTCCACGGTGTCGCCGGCGGCCCCGTCCACAGCGGTCAGCCCGCCGAGGTTCGGCGCGGCCGGCAGCTCCGGAGCCGCACTGGCGGAACCGGCCGCGCCGACCCCGGCGGCCGCTCCCGCAGCAACGAGCAGCGCGGCACGGGCGATCCGACGGGTCAGGGGGAGGGACATGGTGCTCCTTCGACGGGAGAGAACGCTGACGCCGTGACTACCGTCCGACCGCCGGGAAGGTTGCGGCGGGGCAACGCAAAGAGTTGGCAATGCGTCGCATTATCGGCCGTACGCGACGCCCGCATGACGCCTGCGGGTGACTCCCCGCACGCCTGCACGGTCGTACTCCCGCGCGGCCGCGCTACGGCATCGTCGTGATGGTCACGACCCCCGCACCGTCCGTGGCCCCCGAGCCCTCCGTGTTCTTGCCGTCCACCGGCCGCCACTGGCTGTCGGTGTGCCCGGCCGTCCACTCCCGCCCCGCGTACGACACCCGCTTTATGCGCAGCTCGGAGGCGTTGGCCACGGCCCAGTGGGCCAACTGCCAGCCACGCGCCCCGGCGTCGGCGCCCTCCTCGGCGGTGACCGGAAGCCGCACGGTCCCCCCGTCGGACTCCACCGGAGCAGCGCTCACCGAGGGCGAGGGCGAGGACGCGGCCCCCACCTCCGCACCGGCCGGCTCCAGCGCGTCCCGCCCGAAGTCCCGCGTCAGCGCCGCCCGCACCGCGTCCGCACCCGCCGCCCGCGTCGCCGCCGGCCGGCCCTCGCAGGTCAGCGTCGCCGCCGAGCGCCCGGTGAGGGCGGCGGCCAGCAGCGCGGCGTCCGGCTCGTGCTTGGCGTACGCCTGCGGATAGCCGCTGCGCTGCACCCGCTGCGCGGCGACGGTGAGCGGCAGCCGGGTGTAGCCCGGCACCTCCTCCAGGTGCTCGTAGAACTTCCCCGCCGCGTACGTCGGATCCATGATCTCCTCCGGCGTGCCCCAGCCCTGCGAGGGACGCTGCTGGAACAGGCCCAGCGAGTCACGGTCACCGTGCTCGATGTTGCGCAGCGCCGACTCCTGCAGTGCGGTCGCCAGCGCGATCGTCACCGCCCGCTCGGGCAGCTCGCGCGCGGTGCCCACGGCGGTGATCGTCGCCGCGTTCACCGCCTGCTCGGGTGTGAACTCGTACATCGCCCCGTCGCCCTTGCCCGAGACGACCTTGCAGCCGGGAGCGCCCGCGCGGCCGGTGTCGTACTGGACCACGACGTATCCGGCGACCGCGGACAGGACCGCGAGGCCCGCACTCCAGCGGAGGAAACGGCCACGGCGTGTGCGCTTGGAAGGAAGTGACGGCTCTGACACGCGTACAAGGTACTGGAGAGTACGGTTCCCTGTGCGCCAGGTGCGGACAGGGGTCAGGACACCCGGCGCGCTAGGGTCGACGGCATGGCCGACACCCCGCTTGACCTCACGCTGGACGCCGCACGCCTGACCGCGCGGCTCGTCGACTTCCCCTCCGAGAGCGGCACCGAGAAGCCGCTCGCGGACGCGATCGAGGACGCGCTGCGCGCCCTGCCGCACCTCACCGTCGACCGCCACGGCAACAACGTGGTGGCCCGGACGCGGCTGGGGCGCCCGGAGCGGGTGATCCTCGCCGGCCACATCGACACGGTCCCGATCGCGGACAACGTCCCCTCCCGGCTCGACGGCGACGGCGTGCTGTGGGGCTGCGGCACCTGCGACATGAAGTCCGGCGTGGCCGTCCAGCTCCGCATCGCGGCCACGGTCCCCGCGCCCAACCGCGACCTGACCTTCGTCTTCTACGACAACGAGGAGGTCGCCGCCGACCTCAACGGCCTGAAGCACGTGGCCGAGGCGCACCCCGAGTGGCTGGAGGGCGACTTCGCGGTGCTCCTCGAACCCTCCGACGGACAGGTGGAGGGCGGCTGCCAGGGCACCCTGCGGGTGCTGCTGAAGACCACCGGCGAACGCGCCCACTCCGCGCGGAGCTGGATGGGCTCCAACGCGATCCACGCCGCCGCCCCGATCCTCGCCCGCCTGGCCGCCTACGAACCCCGCTATCCGGTGATCGACGGACTGGAGTACCGCGAGGGCCTGAACGCGGTCGGCATCTCCGGGGGAGTGGCCGGCAACGTCATCCCCGACGCGTGCGTCGTCACCGTGAACTTCCGCTACGCCCCCGACCGCAGCGAGGAGGAGGCCCTCGCCCATGTCCGCGAGGTCTTCGCGGACTGCGGGGTGACGGACTTCGTCGTCGACGACCACAGCGGCGCGGCGCTGCCCGGCCTGTCCCACCCGGCCGCGGCGGCCTTCATCGAGGCGGTGGGCGGCACACCGCAGCCCAAGTACGGCTGGACGGACGTCTCCCGCTTCTCGTCGCTGGGCATCCCGGCGGTCAACTACGGTCCCGGCAACCCCCACTTGGCGCACAAGCGGGACGAGCGCGTGGACACCGCGAAGATCCTCGCGGGGGAGGAGCGGCTGCGGTCCTGGCTGACGGCGTGACGCGGGCCGGGTTTGCGCCGCTGTGTTCCGGACATGCTCAGGTCCCTCGTACGTAACCCCTGTGGATCTACGCTGAGGTGGAACGACTGGCACGACGGAGGGAGCGCACATGGCTACCGGCAACCCCGAGGGGAAGCAGCAGCCGCCGGAGGAGAAGCGCCTGGGGCCGGTCCTCCGCCGGCGGGACCAGGTGCAGGCGAGCACCACCGACCAGCGGCTGCTGGACGAGCGGGCGCCCACCGACTGGGTCCACACCGACCCCTGGCGGGTGCTGCGCATCCAGTCGGAGTTCATCGAGGGCTTCGGCACGCTCGCCGAACTCCCGCCCGCCATCAGCGTCTTCGGCTCGGCGCGCACACCGGTGGACTCGGCGGAGTACGAGGCCGGCGTCCGGCTGGGCCGGGGCCTGGTCGACGCGGGCTTCGCGGTGATCACCGGTGGCGGTCCGGGGGCCATGGAGGCGGCCAACAAGGGCGCGTGCGACGCGAAGGGCGTCTCGGTCGGCCTGGGCATCGAACTGCCCTTCGAGCAGGGGCTGAATCCCTACGTCGACATCGGCCTGAACTTCCGGTACTTCTTCGTCCGCAAGATGATGTTCGTCAAGTACGCCCAGGGCTTCGTGGTCCTGCCCGGCGGCCTGGGCACGCTGGACGAACTCTTCGAGGCCCTGACCCTGGTCCAGACCCAGAAGGTCACCCGCTTCCCCATCGTCCTGTTCGGCACCGACTACTGGGGCGGCCTGGTCGACTGGCTCCGCCACACGGTCATCGCCCAGGGCAAGGCGGCGGAGAAGGACCTGCTGCTGTTCCACGTCACGGACGACGTGGACGAGGCGGTGGCCCTGGTCTCGAAGGAGGCGGGCCGCTAGAGGTCTTTCAAAGGGCGCCTTTTGACGTACCGGGTCGGGCGGCGGGTGGGCGAAGGCGGGGGCCCGGGGGCGGAGCCCCCGGGGACGGGACGGGAAGGGCGGCGGGGGCGAAAAAGGCCCTACGCCAGCCCCCTCCGGGCCACCGCCGGCTCCCGCTCCCCCGCGATGGCGGACACCATGTCCAGTACCTGCCGGGTCTCGGCGACCTCGTGCACCCGGTACACCCGCGCCCCCAGCCACGCGGACACCGCCGTGGTCGCCAGCGTCCCCACCACCCGCTCCTTCACCGGCCGGTCCAGCGTCTCCCCCACGAAGTCCTTGTTGGACAAGGAGACGAGCACCGGCCACCCGGTGGAGACCATCTCCCCCAGCCGCCGGGTCGCCTCGAGACTGTGCCGCGTGTTCTTCCCGAAGTCGTGCCCCGGATCGATCATCACCGACTCCCGGGGCACCCCCAGCGACACCGCCCGCTCCGCCAGCCCCACGGTCACGTCGAGAATGTCGGCCATGACGTCGTCGTACGTCACCCGGTGCGGCCGGGTCCGCGGCTGAGCACCGCCCGCGTGGGTGCACACCAGCCCCGCCCCGTACCGCGCGGCGACCTCCGCGAGCCGCGGATCGACCCCGCCCCACGCGTCGTTCAGTACGTCCGCGCCCGCCTCGCACACGGCCTCGCCGACCTCGTGCCGCCAGGTGTCCACGCTGATCACGACGTCCGGGAAGCGCCGCCGCACCTCGGCGACGAAGCCGACCGTCCGCCGCACCTCCTCCTCGGCCGTGACCTCCTCGCCCGGCCCGGCCTTCACCCCGCCGATGTCGATGATCGCGGCGCCCTCCGCCACCGCCTGCTCCACCCGCGTCAGCGCCGGCTCGTCGCGGAACGTGGCGCCCTGGTCGTAGAAGGAGTCCGGGGTCCGGTTCACGATCGCCATGACGACCCGCTCGTGCGGTGCGAATTCCCGCCTGCCCAGCCTGAGCATCCCCTGTGACCTCTTCCTCGTACGATCCCGTCCTCGAGCCGCCTCACGAACGCCCGGCGGCCCGAGGGCCTGTCTTCCGGATCACCCCGGGGCCGGTGCGCGGACCCGCGGCGCTGTCGTCGGTCGCCGACGCTCCGCGCCGACTCCTTCCTCCGCCCCGCGGCCGCACGCACCCGGGCCCGCTCACCGGTGTGTGCGAGGCTCTGTACCCCGGAGTCGGGTTGATCCGAAGGACAGGCCCCGACTGTCAGACTCGCATGGCACGATCGGAGCCACACATCCGACTCCGACTTACATCCGACTCATCCGACCGTGGGGGCCCCGGCGATGGTTATGTTCCTGTTCCTGGTCGTCGCGCTCGCCGTCGTGGTCGCCGCGGTGACCCTCGCCGTGGTGGGCGGCGGCGACAGCGCCCCGCTGCCCGAGGCGGCCCCCGAGCGCCTGCGGGACGCCCTGCCGCCCGACCGGCCGGTCAGCCGCGCGGACGTGGACGGCCTGCGCTTCCCGCTCGCCGCCCGCGGCTACCGCATGGCCGACGTGGACGACGCCCTCGGCCGCCTCGGCGCGGAGCTCGCCGAGCGCGACGACCGGATCGCCGGCCTGGAGTCCGCGCTGGCCGGCGCCCGCGCCGCCGCGGCCCGCGTCTCCATGGACAAGCCGGCCCCGCACCACGAGGACGAGCGGCCGTGAGCGACGAGGCAGCCGCTCCCGCGGGCCCGGACGGCCTCCCGCGCTGCCCCTGGGCGCTGTCCACCGCGGACTACGTGACGTACCACGACGAGGAGTGGGGCCGCCCGGTCCACGGCGACGACGCCCTCTTCGAGCGCCTCAGCCTGGAGGCGTTCCAGTCGGGCCTGTCCTGGATCACCATCCTGCGGCGTCGCCCCGGCTTCCGCGCCGCCTTCGCCGGCTTCGAGATCGCCAAGGTCGCGGAGTTCACCGACACCGACCGCGAGCGCCTGCTGGCCGACACGGGCATCATCCGCAACCGCGCCAAGATCGACGCGACGCTCGCCAACGCGCGCGAGCTGGCCGGATGGGCGCCCGGCGACCTGGACGCCCTGATCTGGTCCCACGCCCCCGACCCGGCCGGCCGCCCGGCACCGAAGACCCTCGCCGACGTCCCCGCGGTGACCCCGGAGTCGACGGCCCTGTCCAAGGCCCTGAAGAAACGGGGCCTGCGCTTCGTCGGCCCGACCACGGCGTACGCCCTGATGCAGGCCTGCGGCCTGGTCAACGACCACTTGGAAGCATGCGCGGCGAGAAGTGCCCCAAAGGGGGGCGGGGCTGTATAGATGTGCGGCTCCGCCGCGTGGGCGCAATCAACCACACTGAACCCGCGGCCTCCGACGGTGCCGCAGCCCCGAGCTCACCGGAGACTCACCGGCCCAGGTACCGAGGCTTCTCCTTGTTCACGAACGCCCGCACCGCGATCGCGTGGTCCTCCGAGGAGCCCGCCCGGGTCTGGAGCTCGTCCTCCTTCTCCAGGGCCGCCTCCAACGAGTGGCTCAGCCCGTACGCCACGGACTCCTTCAGCGCCGCGTACGCCACCGTCGGCCCCTCGGCCAGCGCCCGCGCCACGTTCTCCGCCTCCGCCCGCAGCTCCGCCGCCGGGACCAGCCGGTTGGCGATGCCCAGCTCGTACGCCTCCTGCGCGGAGACGCTGCGCGGGAAGAGCAGCAGGTCGGTGGCGCGCCCGGGGCCGATCACGCGCGGCAGCGTCCAGGAGATCCCGGAGTCCGCGGTCAGCGCGACCCCGGCGAACGAGGTGTTGAACGCCGCCGTGTCCGCGACGATCCGGTAGTCCGCGGCCAGCGCGAAGCCGAAGCCGGCGCCCGCCGCGACCCCGTTCACCGCCGCGACCACCGGCTTCGCGGCCCCGGCGATCGCCTTCACGATCGGGTTGTAGTGCTCGCGCACCGTGCTCATCGTCTGCCCCGAACCGGTCTCCCGGTCCTCGGTCAGCAGCCCGATGTGCTCCTTGAGGTCCTGCCCGACACAGAACGCCCGGTCCCCGGCCGCGGTCAGCAGCACGGCGCGTACGGCGTCGTCGTCCGCGGCGGACCGGACCGCGTCCCGGAGGGCGACCTTCGCCGCGACGTTCAGCGCGTTCATCGCCTCCGGGCGGTTGAGCGTGATCGTCGCGAGTCCGTCGCTCACCTCGTAGAGCACGGTGTCGGCCATGGCGTATCCCTCCGTGTGGCGGCTCGGGACCTACCGGCCGGTACGTCCCCGTCTGCAGGACAGCATGACGGAGATCACCGGCCGTGGCGGGCGGCCGACGTGTGACCTGCGTCAAACAATCCCTGTCCGTTTCCGATCGGCGGATGTGTGCGCGGTGGCGCAGTATCGCAGTCACATCGCCGAATTGGGTGGTTTTGCTCGCGTGCGTTGCCCAAGCGATGCCGACCGATGTTGGTCATCGGGTCCTGCCATGCGGGATAATGACCTGGAAGCAATGTGTTCGATGCCGGTGGCGTGTGTCCTGCTTCAAGGACCGCAGGTGCCCTTCAGTGGGCCGTCGGCTCAGACGGTTTAGCCGGGTTTCAGGAAGGGGAACGAGCATGGCGGCCATGAAGCCGCGGACGGGTGATGGCCCGCTCGAGGTGACCAAGGAGGGGCGGGGCATCGTCATGCGCGTTCCGCTCGAAGGCGGCGGTCGGCTCGTCGTCGAGCTGACCCCGGACGAGGCCGACGCGCTCGGCGACGCCCTCAAGAAGGTCGTCGGCTGACGCGCAAGCGACCATACCCTTTCGGCCGCCCCGGCACCGCACGCGGTGCCGGGGCGGCCGTTTCACGTACGGGCCGAAGGGCGCGCGGACCGGGTCCGCCGGTCACCGCTTGACGGCGCAGAGCAGCCCGTCCCCCACCGGCAGCAGCGACGACACCAGTTCCGTGCTCTCGCGCACGGTCCGCACCAGCTCCCGCAGGCGCAGCACCTCCGTGGGCTGCGGTCCGGAGTCCACCGTGCGTCCGTTCGCGAAGAGCCCTTCGAAGGCGACCAGCCCTCCTGGGCGCAGCAGACGCAACGATTCGGCGAGATAGTCCTGGTACTCCTGCCGGTCGCCGTCGCAGAAGACCAGGTCGTAACCGGCGTCCGCGAGACGGGGCAGGACGTCCAGCGCGCGGCCCGGGATGAAACGGGCCCTGTTCCCGGCGAAGCCGGCGTCGCGGAACGCCTGGCGGGCGGACTGCTGGTGCTCCGGCTCCTGGTCGACCGTGGTCAGCACCCCGTCCGGCCGCATCCCGTGCAGCAGGTGGATCCCGGAGACTCCGCAGCCGGTGCCGATCTCCGCGACCGCCTTGGCGTCCACGCTGGCGGCCAGCAGCCGCAACGCCGCGCCCGTGCCGGGCGACACCGAGCGCAGCCCCGCGTCACGGGCCCGGTCACGGGCCCGGTGCAGCGCTTCGTCCTCGGCGACATAGGCGTCGGAGAACGCCCAGCTCGTCTGCCGGTTGGCGGTAATGACCCTCTCCTGTCCCCGTGGAAGCCTCGGCGTGACTGTATCCGTTGGCGTCGGGAACCCGCAGATGGGACCGGTCGTTTGAAGGGGTGAGCAAGTGGCGTGTGCCGTGACGGGGGGCAGACAGTGGACGAGGACGCCGAGCAAGTGCTGACGCAGCCGTACGAGCCGTGGCAGCCCAGATCAAATTCTCGTAAAACCGCTTATCCGGAGCTAACGGGCGAGGTGGCTATGGTAGGGGCTCCACTGGACACCACCAGAGCCGATAGGGGAGGTGCGGCTGCGCCTGTGGATCGCGCAGGAGTGCTGCGGCGCTTCCTCGGATCGGCGGGCAGGCCGAAATCCGTGAACAACACCGCTGCTGACCATCACCGCGCCGGCGACCCGGCCCAGACCGCGACCTTCTCCACCGACGCGGACGGGCAGGCGTGGACTCCGCCCACCTGGGAGGAGATCGTCAGCATGCACAGCGGCCGGGTCTACCGGCTCGCCTACCGCCTCACCGGCAACCAGCACGACGCCGAGGACCTCACCCAGGAGGTCTTCGTCCGTGTCTTCCGCTCCCTGTCGACGTACACGCCGGGCACCTTCGAGGGCTGGCTGCACCGCATCACCACCAACCTCTTCCTGGACATGGTCCGCCGCAAGCAGCGCATCCGCTTCGACGCGCTGGGCGACGACGCGGCCGAGCGGCTGCCCAGCAAGGAGCCCACGCCGCAGCAGGTGTTCCACGACGCCCACTTCGACGCGGACGTCCAGCAGGCCCTCGACACCCTCGCCCCCGAGTTCCGCGCCGCCGTCGTCCTGTGCGACATCGAGGGACTGTCGTACGAGGAGATCGCGGCCACCCTGGGCGTCAAGCTCGGCACCGTCCGGTCCCGGATCCACCGCGGCCGTTCCCAGCTGCGCAAGGCCCTCGCGCACCGCTCGCCCAAGGCGCGCGCGGAGCACCGCTCCTTCGTGCCGCGTGTTCCCGCACTGGGAGGAGGGGGCGCGAGCGCGTGAGCGGTTCACGGCCGAAGTCTGCCGAGGGACACCTCGCAGAGCAGCACCTGGGAGACCGACTTTCCGCCCTGGTGGACGGAGAGCTCGGTCATGACGCGCGTGAGCGCGTACTGGCGCACGTCGCCACCTGCGCGAAGTGCAAGGCGGAGGTGGACGCGCAGCGCCGTCTGAAGAGTGTGTTCGCGCAGGCGGCGCCCCCACCGCCCTCCGAGAGCTTCCTGGCCCGCCTCCAGGGGCTGCCGGCCGGGGGCGACCTCGGCGACGGCGGCTCGCCGCTGGGCGGCGGAGGGCTGCCGGGTGGCACGTCGGGGCGGCTCGGCGGGGGCTCCGGGGTCTTCGGGACCAGGCGGGGCGAGCGCTTCGAGTTCGCCTACGAGCCCGTCCGGCGGCACGGGGCCGCGCTGCCGGCCACCCCGGGCGGCCGGGGCTTCACCGTCCACGACGTCAGCCGCCACGAGAGCGACCGGCCGTCCTCCCGCGGGCTGCGGTTCGCGTTCGTCGCCGCCGGGGCGGTGTCGCTGGCAGCGATCGCGCTCGGCGGGGTCACCGCCACGGGCACACCCACCGAAACGGAGGCGCGCGGCGCGGGCAAGGGCAGCAACGTCACGCCGGTGCGCACACAGGGCACGGGCGCGGCGGTGCCCGAGTCCCAGCGGCGCCGCGGCGTGGGTCCGCTGCCGGGCCAGCCGACGGGCCGGAGCGCGCCCGCGGACACCCCGGCCGCCCCGACCGCGGTCTCCGCGCCGCTGCTGCCCGGCATCCCGGCGCCGACGGAGCGCCACCCCGCGCCGGGCACGCCGATGACGGGCGGTGCGACGGCGATGTCCCCGCTGATACGACCGCTCACCTCGACCCCGCCGCTCACCCTGACCACGTGGGCCGTCTCCGCCGGGCTCAGGGACCCCGGCCTCCTCACCGCGGGTACGACACCGGCTCCCACGCCCACGTCCCGCTGAACCGTTCGGTGCGCGGGGGCGCGCGACCTGGTTGAATCCAGGGGGCGCGCCCAGGCCCAGCCGGGTGCCGAGCCTGTAGTTTCGCGGCCACCGCCGTCGTGCGGTGCCGTGTCCAGCCGTGGGGAGAGCATGAACGAGGGGAAGCCGGGCCCACCGGGGGAGGAGCCGACCACGCGTCCCGAGGGACACGACGGCGACTTCGAACTGGCCCGCCCGCACCGCGAGCCGGCCGCCGTCGGCGACGGCCACGAGGGCGACTACGAACTGGACCGCCCCCTGCGGCCCGAGGGCTCCGAGGACCGGCCCCTCGAGCCCGCTCCCGGCGTCCCCGGCCCTGTGGCCTCCGCCACACCGCCCCCGGCGCCCGGCGCCTTTGCCGCCGGGACCGGTGTCCCCGACGAGCCCACCCGGGACACGTCCCCGGCCGCTCCGGCCCCCGGTACGGGCGACACCCCGGCCGGGGACGTGCCTTCGTCCATCCCGGCCCCCGGCACCTCCCTCGCGAAGGCCGACGCCTCCGCCGGGTCCCTGCCCCCGTCCGTCCCGGCCCCCGGCGCGTCCGACGCCTCCGCCGGGGCCGCGTCCCCGGCGGTCCCCGCACCCGCGGTCTCCGGCCCGCCGCCGGTGGCTTTCGGGCTCCCCGCCCACGAGCAGCGGACGCCCCTGCACGACCCCGATCCCTACAGCACCCCGCCGTACGGCGAACCGGGCCCCTGGGCGCCCGCCCCGCCCGTACAGCACCCGGCGACGACACCCGCGCACGGCATGACGCTCGCGGCGCCTCCCACGCCCCCGGACCCGACGCCCCGCACCGGTCCCGTACCGCAGGGCGCACCCCCGGCGCCTCCCCCGGGCCCGGGCGCGGCACCGCACGGCGCCCCCGCACCGCACGGCGCCCCCACCGCGCCCGTCATCCCCGCGCAAGCGCACCCGGACAGCCAGGTGCCCCCGGCCCAGGACGCCCCGGCCGCCGACCCCTGGGGGCGTTACGACCCCTGGGCGGCGGCCGCCGCCGCGCCGTTGCAGCAGGCCGGGCCCACCGTGGTCAGCGAGAAGCAGAAGCGCCGGCGGGCCCGGCGGGTGCTCATCGGGGCCGCGCTGGTGCTCGCGCTCGTCTCCGGCGGCATCGGCGGGATCATCGGCACGTATCTGGAGCGCAACGGCGGCGTGGGTACCGTGGAGCTGCCGCAGGCCGGGAAGGAGGATGCCGCACGCGACCCCGGCAGCGTCGCCGGAATCGCCGCACAGGCACTGCCCAGCGTCGTCACCCTGCATGCCAGCGGCGCCGGCGAGGCCGGCACCGGCACCGGCTTCGTGCTCGACGGGCGCGGTCACATCCTCACCAACGACCACGTCGTCCAACCCGCGGGGGACGACGGCGAGATCACCGTCACCTTCCACAACGGTGACACCGCCGAGGCCACCGTCGTGGGCCGGGACAGCGGCTACGACCTCGCCGTCGTGAAGGTGAAGGGCGTCAGCGGACTCACCCCCCTGCCGCTGGGCAACTCCGACAACGTGCGGGTCGGCGACCCCGTCGTCGCCATCGGCGCCCCCTTCGACCTGGCCGGCACCGTCACCTCCGGCATCATCAGCGCTCGCGAGCGGCCCATCACCGCCGGCGGTGAGGAGGGCGACGGCAGCGACGTGTCGTACGTCGACGCCCTGCAGACCGACGCGCCGATCAACCCCGGCAACTCCGGCGGCCCCCTGCTCGACGCCAGGGCCCGGGTGATCGGCATCAACTCGGCCATCCGCTCCGCCGGCGGCGGCGCCGACCCGGACGCCGGTCAGGCCGGCTCCATAGGACTCGGCTTCGCCATCCCCATCAACCAGGGCAAGCGCGTCGCCGAGGAGCTGATCAACACCGGGAAGGCCACCCACCCGGTGATCGGCGTCACCCTCGACATGCAGTACGGCGGCGACGGCGCCCGCGTCGCGGAGAAGGCCGGCGACGGCGGACCCCCGGTCAGCACCGGCGGCCCCGGCGCCAAGGCCGGGATCAAGGCCGGTGACGTCATCACCGAGGTCGACGGCCGGCGCGTCCACTCCGGTGAGGAACTCATCGTCAAGACCCGTGCCCACCGCCCCGGCGACCGCCTCGAACTCACCCTGGAGCGGGACGGCGAGGAGCGGACGGTCACCCTGACGCTCGGTTCCTCGGCGGGCGACTGAGGCGGATGAGCCCCGGGACGGTACCGGACGCACGGGGTGGCCGGGTACCGTGGACCCGGCCCGGACCACGGAAGACCGCAGGCCGCCCCGGGGACCGAGGACCGAAGGCATCGCGAGGAGCTTCAGGTGTTCAATGACATAGGACCGCTCGAGCTGGTGACGCTGATCGTCCTCGCCGTGCTCGTCTTCGGTCCGGACAAGCTCCCCAAGGTCATCCAGGACGTGACGCGCACGATCCGGAAGATCCGGGACTTCTCGGAGAGCGCCAAGCAGGACATCCGGCAGGAACTCGGCCCGGAGTTCAAGGACTTCGAGTTCGAGGACCTCAACCCCAAGACGTTCATCCGCAAGCAGCTGGACAACGACGACCTGGGGCTCAAGGAGATCCGTAACGGCTTCGACCTGAAGAAGGAGATGGCCGAGGTCGCGGACGCCGTCCACGGCCGCGACACCGACTCCCCGTCCTCCGCCCCGTCCTCCTCCGGTGGCCGTGTGGACATGACCAAGAAGCCCGAGGCGCCGGCGGCCGACGACCGCCCGCCCTTCGACGCGGACGCCACCTGAGCCGTCCGGCGCCGGGGCGTACGCCCCCGCGTACGTGATGTGTCTCATACTCCGCCCGGGCCCCGCACGGCCTGATCAGGGCGTCCGCACGGCCCACGCGCCGGGCGGTTTCCCAGCCTCCGACGTCAAGGTGGTTATGCTGCCGAGTTGTTGTGCGGAACGGACGAGTACGCCCGAAGGGGGGCGGGCCGCCCGGTCCGACGAGAGCGAGGAGGCGTCCGGCCACATGGAGACGACGAGTTCGGCAGTCGCGCAGGCGCCGGCCGCGGAGGGCGGAGAACCCGTTCCCTCCGCCCGGCGTACCGTCGACGGCTACCTGCGTGCGCCCTTCCCCTGGTACGGCCTCGACGAGGCCTTCACGGGGCGGCGCTGGCTGATGCAGGTCGGACTGGCGGCCGACGGGGCCGTCGAGCACGGATCGGTCGGGCACGGCGACGAGCCCTCGGTGCGCAGCGAGTACACGGCCGGGACCGACCAGGAGACCAAGGAGAGGTTCGCGGTCGTGGTGACCGTGGCCGCCAACCCGGTGCGCCGCAGCGCCGACGGCACCGGTCTGCTGGAGGCCACCTCGGTCTCCTCCGCCGCCTGGCTCGCCGGGGTGGGGCTGCTGTCCTTCACCTGGCCCGGCCAGATGGACCACTCCCTGCGCGACGACTGGCTGGACCAGCAGACGGAGACCGCGTGGGTCCTCGCGGACGACCTGGAGGGCGAGGACTGGTCGGCGCTGACCCTGCCCGTGGACGGGGTGCCGACGCCGTTCCACTACCGGGAGTCCGAGTTCGGCTGGGTGCTCGCCGGTTCCACGGCGGAGGGCGTGCACGTGGGCGCGTACGGCAGGGGGATGAGCGCGTACGGCCTCGGCTTCGCCGTGGTCAAGGACATCACCGCGTACGACGCCTGAGCGGGTACGTATACGGAAGGGCGCCGTCCGGCAGCGGACGGCGCCCTCGTGCGTGAGAGACCTCAGAACTTGTTGCGCGGGGTGATCCCCAGCGACATGCCCGACAGGCCCCGCTGCCGCCCGCCCAGCTTGCCGGCGATCGAGCGGAGCGCCGAGCCCGCAGGGGAGTCGGGGTCGGACAGCACCACGGGCTTGCCCTCGTCGCCGCCCTCGCGCAGCCGGACGTCGATCGGGATGGCGCCGAGCACCGGCACGGTCGCACCGGTCGTCCGGGTCAGGCCGTCGGCGACGGTCTGACCGCCGCCCGTGCCGAACACGTCGACCATCTCGCCGCAGTGCGGGCAGGGCAGCCCGGACATGTTCTCGACCACGCCGACGATCTTCTGGTGCGTCTGCACGGCGATGGAGCCCGCCCGCTCGGCCACCTCGGCCGCGGCCTGCTGCGGGGTCGTGACGACCAGGATCTCCGCGTTCGGCACGAGCTGCGCGACCGAGATCGCGATGTCACCGGTGCCGGGCGGCAGGTCGAGCAGCAGCACGTCCAGGTCGCCCCAGTACACGTCCGCCAGGAACTGCTGGAGCGCGCGGTGCAGCATCGGACCGCGCCACACCACGGGCGCGTTGCCCGGGGTGAACATGCCGATGGAGATGACCTTCACGCCGTGCGCCGACGGCGGCATGATCATGTTCTCGACCTGGGTGGGACGCCCGTCCGCGCCCAGCATGCGCGGCACCGAGTGACCGTAGATGTCGGCGTCCACGACACCGACCTTCAGCCCGTCGGCCGCCATCGCCGCCGCCAGGTTCACCGTCACCGAGGACTTGCCGACGCCGCCCTTGCCGGACGCGACCGCGTAGACCCGGGTCAGGCTGCCCGGCTTGGCGAAGGGCACCTCACGCTCGGTCTGACCGCCGCGCAGGGCGCTGGCCAGCTCCTTGCGCTGCTCGTCGCTCATGACGTCCAGCGTCACGTCGACCCGGGTGACCCCCTCGACCCGGGAGACCGCGTCCGTCACGCGCTGCGTGATCGTGTCCCGCATGGGGCAGCCGGAGACCGTCAGGTACACGGTGACCGCGACCGCCCCGTCCGCCCCGATCTCCACCGATTTGACCATGCCGAGTTCGGTGATGGGCCGGTTGATCTCGGGGTCGTTCACCGTCGCCAGTGCCTCGCGCACCGCGTCTTCCGTAGCCATACGGACGATGGTACGGCGCCGGGTACACCCGCCGGTAAGGACGTCAGCGGTCGTCTGCGTCACGTCCGGGCGGGTGTTCCGCCCGCATCGCCGGGAAAGTGCCCTGATGGTCCTTGTGGCCGTTCTGCCGTCCCTCCAGTTCCTTGACCATGTCCTGGAGCTCCGAGCGGATCCAGTCCCGCGTGGCCACCTCCCCGAGTCCGATCCGCAGGGCGGCGATCTCCCGGGTCAGGTACTCGGTGTCCGCGATCGACCGCTCGTTCTGCTTGCGGTCCTGCTCCAGGTTGACCCGGTCCCGGTCGTCCTGCCTGTTCTGCGCGAGCAGGATCAGCGGAGCCGCGTAGGAGGCCTGGAGCGACAGCATCAGCGTCAGGAAGATGAACGGGTACTCGTCGAAGCGCAATTCCTTCGGCGCGGACACGTTCCACACCACCCACAGGATGATGACGAACGTCATCCAGACGATGAACCGCCCGGTGCCCAGGAACCGCGCGACGCTCTCCGAGAGCCGCCCGAAGGCCTCCGGGTCCCACTCGGGCAGGAAGCGGCGCCTGGGAGGGCGCGGCTGGTCCAGACGGGGCGTGCGCGGCCGTCCGGCGGCCGTGGCGCCCGCCGGCACGCGCTCGCGCACGCCGTCGCGCTCAGGAGCCATCGGTCACCACCCCCTCGTCCTCGTCCTCGTCGAGGTGGAACTCGGTCTCCCGCCAGTCGTCGGGCAGCATGTGGTCCAGTACGTCGTCCACCGTCACCGCGCCCAGCAGCGACCCCGACTCGTCGACCACCGGCGCCGCCACCATGTCGTACGTGGCGAAGAACCCGGCGACCACGGGCAGCGCCGCGTCCGGGTCCAGGGGCTGGAGGTCGTCGTCGAGGATCGAGCCGACCAGCGTGTACGGGGGGTCGCGCAGCAGACGCTGGAAGTGGACCGTGCCCAGGTACTTGCCGGTGGGCGTCTCCTCGGGCGGGCGGCAGACGTAGATCTGCGCGGCGTGCGCGGGGGAGAGGTCCGGCTCGCGGATCCGGGCGAGGGCGTCCGCGACGGTCGCGTCGGGCCGCAGCACGATCGGCTCGGTCGTCATCAGACCGCCCGCCGTGTGCTCCTCGTACGCCATCAGGCGCCGCATGTCGGCCGCGTCGGAGGGCTGCATCAGGCTCAGCAGCCGCTCCTTGTCCGCCTCGGGCAGCTCGCCCAGCAGGTCGGCCGCGTCGTCGGGGTCCATGGCCTCCAGGACGTCGGCGGCGCGCTCCTCCTTCAGCTTGCCGAGGATCTCGATCTGGTCGTCCTCCGGCAGCTCCTCCAGGACGTCGGCGAGCCGGTCGTCGTCGAGGGCGGCGGCCACCTCCGCGCGCCGTTTGGGGGAGAGGTGGTGCAGGACGTTGGCGAGGTCGGCGGGGCGGAGCTGTTCGAAGGTGGCGAGCAGGTTCTCGGCGCCCTGCCCCTGCTCCTCCAGGGAGAACCCGGTGACCGCGGACCACTCGACGGTCAGCGCCTCGCCCTTGCCGCGCCGGAACGCGCCGCCCTTCTTCCCCTTGCGCACGAAGACCCGGTCGATCTCCCACTCGCGGCGGGCCGGGAGCTGATGCACCGACAGGTCCAGGACGGTGACCTCCTCGCCGCCCTCCACGAGCGTCACCCGCCGGTCGAGCAGCTCACCGAAGACGAGCCGCTCGGTGGGCCGCTGCTCGAAGCGCCGGACGTTGAGCACCCCGGTCGTGATGACCTGGCCGGACTGCACGGCGGTCACCCGGGTCATGGGCAGGAAGATACGACGGCGGGTGGAGAGCTCGACCACCAGGCCGAGCAGCCGCGGCGGACGCCGGCCCGGTCGCAGGATGACGACCAGGTCGCGCACGCGCCCCACCTGGTCGCCGGCCGGATCGAAGACGGCGACACCGGAGACGTGCGAGACGAAGAACCGGGGGGCTCCCCCTGCCATGGCCGCCACTCCTTTCCGTGCGGGGTCTTTCGTTGCCGTGCACTGCCTGCTGCGTCTGTTATCCGGATTGCCCGCTCGGGTGGGCTTCAGGCTAGCCCGTACCGATCATCCGTGCGCCGGCGACCGGTCCGGACGGACTGGCTCCGTTCGGACCGCCCGGCCCCGGTACCCTGCGGTACGCCGTTCAGGTCCCCCGTCAGAGAGGCAGCCCACCTGTGATTCCGATCTACCGGGGCCGTTCCCGCAGGGCCGTGCTGGCCGGCGCCGTGTGCGCGCTGCTCGTGACGGGGACGGTGCTCACGGGATGCTCCGAGGATCCGGACGAGGGCACCAACGGTGTCGGCAGACTGCCCGCCGACCAGATCCGGAGCAGATCCCAGAAGGCCGCCGAGTCGGCCGGCACCGTACGGCTGCACGGCACCGTGGTCACCAGCGGACGCACGTACACCCTGGACATGCGGCTGAAGGAGGAGGGCGGCATCGGCTCGGTCACCACCGGGGGCGAGACGTTTCGCCTGCTGCGGGTCGACGACGAGCTGTACCTGAAGGCCGGTGCCGAGTTCTGGGGGCACGAGGACGGCGAGGCGGACGACGGCAAGGCGGACGCGGCGGCGGCCGGCAAGCTCGCCGAGAAGTATGTGAAGGTGCCGCAGGACGATCCGTCGTACAAGAAGTTCATCGGCTTCACGGACAAGAATGTCCTCCTCGACGGTCTGCTGACCCTGCACGGCGAACTGGCCACGGACGGCCACCACGAGCAGTCGGGCGTCCGCACCATCCGCGTCACCGGCGACGAGGGCTCCGGCGGCACCCTGGACGTCTCCCTGGAGGGCAAGCCGTACCCGGTGCGCCTGGTGCGCGCCGGCAAGGCGGGCACCCTCACCTTCTCCTCCTGGGGCACCGACTTCGACCTGAAGGAACCGGCCAAGGACGAGACCCTCGACTACGGCAAGCAGCTCCCGACGTCCTGAGGGGCGCCGTCCGGGGACGACGGGGCGCGCCCCCTCCGGACGGGGCCCGCGGCCCCGGCCGGATCCGCACGGCACTCCCTAGGCCCGCCGCTTCCTCTTCTTGAGCAGCAGCCGGGGCAGTCCCGCCGGGACGGGGTGCCGGGTCGTCGCCGGTGTCGGCAGGGGGGACTCGGCCAGGGAGCCGTCGGGGAGCGGGGCCGTCGCCCCGGTCGGCTCCAGGCGCAGGACGCGGCACTCACGGGCCCAGCGCCCGGTCATCGCCTCGCCGTCGGGCGCGTTGAGCCGCTTGCCCTTGAGGTCGGCGACCGCCGCCTCCCACTCCCCGGAGCCCGGTGGCAGTTCCACGACCGTCGCCGTCCAGGAGACCAGCCGGCCGCCCTTGTCCTTGCTGCGGACCGTCACCTCGACGGAGGCGCCGTCGGCCAGCCCCGGCAGCGGCTGCTCCCCGGGCCCGTCGCCGACCACGCAGGCGGCACCCTCGTGCCATACGTGCCACAGCGCACGGGCCGCGGCGCCGGGCCCCTTGACCCAGACGAGGCCGGACTTCTTCGTGGCCTCCTCGATGAGGGCCCGGTCGAGCAGCGCACTTGTCATGGGTCCAGCCTATCCAGGCGCTCCCGGGGCGCTCAGAGCCAGCCGTTGCGCTTCAGCGTGCGGTGGATGCCCAGACAGAGGGCCACCGTGATCCCCAGGACCAGCGGATAGCCGTACTTCCACCGCAGCTCCGGCATGTGGTCGAAGTTCATCCCGTACACCCCGCACACCATCGTCGGTACGGCGATGATCGCGGCCCACGAGGTGATCTTCCGCATGTCCTCGTTCTGCGCCACGGAGGCCTGGGCGAGGTTGGCCTGGAGGATGGAGTTCAGCAGTTCGTCGAAGCCGATGACCTGCTCCTGCACCCGGGCCAGGTGGTCGGCCACGTCCCGGAAGTACTTCTGGATGTCCGGGTCGACCAGCCGCATCGGCCGCTCGCTCAGCAGCTGCATCGGCCGCAGCAGCGGCGACACGGCCCGCTTGAACTCCAGGACCTCACGCTTGAGTTGGTAGATCCGCCCGGCGTCGGTGCCGCGCGGGGTGCCCTTGCGGCCCGGCGAGAACACCTCCGTCTCGACCTCGTCGATGTCGTCCTGCACCGCGTCGGCCACCGCGATGTAGCCGTCCACCACATGGTCGGCGATGGCGTGCAGCACCGCCGAGGGGCCCTTGGCCAGCAGCTCGGGGTCGTCCTGGAGGCGGTGCCTGAGGGCCCGCAGGGAGCCCTGCCCGCCGTGCCGGACGGTGATGAGGAAGTCCCGGCCGGTGAAGCACATCACCTCACCGGTCTCGACGACCTCGCTGCTGGCGGAGAGCTCGTCGTGGTCGACGTAGTGGACGGTCTTGAAAACCGTGAACAGGGAGTCGTCGTAGCGCTCCAGCTTGGGCCGCTGATGGGCCTGGACGGCGTCCTCCACGGCCAGCGGGTGCAGGCCGAACTCCCCTGCGATCCCGGCGAATTCGGCCTCGTTCGGCTCGTGCAGACCGATCCACACGAAGCCTCCGTCGCGGCGCACCAGCCGCATCGCCTCGTGCGGGGTGAGCGGGCCGCCCTCGGCCGGCAGGCGGCGGCCGTCGCGGTAGACGGCGCAGTCGACGACGGCGGTGGTCGTCGCGGGGTCGCGGGTGGTGTCGTACGGGCCGCTCTCCTTGCGCAGCGAGACACGGGAGGAGGGACGGACCACGGCGCGCAGGTCGCGGATCATCGACATGGCGGGCTCCTTCGCGGGCGGGCAACGAAAGGCGCCGGAACGACGGGTGGAGCAACCCGGAATGAGGACGTCCTGGACTGCGGATGTTTGGCGCGTCCACAAAGCGGGGAGCACCGCACCGTCGCGGTGGCGGGCTTCGTCGCTGATACAGCTACTGGGGCAGATCAGGCGGAACGAAACAAAGTGCTCTTCCGATGGAGACGCGCGAACGAAAGGCGGGAGCCAGACAGGAGCAGCTACATCAGAGGGCGGAAGAGCGGGTGCTACTGCACGGTCGACTTCGGTCCATGCCAGCCCCACCTCCTCCGGCCGGTCCCCCGTGAGGGACGATCCACAATCCCCCTGGGGGATTCCTCCCTCTGGACGGGGAGTGTCACACAGGCGTTCGGGACGATCGGACGCTTCTGCGTGCTGCCCGAACCACCGGCCAAGCGTATCAGCCGACTGCCATGTCAAGGCTCTGCTTTGCCCGGTACTGACGAGTTCTATGCTCGCCGCATGGCTGATGTTCTTCCTCTGGTCGAGGCCCGGTTGCGTACGACGCTGGGCGAACCGGACGCCCGCGCGGCGGTCACCTTCCTGGGCACGGACCGCATCGAGGTGCTGCGCTTCCACGAGGGAGACCTCGTGCGCTACGCCACCCTCGGCATGTCCGCGCAGCCCATGACCGACCCCACGGCGGTGATCGCGGACCCGGTCAAGGGGCCGCGTGTCGAGCTGGTGCTGTCCGTCCGGGGCGGCGCGGCCGACACCGACAAGGTGCTCCGCCCGCTCGCCGTGCTCGCCGCGTCCCCGCAGGTCGAGGGCGTGGTCGTGGCCCCCGGCGCCTCGCTGGACGTGGGTGAACCGCTGTGGCCCGGTGCCCCGTTCACCTCGGTGCTGGTCGCCGAGCCGGGCGGCCTGGTGGAGGACCTGGAGCTCGACGAGCCCCTGGACCCCGTACGGTTCCTGCCGCTGCTGCCGATGACCCCGAACGAGGCCGCCTGGAAACGGGTGCACGGCGCCCAGGCCCTCCAGGAACGCTGGCTGAACCAGGGAACGGACCTGCGGGATCCGTCCCGCGGGTCCGTTCCGCTGGAGTGAGCGAGGTCACCAACGCACGCCGGATTCTGGTCAGTTGACGAAGGCGGTGACGCCGTCCTCGGCGGCGTGGCGCGGCTGGGGCTCCTGGGCCCCATGGACGAGCGCCCGGCGCCGTACGACGACCACCAGCGCGCCCAGCACCGCCGTGACCGCCGCGACCACGAACGGGACGTGGACGTCGGTCCACTCCTCGATCTTCGGCGCGAAGAAGGGCGCGGCGGCCGCCGCGAACCAGCGCACGAAGTTGTAGCCGGCGCTCGCCACCGGCCGGGGCGCGTCCGACACCCCGAGCGCCAGCTCGGTGTAGACCGTGTTGTTCACACCGATGAGGGCGCCGGACAGGACGGTGCAGACGACGGCCGTGGTGTGGTCGCCGTAGCCGAGGACGAGCACGTCCGCCGCGAGCAGCACCAGCGAGCCGCCCAGCACCTTCAGCGAGCCGAACCGCTTCTGCAACCGGGGTGCCACGAGCACCGAGAAGACGGCGAGCAGCACGCCCCAGGCGAAGAACACCGCGCCCGACCGGTACGGGGACATGTCCAGCACGAACGGCGTGAAGGCCAGCACGGTGAAGAACGTGTAGTTGTAGAAGAACGCCGAGACCGCCGCGGACGCCAGTCCGCCGTGTCCGAGCGCCCTGAGCGGGTCGAGCAGCGAGGTCTTGCGGGCCGGCTTCGGCTGCTCCCTCAGGAACACCGCGATGCACAGGAAGCCGACCGCCATCAGGGCGGCCGTACCGAAGAACGGGTAGCGCCAGCTCGCGTCGCCGAGCAGCGCGCCCACCAGCGGTCCGCAGGCCATGCCGAGGCCGAGGGCGGACTCGTACAGCAGGATGGCCGCCGCGCTGCCGCCCGCCGCCGCGCCGACGATGACCGCGAGGGCCGTGGAGACGAACAGCGCGTTGCCGAGGCCCCAGCCCGCCCGGAAGCCGACCAGCTCGCCGACCGATTCCGAGGTGCCGGACAGTCCGGCGAAGACCACGACGAGCGCGAGTCCGAGCAGCAGGGTCTTCCGGCCGCCGACGCGGCTGGAGACGAAGCCGGTCACCAGCATCGCGAGCGCGGTGATGAGGAAGTACGAGGTGAAGAGCAGGGAGACCTGCCCGGCGGTGGCGTCGAGGCCCTGGGCGATGGAGGGCAGGATCGGGTCGACGAGCCCGATCCCCATGAAGGCCACGACGGACGCGCCGGCCGTCGCCCACACGGACTTCGGCTGGCGGAGGATGCCGCCCGATCCCGTGTCGAAGGGGTCGTTGGGGTCGTCCATGGGTGCTCCAATCCCGGACAGGGAGCTGTTGATTGACTCATACACATAATAGATTAGCTACGCTAATTAATGCAATCTACATCTAGTTTCTCGCGTGGCCGGTTCCGCCCGGACGGGTGATCGTCCTTGACGTGGCGCGGCCGGGGTAGGACCGTGGGGCCCTATGAGGGGCGAACCCAGTTGCCCGAAGTGTGGTGGCCGGGTCAGGGCTCCCGGCCTCTTCTCGGATGCCTGGCAGTGCGCTGCGCACGGCACCGTGCACCCGATGCAGCCCGTGATACCGCCGAGCGTCGAGGCCCTCGAAGTCGCCGTGCGCCGCGCGAAGGTGCCGGTGTGGATGCCGTGGCCGCTGCCGGTGGGCTGGCTGTTCACGGGCGTGGCCAGCGCGGGCGACGACCGCAGCGGGGGCCGGGCGACCGCCGTCGCATGCACCGGGCCGGGACCGCTCGGCGGCATGGGTGAGCTCATCCTGGTCGCCGAGGAGCTCGGCGTGGGCCTCGGCGCGCGGTACGCGGGCGTCGACGGCCCGGACCCGGGGCCGTACATGAACGTCGAGAAGCCGCCCCAGGCCAAGGTGCTGGCCGCCGGCCGCCCGACCCCGCTCTGGCACGTCGCCAAGACACCGGACGACCGCGCCGTCTTCGCGGGCGAGGCGCTCGGAATGTGGCTGTGGGCGGTGGTGTGGCCGGAACAGTCGGGGCTGCTGATGTACGACGAACTGGTCCTCGCCGACCTGCGGGACGCGGGGGCCGAGGTGGAGCTGATGCCCTGCGGTGCGCTGTCACCGCGCCTGCTGGAGGCGTAGGCGTCTGGAGGCATGGACGCCTGGAGGTGCGGACGACTGGAGGTGCGGACGCCTGAAGGCATGACGCCTGGAGGTACAGATGCCGCACAGCGGGCTGGTAGGGGGCGCACGGCGGGTTCGGGTGTGACAGGAGACGTGTGAAAATCCGGTTATCCTGGAGCGTCCCCGTCCGTCCGTCACCGCTTGGAGTCATGCGTCGTGCGTATCGATCTGCACACCCACTCCACCGCGTCCGACGGTACGGACACGCCGGCCGACCTGGTCCGCAAGGCGGCCGCCGCCGGTCTCGACGTCATCGCGCTGACCGACCACGACACCACCCGCGGGCACGCCGAAGCGCTCTCCGCACTCCCGGCGGGACTCACCCTGGTCCCCGGAGCGGAACTCTCCTGCCGGCTCGACGGCGTCAGCATGCACATGCTGGCCTACCTCTTCGACCCCGAGGAGCCCGCGCTGCTCGCCGAGCGCGAGCTGGTCCGGGACGACCGGGTGCCGCGGGCCCAGGGCATGATCGCCAAGCTGAACGCGCTGGGTGTGCCGGTCACCTGGGAGCAGGTGGCGCGGATCGCCGGTGACGGCTCGGTGGGCCGCCCGCACGTGGCCAGCGCGCTCGTCGAGCTGGGCGTCGTGCCCACCGTGAACGACGCGTTCACCCGGGAGTGGCTGGCCGACGGCGGCCGGGCCCACATGGAGAAGCACGAGACCGACCCCTTCGAGGCCCTGCGGCTGGTCAAGAACGCGGGCGGGGTCGCCGTCTTCGCGCATCCCGCCGCGAGCAAGCGGGGCAGGACCGTGCCGGATTCCGCGATCGCCGAGCTGGCCGAGGCCGGCCTCGACGGCATCGAGGTCGACCACATGGACCACGACCCGGAGACCCGGGCGCGGCTGCGCGGCCTCGCGAAGGAACTGGGGCTCCTGGTGACCGGCTCCAGCGACTACCACGGCAGCCGGAAGACCTGCGTCCTCGGCGAGTTCATGACGGACCCCGAGGTGTACGGCGAGATCACGCGGCGCGCGACCGGGGCGTTCCCGGTGCCGGGGACCGGCGGAGTCTGAGGCTCCCCCCTTCCTCCCCGCACCCTTTTCACCTGTTCCCAGCAAGGCTGTCATGCTCGACGTCGCCGTCTTCGGCTCTCTCTTCCTGACCCTTTTCGTCATCATGGATCCCCCTGGGATCACCCCGATCTTCCTCGCCCTGACCGCCGGCCGGCCGGCCGCGGTGCAGAAGCGGATGGCCTTCCAGGCCGTCTGTGTGGCCGGTGGTGTGATCGCCGTGTTCGGGCTGCTCGGCCACCAGATCCTCGCCTACCTGCACGTGTCGGTGCCCGCGCTGATGATCGCGGGCGGGCTGCTGCTCCTGCTGATCGCGCTGGACCTGCTCACCGGCAAGACCGACGAGCCCAAGCAGACCAAGGACGTCAACGTCGCGCTGGTCCCGCTGGGCATGCCGCTGCTGGCCGGGCCCGGTGCGATCGTGTCGGTCATCCTCGCCGTGCAGAAGGCCGACGGCGTGGGCGGGCAGGTCTCGGTGTGGTCGGCGATCCTCGCCATCCACGTCGTGCTGTGGCTGGTGATGCGGTACTCGCTGCTGATCATCAGGGTCATCAAGGACGGCGGCGTGGTGCTGGTGACGCGCCTGGCCGGCATGATGCTCTCCGCGATCGCCGTGCAGCAGATCATCAACGGCGTCACCCAGGTGATCCGGGGCGGCTGAACCCGGCGCCGGACGCGCGGAGCCCCCGTACCGATGGCGGTACGGGGGCTCCGTGGCGTACGTCCTCGGGGCCCGGCCCGTGCGGCCGGCGTCCCGCGTGCTGCGCGTTATGAGGCCGGAGTGTCGGCCGGGCGGATCCACAGGCGCTGCCCGATGGCGGCGGCCTGCTGAACGATGCGGTTGACGGAGGCGGCGTCCACGACGGTGGTGTCCACGGGCGTGCCGTCGACGTCGTCGAGTCGCATGATTTCGAAGCGCAAGGGGCTTCTCCCTTCGTCTGGTCATCCTCCTGGAGGAGAACTACTCGGTGGGGCGGCGCACGGGCCGGTCGAGCCCGTGTTCCATGAAGGGTTCAACGGGATGTGTGAGGCAAACATTCCCTACGCTAAGGAAATTTTTCGATCGACTAAATACTGACCGGTAAGGGTTTCGAAGGAGACCGACCGGGACCGGTTGTGTTCGTAGCGTGACCACCGGGACAATGGAAGTGATGAACGAAGACCTCGCGGCTCTGCACGCCCGTATCGACCGCACCAACGAGCTGCTCCAGCGCATGCTCGCCGAGGTGGCGAAGACACCCTCGACCCACGCCATCTTCGTCGACGCGGGCTACCTGTACGCCGCCGCGGGACGGCTCGTGGCCGGGACGGAGGACCGCCGGGCCTTCGACCTCGACGCCGAGGGACTCATCGACGCGCTCATCGACCGCGCCCGCACCATCTTCGCGGACAGCAGGCTGCTGCGGGTCTACTGGTACGACGGGGCCAGACGCCGCATCCACACCGCCGAGCAGCAGTCCATCGCCGAACTCCCGGACGTCAAGGTCCGCCTCGGCAACCTCAACGCCAACAACCAGCAGAAGGGCGTCGACTCCCTGATCCGCAGCGACCTGGAGTCACTGGCCCGGCACCGCGCCATCAGCGACGCGGCCCTGCTCGGCGGCGACGAGGACCTCGTCTCGGCGGTCGAGGCGGCCCAGGGGTACGGCGCCCGGGTCCACCTCTGGGGCATCGAGGCGCCCGAGGGCCGCAACCAGGCCGAGCCGCTGCTCTGGGAGGTCGACAGCCAGCGCACGCTCGACCTGGACTTCTTCAAGCCGTACGTCTCCCGGCGCACGGCAGCGCCGTACGAACCCGCGACGGGCCGGCCCGTCCGCGAGGACGTCCGGTTCGTCGGCGCGCAGATCGCCGCGAAGTGGCTGGTCGCGCGGGGCCGGGACACGCTGGTGGAGCTGCTTCCCGGCCATCCCTATCTGCCCGGATCCGTCGACCAGGACCTGCTGGTGGAGGCGGAGGGGCTGCTGCAGTACTCCCTGCGGGGCCAGGCGGACCTGCGGCGCGCCCTGCGCGACGGCTTCTGGGACCACCTCCAGGCGCAGTACTGAGCGGCGCTAAGGGGTGGCCGCGAGCCCGTCCCAGAAGTCGGCGAGGGCGCGGGCGGTCGGTGCGGGACGGTCGGCGGCGGGTGAGTGCTCGGCCCCGTCGACGACGGTGCGGTGCGCCCTGAGGCGGAGGGCCATCGCGTCGAGGTCCGGCACCGGCCAGGTGTCGTCGCGCACCCCCGACAGGACGTGGAACGGCAGCGGGACGGCGGCCAGTTCCGCGACCCGGTCCGGTTCCGTGCACAACTGCGCTCCCGTGGCCAGGAGTTGCGCAGGGCTGGTACCCAGCCAGCGGCGCCGCAGGTGCTCCGGACCGCCGGGCCCGCGCGCCGGACCGCCCACCTCCTCGGGCGGGCCCATGGCCAGGATCGCCTCCCAGCACTCCGCCATCGACATCACCGCGAGCGCGTCCCGCAGCAGCTTCACGCGCTGCTCCTGGGAGACGGAGATCCGTGCGGGGCCGGAGGAGACGAGCGTGAGCGAGCGGAAGGGGGAGCGGTCGAGGAGGACGGCGGCGCGGGCGATCTGGCCGCCGAGCGAGTGTCCGACGAGGTGCACGGGCGCACCGACCGCGTCCGCCTGCGCGAGGACGTCCCGCGCCAACTCCTCCTGCGCGTACGCGGATTCGTCGTCCGTGGGCCCGTCCGACTCGTACTGGCCCCGCCCGTCCACGGCGACGGTGCGGTAGCCCCGCGCGGCGAGCGGTTCGTGCACCAGGGTGAAGTCCTCCTTGCTGCCGGTGTATCCGGGCAGCAGCAACGCGACCCCCCGCGCCGTGACGTCGGCGGCCGGTGGCACGTCCACGACGGCGAACTCCCCGCGTGAGGTACGGAGTCGGCGGGCGTGGGCGGAGGGGGAGTGGCTGGTCACGGGGTGAGGGTAGCGGGTGGCGGACACGCCGACGGCCCGGCCCCACGGGTGGGGGCCGGGCCGTCGGTTCGTCGCGCGTCAGCTTTCCGTGGACTCCGCGGCGGCTGCCGTCTTGCGGGTCCGCCGGACCTTGGGCTTCGCCTCGTCCGCGGCCTGCGCCGGGATCTCGGCGACCTTGCGGGTACGGCGCCGAGGCTTGGCCTCGGTGTCCTCGGCGACGGCTTCGGCCTTCTTGGCCGCGGCCTTCCGCGTACGGCGCGGCTTGGCCTCCGCCGCCTCGTCCTCCGGAACCGCCTGCGCCGGAATCCCGACGGCGACGGCCGGCTCCGGCTCCGGCTCGGCGACCTTACGGGTCCGACGACGCGGCTTGGCCTCTTCGACTGCCTCGGTGCTGCCTTCGGCGGTGTCGACGGCGGCTTCGGCCTTCTTGGCCGCGGTCTTGCGGGTGCGGCGGGGCTTGGTCTCGGTCGCCTCGGTCGGCTCGGTGCTGCCTTCGGCGGTGTCGACGGCGGCTTCGGCCTTCTTGGCCGCGGTCTTGCGGGTGCGGCGGGGCTTGGTCTCGGTCGCCTCGACCGGCTCGGTGCCGCCCTCGACGGTGTCGACCACGGTCTCGGCCTTGGCCGCCGTCTTGCGGGTGCGGCGGGGTTTGGCCTCTTCGACCGGTTCGGTGCTGCCTTCGGCGGTGTCGACGGCGGTCTCGGCCTTCTTGGCCGCGGTCTTGCGGGTGCGGCGCGGCTTGGTCTCCGTCGCCTCGACCGGCTCGGCGGTCGCCTCCGCCGTGTCCACCGCCGCGGTCTCCGCGGCCTTGCGGGTGCGGCGGCGGCGCGGTTCGGTGACCGGAGCCTCGGGCTCCGTGACGACCGGGGCCTCCGTGACGACCGGGGCCTCCGTGACGACAGGGGCCTCCGTGACGACCGGAGCCGCCTCGGCCGCCGTGGTCTCCTCGGCCACCGGGGTGACCACGGCCGTCGCCGTGTCCACCGCGCCTCGGCGCGTCCGGCGGCGGCGCGGCTTCGCGGGAGCCGTGTCGGCCTCCGCCGCCGTGCCCTCCGCCGTGTCGACGGCGGACTCCGCGGCCTCCACCGCGGCCGCCGCTCCGTCCGTGACCCCGCCGCGCGTACGGCGACGGCGGCGCGGGGTACGGGCGGCCGTGCCGGCCTCCGCCTCGCCGGCGCCTTCGGCGGCCGGGTCCACGGGCTGCCGCGCGGCCTCGTCCAGCACCGCACCGCCCCGCGTACGGCGGCGGCGTCGCGGCGTACGGGTCGAGGTCTCGCGCTCGGCGGGACGGGAGCCGTCGCGCCCGTCCCGGCCACCGCGTCCGCGCGGTGCACGCCCGCCCGGCTCGCCCAGGTCCTCCAGCTCCTCCGCGTCCAGCCCGGCGCGCGTACGCTCCGAGCGCGGCAGGACGCCCTTGGTGCCCTCGGGGATGCCGAGGTCCGAGAACAGGTGCGGGGAGGTGGAGTACGTCTCCGGCGGGTCGCCGAAGCCCAGGTCCAACGCCTTGTTGATCAGCTGCCAGCGCGGGATGTCGTCCCAGTCGACCAGCGTGATCGCCGTACCCTTCGCCCCCGCGCGGCCGGTGCGGCCGATGCGGTGCAGATACGTCTTCTCGTCCTCGGGGGACTGGTAGTTGACGACGTGCGTCACGCCCTCGACGTCGATGCCGCGGGCGGCGACGTCGGTGCAGACGAGCACGTCCACCTTGCCGTTGCGGAACGCGCGCAGCGCCTGTTCACGGGCGCCCTGGCCGAGGTCGCCGTGGACCGCGCCGGAGGCGAAGCCGCGCTGCTTGAGCTGGTCGGCGAGGTCGGCGGCGGTGCGCTTGGTACGGCAGAAGACCATGACCAGGCCCCGGCCGTCGGCCTGCAGTATCCGCGCGACCATCTCGGGCTTGTCCATGTTGTGCGCGCGGTAGACGAACTGCGTGGTGTTCGCGACCGTCGCGCCCTCGTCGTCCGGGGACGTGGCGTTGATGTGCGTCGGCTGCGACATGTAACGCCGGGCCAGACCGATCACCGCACCCGGCATGGTGGCCGAGAACAGCATGGTCTGGCGCCTGGCCGGAAGGAAGTTGATGATCTTCTCGACGTCGGGCAGGAAGCCCAGGTCGAGCATCTCGTCGGCCTCGTCGAGGACGAGGGCCTTCACGTGCTTGAGGTCGAGCTTCTTCTGCCCGGCGAGGTCGAGCAGTCGGCCCGGGGTGCCGACGACCACGTCGACGCCCTTCTTCAGCGCCTCGACCTGCGGCTCGTAGGCCCGGCCGCCGTAGATCGCGGTGACGCGCACATTGCGCACCTTGCCGGCGGTGAGCAGGTCGTTGGTGACCTGCGTGCACAGCTCGCGGGTGGGGACGACGACCAGCGCCTGCGGCGCGTCGGTGAGGTCCTCGGGCTTCGCGCGGCCGGCCTCGACATCCGCGGGGACGGTGACGCGGTCGAGGAGCGGAAGACCGAAGCCGAGCGTCTTTCCGGTGCCGGTCTTGGCCTGGCCGATGACGTCCGTGCCCGACAGGGCCACGGGGAGCGTCATCTCCTGGATGGGGAAGGCGGTGATGATGCCGACGGCCTCCAGGGCCTCGGCGGTCTCGGGGAGGATCCCGAGCTCTCGGAACGTCGTAGTCAGGGTGCTGCCTCTTCTGTGTGCGCGGTGCGAGGCGAGCGCGGGGGTCGTGTCGGGACCGTGCCGGGGACGTCGGCCGCCTTACGGGCGGGCCGTAGGACACGGGACCACTGCCGACGCTCGAGCGCTCGTACCGCTGAGGGTCCCCCTCCGGAATCCGCACGCAGTGTGGCGTACGACAAGGAGGGCTGTCGGGTCGGAGCCGATCGGGCCTCCGACCGGGCATCCTCATACATGCGGCCTGTCGAGTACGTCAGAGTGCTCAGCAGGCGCATTACCACCATACCCCGGATTCGCGCACACGCCATGGCCGATTTGGTCACGTAGTCGTCGTCACACTGATCGAGCGGGGCCTTCCGGGGTGTGGCAAGCGGGCTATTGTGCGCTTCATGACGAGCTCTGACAAGCCTGACAACGCCGCGGACACCCCCGACACCTCCGCCGGACCCACCGGCATCGCCGCCATGGACTGGGCGGCCGCCTCCGCCGACCCCCAGTACCGGGCCGCCGTCGTGGATCTGCTCGGCGCGCTCGCGTACGGCGAGCTGGCGGCGTTCGAGCGGCTCGCGGAGGACGCCAAGCTGGCGCCCACGCTGGCGGACAAGGCGGAGCTGGCGAAGATGGCGTCGGCCGAGTTCCACCACTTCGAGCGGCTGCGCGACCGGCTCGCCGGGATCGGCGAGGAGCCGACGCTCGCGATGGAGCCGTTCGTCGCCGCGTACGACGGTTTCCACAAGCAGACGGCGCCCTCCGACTGGCTGGAGGGGCTGGTCAAGGCGTACGTCGGCGACTCCATCGCCAGCGACTTCTACCGCGAGGTCGCGGCCCGCCTGGACTCCGACACCCGCGCCCTGGTGCTGGCCGTGCTCGACGACACCGGCCACGGCGGCTTCGCCGTCGAGAAGGTGCGCGCGGCGATCGACGCGGACCCGCGCGTGGGCGGACGGCTCGCGCTGTGGGCGCGGCGGCTGATGGGCGAGGCGCTGTCGCAGTCCCAGCGGGTCGTCGCCGACCGGGACGCGCTGTCGACCATGCTCGTGGGCGGCGTCGCGGACGGCTTCGACCTCGCCGAGGTCGGCAGGATGTTCTCCCGCATCACCGAGGCGCACACCAAGCGCATGGCGGCCCTGGGGCTGGCAGCGTAGCCCTGGGTATGAAGGGGCGCGGGGAACTGCGCGAGGAGGTCCGGGGGCGGAGCCCCAGGGACGGGAAGGGAAGGGGCGACGGGGGCGAGAGAACGTTCAGCCGCCCGGGCGACGCGGGACGCGGAACCACGGGGACGCTCCCGCGGCACCGCGGTTGAGCCGAGCGGATCCCGGTGCCGTGTGCCGCAGAGCGGAAGAGGGCGCCGGGGCCTGCGGGCTCGGGCAGCGCCCGGACGGCACCCCGGGGCGCCGAACCCGGCCGGTTCACCCCCGGCGCCGCCAACGGCGACCGGTCACGCGGTCGCCGAGCGGCGGCGCAGTCTTCCCGCCGGGCGCAGCAGCAGCGACAGGGACGCCACGGACACGATCACCGCGCCGAGCAGAACCGTCAGCATGTTCCCGGCGTCCAGCGCCGTGTGGATGAGGAAGGCACCGAACAGCGCCCCGGCCACACCGGTCGGCAGGACCAGGGCGCGGGCGGGCAGACGATGCGGCAGACGGCGGACGGCCACCCACGCCAGAGCCAGGCCGAGGATCGCGGAGCTGAGCGCTTCCAAGAGCATGTCGGGGTCCCTCCCACATGGCCGGCCTGCTCACATCGGTCGTAGCCCGGTCTACCCCTGACCTGCGGAATTCAATCCTCCTCTGTGGAGGACCTGTGCGCCGTCCGTGAACACGCGAAGGGCCCGGCGGTCTCGCACCGCCGGGCCCTTCGCACAACCACTCGACTGCCGGTCGCGCCTACAGCGCGCCGAAGCCCACCTTGCGCGGGGCCGGCTCGCCGATCTCGACGTAGGCGAGACGGTCGGCCGGGACCAGGATCTTGCGGCCGTGCTCGTCCACCAGGCTCAGCAGCTGCGACTTCCCGGCCAGCGCCTCGGCCACCACGCGCTCGACCTCCTCGGCGCTCTGACCGCTCTCCAGAACGATCTCGCGGGGCGCGTGCTGCACGCCGATCTTGACCTCCACGGCTATGTCCCTCCGACGGTCAGTGAAGTGCGCGACCTTCCGCGCCGTACCAGCACACATTAGCCCGGTGAGGGGACGTACACGCTGCGCCCGGCAACGCCAGGAGCGAACAGCCGACGGGAACAAACGGCCGTCGGCGCCCGCCCGCCTTCCTCAGTGGTGCTGTTCGCTGCCGTGCAGCGGGAATCCCGCGATGCCCCGCCAGGCCAGCGAGGCCAGCAGCTGCACCGCCTGGTCGCGCGGCACGCTGCGGTCGCTGTGCAGCCAGGACCGCGCCACCACCTGGGCGAGACCGCCGAGCCCCGAGGCGAGCAGCATCGACTCCGCCCGCGACAGCCCGGTGTCCTCGGCGATCACGTCGCAGATCGCCTCCGCGCACTCGTTGGTCACCTTGTCGACGCGCTCGCGCACGGCGGGCTCGTTCGTCAGGTCCGACTCGAAGACCAGGCGGAAGGCGCCGCCGTCGTCCTCGACGTACGTGAAGTAGGCGTCCATGGTCGCCCGCACGCGCTGCTTGTTGTCCGACGTCGACGCCAGCGCGTGGCGCACCGACTGGATCAGGGCCTCGCAGTGCTGGTCCAGCAGGGCGAGATACAGATCGAGCTTGCCCGGGAAGTGCTGGTAGAGCACCGGCTTGCTGACGCCCGCGCGCTCGGCGATGTCGTCCATCGCGGCCGCGTGGTAGCCCTGCGCGACGAAGACCTCCTGGGCGGCGCCCAGGAGCTGGTTCCGTCGGGCACGGCGTGGCAGGCGTGTACCCCTCGGGCGTACCGCGTCTGTCTGCTCGATGGCTGTCACGCCGCCTCCCATTGTCGTCCACGTGCGGTGTGAGCCGCGCCGCCATCGTACTTTTCGGTAACCGTGGTGTGCGCGGTGAGAGCGCAGAATTTCACGGACCGGACGGCGGTGAAAGCCATACGGACGGTTTCAAAAGCTGTCAGAGCGGGCAAGAAGTCTCCTCCTCACTGCTCGACGACGGTCCTCGTCGGCGCGCTCGTCACCGGTAGTCGTCCTCGTCGAGGGAGACGATCCTGGCCTGTTCCACCAGGTCCGCCTCACTGGCGCGGTCGGGATCGATGCCGGTCATCGGGTCGTCGCGGTCCGGCCTCACCTCCGTGTGCTGCTCGGCCGCGTCGACCTCGGGCGCCTCGACGTCGAACTCCTCGTCCTCACGGGCGTCCTCGTCCTCCACGAACGTCTCGGGGTCGGTCGGATCTACCGCCATGCCGGGCTCCCTTCCTGCGAACATCTGCTGCGAACGCCCCCGGGACTGCGGGGACGGTATGCGGGTGCCCTCCCTACGAGCCTAGGAGACACCCGATCCGGACGCTATGCGATCCGCGACCGGGGTGTGACAGGGAGCGCACGACGGGTTCCGCGCCCTGCGGCGGTGCGGAACCCGTCCTTCGTGACAGCTTGTGGCGGCGAACACATGAGCCAGTGTGTGATCGTCTCGTAACATTGCCGCATGTCTTCGACCGAGCTGCCGTCCGTGCCGCCCGCAAACGTGCTTCCCGAGGTGGCGGCGGTCAGGGTCGCGGAGGGCGAGCGGCTCAGGTCGGTGGAGCTGCCCGGGATCACCCTGTCGGTACGGTCCCGGCCGCCCGCGCGGGAGGGGCTGCCCCCCGCTCTCCACGTCCACGGACTCGGCGGTTCCTCGCTGAACTGGTCGGCGCTCATGCCGCTGCTGGAGGACGTCGTCGACAGCGAGGCCGTCGACCTGCCGGGCTTCGGCGACTCCCCGCCCCCGGACGACGGCGACTACTCCCTCACCGCGCACGCACGCGCGGTGATCCGTTATCTCGACGCGACCGGCCGCGGCCCGGTGCACCTCTTCGGCAACTCGCTCGGCGGCGCGGTCGCGACCCGTGTCGCCGCCGTACGCCCCGACCTCGTCCGCACCCTCACGCTCGTGTCACCGGCCCTGCCGGAACTGCGGGTGCAGCGCACCGCCGTCCCCACGGGACTGCTGGCGGTGCCCGGCATCGCACCGCTGTTCACCCGGCTCACCCGAGAGTGGACGGCGGAGCAGCGCGTCCGGGGCCTACTGCGGCTCTGCTACGGGGATCCCGCGCGGGTGTCGCCGGAAGGGTTCCGCGACGCCGTACGGGAGATGGAGCGGCGGTTGCGGCTGCCGTACTTCTGGGACGCGATGGCGCGCTCCGCGCGGGGGCTCGTCAACGCGTACACGCTGGGCGGCCAGCACGGACTGTGGCGCCAGGCCGAGCGGGTGCTCGCGCCGACCCTGCTCGTCTACGGCGGCCGGGACCAGCTCGTCGGCTTCCGCACGGCCCAGCGGTCGGCGCGCGCCTTCCGGGACTGCCGGCTGGTGACGATCCCGGAGGCGGGGCACGTCGCGATGATGGAGTATCCGGAGACGGTGGCCCTCGCCTTCCGCGAACTCCTCGCGGATACAACGGATTCGGCGGATCAGGGGGATACTGGTGAGCCGGGCGCGCAGGGTGCTCCGGGTCCACCCGCCGACACCGGTGGGGAGACCACCGTCGAGAACATGAGGGGCTGAGGCGCGACGTGGGACGCCACAGCCGCCGTGGACCCGCCCCGAAGGGCGACGCCGCGGACAGGAGCGCCGTACGGGAAGGCCGTTCGGCACCGGGCGATCCGTCGGGATCCGGACAGGCGGACAGACCGCGGCAGGCGAACGGCCCGGCCCCGCGCCGGACGCCCGCACCCGCACCGCGGCAGGGACCGGCCCAGGGATACGGGACTCCGCCGGCGTACGGAACGCCGGGATACGGGACACCGGCCGGCGGAACGCCGCGTTTCCCGGACGGTACGCCCGCGCACGGCGTCCCGCGTTTCCCGGACGGCACGCCCGCGCACGGCGTCCCGAGCCTGCCGGACGGATGGCTCCCGGGCGGTGCGCCCGCGCAGGGCAGTGTCCCGAGCCTGCCGGACGGAACCCCGGCGCACGGCTTTCCCCGGCTGCCCGACGGGACCCCCGCCCACGGCGTCCCGCAGGCCCGTGGCGGGCATCCGGAGCAGCGGGAGTCCGGGGGCGGCTGGGGAGCACCGGACGGTCGTACGGCGGCCGGGCCCGGGGCCGGGCACGACATGCCGGCGGGGCCGGGCGTGCCCCTCCCGCGGCAGCGGCAGGCGCCTCCCGGAGGGCCGCGCCAGGACTACCTCGACGCCTTCGGCGAGGCCACCGACCGCTTCTCCCCGCGCACGTCCGCTCCCGCGCCCCGTCCCGCGGACCCCTACGCCGCCGTCACCGACTGGAGCGCGGCCCCGGCCGCCGGCACCCCCGCCGCTCCCGATGACGACGACGCGCCGCCGACCGGGCGGCCCGCGCCGGCCAAGGGCGGCAAGGGGCGGACGTTCACCGGGATCGCGGCCGCCGCCGTCACGACCGTGCTGGCCGTCGTCGTGGCCGGTCAGGTCGCCGACGAACGCGACAGCACCGGCGGCGTACAGTCGCAGGCCACCGGCGAGCAGGCACGCGACGTCCGGGATTCCGCCTCGCGCGGGGACGACCGGGAGACGCCCTCCGTGCCCAGCGCCGAACCGCTGACGTACGAGCAGAAGATGGACAGGAAGTACCCGCTGAGCGCCGCGCGCGGAGGCACCGGGAAGTTCGACGCGATCCCCGGCGTCGACAAGGCTCCGGGCAAGGGGGAGAAGGTCACCTACCGCGTCGACGTGGAGCAGGGACTCGGCCTCGACGGCGAACTCTTCGCCGAGGCGGTCCAGAAGACGCTCAACGACGACCGCAGCTGGGCACACAACGGCGCACGCACCTTCGAACGCGTCCACTCGGGCGAGGTCGATTTCGTGATCACCCTCGCCAGTCCCGACACGACCGCGGACTGGTGCGCCAAGTCCGGCCTGGACACCACCGTGGACAACGTCTCCTGCGACTCGGCGGCCACCCAACGCGTGATGATCAACGCGGACCGCTGGGCGCAGGGGGCGGACACCTACGGCGACGAGATGCATGCCTATCGCCAGATGCTGATCAACCACGAGATCGGCCACCGCCTGGGCTTCAACCACGTCACCTGTGACAAGGACGGCGACCTGGCCCCGGTCATGCAGCAGCAGACCAAGTTCCTCGACCACGACGGAATCAGCTGCCGCCCGAACGCATGGCCGTACCCGAAGAGCTGACCGCCTAGCGCGGCGAAACGCGCCCCGCGCGGGAAGGTTACGCCCGTTCACCCCTTTTGGTGGCGTGATGGACAACCGTCCATCACGCCACCTCCTTGTCCGCATACGTTCGTCCCGCTGCGAGCCGCCGGACCAACGGCGGCTCCCCACACGGGAGATCGGGGGTGCACACGTGCGCATCGGACTGCTTACGGAGGGTGGTTATCCGTACGTGGGCGGTGAGGGCGGACTCTGGTGCGACCGCTTGGTACGCGGACTCGACCGGCACGAGTTCGACGTCTACGCGTTCAGCGGCAGTGAGGCCCAGGAGGACGCGGGCTGGGTCCCGCTGCCGCCCCAGGTCGGCCGGGTCCGCACCGCACCGCTGTGGGCGGCCGAGGACGACGGGGTGGTGTACGGCCGCCGCGCACGCCGGCGCTTTTCGGAGCACTACGGCGAACTGGCCGCCGCCCTCTGCGCCGCGACGGACCCCACCGCCCCCGGCCCAGGGCCCGCGGCACCCGAGGCGGACCGTTTCGCCACCGCGCTCCGGGGCCTCGCCGAACTCGCCCGCGACGAAGGCGGTCTGGTGGCCGCGCTCCGCTCCGAGACGGCCGTACGCGCCCTGGAGCGCGCCTGCCGTGCGCCCGGCGCCCTGCGTACGGCGCGGGAGGCCCGCGTACCCGATCTGCTGGCCGTCGCCGCACACCTGGAGCGCGCCCTGCGCCCCCTCTCGCTCGACTGGTACGAGGAGGACGGGCTGGGCGCGGTGGACCTGTGCCACGCCGCCGCCGGCGGAGCGGCGGCCCTTCCCGGCCTGCTCGCCCACCACTTCTTCGGCGTCCCCCTCCTCGTCACCGAGTACGGCGTACGCCTGCGGACGCACTACCTCACCCGCCCCGACGCCCCACCCGCGGTCCGCTCCCTGCTCGCCGCCTTCCACGGCAGGCTCGCCGCCGAGACCTACCGCCGGGCCGCGTTCATCACACCGGGCAACACGCACGCACGCCGCTGGCAGGAGCGCTGCGGCGCCGACCGGGCGAAGCTCCGCACGGTGTACCCCGGCATGGACGCCGCGCCCTTCGCGGAGGCGGGGGAGTCCCCGGAGAGCGCGGACCCGCACACCGTCGTCTGGGTCGGCCGGGTGGAGCCCGCCAAGGACCTGGTCTCGCTGCTGCACGCCTTCGCGGAGATCCGCAAGGAGGAGCCGAGGACCCGGCTGCGGATCATCGGCGGTCCGGCGGACCCGGAGGGCGCCGCCTACCTCGGACACTGCGAGGCACTGGCCGCGCAGCTCTTCCCGGACGAGGCCGAGGGCCCGCACTCCGTGGGCACCAACCCGGTGTCCTTCGAGCGGATCGGCGGCCCGGAGCTGCCCACCCCCGCCGACGCGTACGCCTCGGGCGCCGTGACCGTCCTGTCCAGCGTCGTCGAGGGCTTCCCGGCCGGCCTCGTCGAGGCGATGCTCTGCGGGCGCGCGACGGTCTCCACGGACGTCGGCGCGGTCGTGGAGGCCATCGGCGGCACCGGTCTCGTCGTACCGCCGCGCAATCCGCGGGCGCTCGCCGAGGCGTGCGTCTCCCTGCTGCGCGACCCCGAGCGCCGCGTACGCCTCGGCGCCGCCGCGCGCGCCCGCGCACTCGAGCTGTTCACCGTCGACCGGAACATCGCCGCCTTCCACGGCATCTACCTGGAGATCGTCGCGAGCACACCGGTCCGCCGGCCCCTCCTCGACGGCACCGGCGCCCTCCTGCCCTTCGCCACCCCCGCCGAGGCCCACGTCCCCGGCCACTGGACCGACCCCGCCTCCCGCGCGGTCCCCACATGGGCCACGGACACCCCGGTACCCGCGACGGAGACAGCCCGATGACCGACCTCGGCGAACTGAACCGCAGCGCTCCGCCCGGCGCGGCCGACCCGGTCAAGGCGCTGCTGCACCGCCACCGCGACCTGTGCGAGCAGGCGGTGGACCCCCTGGAGATCGCGGCGGGCCTGGAGGCCCACGGCATCACCGACCGGACCGCCGCCCGCTTCCGCCACCGCGACGTCTTCTCCCTCGCGGAGGAGCTCTACGCCCGGGTCCCCCGCGACGACGCACCACCCCGGCCCGCCCCGGCCGCCACGACTGCGGGGCCACGCGCCGGCTGGACCGTCCTCACCCTGCTCCCCGGCGCCCTGTGCGTGGCGACGGTGACCGCCCTGCGCCTCACCCACGGCCAGACCCGCCTCTACGCGGCGGCCACCGGCATCCTGGCCGTCGCCCTCGCCCTGCGCGCGGCACTGCGCCGGGGCCCCCTGGGCACCCGGTCCGACATCCCGCCCCGCTCCGCCACGACCTCCTGGACCTGCTGGCTCCTCGGCTACGCCCTCCTGGGCGACGGCCTGCTCGACGCGGCGGTCACCGGCGGCCCCGACGGTCTGCCCGACGGCACGGCGGAGGGCGACTGGCCGCTCACCGTCGCCCCGGTCGTGGCGCTCGCCCTGTCCTGCGCGCCCGCCGCCTGGACGGCCCACCTCCTCGCCGCCCGGGTCCGCCGCAGGCTGGCGTCGAGCCGTGGTCTGGAGGACTTCTCGGCCTCGGTACGACCCGCGCTCATCGGCGTGTTCACCCTGTTCCTGGGCGCGGTGGCCGTTCTGCTCACGGCGACGGCCGAGCTCCTCGACGAGCCGCTCACCCTGCCCCCGACGCTCACCCTGGGCGGCCTCCTCTTCCTGGCCCGCCTCCTCACGATCCACGGCTTCACCCACGCGCCGAAGGTGATCCTCACGGTCACGGCGACCGCCCAGGCGACGGCCCTGGCCACGCTCTTCGCGGCCCGGCTCCCCGGCTGCGACGCCCTGGCCACCCCGGTCCAGACCCTGTCCGCGGCCTGGGGCCCCGCCGCCCTCCCCACCCTCACCTGCGGAACAGCGGCACTGATCTTGCTGATCCACGCCTCCCGCACACTCGCCCGAGCCTCGGCGCACATCGGCCCGGAGCCGCGACAGTGACGTCGCGCGCGTTGATGCGGCCCCGCCCCACCCACCGACCGCAGACACCCGCGCCGCAGCACCCACGCACTCGCACCCGCACCCGCATCTGAAGGAGACCCCACATGACCATCCCGGACGCCGAAGGAGTCGCCCGATGAGAGTCCTCCTGATCGGAGCCAACGGCTACATCGGCCGCTTCGTGGCCGACCGCCTCCTCGCCGACCCCGCCGTCCAGCTCACCGCCCTCGGCCGCGGCGACGACGCCGACGTCCGCTTCGACCTCGCCACCGGCAGCCCCGGCGCCCTCACCCGCTTCCTCGACGCCGTCCACCCCGGAGTGGTCGTCAACTGCGCCGGCACCACGAGAGGCGGCGCCCGCGAACTCACCCGGCACAACACCGTCGCCGTGGCCACCGTCTGCGAGGCCCTCCGCCGCAGCGGCTGCGGCGCACGGCTCGTACAGATCGGCTGCGGCTCGGAGTACGGCCCCAGCCAGCCCGGCTCGTCCACGGCGGAGGACGCCGTCCCCCGCCCCGGCGGCCCCTACGGCGTCAGCAAACTCGCCGCCACCGAGCTGGTCCTCGGCTCCGGCCTGGACGCCGTGGTCCTCCGGGTCTTCTCACCCGTCGGCCCCGGCACCCCCGCCGGCTCCCCCCTCGGCCGCCTCGCCGAGGCGATGCGCCGCGCCATGCAGTCCGGCGACAGCGAGCTGAAGCTCGGCGGTCTCGGCGTACAACGGGACTTCGTCGACGTCCGCGACGTGGCCCGCGCCGTCCACGCCGCCTCCCTCTCCGCCGCGCAGGGCGTCATCAACATCGGCTCGGGCCGTGCCGTCCGCCTCCGCGACGCCGCCGGAGTCCTCGCCAGGGTGGCCGGCTACGGCGGCGCCCTCAACGAACTGGACATCCCTCCGGGCCTGCACCCACCGCACGTACCCCACCCCACCCACACCCCCCACCCCACCACCCCCATCCGCACCACGATCGGCCACCCCCGCGCCGACCCCGACCACCACCACACCACCACCCCCGTCGCCTTCCCGTACCCCGACGGCTGCGGCAGCTGGCAGCAGGCCGACGTCCGCACCGCCCGCGACCGCCTCGGCTGGCGTCCCCGGATCAACCTCGAGGAGTCCCTCGCCGACATCTGGATGGAGGCGGCATGTCGCATCTGACCAGCGTCAAAGCCGGCACGGCGAGCACCGGCTTCCGCACGGGCTTCGGCGTCCCCGGCCTCGCGCACCCCCTCGTCGCCCCGACCGGGTGGAGCGAACTCACCCGCCCGGGCATCCCTCTGCACTGGGTCGTCCTCGACGTGGCCGACGGCCCCGGCACCCAGCCCGACCCGCGGTGCCTGGAAGCGGCCGGCCGCCTCCGCAACGCCGGTGTCCGCGTCCTCGGCCACCTCGACACGGCGTACGGCCTCCGTACGTTCGGCGAGGTGCTCTCGGACGCCCACCGCTTCATCGACTGGTACCAGGTCGACGGCTTCCTGCTGGACCGCTGTCCCGCCGACCGGGCCGCACTCCCCGAGGTCCGGCGCACGACCACCACGCTCCGGACCCTCCACGACGCCCACATCGTCCTCGGCCACGGCACCCACCCGTACCCGGGATACGCCGAACACGCCGACCAGCTGGTCACCTTCTCCGGACCGTGGAACGACTACCGCTGGTCGCAGGTGGCGGAGTGGACCGCCGACCACCCGCCCGAACGCTTCTGCCACGTCGTGCACGGAGTGCCCCGCCCGCACCTGGACGAGGCCCTGCGCATCGCCCGCTGGCAGGGCGCCGCGACGATCTACTTCACGGACCACACCCACCACACGGGTCACCGTGCCCGCACTGCCTCCTGGGAGCCCCTGCCCGGCTACTGGGACGACATCGTCTCGCGTATCGGAACGGGTGTCTCGGAATGAAAAAGGCCATGGCACTGTTAGGCGAAGAACAACCGTAGTGATCGACCGACCAACGGAGTCCCAGTGTCGCTGCCACCCCTGGTCGAGCCGGCCCCCGAGCTCACCGTAGACGAGGTCCGCAGGTACTCCCGCCACCTGATCATCCCCGACGTGGGTATGGACGGGCAGAAGCGGCTGAAGAACGCCAAGGTGCTCTTTGTGGGCGCCGGCGGCCTGGGTTCGCCGGGTCTGATGTACATGGCCGCGGCGGGCGTGGGCACGCTCGGCATCGTGGAGTTCGACGAGGTCGACGAGTCGAACCTGCAGCGCCAGATCATCCACAGCCAGTCCGACATCGGCCGCCCCAAGGCCGAGTCCGCGCGTGACACGATCAAGGGCATCAACCCGTACGTGAACGTGGTCCTCCACGAGGAGCGGCTCGAGGCCGACAACGTGATGGACCTGTTCAGCCAGTACGACCTGATCGTCGACGGCACGGACAACTTCGCGACCCGCTACCTGGTCAACGACGCCTGCGTGCTGCTGAACAAGCCGTACGTGTGGGGCTCGATCTACCGCTTCGACGGCCAGGCGTCGGTCTTCTGGTCCGAGCACGGCCCCTGCTACCGCTGCCTCTACCCGGAGCCCCCGCCCCCCGGCATGGTCCCCTCCTGCGCCGAGGGCGGCGTCCTGGGCGTGCTGTGCGCGTCCATCGGCTCCATCCAGGCCAACGAGGCGATCAAGCTCCTCGCCGGCATCGGTGAGCCGCTGGTCGGCCGGCTCATGATCTACGACGCCCTGGAGATGCAGTACCGCCAGGTCAAGGTCCGCAAGGACCCCGACTGCGCGATCTGCGGCGACAACCCGACCGTCACCGAGCTCATCGACTACGAGGCCTTCTGCGGCGTCGTCTCCGAGGAGGCCCAGGCGGCGGCGGCCGACTCCACGATCACTCCCAAGCAGCTCAAGGAGTGGATCGACGACGGCGAGAACATCGAGCTCATCGACGTCCGCGAGCCGAACGAGTTCGAGATCGTGTCCATCCCGGGCGCCCGCCTGATCCCCAAGAACGAGTTCCTCATGGGCAACGCCCTGGAGAGCATGCCGCAGGACAAGAAGATCGTCTTGAACTGCAAGACGGGTGTCCGCAGTGCGGAAGTCCTCGCCGTCCTGAAGTCCGCGGGCTTCGCCGACGCCGTCCACCTGGGCGGCGGCGTGATCGGCTGGGTCAACCAGATCGAACCGGAGAAGCCGGTCTACTGATCACCCCTTCCGCTGACCAGCGGACCTGAAGAAGCCCACGGCTCTGACCAGTTCAGATGCCGTGGGCTTCTGTCGTTGTTGGTCGGCGTCGGGTGGCCTCGGACGGCCCAGGGACGGCCCGGCCGAGGACTCTCGTCAGTGTTCCCCGGTTGCGGGGTTGTGCACTTCGTCGCGCATCGCAGTGCCGGAGGTCGAGAGACGCACCACCGCGCCGTACGTCCACCCCTGGTGGTGCGGATGGAGACCCTAGTACTCGTGCTGGGCGTTGGCCACTAGATCGAGGAAAAAACTCCGAATGAACCCTCGGCGGCGGGTTCCCAAGTACGCTTATCCCAACCTAAAGGGGGATCGAATGATACTGCGTGAATTTCTCTATGTTGACACCGACAAGGTGAGGGCAATGTTGGCCCAGATCGATGGAGGGATTCGGGAGGAGGAACGAGAGACGGAGCGCAAAGAGAAAAGGACCACTGTTGGTCCGCGTGTAGCTGGCCAATATTTCCAGGGCTCCGGGAGTGAAACCTATACGAACAAATCACTAGGGGACGCACTTTTCCCGATGCTGGAAGAAGCGCTGGAGTCGGAGCAACTACTGAACGACATCTCCGAAGAGGCTTCTGACCCCCACGAGTGGTCCTCTGGTGCACTAAGGGAAAAATTCCCCCCGGGCACTCTCGTCAGGGTGACCGCCATGGGGTCACTTTATGACACGAGATATGTGGCGTCTACCTTCGCGGCTTTCTCCTCCGTTATGGCGGGGTTGAACGGTATCGGAGCGCTGCCATCTACGGCGCCGACCAAACCAACGAAGGGGAAGGGTGGTCGACAGCAATCCGGCTCTTTAAGGTCAAGGCAAGCATCGGAAACCCCAGCGATTGAAGATGCAATCCAGGACTTCCCTGATGTCGGCGGGGTGGATGGATCTAGCCTCCGTTCGTACGTACGCGTATCCAAAGGGGTTTTCGCGCCTGGTCTTCATGTCAATCTCGCTCCAGTTGAGGGCATCCTCATTGGCTCGCGCCTGCAAGAAGGACGCCAATATCTGGACGGTGAGGCAGATATCCTGTTTGCTCGATATGGCACCGAGCAGCAAGAGTGGACCGTTGTCGGCAGTATCGGCAGTTACGGCACTAAAGAAACAGCGCTGCCCGAGATGGACTTCACTGACGCCGATGGAAGGCTGAACAGGGCTAAGTTCGCCGAGGCTATGAATGCGCAAATGCGCAACCTAGGGCGTCTCGGGTTCATCGACCTTCCTCAGCATCCGGGATTTTCTATGATCCCACTTGCTGTCTATCGTTCAACTGCTCGAAGCGGTGTCATCGCATTGAGTGAATAAAACGCCTTCGCGGTATCACTAGTTCAAGTCACACGATTCCAGGTCGGCGGAGCGGCTTTGGGCTGGAGCTGCTTTGGGGCGAGTGATCATGGCCCCGTAAGCTTCCGGCGCGTCGGGCAGTCTGTGGACCTGCCCGTTAAAGCACGACGTTGGGGCCATGATCTTCGAGGCTCGCCCCAAAGTGGCTGCCTAAAGCCGTGGAGCCGACCGCCCCAGCCACAGAGGGTGTCTCCCACCTTCATGCCCGCAGCTCGCCAGCGCGCCGCCGGGCGCGGCCAGCCGGGGCGCAGACAGGAGGCAGGCCGCGCCGCAGAGGCGGCGCGCGCCCGCGCCGTGCGCGGGCCTTGATGAAGTAGGGAAAGTCTTACCGCGCTCTGATCGGCAATCGCTTGATGGTGGACTGTCGGCTCTCTGCTCGGCTCGGCTACCGTTCCATGCATG